>QFQQ01000091.1 GCA_003243445.1 Citrobacter freundii
TTATAAAGGAAGAACAAGAAATTTTTAAAATAAATTACTTTTTACTTTTTACTTTTTACTTTTTACTTTTTACTTTTTAAAATCTGCTTTGCCTCCACCATGACATCTCTCACATACACCTTCATCATATACGATCCGACAGGCAATGCATCGGTATAAATGGAATGTTGTCCCGGCAACAGTGCGATCTGCTGGATCAGTTTACCCGAATTATCTTCAAGATATACGCATACATTTTCTGTCTGAATGTTCAATTGGATCTCATTGTTATCCATATCTGCATGCGTCTGCAATGCGATGACTGTTCCCTTATCAAACTTTACTGCTCTGGCAACAGAGTGTCCGCTCCTGCCGTCACTGTTCACCTGTTTGATACGGAAGTAATTTGTCTTTAAAGGATCTGTATTGGCAAATACAAACTTGTATTGAGCTTCCGGCGCATCGCTATGCTGCGCATCAACTTTTGCGACCGGTGAATAATCCGTTGCATTGGTGGAATGTTCGACAACGAAATAAGCAGTGCGCTTGTCCATTGCAGCATTCCATTCAAGACTAACATTATTCCCCTTCGCAATTGCCTTAAATCCACCCCAGACTACGGGAAGTGCCTCTGCAAAGATCTTCTTCAGGATAAGCCGGTCACCTTTGAATGACCAGGTGAAATTTCCCGGCGCGAACAGTTTGAATTCGGGATATGGTAGTTGCTGTAATGATGTGGTTGCGTCAATGATCGTATATTCAGTGTTCACGGAATCTGTTGCAGCATCAGTCACATTGATCGTTGCACCATTAAGATCCTGTAAGGAATAAACAGTTAGCCTGTCATAGTTCACGCCCGGTACAGCCCCTGTTGTGGCAATCTCTATATTGATCAAAGGAGATTTCACTGCACCCGGACCTAAAGTCAAATGTCCCGGTGATGCACCCGGCGAGATCACTCCGCCTGCATTGACACCACCGCTGAAAAGAAAAGTTCCAACGCCACCAAGCGTTCCGTAATTTTCCATTTTCACTTTAAAATTTACCACAAAGGCTCTCGCTCCGTTCAGTATAATTCCCTTGTTGATAAACTTTGAGGTGGCTGATTTTACATTTGCCAGTGAAAGATCTGTTCCTGTATTGATCTCCATGCGGCCATGATTGGTAAACACGGCTGAGCTGTCCATCAACAGATCGCCATTCGTCCATATACAGGTGCCATTATTTACAACTGTGCATCCAGAAAACACACCGGTGATCTGCCTGCTTCCTTCAAAACGCATCGTGCCGTTATTATTTACCTGCAATCCAATAAAGCCATTATTCTTCAGATTGAGGAAAGCGCCCTTATTCACCTGAATGTTTCCTTTACCACGCAAAGCACCTTCTCTCTCGATATATAACTTTCCGTCAACGACAATATCATTTCCTTCATCATCGTTTACTACCACAGCTTTCTCACTATTCTTAAGAAATGCCAGCGCAGCATCTTTTTCCACAACCACCTGATCTATGATCAATACTTTATCAACAGCACCAAATAGCTGAATACTATCTCCGGTGCGTATAGTTATAACGCCATCAAGATAAGTGGGGTAATGATCGGCAGTAACCCATGTGTTCTTTGAATGGTCAAAGCGTTGCCAGTTCGCAGCACTTGTCCACATGGCACTATGTCCGGTTAAGTTGGTGCGGTAAGCATCCTGTGCAGAAAGTCGTGAAGATGATATTGCCATTGTGATCAACATCATCATGAGGGCTGCTCTCATATTGTACAGTTAATGGTGGATTAAACAACAATACAACATCAGCAAGGCTGAAGGATCCTTCACGAATAAAATGGAGAATAAAAATTAACCGTCTGGCTTCAATAGCCGGGTTGAGGTCTTTGCCGAGGATAGCAGGATCGACCGCTCTATACTAACTGCACGATAAAGTTTTTGCTGAGGATATAAGAAGGCGCCACAAAATTAAAAATATAACCGGGAAATCCTAGCGCTGAGACCCACGCCTGCAATGGCCTTAAGGGCTAGTATATTTACGAACGATTCATGCTTCTGATAATTACAGGATTAGAGATGTTCTGAGCTCAGCTCATTCAAAAAAAAAAGCAAAAAAAAGTAAGAGATCAGGTTATATGCCGGCTGATCACGAAGAAGATGCTCAGGAGATATTAAAAACGATCACGCCGTTGAACTTCTCGATTATCTCAACAATGTACAGGCTGTCGTTGAAATAATCCATATCATAATCCGGATCTCCGGATAATTCAAAGCGTTTGGATGAAGACTTCAGTTTTTCCTTGTCAAAATGCTTTTCACTCCAGTCGGCATCGCTGTCTTCCGCGAGCTCCGCTGCTTCCACAGCCACATGAGGCTCATCCGAGTAATGTATCCTGAAGTTGTAGCTGTCGAATGCAACTGTGATCAGTTTATCCGTTAAAATGATCTGCGGTGGTCTTACCCCGCCCGCATAAAAGGACTCAAGGTAATGTTTTAGCTTGCCTGGTTCAGCATCCGAATCAGGTTGGATAAAAGCAAGGTATTGATAAAAAGTATACCCCATGATAATGCAGGAAAATTGTCTTCCTATAAATATAACAAAGAGATCGTTCCGAAGATCAAAGCGCCATGTCCGCCATGATCTTATCGACTGTTTCCTTTGCCATCATTTGAATATTGGAATTGTATTTATCCAGGTATTCAAAGAATGTTTTCTTTGCGGATTTGAACATCCGGAAATCAACGGCTTTATTGAGATCTGCCACTGATACCTTACCGATCCTGGTCTCCACATTATCTTTCATTACACGATAAGACACTGCCATATTTTTTACATCCGGATCAATATACATCACTTCGTTATGCACCGAGCCGAAGATCAGGAACACCAGCCAGCCTTCATCCATAATGGAAAAGCCCGATGGCACTTCATCAATAGTGATCTCTATTCGTTGACCATCCAGTTTTTGTTTCAGGCGTTTTGAGTTCGCGTAAGGGATCATTGCAGAGGCAAAGACTGTTGCCGGAACATTCTGCTGCAATTCCGTATGCGTGCCCAGTTTCCATTTCCAGTAGAAAAGAAGCGGCAACATCTTTCCTTTCTTTTTTTCTGTAGTGGAGGGCGAATCACCTTGCACAAAAGAGGCATCTTTTATAGTGATGTAATCAGTTTTCCGTGGAGGGGTGATCGCCGTTGCATAATGCTGGCTGGCCCAACGGTCGATTTTTTTCGGAGTCATACAACCCGCAGAAAGAAGAATTATACCGGCAAGGATCATTGCAGGCTTTGGCAAGCGGCTGGTAGGTTTCATGGCAAACAAGATGGTGGTTGATAAATGAAAGGAAAGATAATAGATGTGGGATATAAAAGCAAATTACAGGGTTTACCCCTATGGTTACTGAGGGAAGACAGCAGTTTGAGAGGTTTGGGAGGTTTCATAAGTTTAACAGGTTTATTAAGTTTCATAGGTTGGCTTCGCACGCGACACTTGGGTTTTGAAGTTGAAAGTTTGAAAGGAGATTTCTCGGGCAACGCTTTAATTGGTCATCTATACGTTTTTGGTTGCTTGCAGTTAAAAACTTTAAACCCTAAAATGTAGCGCGCGAAGCCAACCTATGAAACTTATTAAACGTATGAAACCTATGGAACTTCTCACCTATATTCGCCGCTCATTTGTAGATCCATTGACGGATTCCGTGCCATTGGCGTAACGGAAAAATAACATACCCGCTGCACCAAACCTGCTTCCGCTCAATGACCTTTACGCCTTCATTAAATATAAACCGTATGTCAGCCCTGCGTGTCGCAACCGCCTTTGGAATCTTACTTTTATCTATTGCTCAGCCCTCGCTATCCCAATCTCCCGCAGATAAAGTAAACGTATTCGTCGGCACTTCCGGTGATCACGGGCAAATGTCTCCCGGCGCCTCCTCTCCTTTCGGATTGATGAGCATCGCGCCACAAACTTATCCGAACATCCATACGGGTTACGAACACAAAGCCAAAACCTTTCTCGGTTTTACACATAACCGCTTTGAAGGAGTAGGCTGTACCGGAAGCGGCGGCAATATCATGATCACTCCCTGGTCAGGAACACCGGACCCATCCACGCTGATCAAAACAGAAGAAAATGCATCGCCGGGATTATATGCGGCAGCATTTTCCAATGGTATCCACGCGGCATTTGTGGTGAACGGGAATACCGGGATCGAGGATTATCGCTTCCCCATAAAACAGGCAAAGGGATTTATTATCGATCTCAGTCATACATTATCCAATCGCTTCGTGGCGGAAGAACACACTATCAATAACAACAGTATCAGCGGATGGGTTGATTCACGCACTACCTGCAATGCCGGCACTTACCGTATTTACTACTTTATGATCTTTGATAAAAAAGTAAAGATCACGGAAACGAATGCACATTCGCTATTGGTTGACCTCGACAAAAATATCACCTCCATACAATTAAAGATTGCGTTTTCATCTGTCGATGTGCAACATGCGAGCGATAATATCTCCGGCACAACATCTGCAATGCTACTGCAGCAAAGCAAGGCCGCCTGGAATAAAGAACTCGGATTGATGACAGTGAAAGGCGATCCCGCACAGGAAAAAACATTTTATTCTTTCCTGTACCGGACCATGCAGTCGCCCTACCTGATCTCTGAAAAAGACGGAAGCTATCGCGCAACTGATGGCAGTCTTCAGCAAAGCGCTTCACCAATGTACAATGGCTGGGCGATCTGGGATAACTACCGCACACAGCTTCCCCTGCTGGCATTGATGAATCCGGAACGGTATCAGTCGATGGTCAATTCCATTGCCGGTTTGTATAAATATGGTAAACGGGATTATGCGACACAACATGAGCCTTCCAATACCGTTCGCACTGAACATGCCATCGTGGTATTGCTGGATGCCTACCGAAAAGGTTTCAATGTAGATTTCAGATCGATCCGTGATTCGCTGGTTGCGGAAGTTGATAAACTCGATTTCACACATCCCGATAAAGCACTCGAAAGCAGTTATGATACCTGGGCACTCTCACAGATCCTCGCGATCACCGGAGATAAAGCATTAAGCGATCAATATAAAATAAAAGCTGCGCAATGGAAACAATACTGGGATAAAGACTTTAAAGATCTTACCAAAAATGATATCGACAGGATCGGCGCACGCGGCATGTACCAGGGAACGATCTGGCAATATCGCTGGCTGGTGCCTTTTGATGGCAAGGGTCTGATAGAACAGACCGGAGGAGAAACAGCTTATCTGCAGCAACTGGATGAATTCTTTAATAAAGAATATTACAACCACGCCAACGAAACCGACATCCAGGCCCCACTGATGTACAATTTCACCAGCCGTCCCTGGAGATCGCAGGAACTGGTGCGCAAATATGCGGCTGACACCGTAGTACAATATTATTTCAACGATAATAGCCGTGGTATCGATCCGTTTATAGGTCGCATCTATGAAAACAAACCCGATACGTATGTGCGTACGATGGATGATGACGCTGGTGCAATGTCTGCCTGGTACGTATTTGCCGCCTGCGGGATAATGCCAGCCTGTGTTGGTTCACCGGTCTATTACCTGAGCGTGCCTTTGCTGCAGGAAATAAAGATCGCCAATGCAGGGAAGTCATTTACGATACAGACAAAGAACGGTGGACTAAATAATCGTTACATACAATCTATAATGCTGAATGGAAAGCCATTGCTCCGCAACTGGATCTCGCATGAGGAGATCAGAAAAGGCGGCGTCATGATCATTACCGCAGGAAATAAGCCGAATAAGAACTGGGGAACATCGGAACAGTGGATCCCGTCTTTGGATTAGGTTATTCCAGAGTTTATTCTTTACCGGCTTGATGTTAGGGAATAAACTTCATGTAGTTGTTTTTCCAGTATTGATGGATATACCCCATCTTGCCGCCGGCATGATGACTGATCGCTGTGACCGGCAATTTCGACCTCAACATACTACTGTCACCGCTGACCTTGTAGATGAAGACACCATGCTGTTCCGGATCATATTCGCATTCAGCCCCCGAAATGGATCCGATGGTTATTGCCTTAAAATGATCAATGTAAAACAGGTCGCTGTACCAGTTCTTCCCGGCACAACCGGCTGATCCGTAAGAAGACATGTATTTTGTATTACCGATCCTTTCAACAAAGGAATGGCGTCTGAAACCTTCCACCTGTTTGAAGTTATTATGAGCGCTGTCATATAACAACAGGTCTTCCGAGCCGGAATTATAATCGATGGAAGTTGCAAGGATATCTGCATAGCCGTCTTTATTAAAATCTTCAAACCGGAATTCATGACCGATATCTGTCGAGGAATAGATCAGGTGATCATATTGATCACGGATAAGAAACATGCCGTTATTAAGATGGAATGCTTTAAAAACCTCGCCATTCACAATGGTCGAATCAGCAAAGTGAATGGTGCTATCTAACGGACCGTATATATCCGCAGAGATAGTTGTATCAGAAAATTGCTTTGCCGTGTCGGTTGGGTTATCAGCGGAAGATTTTGTTTGTGTTGGATTTTTGCATGATGATGCAACTAAAAGAACAATCAGGCTAACTAATTTGCTTAAGGAATATTTGATCATAAAGTATGTAAAAGTTCGGAAGAGATCAGGGTTTGTATAACCTGGCAAATTTCTGATAATTCTTCGTTAAGTATTCATTTATTAAAACTGCGGTTTGGATCTATTGATGTGGGGGAAACCATCGCGATTGAGTTAAGTAATGTGATCAATTGACCTTCTTTCTTCGAAGTATGAAAAATCTGTGTCATCGCAGGTCCCCGGATCAATGTCCGGGATAAACTACCTTGTCATCCCGGGCGGTCAAGTTTCAGGTGATAACAGTTATAAACGACACAGACCCGGGACGAAATACTTCCCTTCCAAACGCCCTTATGCCGGACCAATTTTTAATCACGAACAGGTTTAAAGACTGTTGATCCGGCATCCCGTTAATAAAGAACATTCCCTTATGAGCAGATGCCGGGTCTTACATTCATTAAGTTTGATACCTAATAAAGATTGGCCCGGCATAAGATTTCGGAGGAACGTGATTGTCCCGGGTCTGTGTCGTTTATAACTGTTATCACCTGAAACTTGACCGCCCGGGATGACAAGGTAGTTTACGCCGGACCTGAGGCGGCCTTACGATGATGTCAATAACCTTTTATGAGGTGATTGAATGAAAAAGATGTGTCCTAACAGTGGAGTCAAAAACGCGGGCTATGAAAACAGCCATACATTTAATAGCGATAAGAACATTTTTACCGGACATCAATAGTTCGCATTTCCCAGCAAAAGCTTGCTAAATGAAATGCAAACCCCAGACACGTTTCGAACCCGGCACAACGCAATGAATACGCCGCTTTGAAATTGTAAAACATACAGGTCTTCCCTTCTTTAGGCTTATTTTTGCCTTTTCCCAAACCAATCAAATTCCAATGAACGAACACATCACACAACTTCTCGAACAACTCAAAAACAATTCCATCTCCTTCAAAGATGTAATCGCATTCATCGAATCCCGCTATGACCACACTCCCACTGCCTTCAGGAACGGCGACACCTACAACGAAGCCACCCAAAACCAGGGCAGCGCCAAAGTCTTTTCCTTCGCCATCCTCAACAACCTCAGCAAAGAAGATACGCTCCTTCTTTTTGCCGAACACTACCAGGCCGTACTCAACTCTCCCGATGGCAACGACCATCAGAATATCCGCCAGTTCATTTATCATGGCTGGCCGGGAGTTTCTTTTGAGGGAAAGGGGTTGAGGGAGAAATAGAGAAGACCGCCGACGGCCGACCGCTGACCGCCGGCATTTCCTTAAATAAGAAAATTATCTGCCATTTGTACCACCTTCTTTCATTAACCGTATAGACCTCAAGCACAAAAAATCGCCGGCCGCCGGCATTCCCTTTAATAAGAAAATTTTCTGCCATTTGTAATACCTTCCTTCATTAACCGTAAAGACCTCAAGCAGAAAAAATCGTCGGCGGTCGGCGGTCGGCCGTCGGCGGTCTTTTACGTATTTTTGACTCACGCAAACAGAAAAACATGAACGACAACACCATCGACAGCCTCCGCGAAGCGCTCAAACACTCGCCCGACAATGGCCCGCTCAGGCACCTGCTGGCGGAAACATTACTGGGAATGAACAGACTTGATGAAGCGGAAGCAGAATATGCCACCCTTTCCAAAAAATTCAACGATACAAAATCCAGGCTCGGACTTGCCACCGTTTTCTTCAAAAAAGGCAATTACTCCGCCTGTAATGTGATATTGGAGGAAGTGATCGGGAACGGCACGGACGACGTAAACGTTTTCCTGCTTTATGCCAAAGGAATGCTGAAGGAAAACTCCGTTCCGGGAGCCATCGAGGCTTACCGGAAAGCTTTATCCATCAATCCGCAGGCAACAGACGAAGAACTGGACAACCAGCTCCGCAACAGGGGAACAAGCGAACCTCTTGAAATGGACGAAGAGATCGACAACCGTTTTTTACAAAAACCCGATATCAATTTCAGCGATGTGGGCGGAATGGAAACTGTTAAGAAAGAGATCGACCTTAAGATCATCAAACCTTTGCTCCACGCAGATCTGTATAAAGCCTATGGCAAAAAAGCGGGTGGCGGTATTCTTTTATATGGACCTCCCGGTTGCGGCAAAACATTTATTGCCAAAGCAACCGCTGGCCAGGTAAATGCAAAATTCCTGAGCGTAAGCCTGAATGATATTCTCGACATGTGGATCGGCAACAGCGAAAAGAACCTGCATGAGATCTTCGAACTCGCGCGGAACAACACCCCCTGCGTTTTATTCATCGACGAGATCGATGCGCTGGGAGCAAGCAGAAGTGATATGAAAACTTCCAGCGGCAGACATCTCATCAATCAGTTCCTGCAGGAACTCGATGGCATCGATACATCCAACGATGGCGTGTTGATCATCGGCGCAACGAATACTCCCTGGAATCTTGATCCCGCATTCAGACGTCCCGGAAGATTTGACCGGATCATCTTTATTCCGCCGCCTGATACAGCAACAAGAGAATCGATCTTAAGACTGAAGCTGAAAAACAAACCCGCAGGCACTATCGATTATGAAGGACTTGCCAAAAAGATCGAAAATTATTCCGGCGCGGACATCGATGCGATCATCGATATTGCCATCGAAATAAAACTGGAAAGCGCCTTCGAAGACGGCATTCCAAAACCGATCGAAACGAAAGACCTCGTGAACGCTGTCAAAAAACACAAAGCGAGCACACAGGAATGGTTCACCACCGCAAAAAATTTCGCCATGTTTGCTAACGATTCAGGTCTCTATGACGACATCTTAGCATACCTAAAAATCAAAAAATAAAATGAGCGACGATAACAGGCTGGCAAGAGTCCAGATCCTTTTTCAGCAAAGCAAATTTGCCGAAGCAGAAAAAGCACTGAAAGATATGCTGGCAGGCGACCCTTACAACACACATTTCCTGGCTTTGCTTGCTGAAGTAAAGCTGAAGCTGAACCATGTGGATGAAGCAGAACAGATCATCGATAATGCCATTGGCCTGGCTCCGGAAAACGGAGACCTGTTCTATATCAGGTCACGCATCAATATCCAAAAAGATAATTACAACGAAGCAGAAAAAAATATTGCGCAGGCCATTGCCATCGATCCGCATGATGCGCATTATTTTGCCTTATCAGCCAATATAAAACTGGCGCGCAAGAAATACAACGAGGCACTTGAACTGGCAGACCGTTCGCTGGAGCTCGATCCGGAAAACCTGCTGGCACTGAACACAAGAAGCACTGTACTGAATAAATTGAACCGCAGCCAGGAATCCTTTGCTACCATAGAAGGAGCCTTACGCAACGATCCCAATAACGCTTATACACATGCCAACTACGGCTGGGGATTACTCGAGAAAGGCGATCACAAAAAAGCAAAGGAACATTTCAAAGAGGCACTGAAAAACAGCCCGAACAATGCTTATGCGCAATCGGGAATGCTGCAGGCAATAAAAGCTTCCAATCCTGTTTACCGCATGTTCCTGAAATATGCTTTCTGGATGGGCAACCTCACTGCAAAATATCAGTGGGCCGTGCTCATCGGGTTCTATCTCGGCTTTCGTGCTTTACGCACACTGGCAAATACAAACCCGGCACTGCAGCCTTACCTTACACCATTGATCTTTGCACTGGCCATCTTCGCCTTTTCCACCTGGATCATTACACCGGTCAGCAACCTGTTCTTACGCTTCAATAAGTACGGACAACTATTGTTGTCGAAAAAGGAAAAGATGAGTTCAAACTTTGTAGCGCTGAGCCTGCTGATATTCCTTTCGGGTGTTGGTCTTTACTTCGCATTATCGGATGAACGCTATCTCGTTGTGGCTGTATTTGGCTTTGCGATGATGGTGCCGTTCAGTGTAATGTTCTCTCCATCGAAGTATAAGAATGTGCTGTTATGGTACACGATCGCTATGGCGGTAATTGGCCTTGCAGGCATCGCGTTCGCCTTTCTGAATGATCAGCGGTTCGAAATCGTGAGCAGCATTTTCATTATTGGTTTTATCGCATTTCAGTGGGGAGTGAATTTTCTGCTGATCAGGGAAGACAATAGGTAGGGAAGGAAGGTTTCAGGGGCTCCAGAGGTTTCAGAGGTTCCAGGTGTTCCAGGGGTTCCAGGGGTTCCAGAGGTTTGAGAAGTTTGAGAAGTTTGAGAGGTTTGAGAAGTTTGACAAGTTGGGGGGCCTGAAAAAGGCGACATTCTTTAGCGGATTTGTATTAATAGGTTAATAATCAATACCGTAAACAGTAAAAATTCAAGCTGTTGATTATAACTTTCAAACCTCTCAAACTTCTCAAACCTCTGGAACCTCTTGAACCCCTGGAACCCCTGGAACCTTTTCCCTTCCCTCCTCCTTTAAACTTATTTTCTCCCCCTGTAAGTAATTTCCTCTTTTCCACTGTCCTATCTTTAAGGACACGATTGCTTATGAATAGAAAAGACTTTGTTCAAACCTCCGGCTTGATAACTGCAGGCATGCTATTACCTTCCTGGCTGAAAGCCGCGACAAATGATTTCCCTGTCGTTCGCACACCGCTTGCCGACAGAAAATTTACCAGCCCCATTGTTGAAAACCTGATCAGCCGGTTCCAGTCGACCGTTCCAAATAAAGAACTCGGATGGCTTTTCAATAATTGTTTCCCGAATACATTGGATACAACTGTTGACTTTGAAATGGTCAATGGCAAACCCGACAGCTATGTGATCACCGGCGATATAGATGCCATGTGGCTGCGCGACAGTACGGCGCAGGTCTGGCCTTACTTATCACTGGTAAAAGATGATGAGAAATTGAAGCTGCTCATTGCAGGCGTGATCAACAGGCAAAAGGCCAATATCCTGTATGATCCCTATGCCAACGCCTTTTATAAAGACAGATCAAAGCAAGGCGAATGGAAGGACGATCAGACGGATATGAAGCCCGGCATCCATGAACGCAAGTGGGAGATCGACAGTCTTTGCTATCCGGTCCGGCTTTCCTATCACTACTGGAAGATCACCGGTGATCAGTCACCGTTTGATGCCGAATGGAAAGAAGCCATACTGCTTATTCTTAAAACATTCAAAGAACAACAACGCAAAACAGATAAAGGCCCTTACAAATTCGAACGCCGCACCGCCTGGGCTACTGACGGTGTGCCACTTGGCGGATATGGTTACCCGGCAAAACCCGTAGGACTGATCTTTTCCATGTTCCGTCCAAGCGATGATGCCACCATCTTTCCGTTTCTGATCCCTTCCAATTTCTTCGCTGTCACAAGCCTGAAGCAAGCCGCTGAAATGCTGAACAAGATCCATAAGGATACGAGATCAGCATCTGCCTGTCTCGCACTCGCTACAGAAGTGGAGCAGGCACTGAAACAATACGCCACTGCCACACACACGGTGTATGGCAAGGTGTATGCATACGAAGTAAATGGCTTTGGCAGCTTCAACCTGATGGATGACGCCAATGTCCCAAGCCTGCTGGCGATGCCATACCTCGGAGCAGTTGCAAACACAGATCCTGTTTATATCAATACAAGAAAATTGTTGCTGAGCGATGCCAACCCGTTCTTCTTTAAAGGAAAAGCCGGCGAAGGTATTGGCGGTCCACACGTGGGCGTGGATATGATCTGGCCGATCAGCATCATCATCCGCGGTCTCACCTCCCGCAATGATGCGGAAATAAAAAACTGCCTGAAGATGCTGCAAACTACGCATGGCGGCACGGGATTTATGCATGAAGCATTTCATAAGGATGATGATAAAAAATTCACCCGTAAATGGTTTGCCTGGGCGAACACGATCTTCGGAGAATTTGTATTGAAAACTTACCGGGAGAAAAAATATCTTTTGCAATAACCCAACACTGCTAAAAAATCTACTATGAGGCCCGACGAAGTTTATATAAAAAGCCTGCAGCAACAGATCGCCAGCGGCAACCAACAGGCATTCGCCGGTTTGTTCCGCTTGCTCTATCCACGGCTTCTCAGCTTCGCCATGCAATACGTTCATGTAAAGGAAACAGCGGAAGAGATCACCAACGATGTTTTCGTCAAATTATGGAACAGAAAAGAATATCTTGACCAGGTAAATAATATCTCCACTTATCTTTTTGTATCGGTAAAAAACCTATCGCTTAACTACCTCAAGCAATACTCGCATATTCACGTAGTGGTTGAAAATACCGAAGGTGATACAAACCTTGTCAACCATGAAGATCCTGAACAGCAACTGGAATGGAAGGAAATGAGTTTCCAGCTCAGCCAGGCGATCGATAATCTTCCCGATCAATGCCGCGCTGTGTTCAAGCTGATCAAAGAAGATGGTTTCCGCTATAAAGAAGTAGCAGAGATCCTGGGAATTTCACCCCGCACGGTGGAAACGCAATTGTTCAGGGCAATGAAAAAACTGCAAAGCCTGATCAATGCCAACACAGAAAATCACCATAAGAAAAACAGGAAACTCCCTCCCGCTATTTCTACCCTGATCCCCTTTCTTTTCCTTTTTTATTGACCGCCTGTAAGTAATAATTCGCTTTTCATTGTCCTCCTTATAGTACACGCCAAATTAATCAGATGCACGAAAATAGATTTTTACTTTTAGTAACGCGAAAGCTCTCCGGTGAAGCATCACCGGGAGAACTGGAAGAATTGGCGGACCTCATCAAAAAAGATCCTTCTTTAAAAGAAGAATATGATATACTCAGCAGGTACTGGCAACTGGAAACGCCCGAGCAAACTGTCAATACAGAACTCGCCCTGCAAAAAACCTTGATGCAGCTTGGTATTGAAGCAGACCTTCAGCCGGAGATAGAAGAACCCCGTATAAGAAAAATACCGGTTTGGAAAAAAGTAATGCGGATGGCAGCAGCGGTTGTTGTACTGGGCGGCCTCAGCATTGGATTATACAGCCTTGTAAACACATCTTCTTCAACAGGTGCAGAACATAAAGATCTTGTACAAAAGCTGAATGCGAAAGGCGTGAAAAGTACGATCGCTCTTGCCGATGGCAGCAAAGTATGGCTGAATGCAGACAGCAAATTGCAATATCCAAAAAGTTTCACCGGTAATACAAGAGAAGTATACCTGAACGGAGAAGCATTTTTTGATATTGAAAAAAATCCTTCCAAGCCATTCATCATTCACCTGGCAAAAGGTACGATCCGTGTACTGGGCACTTCATTCAACATCAAAGCGTATGACAACGAGCCGATCGTTGAGACATCTGTATCAACAGGCAAAGTGGCTTTCATTCCAAAGCTGAAAAATAATGCAAAGGCAGATACGATCTTTCTTACGCCGAACAACAAAGTGACCTACCAGCTTGAAACAGAAAAAACAACTACCGAGGCCACTGTCAGTGAAGAAGACAAAGCCTGGACAGAAGGCAAGCTTATTTTCCGCTCCATGCTCTTCGAAGAAATTGCTATCGAGCTTGAAAGAAATTTTGGCAAACGCGTAGTATTTGATGATGAACAGATCAAATCATACAAATTAACCGGTTCATTTCAGAATAACACACTTTCCGAAATTCTCTATTATTTATCAAAAACCAAATCCTTTTCTTACTCCATTACAGACGAGCAGATTGTTATTTCCAGGTAATTCAATTTAAAGACCAAACGATTGCCAGCTAATGAAAAAGACTTCAAATCTCGGCTTCTGCAAAGAGATAATCTGCAGGAACGCCCCAAAGAATATTGCCGTCAGCATGCTTATGTTCGCAGCTTGTGTTTCACTTAATGCGCAGGTAGGTTTTGCAGGGAACAGGCAATATGTCAACAATTATTTTCCTCAGAAACAGGAACAGCGCATCACGATAAAAGCAAAGAACGAGAAACTGTCTTCCGTTCTTTCCAGGATCGAAAAGCAAACACAGTATGTGTTTGTTTATTCTGATGATGATGTGAATGCCAGCCAGCGGATCACGCTTGATGTAAAAGGGGAAACACTGAACTCTATTATGGAATCACTTTCCAGGATGGCCAATATCAGCGCAGAGTTCATCAATGATAAGATCATTCTCCGCGGCAGATCCGGGAGCAAAGAAAAGAACGGCACAGTAAGTAACATGGCCGGTTATGGTGAAATGAATGATCAGCTGACGGAAAAAACATTTAACCCGGAAACGATCATTACCGGTAAGGTGACAGATGAAACCGGCGAGGGAATTGCCAACGTAAATGTGTCTGTAAAAGGTACAAGCATCGGCGCGGTTACAAACGCCAACGGGAACTTCAGCATTTCACTGCCGGATAATATTTCCGCCCCTGTACTCGTCTTCTCCATCATTGGTTATGAGAACCAGGAAAGCGCTGTGAGCGGAAGACAAACCATTAACATGGTGCTCCGCAAAACGGAAAAAGTACTGGATGATGTAGTGGTGGTTGGTTATGGTACACAAAAAAGAAGTTCGGTGACCGGATCCGTAGACGCGATCTCCCGGAAGGCGATCGAGGGAAAACCTGTTGCGAATCTCTCGCAGGCTCTACAGGGCGCCTCACCAAACCTGATCATCCAGCAGCGCAACTTTGAACCGGGCCAGGGGGTGAATCTTAATATCCGCGGCCTTGGTACACTCGGTGATAATACACCGCTCGTCGTGATCGATGGGATCCCCGGAGGAGATATCAACCTGCTCAACCCAAACGATATTGAAAGCGTATCAGTACTGAAAGATGCAGGCTCTGCGGCGATCTATGGTTCGCGCTCCGCGAATGGTGTATTGCTGATCACTACCAAAAAAGGAAGAAAGAACGAAAGAGCAACTGTTAATTACAACGGTATCTACGGCATACAATCACCCCGCATCACTTATGAGCCTGTTCACGCATGGGAAAACGCTTATTATAAAAACGAATCACTCGCAAACTCCGGCCTGCAGCCGAGCTTCACGCCAGCGCAGATCAAAGCATTTGCCGACAAAGGTGATGGCGACTGGCGGCTGGATAATATCCTTCGTGATGCCCCGCAACAAACACATAATATCAGCATCAGCGGCGGATCGGAACATTCCACTTACCTGCTGAGCCTTGGCTATCTGAACCAGGAAAACAGTTTTATCGGCGAAGGGCTTGGATACAAAAGGTATAATATCCGGTTGAATCAAACAACAGAGATCGGTAAGTTCAAACTCAATGCGATCCTGAGCTATGCCAAAGTGATGGGCAAAGACCATTCCTCCAGCGCAGGTACATTGATCGTTGATGCAGGCCGTGTGCCGCTGTATTACTCCTTTACAGACAGCGCGGGTAATTATCTCACCAATCCTGTTTCTTCGGAATTCAACCCAAAAGGTATTCTTGAAAAAGGTGGTTACCGTCGCTCTGACAACGATGAAGTATTCGGAAACCTGAATGGCGAATTCGCGATAACAAAAGAATTCAAGATCCGTGGTGTGTTCGGCGGAACCATTCGTTCCAATCATGGATTCGGACGAAGGTTACAGGTGAACTTCCTGCCGGGCGGCGTTTATGGAAATGACAGGGAAGTGTATGATGATAACTATAAATCACTCTTCACCAATCTTCAACTGATCGCCGAGTATACAAAATCGTTCGGTGAGCATAACGTTAATGTACTTGTTGGCGGCGCCAATGAATCATTCAAATCGGAGCAGAACAGGATCGTTAAAACACTGACTGATCCGAACCTTGGAACACCAACGACCGGAACGATCATCAATGAAGGAAGTTCTATCAATTCCAACCAGGGCACTAATGAAACAAGCATCAATTCCCTGTTCGGAAGAGCTGGCTATAATTTCAATTCAAAATATTTTGCGGAGTTCAACTTCCGTTATGACGGTTCCTCCAAATTTGCAAAAGACAACCGCTGGGGCTTCTTCCCTTCCGTTGCACTGGCATGGAGAGTATCTGATGAACGTTTCATGGAAGGGCTGAAAAGCTGGCTGACTGATCTGAAGATCCGTTCTTCTTATGGTGTGCTCGGTAATCAGAATGTGAATGCCTACCAGTATCAAACCACGTTCTTCAACTTCCCCAATGCCTACGGATTCAATGGCAGCCCGGTAGGCGGAGCCGGCTTCCTGCTCGGCAACCCTGACCTGACATGGGAAAAAGCTGCTACTCTTAATATCGGCGCAGATGCATCTTTCTTCAATCGGAAACTGGATGTATCGTTCGACTACTTTGACAAAACAACAAAAGACATTCTCTATACGCGTAAAGACGTTCCGCTCATCTTCGGCTCAGGTTTCCCTGATTACAACGTAGCCAAAGTAAAGAACAGAGGCTGGGAACTGAAAGCTACCTATAACCTGCGCGGAAAAGAACTGATCCAAAGCTTCAGCATCAACCTGGCAGATAACCTGAATGAATTGCTTTCACTTACGTCCGGCGCAACGGAGCAGGTGGAAAGAAGGGAAGAGTTTGAACTGGTGAGAAGAGTCGGTCATCCGATCACTGTATACCAGGGATACCGCCGCAATGGATATTTCCAGACACTGGATGATATCAATAACGCACCAAAATTTGCGGGCAGCACAGTTACCGCAGGTGACATCAAATTTGTTGACAGGAACAAGGACGGTGTGATCGATGACAATGATAAATTCATTCTCGGCAATCCATTTCCCCGTTACACTTTTGGATTTACCTACACCGCATCAATTAAAGGATTTGATATCCTCCTCTTTGTACAGGGTGTTGGGAAAAGAGATGCAATGCTTCGTGGTGAATTGATCGAGCCATTCCACTTTGGCTATGGCGGTACGATGTATCAGCATCAGACTGATTACTGGACGCCGACCAATCCGGACGCAAAATATCCGCGTCTCGCTGAAGCTGGTTCACCATCCAATACCAATAACTATCGCACAGGATCAGATATCTATTTATTCAATGCTGCTTATGCAAGGTTGAAAAACGTACAGATCGGTTATACGATCCCTGCAGCTATCAGCAGAAAAGCAAAGATCCAGAAAGCACGGATCTACCTGACAGGGCAAAACCTATTAACCTTAAGCAAACTCAATTTCTTCGATCCGGAGATCACCGAGTTTGATAACAACACCGGATTCAATACCGGCGCCAACAGCGCGAGAGCTTATCCGCTGCCGGTGTTTTATGGTTTTGGTTTAGACATCACTTTTTAACAGGAACTACTAACGATATATTTATGAAAAATAAATCCTCCATACTGCTTGTTCTTGCAATAGCATTCGCTTCCTGCAAGAAACTGGATCTTGCTCCTGTGGACCGGTTTACAGAGCTCAACTTCTGGCAATCCTCCGAAAACGTCAACAATGCGCTGAACAATATTTACATGAGCATCTATTCCAGTCAGCCCATTTTCTATAATGAATCATTATCCGATAATGCATTCACCAAACTTGGCATCAACGCCGGCCAGCCGGATGCGATCGCCAGTGGGAATTTCACCACTTCGCTTCCGCGTTTTCAAAATGAATGGGGCGGATATTATGGCGGTATTAAATCCTGCAATCTCTTTCTCGGTAATATCGATCAGAATCAAACACTGAGCGACGCATTAAAAAGCAGGATGAAAGCGGAAGTAATGTTCATCCGCGCATGGCATCACTTTAATCTGACCAAGTGGTGGGGCGATATTCCCTTGCTGAAAGAAGACATCACACCCGATCAGGCAAAGACGATCGGACGTTCTCCAAAAGCAGATGTAATTGCTTTCATCATTGAACAACTGGATGCCGCAGCAGCTGCGCTGCCAAAGAAAGAAGATTATAGTGATAATGACAATGGCAGGATCACCAAAGGCGCTGCCCTTGCATTAAAAGCGCGCGTATTATTATATGAAGGAAACCGGATGAACGAAGTAGTAGCGGTATGTGAGCAACTGATCAACAATCAGGCACAGAACGGCGTTTACAGCCTGGTTCCGTCTTATACAGATCTGTTCAGCAACAATACCGTCAACAGGAAAAATAACGAGTCAATATTCGCCTTGCAATATGTTCCAAGCCTTCGCACCTGGGGAGATTATATCGACTTCGCTCCTATCTCTGCCGGTGCAAGAAGTAATAATCTTTCACCAACGCAGGAACTGGTTGACAATTACATTATGCTGAATGGTAAACGTATCCGGGAAACAGGATCGGGTTATAACGAAAACGATCCTTATGTGAACCGTGATCCGCGTTTGACCGCCACGATCGTATATGATGGTTATATCTGGCAGAACCCTGACGGAAGCACACAAAAGATCTATATCAAACCCGGCACGGGACCGGCCGGACAAACGGCAAACGAATACAGCCCGGCTGGTCAGGGAACGGCTACCGGTTATTACTGGAGAAAATACTGGGACCCGAAATCAACCGCTCCCGGTTTCAGCTCAGGTCTTAATCTTTACCTGATCCGCTACGCCGATGTATTGCTGATGTATGCTGAAGCAAAACAAGCACTCGGCCAAATGACACAGGATGTTTGGGACAAAACGATCCGTGCAGTCCGTCAAAGAGCCGGCTTTACCGATCCGGGAGCACTGAACTTTTCCGGCACTACAGGCATGACTGACCTGATCAGAAATGAAAGAAGATCCGAGTTTGCAATGGAAGGTCTGCGCATCGATGATATCCGCCGCTGGAAACTCTCCGAAACTGTATTGAACGGTTGGGCACATGGAGCCAGGTTTGGTGAAGCTTCTATAGATAATGGTTATCTCCGTGTACAGCTCCGCCAGTTTGATCCGCAAAAACATTACTTATGGCCTGTACCACCATCTGAACGGGCTCTGAATACAAATCTTTCACAGAACAATGGATACTAAACAACCTAAAACGATTGCTATGAAACATACGCTGATCAGCAGATTCACACTGCTTTCACTCATCATCTGCCTCTTTACCAAATGCGAAAAAGATGAAAGAGCATTGAATATGGACTTAACAGAAGTAAAGAACCTCTTCACTCCTGTTGATGGCGAATCGATCACTCTGAAACCAGCTTCCGGCGCAACAGTTACTTTCGAATGGGAACAGGCGAAAGCAGCAGACGGCGGACTTGTATTATATGAGGTAGCATTTGATAAAGAAAATGGCGATTTCACGTCACCGTTCTATACAGTGGTTTCTGACAACAGAGGAGTGAATAATAAACTCACACTAAGCCATGGTGATCTGAATAAGATCGCCGAGCTCGGCGGTTCAAAGTTCTTCGAAAAAAAGAAATTCAAATGGACCGTGCTTGCCTCCAAAGGAACAAATGTGAAGAAAGCAACTATGTCCCGCGTAATTGAACTGGAACGCCCAGGCGGTTTTGATGTGTTACCCGGTTCATTATACTTAACAGGTTCTGCAACGGAAAATGGCGATGTATTGGCAAATGCCATGAAGATGAGGCAAACTTCCCCGGGAGTATTCGAGATCTACAGTAAACTGAAAGCAGGCAAATACAAATTTGTAGAAGGTACAACCGGCACACCGAAAGCGTATTATATTTTCGATGACAATGGTATCAAGGCAATCGGTATGAACGGCGAGAGCGAATTCACCGGTGCGGACAAGATCATGCGCATCAGGCTTGACTTCAACAATATCAATGCTTCCTACGCAGAAGTAAAAGAAGTGAAACTCTGGTACAGTGCAGGCAATACGTTCTGGACTTCCCTGCCTTATACATCAAACGGTGTATGGCGCAAAGATGGTCAGGTCGTCACTTACACACAAATGCCATGGGGCCTGGATGAACGTTATAAATATCTCATGATAATTGATGAAGGAACAGGCAATAAAGATCAGTGGTTGAATTCAAACTTTGGTGATCCTGCCGGTCAGGACGGACAATACCCAAGTTCAGAAGCCTATCGTACGATCAATTTCACAGCCAATAATGGCAGCCAGTGGGATTGGGGATGGAAGTTCGACAGAAATTACCTGACGCAGGGCGCTACCGCAAGCTTCTGGGTTTCCCTACGTGGCAGTGACGCAGCGTATACACAGAATTATCAAAAGTAGAGCAGCTTGCAACGTAGGCAATCGTAAAGCAGGCAGAACGCTGGTGCCCTCGGCCGGCGTTCATTTGTTTAATTAAATTATCAGCAATAAAAACAGCCGTTATGAAATCTGGCTTCTTTTTAAAGATCAGTTCGCTTCTCTTTATATCAGCATCCGTTTTCTCATCATGCCTGAAAGAAAAAGAAGATGAACCACCTGTGACCAATCCGCCCGGCGGTGGAAATACAACCGTATATGACTGGAATAAGATCGCCGATTCAGCGCAGTTGTCGATGAATTATTTCTGGTCTGCATCAGATAAGGTTTACCTGAGCAGCAATACATCTTCCAGCTGGGGGAACTACTGGCCCAATGCACACGCATTGGATGTGCTCGTGGATGCCTATATCAGAAATCCATCGGGGTCCATCAAAACGAGAATGGATGACCTGATCACCGGTGTGAAAGCAAAGAACGGTAATACCTGGTTGAATTATTATTATGATGATATGGAGTGGATGGCCCTTGCCTGCCTGCGGGCATTCCAGGCAACGAACGATATTGCATACAGGGATATCACCAATATTCTGTGGACAGACATCAAGAATGGCTGGAGCAATGACCTGGGCGGCGGTATCTGGTGGAGAAAAGATAACCCGTCAAAGAATGCACCATCCAATCTTCCTGCAGCCATACTGGCGGCAAGATTGTACAAGGCATTCAACAATGCAGACGATCTCGACTGGGCAAAAAAGATCTATGCCTGGCAGAAGACAACACTCTACGAATCAGCCAGCGGCTGGGTTTATGATAATATCGATAAATTGGGAAACAAGAATCTCTCCTGGAAATTCACTTACAATCAGGGGACATTTGCAGGCGCGGCACTGGAACTCTATAAGATCACCGGCGATGGAAATTATAAAACCGATGCGATCAAAGCCTGCGATTATGCGGTTAGTTCAGGTCAACTGACAAGCAATTCTGTATTGAAAGATGAAGGCGGCGGTGATGGAGGATTGTTCAAAGGCGTATTCATCCGTTATTTCACCAGGCTGATCATTGACGGAGATCTTGCTTCAGATAAGAAACAGAGTTATATCGCTTTTATAGTGAAGAATGGACAGAGCCTCTGGAGCAAAGCAACGAACAAATCATTGATCTTATTCAATACAGCCTGGGATAAAATGCCGGGGAACAGTACTGATCTTACTACGCAATTAAGCGGAGTTATGCTGACAGAAGCATTGGCTACATTGAAAAAGATGAACCTTATTGATTAGGACTGGCGTTAGGGCCCCCTCTAAATCTCCCCTTCAGGCTAATCGTTACCCAAATCTATGAATGGCGTAAGGTTCCCGCAGATTTACGCAGATATAAAACAC
>QFQQ01000190.1 GCA_003243445.1 Citrobacter freundii
TTGATTTTGAAGCATTTTCAATATCCAACAAGCATTTATTAATATAAAGGAAAAAATAGAAAGTATAATTACTGGCAAATTACTTTTTGACTTAACCTTGTGTCATCAATAATACTATTATATCTCCTTCCATTGGTAAATATTAAATAAAAAATTAAGAATATTATTGATATTAAAATTACACCACACCAAGGATTAATAATAATCTTTGTAGGTATGATAAAAAACAAAAATATCATAGTGATAGAAGCTACATATAAAAATGTAACAAAAGCCATACTTAATATAGTCATAAAAAAAGCTCTATCTCCATTTCCTACAAGAATCTGAAAATGATAGTACTTATAAAATAAATAATCGAAGAAATTTTTAAGTCTCATTATTTATAATTTGCCTTGATTTTGCAACATTTTTATATACATTCCAATAAAAACTGCAAGGATTCCAAATAGAGGAAAAATGAATGCCGAAATCTTACTTTTCTTACTTATTTCAGTATTTTTTATAATTTTTTTATACTTATCATTATGCACCAAAATGAAATATAAAAACAACAATATAAGAATAATAATAAAAATGTATACTGGTTTAGAAATAGTAGGCAAATCTATATTGAAAACATATTGTAAAATAATTGTTAACAGAACAAAATATATATTAAGAATAAATGTTATAATTATTATTGCCATATATTCTGCTATCAAAGCATTACCTACTCTTACTTGAAAATAATAGTAATTATAATAGAGGTATTCTAAGAAATTTTTTAGTTTTTTCATAAATTTAATTTATTGTTTCATTGCTCCCGGCCAATATTGCCATTCTACATCGAAACATTACTTATCTTCACCATAAATCTTCTTGAGATTTTCTATCTGTTTAGCTTTCTGTAAAGAGTCTTTACTTCTTTCTTTGGCAATAATTTCAGGATTATATGGCCCTGTTTGATTTCTTCTTGCTTTTAAATCCAAACAATAAACTGATAATATTAAGTTTCCTACGATTAATAATACTATCCCTAACACAATCCAGCTTCCTATTCTATTTTGTTTTTTTGATAGTTTATCAAATTCTTTATTATATTGTTTCCATATATCTGTATGTATAAAAGCAATATAATTGACAACAAAAATTAAAATAGCCGGTAAATATACTATTGGACTCAAAATCGTAAGCTCTATTGGCAATTTATCGATAAATGATAGATAGAGTAATAATGAAATAAAAATCCATGCTTCAAGAATTACTATACCTATGGCAGCTCTAAAATCTAATAGAAAATCACCAAATGGATAAGAAGTATATTTTGCTGCTTTATATAGCTTGTAAAAGAAATAATAATAAGCTCTTTTTATTTTTTTCATAAAATTTAATTTATTGTTTCATTGCCCTGGCCAAAGTTGCCAGTAAGGATTGAAACTACTTCTTCTTATCTTCTCCATAAATCTTCTTAAGATTTTCTATCTGCTTTGCTCTTTGTAAAGAATCCTCTTTTCTTTTTTTGGCGATAACTTCAGGGTTGTAACTTCCTATTTTGAATTTTTTAAGCATATATTCTGTCGATAAGAAAAGATTTGCAAAAATGATAATAACAATTGTCCAAACAATAATACCACCTATTATGTTTTTCTTTTTGGGTAATTCATCAAATTTTTTGTTATACTCTTTCCAAATATTATCATAATGGATAAATGTAATTCCGTTTATTACAAATACTATTATACCAGCTACTACAATATATGTTATTTTATTAGGATCTAATGTCGGATTAATATTATTAATAATATTATAATAACTTAAAAATGAAAAAAGAATCCAAAGTTCCAGTGTTCCCATTATAACACCAGCGACAAAATCATAAGGCAGCCACGAAGATACTGCCTTTGCACTTTTATAAAAGATATAAAAGAAATAGTAATATATTTTTTTAATTGTATTCATTAGATATATTATTGTTTCATTGCTCCCGGCCAATATTGCCAATAAGGATTGAAGCTGTTTTCTTCATTTAACCTTGCCTGGTCTGCTACAAGTCCTGGATGTTGTTCATTGCCCAACCAGCCGCCGGGATAAAAATTATCTATCCCACTATATAATGCAGCAGGAATTACACCTACCGGTGTAAATCCATAGAGACCTATTGCTGCGTTTACTCCAACTTTTCCTCCAGAAGTTTTTCCTTCAGTCCAAGCATAAAAATCTACACCAGTTCCAACGACAAATCCGGCAAATCCAGCATATTTCCCAATTTTCCCAATATTATAGGTAGAGATCCTTGCACGGCTTCCACCTGTCCATCCGCTGCCATAGTATCTTGGGCTCCAGGCAGAGCCATTGTATGCTCCATTCGTTAATCTAAATGAGCCCGGCATCTTTTCAACAGCTATAAACCCAAATCCTAATCCCGTATTCCATTTTCCAAATGTCCCCATCCAGTCATTATTTTTTATTTTAGCGTTATTTAATATACCCGGATTCATGTACCCCATTGATACTGCCGTTTCTCCTGTCCACCAAAGCATTTCTCCATTTCTATAAGTAAAATCTCCCCCTGAGTAATAAGATGCCAATAAATACTTATACATTTCAGTATCCCCTACCTTAACTTCCTTCTCTTTATTTTGCTCACTGGTTCCTCCGCCACCTTGTCCATCTACGCCTAAACCTGCCCATCTGTAACTAGCAAGATTGTTAAGAGAAAAGCTGGGTCCAA
>QFQQ01000092.1 GCA_003243445.1 Citrobacter freundii
CGGGGAAACAGAGCGGGAAGGTAATGATTGCAAAAGGACGTGGCCGATATCGGATGCCAGATATTTTCGACACGTGCCCGTAACTAAACGACATTGAATTTTAATTGTGGGTGAGGAGTGCGCGACCCTGGTCTGTGAAATGACTGCATCTCAAAAACGAACAACAAAGCTTTTTGATCGTTTCGTTGTTCTCCACTCCCACTCCTGCGTTCCCGAAATAACCACTTCCGCCGAGATCTGCCAGAGTGATGGATGCCCGACCGTATCACCCGGATTTTTAGCGCAGTTGAAACCGATCATTACGCATTCGGGAAAGAGAGTCTTGATGTGGATCTTTAAGTGAGGCGATGATCGATGTTCGATAGCCGATAGCCGGGCTCCGCCATTCGCCAGCTGATACAAACAAAGAAGCCTTCTGCTATGAGAAGGCCTCTTTGTTATAAGGTATTTCCTATTAAACGCCGAAGATCGAACATCGATCATCGAACATCGCTTACGCGAGGCTTGCGTCCATCGTAATATTTGTATTCAACAGCTTACTGATCGGGCAGTTTGCTTTCGAGCCGGCTGCCACTTCTGCAAATTTAGCCGCGTCGATGCCAGGGATCGTTGCTTTTACGTCGAGGTGGCTTTCAGTGATGGCACCATTCTCGAACGTGATCGTGCATTTAGTGTCGATATTATCTGCAGTGAAACCGGCAGCGTTCAGATCAAAGCTGAGCTTCATCGTGAAGCAACCTGCGTGGGCAGCAGCTACCAGTTCTTCAGGATTTGTACCGATGCCTTCTTCAAAACGGCTGCTGAAAGAGTATTGTGTATCTTTTAGAACGCCCGATTGCGTTGTATTGGTTCCTTTTCCTTCTTTACCTGTGCCTTTCCAGTTGGCTGTAGCGTAACGTTTCATGTTTATAGTTTTTGAGGTTTCTGAATAACTGTTGAGAAGGTTTCAGAGGTTTAATAGGTTTAATAGGTTCCAGAGGTTGCTACCGCAAAATGCAAACTATAACTTTGTTTGAATAATCCGCAGTCAGGAGAACTTATGAAACTTCTGAAACCTATCAAACCTCTGAAACCTTATTTTCTACAATAAAGATTCTTCACCGGGGGCGGCGGCCGGCGGCTCGGGATCGTCAAATGAAGATTTAAAATCTTCATCCGTAAGTCCATCTTCCGCCAGTTCCGCAGCGCGGATCTCCGGTTCCACGTATTCTATGATAAAATTGTTCTTGCCGTCACCGATCATGATCTTCATGAATTTTTGCTGGACCAGTTCGAGGAGCGACAGGAAGAGAAAGATCGCATGCACACGGTTCTCGGCCACTTCGAAGATCTTTTCGAAGGAGACGGTTTTTTCTTTCTGCGCGATGTTCATCATGTCCTTCCGGCTGTTCTCCATGGTGTAGCGATACTGCACAACGGTATGAACAGGTTTGTTCACGCGGTCGGAATATTTCTGCATCGCCTTTTCAAACGCTTTCATCAGTTTGAAAAGAGTGATGTTCTGGATCTCAGTGCCTTCACCCGCATCTTCCCCGATCTGGGAAAGTTCTTTCTGGATATTACCACGTTTCACCATCAGCATGCGGATGGCTTCCATTTCCGCCATCTGGGCGGATGCTTCTTTGAACTTTTTGTATTCGAGCAGTTTGCTTACCAGTTCCTCACGCGGATCAATTTCATTGCCCTGCGCATCCAGTTCCTTTCTTGGCAGCAGCATTTTCGCCTTGATACGCATCAGTGTGGAAATGAAAAGGATGAATTCGCTTGACATTTCAATATTCAGCGATTCCTGCTGATGGATATAATTCAGGAAGTCATTGGTAATGCGCGTGATAGGAATATTGTAGATATCCAGTTCGTCCCTTTCGATAAAGAACAGGAGCAGGTCGAAGGGACCTTCAAACTGGGGTAATTTGATCTGGTAGGATGCGGTATTAGCCATATTTAAAATTAAACCCCGGTTTACCAGAGGCGCAACCGGGGGTCAAAAATAAGGGAAATATTTCGGGTGTCTATTTCTTTAAAGAGTCGCGGATTTCGCGCAGTAAAACGATCTCTTCCGGCGTTGGTGGAGGTGGTTTCACTGCTTCTTTTTTCTTCATGACGGAGTTCATGGTTCTTACGATAAGAAACAGTACAAATGCCACCAATATAAAATCAATTATCGCTTGTAAGAAGCCTCCAATAGGAAAAACCGTTTGCCCCACTGTCACCGATAAGTCCTGAACACCACCCTTGCCCATTACCAGGCTAATGATCGGCATAATGATCGTATCTGTAAGGGCTGTTACGATTTTTCCGAAAGCTCCGCCTATTATCACTGCCACTGCAAGGTCTACAATATTACCTTTCATGGCAAATTCCTTGAATTCTTTTAAAAGTCCCATAAACTTGGTTTTAGAGGGTTAAATGATGTGGGCTGTTATGCTCAAAATTTAGTCCAAAATAAGAGAATAAAAAACTTTACTCTTTCTTCAAACCGGGAAACTGCATCTTCAATCCTTTCAGCAGATCACGCAAGGTTTTTGCGATCACATATTCTTTATACCAGTTCTGATCAGCCGGTACGATCGTCCACGCGGGCTCGTTGCAGTTATCAAAGCAATCTTCATAAGCGCGCTGGTAGTCATCCCAGAGCTTTGCTTCTTCAAAGTCCTGCTTATTGTACTTCCACATCTTCGCCGGATTAAGCAAGCGCTCTTCCAAACGTTGCTTTTGTTCTTCGGGGGAAATATGCAAATAGAATTTCAGGATATGCGTTTCATTATGTTCTTCCAGCAAACGTTCAAACGCATTGATGGCTTTCATGCGTTTTTTCGCTTTATCATCATCGATCCAGCGATGCACGCGTGTAATGAGAATATCTTCATAATGCGAACGGTTGAACACCTGTATCATTCCTTTCGCAGGCGTGTGATTGTGTACACGCCAGAGGAAATCATGACTCAGTTCTTCGGCCGAAGGCGCCTTAAATGATTTTACGATCACGCCCTGCGGGTTCATATGACTCATCACATTCCGGATCACACCATCCTTACCGCTGGCATCCATTCCCTGTATTACTACCAGCACCGAATGCCTGTTCTCTGCATAAAGCAGGTTCTGCAGATCATCCAGTTCGGTCAGTATGCCAACTGTCTCTTCCTTTGTTTTTGCTTTATCGAATTCCTTTGGAGCCCGTGTGCTGATTTTACTCAGGATAATTTTGCCCATATTTAAAGTTATTGAATTTTCGCATACTTCATCCGGCGTTACCCCCGAAGATCGCTCAACTTTATCTTTCTCATATCAGGTAATTCATTATCGGTATTGAAAGCTACCTGTTCGGTGGTGCAGCTTTGGCAGATTTGTTCCCGGATAAGAATCTGCGAAATCAGCGTAGTCTGCGGAATATTTACGCAAGTCAAATTAAAATCTGGAATTTTGCGCTTATCATGAGTACCAAACTGCTTAGCTGGATCTTATTCATTCTTCTGTGTCTTATATGGGGTAGTTCGTTTATCCTGATGAAAGAGGGCAGCATTGTATTGACCCCTGCGCAGATCGCTTCATTGCGCATTTTTTCGGCAGGACTTGTTTTCGTGCCGTTTGCTGTCTATCACATTCGTTTTATTCCAAAGAAAAAAATGGGTTTAATAATCCTTACAGGATTGTTTGGAAATCTGCTGCCTGCCTTTCTTTTCGCCGCGGCCATCGTTAAGCTGGATAGTTCGCTGGAAGGGATCCTGAATTCGCTGACGCCGATCTGTATGGTGATCATTGGTATTGTTTTTTTCAGGGATAAGATCGAGTGGCAAAAGATCCTTGGAGTGGTCATTGGCTTTGCAGGGCTGTGCCTGCTGGCCTTTTCAAGAAAGGATATCGATCTTGACAATATCGGTTATGCGGCACTGGTTGTAGTGGCAACCCTGTGTTACGGATTTAACGTAAATCTCGTTGGTCATTATCTGAACGATATCAAGCCGGTGCATATGGCGTCTGTATCCCTTTCTTTTATGGCTATTCCTGCAGGAATTGTCCTGTGGCTGCAGGGATTCGGTGATCTTGATTTCAGCTATCAACCTGTTCAATGGTCGATCCTGAATGTGGTAGTGCTCGGCATGGTGGGCAGCGCTTTTGCCACTGTTCTCTTTTATGCGTTGGTGCAAAAGGCAGGACCGCTGTTTGCCTCGCTCGTCACCTACGGTATCCCGTTCGTTGCTCTCTTCTGGGGCACGCTGGTCGGCGAAACGGTCACGTTAAAAGATATCGGATGTCTGCTATTGATTTTGGTGGGGGTGTTTTTAGCGAAGCTGAAACGGGAGAGGCGATGATCGATGTTCGATGGCCGATGTTCGATGGTCGATGGTCGATGGTCGATGGTCGATGGTCGAAAGTTAGCCCGGAACATTCCTATACAGAAAGAAGCCTTCTGAAATCAGAAGGCTTCTTTCTGTAATACTTTATCTGACTGAGGAGCCGACCATCGACCCTCTACCATCCAACATCGAACCTACACAGCCATCACTTCCTTCTCCTTTGCTGCCAGGTGTTTTTCCACCTGGGCAGTATAACGGTCGGTCACTTCCTGGGCGCTTGCTTCGCCATCTTTAGCGGCATCTTCACTGAGTCCGTTCTTCTGGAGTTTTTTGATGGCTTCGATCGCGTCACGGCGGATATTACGGATGGCAATTTTTGTTTGTTCGCCTTCACCCTGGCATCTTTTCACCAGTTCGCGTCTTCTTTCCTCTGTCAGTGGCGGCATAAAGATCCTGATCAGTACACCATCGTTCTGCGGGGTAACACCGATATTGGAGTTGATGATCGCTCTTTCGATGGGTTGCAGCATATTCTTTTCCCAGGGCTGAATGCTGAGTGTGCGGGCGTCCATCACACTGATATTGGCTACCTGGTTGATCGGCACCGGCGAACCGTAATAATCCACTACAATACCATCAAACATCTGCGGGTTCGCTTTTCCGGCCCTGATCTTTGTCAGCTCAACTTCCAGGTGAGAAATCGCTTTGCGCATCTGCTCTTCGCTGGAGGCAATAATTGTCGAAATATCTTCTGTCATAAATTCCGTTTAACAGTCGCGGCAAAGCTAATGAAAATCTGCCGATGTTCGCAGACCTTCACAATGTTCAATGCTCCTGATTTTAAGGATGTTCGATGATCGATCGGCTTCTGTCCGGGCCTGACCAGGCAAAGACGCCTTATCCCTCCGGGATTTTTTCTTGATAAAAATTTATCGACTGCTGAACTGATCACCGAACATCGATCATCCAACATCGAAACAAATTCTTAGAAATTGCTACTTATGTTCTGCGGCTGCCGTATCCGGGTTCAGATTAACCACTTTAGAAGTAGGCTTCAATTCGTTTTTGCGCGCCACTACGAGAGTGCGGCCCTGGCGGCGGGAATAATAGAGCGCGGCAAAGGATCCAAAAGCAATGGCCAGCATTATGGTGAGCACGATAGGCGTACCCAGGGAGCGGCAATTGTAGGCAAGGACGATAAAAAAGATATTGGCTGAAACGCAGGTCAGTGTTACGCCGGCATGGCTGAGACCGCGGCTAAGCAGTAAATGATGGATATGATTGCGGTCTGGCGTGAAGGGTGAACGTCCATTGAAGATCCGGATGCCGAATACACGGAGCGTATCGACCAGTGGAATGATAAGGATCGAAATGCCGATCGCAACAGCAGAATCCAGCGGCACACGGATCGCGGGATTGCCAGCCACATTGATGAATTTAATGACCATGATCGCATTGATCAGACCGATCATCAGTGACCCGGAATCCCCCATAAAGATCTTTGCCGGAGGATGATTAAAGATCAGGAATGCCACCAGGCTGCCTGCCAGTGCAAACGCCAGCAATGCATATGCCTGAAAATGGATCGCATAAAAATAAGCTCCGAACACAAGCATGGTGAGAACGCCAAGGCTTCCTGCAAGGCCATCCACACCATCTATAAGGTTAAAGGAATTGATCACTACAATGATCGTGAGATAAGACAGTGCCAGTTCAAATCCTTCCGGAAGTTCATAAAAACCGAAGAGTCCCTGCATGCTGCTGATCCGTATACCGCCCAGATGGATCAATATGGATGCGGCAATGATCTGGCCGATGATCTTTTTGCTGGCTGATAACACGACCAGGTCATCTTTCAACCCAAGAAAAAAGATGACAAGTGCTGCTGCAAAAAAATACTGGAACTCAGGATTCAGGTAACCTTGTATGGAAAGTAATGAAGCGAGTAAAAACCCTCCGAATATCCCTACGCCACCGAGTGACGCAACAGCATGCGCATGGACTTTTCGTTCATCAGGTATATCATACAATTTTTTCTGTTCTGCTATTTGTAATACAACCGGAATAGCCAGAAACGATATAATAAAAGCCACAGAGGCCGTAAGCAAGATATCCAGTAGTGAGATGTCAAGCATCGGAATGGGTTTACGGTAAAATAAATGGCCTGAACCGCTGGCTTATCATTGGATGGGATTGGATTGATCACCGGCAATACCGGTCAGTCAGGTTCGGTAACTCCTGCCCGTGCAATATTTAATGTCTACGGTTGAATTTTGTATCAAAAAAAGATTGCACTTTTGCAACGTCCTCATGGTGGAATGGGGCAGCAAGATACAAAAAGTTTAAAAAATCCCTAATATTTATGCCTGAACTCAAAGCAATTGCGTCCCAGATCCGTCGTGACATCGTACGTATGGTACATGGTTCCAGCAGCGGTCACCCCGGTGGTTCCTTAGGCTGTGCAGATTTTCTCACAGCACTGTATTTCCAGGTGATGAAACATGATCCGAAGTTCAATATGAATGCGACAAACGAAGACGTTTTCTTCCTGTCAAACGGGCATATTTCACCTGTATTCTATTCTGTCCTGGCTCGTTCCGGGTATTTTGATATAAAAGAACTGGCTACTTTCCGTAAGATCAATTCAAGACTGCAGGGGCACCCGGCCACACACGAACACCTTCCGGGTGTACGCATTGCCAGCGGTTCTCTGGGCCAGGGCATGAGCGCCGCCATCGGCGCCGCGCTTACGAAAAAACTGAATAAAGAATCAAATCTCGTGTTCTCCTTGCACGGTGACGGAGAACTGGATGAAGGCCAGATCTGGGAAGCGGCCATGTTTGCAGCACACCATAAAGTGGACAACCTGATCTCTACGATCGACTGGAATGGTCAGCAGATCGATGGGCCCACCGACAAGGTGATGAGCCTTGGCAATCTCCGCCAGAAATTTGATGCGTTCGGCTGGACCACGCTCGAAATGAACGGCAACGACATGGATGATGTGATCGCATCTCTTGATAAAGCCAAATCCCTGACCGGACAAGGTAAGCCGATCGCCATCATGATGCACACGATCATGGGCAAAGGCGTCGATTTTATGGAAAATGACCACAACTGGCACGGCGTGGCACCGAATGATGAACAACTGGCGAAAGCGCTGGCGCAGTTGCCGGAGACGCTGGGGGATTATTGAGAGTAGAAAGATCCTGATAGATTGCTCGATGTTGAATGTTCGATGATCGATGATCGACTTCAATCGACCCTCAAAATAAAAAAGCGGCCTGTGATATCGGGCCGCTTTTTTATTCAAATCATCGGATTAGAAGCCGATCATCGAACATCCAACATCCAACATCGAACATCGAACATCCAACGTCGAACATCCAACATCCAACATCCCTCTCCTACTCGCTTCTCAGCGAAAACCGCTGCGCCGCCGCCTTTCTTGAAGGAAACCACGAAGCCAGGATGGCGATGACGAATACAGTGGCTGTGACAAGGAGGAAGTCGCCGAGACGGGGCTCGACCGGGAAATAGTCGATCAGAAATGCCCCCTGTTTGAGCTCGATGAGGTGGAATTTCTTTTGAAGGAAGATCGTTGTGTAAGCAAGGAACATACCGGCGATCGTGCCGATCAGTGCAAGCAGTAAGCCCTCATTGAGAAATATCCGCTGCACAAATGTCTGCGTCGCACCAAGCGCATGAAGCACGCCAATGTCCTTTTGCTTTTCCAGTACAAGCATGGTGAGCGCACCGATCATATTGAATGCAGCTACGACCATGATCAGGCTTAACACACCGTAGATGATCCAGCGTTCCATATTCATAACGGAATACAATCCCTGATTTTGCTGATAACGGGTCTGCACCAGGTAGCCGGAAGAAAATATCCGTTGTACCTGTGGTTGTATTAATTCCGCTGCCTTCGGGTCATTCAATGTGATCTCCACCCCACTGAATTCGTTTTCCTTTAACCGTAATGCGTTTTTGGCAAAGGCTATATTGGTGATGCCGTATTTGTTGTCAAAATCCTGCTGGATCTGGAAAGCCGCAGAACTGCGGATCGAATCATCACTGATATCATTCAGCGGATCGATCTGCATCGTGCTGCTCTTCCGCGGAAGATAGATCTTCAGGATAAAGATGTTGCGGTCGGCCTGTATACCCAGCGCATTTTCAATGCCGGTACCAAGTATCAATTTGGGTTCGGCCTCTGTACCCAGATCATAGTTGCCTACGACAATATGGTCAGCAACGCCGGTAACATAACGGTAGTTATCATCAACACCTTTCAGGTGTATCACCGATTGATAATCGCCGTTCTGCACCAGCGCTTTTTCTTCTACTACCAGCGAGAAGTTCTTTACACCTTTGACAGCGCGCAACTGCTGCAATTGATCAGCAGACACGGTAATGCTTTTACCCAAAGCAGGCATCACTTTCAGGTCTGTGTAAAAGGAAGAATACAGTCCTTTCACCAACCCTTCAAATCCATTGAAAACGCTGAGCACAAGTATAAGTGCACCTGTACCGACAATGATGGCTACAACGCTGATCCATGAGATCACGTTGATCGCATTGGTGGATTTTTTTGCTTTGAAATATCGCCAGGCAAAAAGTAGGCTCAAGACGCTAATTAAGTTTTAGTGTTGAAGATGCAACTGATCTGTTTACGCAAATTACGCGAATTGTATCCGTCAGCATCATTCCTTACGGAAAGAACGGACGAGAGTCCTCATCATATTACAAACCTGAAAACTAATTTCAGATACCACACACTAATTCGCGAAATCCGCGAATCTAATCCGTGTCCTTCTTTTCATCCTTGATCTTTTTGAACAATTCCTCCATCCGGAATACATGATCCAGTGTATCATCCTTAAAGAATTTCAACACGGGTATGCTTCTTAGCTGATGTCTAACTTTGCCGGAAAGTTCTTTTTTGATCTCATGATGACGGTCTTCGATCTTTTTTAGTGCGTCTTCAACGTCATTTACCTGAAAAAAACTGAGATAAAACCTTGCTTCCAGCAGGTCCGGCGTCACTTTAACTGATGAAATGGACACCATTCCGCCGTTGATCATATTTAAACCAAGCCGTTGAAAGATCAGGTTCATTTCTTCATTCAGCAGGCCGGCGATCTGTTTTTGTCTTTTTCCCTCTTCCATAATAAATATATAATTTATGGCCTGCCCATCCCAAAACTTGCGGCAGACGCTGTAAAATTACTTACTTTGCCCCGTTTAAGCGATTTAGAAAGAGAATGAAAAAATTTTCCAGGGTTTGGGGGTATTTGGGGAATTACCGCGGTAAGCTGTCCCTTTACTTTCTTTGCACAGTGCTGGCCACTTTGTTCGGGGTGATCTCTATTGCAATGCTGAGTCCCTTTTTCGGGCTGATCTTCGATACGGATCAAACGCCCAACCCGGAAGTCATGCGCACAAATGTGCTTGGCTCCTATATCAGCAATTTTCTTGAAAGAACGATTGCCGATAATGGTGCAAATGGCAAAGTGGCGGGTCTGACCGCTATTTGCCTGATGATCATCATTGCCACGATCCTGAAAAATGTTTTCCTCTATTTATCCAACCGTATTTCCGTCCCGGTAAGGACAATGATCGTGACCCGCCTGCGCGGCGATCTTTATGATAAGATCCTTCGTTTGCCTATCGGGTATTTTACAGAAAAGAGAAAAGGTGATATCATTTCGCGCATGACGAATGATATTGCGGAGATCGAAGGCTCCGTGATCGGTATGCTGGACGGGATGATCAAAGATCCTATTACAGTGATCGGATACCTGATTGCGCTGGTGGTTATTTCACCGCAACTTTCACTGTTCCTGCTGGTGCTGTTGCCGGTCACGGGCCTGCTGATAGGGCGTGTGAGCCGCAAGCTGAAACGACAGTCGCAGGATGCTGCGGTCAAACTTGGCGAAGGTCTTTCAATCCTTGATGAAACACTTGGTGGTTTGCGTGTGATCAAAGCATTTCTGGCGGAAAAATTATTGAGCACACGTTTTCATACAGTAAATGATGAACTGTTTACGATCAGAAAGAAAATGGGTGCGCGCCGTGATCTTGCATCTCCGCTTACAGAAGTGTTGGGAGTTATCGTGTTGAGCACGATCCTGTATTTTGGCGGGCGGCTGGTACTGGATGGCCAGGGGATCGCGGCAGGTGAATTGCTGGTATACATTGCCACGTTTGCCATGATCATTAACCCGGCGAAGAATATCTCCAACTCATTTTTTAATATACAGCGTGGTGCGGCCGCATTGATCCGGGTGGAAGAGGTACTGCAGGCACCGATCGTGGTGGATGAAAATATAAATGGTGAACAACTCACCTCATTCAATGAAAAGATAGAGTTCCGTGATGTGGTTTTTGCTTATGACGATGCGGTGATCCTCGACAAGATCAACCTTACGATCAGGAAAGGAAAAACTGTGGCGCTGGTTGGATCTTCAGGTGCCGGTAAATCCACGTTGGCTGATCTCGTTCCGCGTTTTCACGATGTTACAAGCGGCGAGGTATTGATCGATGGCGTGAATATCAAGAATTATTCATTGCATTCCGTTCGCGGTCTGATGAGTATCGTTACACAGGAACCGATCCTGTTTAATGATACGATCGCAAATAATATTGCACTGGGTACGCCGAATGCAACAGAAGCGGAGATAGAGCATGCTGCGAAGATCGCTAACGCGCATAATTTCATTATACATAAGGAACTCGGTTATCAATCCAACATAGGAGACCGCGGCAGTAAACTCAGTGGCGGTGAAAGGCAGCGCCTCACTATTGCCCGCGCGGTACTAAAAAATCCGCCGATCCTGATCCTTGACGAAGCTACTTCTTCGCTGGATACAGAAAGCGAGCGCCTGGTACAGGACGCGATCAATAACATGATGCAGAACAGAACGAGTATTGTGATCGCACACCGGTTGAGTACGATCCGTCATGCGGACGAGATCATTGTATTGCAGAAAGGAAAGATCGTGGAGAGAGGAACGCATGAAGAACTGATCGCACATAATGGGTTTTACAGGAAGTTGGTGGAAATGCAGGAGGTTAAATAAGCCCTTGGTCATAAACCAAGTTTCTCACTTTCTATCATAATATATCGATAGATCATTCTTACTTCATCACTGGTGATCCTGTTGAAGGGAATATGAGGAGTCGTCTGACCGAATTTCCGCATCATCCTGATGATATATGGATCAGTGGCAAATCTCTGAGGCTGTTGTAAGAAACTGGCTATTTTATCTGTGCCGGTCCAGAACTCATTCTTAATACCTGTTATAAAAAAATCCTGATCAGTCTTCTGGAAATTGTGACACATTCTGCAATTATCTGCAAAAAAAGCTTTTCCTTTTATATAGTCGATTGCTTCAAGCTGTTTTGGATTTAGTGCAGTGGTAAGTTGCCCAGGTGATTTTCCTGGCGTATCGTTTCTTTTAATTTGCTGCATGAACAATGCGATCCCAAACAAAAACAGGATTATGATGGCCGTCGGTAAGATATATTTGAGTTGAGACATACAACCTGGAAATCATTGCCAGATCTGCCGGAAAGCTATAACGACTTTATAGCTTTCCGGTTCAAATTCATAGCTAAAGTCTGCACCCTTTCTCGATGGAATATCCTTACTGCGTCCACTTTTATTTCTTTTTTAAAGTTACCCTTTTTGAAGTTTTTAAAAAGTGGATGAACGTACAGAGTTGTACTAATCTCTTAATACCTCTCTTGAGATCACCAGCTTCTGGATCTCACTTGTCCCTTCTCCAATGGTACACAATTTTGCATCACGATAAAACTTCTCCACCGGGAAATCTTTTGTATAGCCGTAGCCGCCAAACACCTGTACCGCATCGTTCGCTACTTTCACCGCCACTTCACTGGCGTAGTACTTTGCCATTGCTGCTTCTTTTGTCATTGGCTGTTTGCGGTTTTTCAGATCGCAGGCGCGAAGCGTGAGTAATTCCGCGGCAGAAATTTCTGTGGCCATATCCGCGAGCTTAAATGAAATGCCCTGGAAGTTTGAAATCGGCTGATCGAACTGATGTCTTTCTTTGGAATATTGCAAGGCCGCTTCATAAGCGCCTTTTGCAATGCCCAATGATAAGGAAGCGATGGAGATCCGCCCGCCATCAAGCACTTTCATCGCCTGTTTGAAACCATCACCGATCTCGCCAAGGCGGTTTGTGTCAGGGATGCGGCAGTTATCAAATATCATTTCAGCAGTTTCGCTTGCACGCATACCAAGTTTGTTCTCTTTTTTACCGGCGCCAAAACCAGGCGTTCCTTTTTCTACAACAAAAGCAGTTGAGTTGTTTTTAGCACGCGGTTCACCGGTACGGCAGATCACCACGGCGAGCTCACCGCTCTTACCATGCGTGATCCAGTTCTTTGTACCATTGATGATCCAGTCATTACCGTCTTTTACCGCTGTACATCTCATATTGCCTGCATCACTTCCGGTATTAGCCTCTGTAAGTCCCCATGCACCGATCCATTCCGCGGTAGCCAATTTGGGTAAATATTTTTGTTTCTGTTCTTCATTACCAAAAGCAAGAATATGTCCGGTACAAAGTGAATTGTGCGCTGCCACACTAAGCCCAACAGAGCCGCAAACTTTCGCGATCTCCTCAATGACGGTTTTGTATTCAACATAACTAAGACCGGCCCCGCCGTATTCTTCGGGAACGAGTACGCCCATCAATCCGAGTTTACCCATTTCCCTGAAAACTTCTATGGGAAATTCCTGTGATTCATCCCAGTCCATTACATAAGGTTTGATATACTGACGTGCAAATTCCCGGGCAGTTTGTTGCACCTGTTCGGTAATCTCGGAAGTATGAAAATCCATAAATCTTTCTTGTGTTAAAGAGTAAAAAAGATGTGCCACCGTCCCAATCCCATTCGCCGGGGAGATGGCACACCGGAGTTAGCGCCTAAGCGTTACAGGCAATCGATAGAAGCCAATGCAAGATATAAACCTTTTTGAAAGAACGCTAACATCTGTTAGTTAATTTTTCGACTGTATCCTCTCTCCTGCTTAGACTTAGAAAAAATACCTATAGAATTTAGAGAAACTTCTATTATATTTTTAATATTTAAATCAGTGATTAACAATAAATTTGACAGCCAAATTAATTATTAAACCTTATTAAATACGTACTACATGGAGCAACAACCAAACAAGCTTTCGGTGGATCAGCGATTCGACGAAATGATCAGCCTGGTAACAAGAGGCTTTCACAATGTGGACAATAATTTACGCGAGTTGAAAAAAGAAGTTACGGGCCTGGGGCAAGAAGTCGGAGGATTAAAACAAGATGTGGCTATTCTCAAACAAGATGTCGGAGTACTTAAGCAAGATGTCGGAGTGCTCAAGCAAGATGTCGGAGTGCTCAAGCAAGATGTTGCAGTTCTCAAGCAAGATGTTTTAGTTCTAAAACAAGACGTTGGAGAGCTCAAACAAGATGTTGGAGAGCTCAAACAAGATGTTGCAGTCCTCAAACAAGACGTTGCAGTCCTCAAACAAGACGTTGGAGTCCTCAAACAAGACGTCGGAGATCTTAAAAAAGAATTGACCGACTTTAAAAAGGAAACCGCGCGTAATTTTCAGGATGTAAACTTCAAGATAGATTTCGTCAGGGACGAACTGTTGAAAATCGATCTTGTGGTCAGGTATGAAGAACAGTACCGAAACATGAGAGGATTACCGCGGTAATTTCTTCCATCAAAAAAGCCGTCAGTTCAAATGGCGGCTTTTTTATTTACCTCTGAAAGTATTATTGATTCGCTCCGTTAGCCACTTGCAAATGCCCCATTCACTAACGATGAATATTGCCCGCAAGAACTCCCGGATGATCCACCGCAAAAGGAATGACCTACCGCGCGTTTGTGTAATCCGACAACTAAGAGATTATATAAATATTAGGCAGACGGAGGCATTTCAATCACCATTTCATCGTAAGCAATATGCATTCCGGCAGGCAACTCAGGTTCTACCATCGCATGAAAACCCATCTGATGAGACAGATGTGTGAAATAAGCTTTTGAAACCTTCAATTCACTGGCGATATCAGTTGCTTCACCCAGCGTAAAGTGCGAGATATGTTTTTCTTTCCGTAGCGCATTCAACACCAGCACATCTGAACCTCGGATCTTATCCATCGAAGCCGGATCGATACGGTTTGCATCCGTGATATAAGTGAATTTGCCAAACCTGAAACCAAGCACAGGCATCTTCAAATGCCAAACAGGGATCGGTTCGACCAGTATATCACCCACCATAAAAGGTGCAGGCGTGATCGTACGCATGAATAACTGTGGAAGACCGGGGTATTTGTTTTCGGAAAATGCATAGTAAAACTCTCGACGTATAGCTTCTTCCGTTGCCGGATCCGCAAACACATCGATCGATTTACCCGAAAAGTAATTGAACGCGCGGATATCATCCAATCCCGCAATATGATCTTTATGCGGATGCGTGAACAACACTGCATCCAGCGACTTCACCTTTTCCCTCAACATCTGGCACCTGAAGTCCGGTCCGGTATCCACCACTAATCTCGTCGTAGACGATTCCACCATTATGCTCGATCGCAGCCTTTTATCCCGCTTATCCGTAGAAGCACACACTTCACAGGGACATGCAATCATGGGAACACCGCTGCTGGTACCTGTACCGAGAAAAGTTATTTTAAGAGAGGGATAAGACACGTGTAAAATTAAGGAAAATAGCGTAGAGAGCGCGATGTTGGATGCCCGATGGCCGATGTTCGATCGCTGAAGAAACTTCCAATACAGCCGATATTCCTGAATAAAATCCGAACATCGAACATCCAACATCGCTCCGCTTTCCAACTTCAACTGTGGAAAACTTGGGGTTAGCTTATTCCTGAACTCCTTCCCAGCTCCGTACTTTTGTTTGTCGTTTACTAATATCGTAGATCTGATGAATATAAAATACACACAATCCGTTCTTGATAAACTTGAATCGATCGCCGAGCATAGCGGCTATGTCCTGCGCTATGAAAGGGGAACTTTCCAAAGTGGCTATTGCATCCTTGAGCAGAAAAAAGTAGTCGTATTGAACAAATTCCTCCAGATTGAAGGACGTATCAACACCCTGATCGATCTGATACCACAACTTGACATCAATGCGGACTACTTACCGGATGATGTGAAGAAGTTATACCTGGAGATACAGGCAAATCTTATAACCGTCGACAAGAAGGATTAATGCCGTCGTCCACGGACAGAGAACGACGGACCGCAGACGTGGACTGCTGATCGTAGCCAATTTGTTATTGAACATCATTATAAATTAATAAGCCTTTCTCAAAAAGAAAGGCTTATTAATTTATTTGCCTGCCCGAAAATCTTGTTCTGCTCAAACCTGACGAAACGTCTGCGGTCCGCAGTCCGTCGTCCGCAATCTCTCTCTATTTACTCTCCATCTTTATCACCGGCACGATCATTTCCTCCAAACTCACGCCTCCATGCTGAAAAGTATTCCGGTAGTAATTGACATAATGATTGTAGTTATTGGGATAACAAAGAAACCCGTCTTCTTTGGCGAAGATGAAAGACGAGTTAATGGTCGGCACCGGTAAACCGATCTCACGAGGATCGCGGTAAGCAAGGACTTCCCGCGGCTCATAATTCAGGTTCCGGCCATGTTTATAGCGAAGATTCGTCGTTGTTTGTTTATCACCGATCACTTTGTAAGGCGTTTTCACGCGCACACTGCCGTGATCGGTTGCAAGAACGATCTTGATGTTCTTATCCGCGATCTTTTTCAATGCCTGGTGTAAAGGCGAATGTTCAAACCAACTGCTGGTGATCGAACGATAACTCATTTCATCACCGGCCAGTTCTTTGAGCACTTCCATTTCGGTACGTGCATGGCTCAGCATGTCCACAAAATTGTAGACGATCACATTGATATCATTGTTAAGCAGGTTATGAATATTGTTCACCAGCTCGAGGCCGGCGTTATTGTTCAGCACTTTTGTATAAGACACTTTCAGATCACCTTTGCCAAGCCTTTTCATTTGCGCGCGGAAGAATTCTTCTTCATACATATTTTTTCCGCCCTCGTCATCATCATTCTTCCATTGTTGCGGGAATTGTTTGGCGATATCCATCGGCAGCAAACCAGCGAAAATAGCGTTTCGCGCATACTGCGTTGCCGTTGGCAGAATGCTGTAAAAGCTGTCTTCCTCCAGTATGCGGAAGCTTTCTGAAAAAATAGGCTGAATGGCTCTCCACTGGTCAAATCGCAGGTTATCGATCAGCACAAAGAACAGCGGTGTTCCTTTTTCCAAATGCGGCATTACTTTGAATTTTACAAGGGAATGACTCATCACAGGACCATTTGTACTTTTGGGGTTCACCCAGGAAGCATAGTTGCGGGAAACAAACTTGAAGAACTCAGTATTGGCCTCACCCTTCTGACTTTGCAACACTTCCTGCATCTCGGGACTGTCGCTTTTCTGCATCTCCAGCTCCCAGTACACCAGTTTTTTGTAGATATCCATCCATTCGTTGTAATCAGGATTACTGTTGAGTGCCATGAAGAGGTTCCTGAACTGCTGCTGATAAGCGGTTGTTGTTTTCTCTGCCACCAGTCTTTTATTATCGATGATCTTTTTTAAGCTCAGCCAGACCTGGTTTGGGTTAACCGGTTTGATCAGGTAATCGCTGATCTGGCTGCCGATGGCTTCGTCCATCAGATTTTCCGTTTCATTCTTGGTGATCAGCACAACCGGAAGCGATTGCTTCATTTCCTTGATCTTGGCAAGGGTCTCCAGTCCGGTGATGCCGGGCATGCTCTCGTCGATCAATACCACATCAACCGGGTTATCTTTTACAAAATCGATCGCGTCAAATCCATTGGTAAAGGTCTGTACTTCGTATCCCTTATTTTCCAGGAAAAGTTTTTGTGATTGTAAACTTTCGATCTCGTCATCTACCCAGATAATTTTTGCCAAAGCCATCGTAATTAATTAAAAAGTAAAAATTCAAAAGTAAAAAGTCGATCTGAACGGCGAATGCCATTTTTTACTTTTGACTTTTTACTTTTGACTTGTTTCAAAAATAAGTTTTTACCACCTGGTCACCGTACTTTTGCCGACTGACCGCTGGGTCTTTAACAAAAACGCAACAATGCCGGGAGTCAGAAAGATAATCAACGATCCTGTATATGGTTTTATTACCATTGATCACCCATTGATCCTTCAGATCATATCGCATCCGTTCTACCAGCGGTTGCGTAATATACACCAGATGGCGTTCGCGCACCTGGTTTATCCCGGGGCTGTTCATTCCCGGTTGCATCATTCGCTCGGTGCTTATCATCTCATGTGCAACGCACTTTCAGAGTTGAAAAGCAAGGGCATTGAGATCACAGAAGATGAGGAACTCGGTGCAAAGATCGCGATCCTGCTGCACGATGCGGGTCATGGCCCGTTTTCACATACACTGGAAAGTGAACTCATTCCAGGCGTCCATCACGAACAGATCTCCGTACTGATCATGCAGGTGCTGAACCGCGAATTGAACGGACAGCTTCAAACCGCACTGGATATCTTTACCAATAATCATCCCAAAAGATTCCTGCATCAGCTTGTTTCCGGACAATTGGATGTTGACAGGATGGATTATCTCAACCGCGACAGCTTTTTTACTGGTGTTGCCGAAGGCGTGATCGGTTACGACCGGATCATCAAGATGCTGACGGTAAAAGACGGTGACCTGATGGTGGAAGAAAAAGCTATTTATTCTATCGAAAAATTCCTGGTCTCCCGCCGCCTCATGTACTGGCAGGTGTACCTCCACAAAGCTGTACTTGGCGCGGAGATGATGCTGGTCAAGATCATCCGCCGCGCAAAAACGCTGATCGCAACGGGAGAACCATTGCAGGCCGCTTCGCAGGTACTGGATAATATGCTGAAGAATCCGCAGGACTTCCGGAATATGGGCGATTCATTACAGACCTTTTGTGAACTGGATGATAATGACGTAATGGCCACTATTAAGAACTGGAGCCGGCATTCCGACAAAATATTGCGCCTGCTTTGCCGTTCATTAACTGATAGAAAACTTTTCAAGGTAAAATTGCAGGCAGAACCGATCGATCAGGCGATAATTGAACAACGGATCCGCGAGATCGCCGGCACGCTTGAACTGACCGAAGCTGAGGTTGCCGAATATTTTGTATTCACCGGGGAAGCCAGCAATACCACTTATAATCCTTCGGACGAACGCATCAATATCCTGTTCAAAGACGGCACTATCCGGGACATTTCCCAGGTAGACAATGCGCTGATACAACACAATCTCAGCAGCACTGTTAAAAAATATTACATTTGTTGCTGGAGGGTTTGAATGGCTTAATCCTTGCCTTTTCACGCCTGACCTAAATCTATATATTCATGACATTTCCTGCATCGCAGATTGCACTGATCGTTGGCGGCAAAATTGAGGGAGACCCGAACGCGACCGTTGGCTCTTTCGGAAAAATTGAAGAAGCCAAAGAAGGCCAGCTTAGCTTTCTCGCCAATCCCAAATACGAAGATCATTTATACACTACCAGTGCCAGTGTGATCATCATCAGTGAAGGCTATGAACTGAAACAACCGGTGAGCACAACACTGATCCGCGTTGCTGATGCTTATACTGCCTTCGCAACCCTGCTGAGCAAATACCAGGAGATCATGCAGCAGCAGCTGACTGGCGTGCAGGAACCAAGCTATATCGCTAAAACGGCCAGCTATGGCCAGCAGGTTTTCATCGGTGCATTTGCATATATTGGAGAGAATGTCAAAGTAGGCAACAATACAAAGATCTATCCGCAGGCATATATCGGCAATAACGTTACGATCGGTGATAATTGCATCCTTCATCCCGGAGTGAAGATCTATCACGATTGCCAGATCGGCAATAACGTTACGATCCACGCGGGCACCATCATCGGCAGTGATGGTTTTGGCTTTGCACCGCAGCCGGACGGCAGCTTCAAAAAAGTACCGCAGATCGGTAACGTGGTGGTAGAAGACCAGGTGGAGATCGGCTCAAATACAACCATCGACCGTGCGACGATCGGATCTACCATCATCCGGAAAGGCGCGAAACTCGATAACCTGATCCAGATCGCGCATAATGTGGAGATCGGCAATAGCTCCGTCATCGCTGCACAGGCGGGTATCAGCGGAAGTACCAAGATCGGGAAAGGCGTGATGATCGGCGGACAGGCGGGCATCGTCGGACATATCCAACTTGGTGACGGCTCCAAAGTGAATGCGCAGAGTGGCGTCAGCAAATCGATCGAACCTGGTAAAGCTGTGACCGGTTCACCCGCACACGATTATACCTCCGCACTCCGGAGCCAGGCAGTTACCAGAAAGTTGCCCGAACTGGAGAAACGCGTGAAGGAACTTGAGCAAATGCTTAAACAGTTGCTGACTGAATCCCGTTAACGCTTTAAACTGTCCGTCTGGACCTGGCGCATACGCTCATAAGAAGCTGTATCGCCGGTTTTTGCCGCAGAGTCATAGCCGATCGTATTGCGGTTGTTAGGATCTGTATTTCCCGTATTCATACTATCATTTGCAGCAGTTGTGCTGTCAGTCGGGCTTTCACCATTCCTTCCCGCATTGGTACAGGCAGTGAAAACAATAGCGGCGCAGATAAAAGAAAAGATCGTTTTCATATAGTTTGATTAAATGTTACTGAAGTGTTATTCAAGAATATTGCCAGCTCCGATCAGGTTGACAATCATGTCGAAGCAGCCATTATTGTGGAATAACAGCCTCGTACTGTCACCCTGAATGAACCTGGAATGGTCCTTTTGTGCACTGGCTAAATCCTGATCCGTTTGCGTTAAAAAAATCTAAAAGCGGTCACCCCTACCGTTTTTTGTATGTAACCGGCAAACAAACGGCATCTCTTCGCATAAAACCATCTGTTATGCGCAGCTATATCAAACCAGCCGTTATTGCCCTGTTCCTGTTTGCATCATTTTATGCAGTTGCACGCATTGGCAATAAGCGTCAATCCCCAAAACAGGATCCCGTTTCAGATAAAACACCTCTCCCAGCCTCTCCCGCTAAAATACAGGTAGCCGTATTGCTGGATGTGAGCAATAGCATGGATGGCCTGATCGAACAGGCAAAAGCCCAGTTATGGAATATGGTAAGCGTGATGGGTAAAGCGACCTGTGAAGGTGCAGCGCCTTCCATCCAGATTGCATTATATGAATACGGAAGAAGCAGCAATGACGTAAAAGAGGGTTATGTAAAACAGATCACCGGTTTTACTTCCGATCTTGATTTTCTCTCCCGCAAACTATTCTCTCTTACCACCAATGGCGGCGATGAATATTGCGGCCAGGTGATGTATACTTCCTTAACTGAAATGAACTGGGATACAATGGCAAACAGTTACAAAGTGATCTTCATTGCCGGCAATGAAGATTTCCTGCAGGGACAACTGAGCTTCACCAAAGCCTGTACAGAAGCCAGCAAAAAAAATGTGATCGTCAATACGATCTATTGCGGCGACAAAATGCAGGGCATCCGTGAACACTGGAATCTCGGCAGCGAATGCGGATCCGGCAGCTTCACCAATATCAACCAGGATGCCGTGATCGATGACATTGCCACTCCTTATGACAGCACCATTTTTGTACTCAATGACCAACTGAATAAAACCTATCTCAGCTATGGTGCAAGCGGGGTTGTTAATTTTGAACAGCAGGCAGCTGTCGACGACGCCAATATGAAGATGAACAGATCAGTAATGGCAAAACGCGCTTCCGTAAAAGCAAAAAAGACGCTCTATGATAACAGCTCATGGGATGCCGTAGATGCAATCATCAGCGATTCTTTATTTTATAAAAAAGTGGATATGAAAACATTGCCTGACAGTCTGAAAGGAAAAACGAGAGCTGAGTTAAAGATGGTGATCGAGAAAAAATCTGCTGAAAGAAAACTGATCCAGCAGGCGATTGAAGATAATACTGTGAAGCGTGAGGCATATATCGTGAGAGAAAAAGCAAAGAAAGCGAACGGAAAGAACGAGCAGACACTGGAGACGGAGATCGAGAAGATTGTGAGGGAACAGGCAAAGAGGTTCAATATGGTTATAGAATAACGTGGCCAGATCAAACAGTTAAGGCGATTCCTGAAGGGTTATGGTTAATATGGGCAGTTAAAGTGTTTCGCTTGTGTCTTTGAGGTACAACCCATCACAATGATCATGCACTCCTCACCCACCATTAAAATTCAATGTCGTTCAGTTAACGGAAAGCTATTCGATCGCCCGGCGTAGGGCCCCCTCTGAATCTCCCCCTTCAGGGGAGACTTTAGGTCGTTTTTTAAAGATTTTTCATTTTATATCGTAATACAGATGTACGATTTAAAAAACAATTGCCTTGTGTCGGAAAGCAAAGTCTCCCCTGAAGGGGGAGATTTAGAGGGGG
>QFQQ01000093.1 GCA_003243445.1 Citrobacter freundii
TGCATAGAAAATTCATAGTTGTCAAATAGGCCAGAAAAATCCTTTTCATCCCATAAATCCCCGTTTCTAATAAGCGAGCGCCGGTTTACTGAGCACCGATCATTTAAGGACCTGATCCTTCTTCAACTTTCAGACACGAATCCCTCTAATCCCAAAAATCCAATAACTCCCCGTCCGGCTTTCAAAGTTCACTACTTTAACAACTCTGCAATAAACTACCTTTGCATGCTGAATAAAATTTGACGTTAGAGAGACTATGAAATTATTTCCTGAATCGGCGTATTTACAACTGGAGTTTGACAAGGTAAAGTCCTTACTGGCAAACTATTGCCAGACCGATCATGCGCGGCAGAAAGCGTTGGAGCTGAGGATCCATACGCGGAAGGATTTTATTGATACACAACTTAGGCAAAGCTTTGAATATCATCAGCTTTTGCAGAATGCGATCTATTTTCCGAATGATTATATACTGAACCTGTCGCGCCAGCTGAAAATGCTGAGCATTCCAGGTGCGGTATTGAACGGTGAGGAGTTCATGGACCTGCGCAAACTGGCTGAAAGCATGGAGCGCATTTTCCGTTGGTTCGATGCGGAGCGGAAAGGCGCATATTCCGCCATGGCCAGCGTGATCGCCAATACGTACTACGAAAAGGCAGTCATCCGGCTGATCGATGAAGTGCTGGACGAGTCCGGCCAGGTAAAGGACAATGCATCCGAAGAGCTGAAGAATATCCGCATGAGCCTTTACCGTAAAAGGAATGAACTGCGGCGCGTATTCGATAAGATCGTGGCAAAGCTGAATAAGCAAGGCTATCTCGCAGAGATCGAAGAGAGCTTTATGAGCGGACGGCGGGTGGTGGCAGTTTTTGCCGAACAGAAAAGAACGGTTAAAGGAATACTTCACGGGGAGAGCGACAGCCGCAAAACGGCTTTTGTTGAACCCGAAGAAACCATTGAACTGAATAATCAGGTACATGAACTGGAGAATGATGAACGCAAGGAAGTTTATCGCATTCTCCGGCAGCTCACAGGAAGATTATCTTCTTATTCGGACCTGTTGCTGACCTATCATTCCATCGTTGGTGATTATGATTTCATCAGAGCGAAAGCTAAACTGGCCGCGGATTATCGCGGCGAGTTTCCTGCGATCGTGGATAAAGCACATGTTCACCTGGTGAATGCGTATCATCCGTTGTTGTATATCTATAATCAACGTTCGCAAAAACCAACGATCCCGGTAACGATCACCCTTGATGACAACAATCGCATACTGGTGATCAGTGGTCCCAACGCAGGTGGTAAGACCGTTACCATGAAGACGGTGGGATTGTTGCAAATGATGGTGCAGAGCGGCTTGCTGGTGCCGGTTCATCCGTCATCACAGTTTGGTATTTTCAAACAACTGATGATCCATATCGGTGACACGCAGAGTCTCGAGTTTGAACTTAGCACCTACAGCAGCCATCTCTTGCACATGAAGCATTTTATGGAGAATGCCAATGGCAAAACGCTTTTCTTTATTGATGAATTGGGAAGCGGAAGTGATCCTAACCTTGGTGGTGCATTCGCTGAAGTGATCATGCAGGAGCTCGCGAGAAAACATGCGTTTGGTATTGTTACCACGCACTATCTCAACCTGAAGATCATGGCGGGCAAGACCCAGGGCATCGTCAATGGCGCAATGGCATTTGATGAAAAGAACCTGCAGCCGCAATATAAACTGCTGATCGGTAAACCCGGAAGTTCTTATACGTTTTCCATTGCGGAGAGGATCGGTCTGGATAAAGGACTGATCAAACGCGCGCGCGCACTGGTGGATGAGGATCAGTTCCGGCTTGATAAATTATTGAACCGGACCGAACAGGATCTCCGCGATCTCGAGAAGAAAGAAAAGGATCTCAATCAGCTGGTGAAAGAAAACGAGCGGTTGAAAAGAGAGATGCAAGCGGTGATGGATAAAGAAAGACATCGCCAGCAGGTGGAATTGCTTAAAGAACAGAACAGGGTATCGGAAGAACGCATTGCTTATCTGAAGGATATGGAGCGCAAGCTGAAGCAGATGCTGATCGAGTGGCGGAAGGAAGAGAATAAGAACAAAGTGATCAAACAAATGGATGCACTTCTTTTCAAGAAAGATGAAAAGAAAGTGGCGAGTAAAATGCAGAAGAAGATCGATTCTAAATTTGCGGAAATAGGTGGCGAGATCAAAGTGGGCGCTAAGGTAAAAATGAAACGCAATCACCAGGTAGGGGAGGTGCTGGAGCTGCGCGGGAAGAAGGCAGTGGTGAAGATAGGCCTCCTGCCGATGCAGGTCGATGCTGCGGATCTGATCGTGGTAAAGGAAAAGATCGCTGATGAAAAATAGCTTGTAACTTCAACAAAATTTCCTTGTATGAAACTCGTTGATCTTATCCGGGATTTTGAAGATATTGACGAAGATTCCGTGATCTATCTTGAAGATCCGAACAACTGGAATTCCGATATCATCATCCGGCCGATCGATGATGAAGGTGAAGCCGATTTTGAAATGACGATCACGGAAGATGGGAAGACCTACCAGTACCTGATCGAGATGTATATCGCACTCGACTTCCTGGAAGATCAATGGGAAGATGATGAAGATGCTTCGGATGAGTCGCTGGCGGAGAAGTTGCATCGGTATGCGACGAAAGAGGGGTGAGAAAAAGGTTCCAAAGGTTCCATAGGTTTAATAGGTTCCAAAGGTTATACAGTATTAACCTCTGGAACCTTCTTCATTATTTGTGGTATTGGTAAGGGGCCTTTAGACCGGTATCATTTACAATGCTGGTACCGCGGTCTGCGGTCCGTTGTCCGTGGTCTTCCTCACCTGTTACTAAACAACGCCTTCAATTCCACCGCATCATCCGGTTTCATCTTCCCGCCCAATATCAAACGAAGCTGACGTCTGCGAAGCGCTCCTTCAAATAATCTTTTCTCGTCTTCTGTTTCCGGTACCAGGCCATTTACGGGTCTTGGCTGATTGTTGTCATCCAGCGCCACGAACGTATAATAAGCTTCATTGCTCTTATACTTTATTTGCTTCTTCAGGTCTTCACCCCAAACCTTCATGTGTACTTCCATGGAAGAAGTGAAAGCTCTTGTCACTTTCGCCTGGATATGCACCACATTTCCCAGTTTGATAGGATTTTCAAACGATATATTATCTACTGAAGCTGTCACCACGGGCGCATTGGAATGTTTTTGTGCCGATAATGCTGCGGCGATATCCATCCAATACATCAATCGGCCGCCCATCAGGTTTCCAAACACATTCGTATCGTTCGGGAGAACCAGCTCTGTCATGATGGTGAGGCTTTCGGAAGCGGTCTTTTCTGTCATCTGTAAAATTTGGCGCAAAGGTAGGGAAAGAGGGAGGACCGCCGACGGCCGACGGCCGACGTGAACAAAGTAGACCACGAACCACAGACCGCAGACGTGAACATCAGCGGAGGTGTTTTTCTCTTATATATATTCGGCAGTGTAGGATCTTTTATAAGGAATGATACCGCGGTCTGCGGTCTGTGGTCCGCGGTCATCCCAAAATATCCCCTTTTCCCCTTCCCTCTTTCCCCCTCTTAGCCTAGATTTGCGCCGTAGAAAACACAATCCCAATCACACAATCATCACATTAGTAGCATGAACCCTCACCCGCAGGTTTCTTTTGACAATACCGAATTTGCCTTCGAATACAAGAAGGATAAGGAATTGAAAAAAGCCCGTTTCCTTTTCAGCTGTATGGGTAAGCCCTGGCTGGTAAAGTTTGGAACAAGATTTACTCCATGGGCTGTGAGATCAGGTCTTCCCGTAAAAGGATTGATCCGCAGCACGATCTTCGAACAGTTTGTTGGCGGCGAAACCCTGGAGCAGACGGCCGTCGTTGCAAAAAAACTTGGCGATTACCACGTAAAAGTGATCCTCGATTATGGCGTTGAGGGCGGAGATGACGGTGAGCAGGGTTTTGATCATGCCACGCAGGAGTTCATCCGCGTAATTAATTATGCGGCGACCCAGCCCAATATTCCTTTTATGAGTATCAAAGTGACCGGCTTTGCCAGATTCACATTGCTGGAAAAACTGGATGCGTCCATGCAGGAAGCAAAGGGTACATTGATGAAGCGTTACCAGCAGGCGATCGACAGATTGCCCGCCGCCGAAAAAGAAGAATGGCAACGCGTGCATCAGCGGATGATGCAGATCAGTCAGGCGGCAGCCGATAAAAATATCGGTGTGTTGGTTGATGCGGAAGAAACCTGGATCCAGGATCCCGTGGATGCGCTGACCATGCAGGTGATGGATATGTTCAACAAAGGGAAAGTTGTTATTTATAATACGATCCAGCTTTACCGTCATGACAGGTTGCAGTTTTTGAAAGACAGCCAGGTTGCGGCGGAAGAACGCAATTTCATTCTTGGCGCCAAGATCGTTCGCGGCGCATACATGGAGAAGGAGAGGAAGAGGGCAGAAGAAAGAGGTTATCCTTCACCGATACAGCCGGACAAGCAAAGTACGGATCGTGATTATGATGCGGGTCTTCGCTTTTGCATAGAACACCTGGACCGTGTGGCGGTGATCGTTGCTTCACATAATGAAAGCAGCAACCTGCTTGCAGTAAAACTGCTGCAGGAAAAAAACATCCCGCTTGATCATCCGCATATTCATTTCAGCCAGCTTTATGGCATGAGCGATAATATCACCTTCAATCTTGCACATGCCGGATGCAGTGTAAGCAAGTATTTACCATTTGGTCCGATCAAAGACGTGGTGCCATATCTGATGCGTAGAGCGCAGGAGAACACCTCAGTAAAGGGGCAAACGGGAAGGGAGTTGGCGCTTATCAACAGGGAGCTTAAGCGAAGAAAGGTTTAAGAGAAGATTGAAGAAGTTCCAGGAGCTTCATAGGTTCCAAAGGTTCCAGAGGTTTCATAAGTTCCAGAGGTTGGCATTCGTTCGTATCGAAGTTTCAGGTCAGGGAGTTTGCTAATATTTTATTACTTCATTGTTCATTGTACTGCAAAAAACATCGGTCTGCACAGTTGTCTATCAAGTAAAACAACCTATGGAACCTCTGAAACCTATGAAACTTCTGGAACCTTTTCTTGTATGCTCAACAATAATGACAGTTCGCTAAGTGCCACCATGCCAGAAAATTGAAAATTGTCTTATTGACAACTAAACACGGAATCGTTGTGTGTGAAAGCTGAAATTGGCCAGATGGAAAAATATATGCAGCTCCAAAGAAAATTTTTTTTTAAGAAAAATGTTATAATATTGTTACCACTATTGAGAAACGATTGCCACAGACTGCCACGATAGAACAACTACAACAACGGATCGCTTTGTATGAAGACATGAATGCATACAAGGATCTTTATTACCAATTATTTGATGGGCTTCACCGGTTTTCTTATTCGATGGTCCGCTCTAAAGAAGTGGCGGAGGAGATCGTGTCGGATGTATTCATCAAGATCTGGCAGATCCGTGCAAGACTTGGTGAGATCGGTAACCTGAAAGTTTACGTGTATACTATTACCAAGAATTTTTCCCTTAATTATCTTCAGCGCACATACAAAAATGCTCCGGTCAGCATCGAAGAAGTGGAAGTAGAGCCGAGCATTGAAATGCGTAATCCTGAAGAGCTGTTCATTTCCGCTGAGATCATGCAGACCATCCGCCAGGCGATCATGCAGCTGCCGCCACAGTGCAGGCTGGTGTTCCAACTGGTGAAAGAAGATGGTTTGAAATATAAAGAAGCGGCTGAGGTATTGAATATCTCCGCGCTGACGGTACGCAATCAACTTGCTATTGCGATACGCAAATTGGGCGAAACGCTGCCCGCGCCGGTGCAGAAGCTGATCCCCTCAGCGAAGTTGTTCTCTGCATCATAAAAGTGGGCTCCCGCAGATTTCAAGATATCCGGTAAAACAGAACACGACTGCTGATAGCAAGGGCGACGTTTAATGTCCAGGCATTTACAATGCAAGCGCGGGAGTATGTCTTTAGCCATTTAAATATTTAAACATCAACGGATTAAGCCGTCGCAAGGCTATCACCCCAATAATTGTTAAAATTTTTTGCATTCCCTTGGTACAAGCAACATATTCACCGTGTCTTATCCCATTACAGACGCCAACTTATGACGGAAGAAAGATTTTGGTTATTGTTCAGTGCCCGGCTTGCAGGTGAAGCAACGGCTGAGGAACTGGAAGAATTGGAAACCTACTTAAAGGAAAATCCCGGGGAGCAACTCCGTTCGGGATTGGTTGAAAATATCTGGTCCGTCAATCCAACGGTTTCTGAAGAATACAAAGAAGCCGCATTCAACAAGCATCTGCAAAGAATGAGCAATCATTTTGCAGAACCTGTTCTGCAATACGAGTCGGAAACATCAATACCAACAGAACCAACTATAGAACAGCCTGCGCGCCGCAGACCGGTAGTCCGCCTGATGGCATGGCTATCTGCTGCGGCTGCGGTAATGCTGATCGGTTATTTCACCTGGTCACACATGTCGTTTGGTTCCGGCCAGCACAAAACCGCCCAGGCACAGAATACAGTCAGCACAAAAAGAGGCTCCAAGTCAAAGATCCAGTTGCCCGATGGTACACAGGTTTGGCTGAATGCTGACAGCAAGATCACTTACAATGAAAACTTCCAGGGAAAGAATCGCGAAGTGCAGCTTTCCGGTGAGGCATTCTTTGATGTGGTGCATGATGCAGATCGTCCTTTTGTGATCCATACAAACGTGATCGATGTGAAAGTGCTCGGCACTGCATTCAACGTAAGGTCTTATGCTGACGAAAAGAATACAGAAACTTCATTGATCCGCGGTTCTGTAGAGATCACGCTGCGCAATAACCCTGACAAGAAGATCATACTAAAACCAAATGACAAACTGATCGTGGACAACCAGGAAGCCAATGCCGAAACAGGTTCTCCTGATGTGATCCGCAAACAGCAACACCGCAATCATGCAACGTTGCTTACCCTTGGTAAGGTCAACTTCAAGGAAAACGAAACAAGTGCCCTCGAAACATTATGGGTAAAGAATAAGCTCGCTTTTGATAAGGAATCGCTTGAAGAGATCGCAATGAAGATAGAACGCTGGTATGATGTGAAAGTGAATATTCCTGATTCAAAGATCAGAAAAGTGGAATACAGCGGTGTTTTCGAAGATGAAGACCTGGAACAGGTAATGGAAGCATTACGAATCACAGGAAACTTCCACTATGATATAAATAAGAAAGAAGTTACAATAAGGCCCTGATTGCCTCTCTGTATAAGAATTTTTTTTAGAACTGCTAAACAACGATTGCTCATCTTAAAAACTGCATGCATATGATTAAAACCACCTGATTTTCTCCCTTAAATAGAGAACGGAGAATGTTCGCAGCATCCTCCGTTTCTAAAAGACAAAAAATTTGCTCAGGCTTGAGCAAAAATCCCATCATTTAATTCAAAACTAAGGTATGAAAAAAAATGGATCAGGCGCGTCCCCCCATGCGCCCAACCAATTCATCAAATGCTTACTCATGATGAAGTTTACCCTTCTGCTTATTATCGCCTTTTCCCTCCAATCTTTCGCCAACGGTTACGGTCAGGAGAATATCAACCTGAAACTGGAGAAAGTGACGTTGAAAAAGGTTTTCAAGGCTATCGAATTGCAGGGTGCCTGCCGGTTCGTATACAAGGATGAGATCCTGCCAAGAGATCAGCGTGTCAGCATCTCCGTTGAAAATGCTTCTCTGGAAGATGTAATGACGAAAGTGTTGCAGAACACTGAATTAAGTTACAAAAGACTGAGCGGAAGCCTTGTGGTGATCACTACCGGCATCACATCGGCAACCGCAGTTCCCGTTACAGGTAAGATCACCAACGAAGCCGGCGAGCCTATTCCCGGCGTCAGCATCGTGGAAAAAGGTACCAACAACGGTACAACCACTAATGCCGACGGTAACTTCGTGCTGAATGTTTCCAGCCTGAATGCAACATTGACCGTTAGCTATATCGGCTTTGTGCAGCAGGAAGTTGCGCTGAGCAACCGCTCTGAAGTTTCCATTAAACTGGTTGCGGAAGATAAAAAACTGGAAGAAGTGGTGGTGATCGGTTATGGTACCCAAAAAAGAAGAAATGTTACCGGCGCTATCACCAGCGTAAAAGCGAGCGACCTGGAAAATGCACCGATCATGCGCGTTGAACAGGCGTTGCAGGGTCGTGTTTCCGGTCTGACCATCGCAGCCGCTTCCGGTCAGCCTGGTTCATCTTCCACCATCCGCGTTCGTGGTACTACTTCCATTAATGGTGGTGCGAACGATGTGCTTTATGTGGTTGATGGTATCGTAGTAGACAACGGCGGTATTGATTATCTGAATCAGAACGATATCGAATCTATCGAAGTCCTGAAGGATGCGGCATCTGCTGCGATCTATGGTGCCCGTTCTGCTGCAGGTGTTATCCTGATCACAACCAAAAAAGGTAAAGCCGGTACTACACAGGTAAATTACAATGGATACTACGGAACACAGGAACCTGCTACAAAACTGAAGCTCCTGAATGCTACTGAATATGCCACGCTCACAAATGAAGCTTCACTTGCAGCTGGTAACGGCGTTATCTACCCTGATCCTTCCGCATTGGGCAAAGGAACAGACTGGCAGGAAGCGATCTTCAACAACAGCGCGCGCATTCAGAATCATGATCTGAGCATCAGCGCAGGTTCTGAAAAATCTACTTACTATTTCTCTCTGGGATATTTTGATCAGCAGGGTATTGTTGCTTCTGATATCTCTAATTACAAACGTTACAACGTACGTTTGAACTCCCAGCATAAAGTAACCAAATGGCTGACCTTCGGTAACAACGTTGGTTATTCTTATATCCGCAGCCAGGGTATCGGCAATACGAATGGTGAGTTCGGTGGCCCGCTTGCTTCAGCGATCAATCTTGATCCGATCACGCCGATCATCGAAACGGATCCTTCTATCGCCAATGCGCCGCCTTATTCAAACCATAACGTGGTAAGAGACGCAGCCGGAAATCCTTACGGTATCTCAAGGCTGGTTGGACAGGAAATGACCAACCCGCTGGCTTATATCAAAACCCGCGAAGGTAACTATGGCTGGTCACACAACCTGGTTGGTAACGTGTTCGTAGAGATCGAGCCGATCAAAGGTCTGAAACTGAGAACCAACCTTGGTGCGAAACAAGCATTCTGGGGAAATACATCGTTCAGCCCTATAGTATATCTGAACGCTTCTACCCAGGTTACAAATAACTCTTTCTACAGAGAGAATAACCGTGGTTTCAACTGGACCTTTGAAAACATTGCTTCTTATAGTAAGCATATCGGTGATCATAACTTTACGGTTATGGCAGGTACCGGTGCTTATGTAGATGATAACTCAGTAAGCAATGGTGTTACTTATTTCAACCTGCCGGTAAATGATTTCAAAGCAGCATCGATGAACTTTGCTACTGCTGCTACAGATATCCTGGCATGGGGCAGCGAAAGCTACAAACACAAGATCTCCTCTGTCTATGGTCGTGTGATCTATGACTACCAGGAGAAATACCTGTTTACCGGTCTGATCCGCCGTGACGGTTCTTCAAGATTCGGTGCAAATAAAAAATATGGTTACTTCCCTTCAGGTTCATTGGGCTGGGTTGTGTCTAAAGAAGATTTCTTCCCGGCAAACAATACGGTCAGCTTCCTGAAGATCCGCGGTTCTTATGGTGTTACAGGTAATGATGCGATCGGTAATTTCCGTTATGTATCTACAGTGGGTGGTGGCCGTAACTATCCTTTTGGTTATGACAACTACGTGATTGGTTACAGCCCTAACGCCCCGGCTAACCCTGATCTGCAGTGGGAACAAACCAGCCAGTTGAACGTAGGTTTCGAAGCTACTTTGTTCAGAAACCTCAACGTTACATTCGATTGGTATAAGAAGAAAACGACAGAGATCCTGATGGACGTTGCTATCCCTGGTTATACCGGTCTTGGCAACCCCGTTGGTAACGTAGGTGGTATGCAGAACACAGGTGTTGAACTGGAATTGGGTTACACCAAGAAATTCGGTGACCTGGTGCTGACTGCAAAAGGTAATATCTCTTATGTAAAAAATGAAGTTACCTACCTCGGTGAAGACAAGAAATTCCTCGAAGGTTCAGGCTGGCAGGCAAGTGCTTACAACCTGACACGCGCACAGGTTGGCCACCCGACTTTCTCTTTCTATGGATTTGAAACACTGGGCATCTTCCAGAATCAGGGTGAGGTCAATAACTACCGTGACAAAAACGGCAATGTTATCCAGCCTAACGCAAAACCTGGTGATTTCAAATGGGCTGATCTGAATGGTGACGGTAAGATCGGTGCTGAAGACCGTACATTCATCGGTGATCCTACTCCAACATGGAGCTATGGCTTTACCATCAATGCTCAATACAAACAATTTGACCTCGTACTGTTTGGTCAGGGTGTTACAGGCAACCAGATCTTCAACGCGCTGCGTCGTCTGGACGTTGCGAATGCAAACTGGACAACTGCTGCACTGGGTCGCTGGACAGGTGAAGGTTCTACCAACACATTCCCTCGTCTGACTACGGATGATGCAAATGGTAACTTTAAAAACCCATCTACATTCTACCTGTCTGACGGTGCATATTTCCGGATCAAAAACCTGCAGATCGGATATACCATTCCTTCTGCTATTACACAAAAAGCTGGTTTGAAAAAAGTACGTGTGTACCTGGGAAGCGGCAACCTGTTGACCCTTACGAAATACACAGGATTTGATCCTGAGATCGGTGGCGGCAGCTATGGTATCGACCGCGGTATCTATCCACAGGCCCGTTCTTACATGGTTGGCTTAAACGTAGGTTTATAATCCAAAATTATTTTACACAATGAGAACAAATTATTTCACCAAGATATGTCTCGTGCTGCTGGCAGTGCCCGCATTGCACGCTTGTAAGAAAAGCTGGCTGGATGTGAATCCGGTTGGTCTTAATCTCGAATCGAATTATTATTCCAACCCAACCGAAGCATTTGCCGGACTGGTAGCCGCTTACGATCCATTGGGTATGGAAACCGCCGGTACTTATGCCAATAAACTCGGACCGCTGAACTCCGCATCTGATGATTGCGTTGCCGGTGGTGCGCAGGGTGGTAACGATATGAATACCTGGCAGGTTTGGAATAACTATACGCTGACGCCCGCGGTCGGTCCGCAAATGGAATACTGGACAAGAAACTTTACCGGTATCTCAAGAGCGAACATCATCCTGGCCAAGATCGAAAATGTACCGGGTTTGTCAGACGCATTGAAGTCACGTTATATAGCAGAAGGTAAATTCCTCCGCGCTTATTATTACTTTGACCTGGTGCGTTTATTCAAAAACATTCCTTTGTTCACTGCACCTATTCCTACAGAAGAGATCTACAATCAGGAGCAGGCTGATCCTGCGGCTGTGTTTGCACAGATCGAAAAAGATCTGAAAGAAGCGATCCCTTCACTTCCTACAACGGTGCCGGTTGCTACTGAAGGCGGCCGTGCTACACAGGGTGCTGCAAAAGCACTGCTTGGTAAAGTGATCCTCTGGCAGAATGATAACAGCCGGATGGCGGAAGCAGCGAACCTGTTTGAAGACGTGAACAAGGTTGGTAACGTATATGGTTATTCACTGGTTCCAAACTTTGCAGATATCTTCAGACCTGACCGCAAGTTCAACAGCGAATCGATCTTCGAGATCAGCCACACTGCTGCTGCAAATGGTAGCTGGAATAACTGGGGCGGTGTAGAAGGTAACGTTTATACACAGATGATCGGACCACGTGCTTACAGCGGTCAGATCTATGAAACAGGCTGGGGCTTTAACCCTGTTCGTAAAGAACTGAGAGACCTGCTTTATGGTGATCCCCGTTATCAATACACGGTCGCTGATATCGACAGCATGGTTACAGCAGGTGCTGCTACCAGCTATGAGCCGAGCTATCAGAACTCAGGTTACTTCATCCAGAAATTTGCTCCATTGAAACAATGGAAATCTACCGGCGGTGGTAACGTTGAGCTGAACTATCTGAACAACGTAATGGAGATCCGTCTTGCAGATACATACCTGATGGAAGCAGAATGTTTGCTTCGTGCGCCAGGTGGCGATGCGGTGAAAGCCGCTTATTACCTGAATGCAGTGAGAGGCCGCGTAGGGCTGGCCCCTGTTGCCGCAACGCTTGACAATATCGCACTCGAGCGCCGTAAAGAACTGGCTACAGAAGGTCACCGCTGGTTTGACCTGGTCCGCACAGGTAAAGCAGCTACCGTACTTGCATTCAAAGGCTTCCAGGCTGGTAAACACGAGATCCTGCCTATTCCTTTGAATGAGTTGACAAACACCAAACTCAAACAAAATCCCGGCTATTGATAGCTGGAATTGCCATCAAACAAAAAATAGCTTTTTATGAAACATATTCATAGAACAAAAATTTTAGCCGGCGCTTCGCTCTTCATTTTAGGAGCGGCACTTTTCCAGGCATGTAAAAAAGAAGGAGAAGACAATACACTCGGCACAAAACCAACTCCTGACTTTGAAGTGATCCAGGGTACAGATGCAAACAACCTGATCCTGGTCAACAAGTCAAAAATGCCGGTGATCCCCTATTGGGAGGTCAGCAATGGTGCAAAACTCAGCGGTGACTCTGCCAAAGTGAATTTCGTTACGAAAGGAACTTACCAGATCACACTCACAGGCGCAGGCCAGGGTGGTCTGGGTAGTGTAACCAAATCCATCACCATCGCACAAAATGATCCGAATGCATGTGCGCCGACAAAACCGCTTGGCTTTATCGCGAGCTGCACGCAGAAGGTTTGGAAACTGAACCCAGCTGCAGGTGCTTATAAAGTAGGAGAAGGTGCTGACAACGGTAACTGGTGGAGCAGTGGCGCAGGCGATGTAACCGGACGTTCCTGCGAATTCAATGACGAATACACTTTTGTGTTTGACGGTGCAGGCACTTTCAAATATGATAATAAAGGTGATTTTTATGCAGACGGCTATCTTGGCAACAATACCAATGGTTGTGAACCCGCCGCAAACTATACTACAGCTCAGAAACCATGGGGATCGGGTAATTTCAACTTCCAGGTATTACCCGGTGGTGTGAAAGGTCTTGGTCAGCTGAAAGTAACAGGCCTTGGAGCACATATCGGTCTGCAGAAAGTTAGAAATGGAGGTGAGGTCACCAGCGGACCAGCTACTTCTATCACATATGATATCATCGAAATGATTCCAAACGGCGGAGGTGCAGGTCATGACATCCTCAAACTGGGTGTTGCGATCGCCGCTCCGGGTTGGTGGACATTTGCTTTGCGTTCTGAATAATCAAAATGATTAGTATGCGTATTTTAATCGTATCCGCCGCATGCCTCTTAGGCCTTGTGTCGTGCAAAAAAGGAGGAGACGGGGGAGGAAGCGTTATCGTTCCGCCCGGACCGCCTGAAGACAAGAACTGGAAATTTGAAACAACACCCGCCTGGAGCGAGGAGTTTGATTACACCGGTGCCCCCGATCCTAACAACTGGGGGTATGACCTTGGTGGAAGTGGCTGGGGAAATAATGAGTTGCAGAATTATACCAACTTACTCAGTAACGCAGAAGTAAAGAATGGTGTGCTGACCATCACTGCCAGGAAAGAGGCATCGGGCAGCAACAATTATAGCTCTGCAAGGCTGATCTCCAAGAACAAAGGTGACTTTCTCTACGGAAGAGCCGAGATCAAGGCAAAACTTCCCGGCGGAAGAGGAACCTGGCCGGCTATCTGGATGTTGCCCTCCAGCCCATGGGCTTACGGCGACTGGCCAAAATCCGGCGAGATCGACATTATGGAGCACGTTGGTTATGATCCGAATGTTGTTCACTTCAGTGTGCACACAGAAGCCTATAACCACGTGATCGGAACACAGAAGACCAGTATAAAAACGATCCCTACTGCAATGACCGAATTCCATCTTTACCGGGTGGATTGGACGCCATACGCAGTTCGCGGGTACTTCGACGATGTACAGGTATTCAGCTTCACCAACGATGGTAATGGTTATAAAACCTGGCCATTCGACAAGACCTTTCACCTGCTCCTGAATGTGGCCGTTGGCGGCAACTGGGGTGGCGCGCAAGGCGTTGATGAGACGGTATTCCCGGCAAGCATGGTGATCGATTATGTACGTGTCTATAAAATGATTCCATAGCCGCAAGGCGGGAAAAGATGCCATAGATAAGGCAATCGTTAAGCACTTAGCAGCAGTTAGTGCAGGGCGGGTCGTTTTCGACCTGCCTTTTTCTTTAGGCGAAATTCGATGTTGGATGTTGGATGTTCGATGGTCGATGGTCGAGGTTGGGTTGCCGTGGCCTGGCCATCAGTCATCTATATCAGCCATCGATCATATTAAAGAAATTGCCGCTTCAAATCCGACCCTCGACCATCGACCATCGACCCTCGACCATCGATCATCGATCATCGACCCTCGACCCACCTTCTCTGACAGTTCTTCCACATGTTGCCCACACCCCGAACCTCAGGCCCCTCTTTTTCGTTACTTTGTGACCATGCAACAATATCTTGATCTTCTTCAGCATATCCTGGACAATGGCGTGCACAAAACGGACCGGACCGGCACGGGCACCCAAAGTGTATTTGGCTACCAGATGCGGTTTGATCTTCAAAAAGGATTTCCGCTGGTGACCACTAAAAAGGTCCACCTGAAGAGTATTATTTATGAGTTGCTCTGGTTCCTGAAAGGGGAGACCAATATCGGCTACCTTAAAGAACATAATGTAAAGATCTGGGATGAATGGGCTGAAGAGAACGGAGAACTTGGTCCTGTTTACGGCAAACAATGGCGAAGCTGGGAAGGCAAGGACGGGAAAGTGGTTGACCAGGTGACTGACCTGATCAAACAGATCAGATCAAACCCGGATAGCCGCCGCCTCATCATCAGTGCATGGAATGTGGCTGATCTTCCGGAAATGGCATTAATGCCCTGTCATACATTGTTCCAGTTCTATGTGGCAAACGGAAAGCTCAGCTGCCAGCTTTACCAGCGTTCGGCGGATGTATTCCTCGGTGTGCCTTTCAATATTGCTTCTTATGCATTGCTGACGATGATGATCGCGCAGGTTTGTGATCTGGAGCCCGGTGATTTTATCCATACGTTCGGTGATGTACATATCTATAACAATCACCGCGAGCAGGTGGAGCTGCAATTATCCAGAACACCGTTCCCTTTACCACAGATGAAATTGAATCCTGCAGTGAAAGATATCTTCGGTTTCAATTTTGAAGATTTTACACTGGAGAATTATGCATCCCATCCGGCGATCAAAGCGCCCGTTGCTGTTTAATCATTTATTACTGTTTATTTTTTGGATATGATCCTCACACTTGTTGTAGCCGCTGCACGTAATAATGTGATAGGAAAAGACAACCAGTTGCTCTGGCGTTTACCCAATGATACACGTTATTTCAAGAATGTGACCTGGGGTATGCCCGTAGTGATGGGGCGTAAAACGTTTGAATCATTAGGTAAACCGCTGGCGGGTCGCACCAATATCGTTCTCACCCGCAACAGCAATTGGAAGGCAGATAATGTTACCGTCGTAAAAAATCTTGATGATGCCATCTTTGTTGCCAGGCAAATGGATGTAAAAGAACTGATGGTCATCGGCGGCGGAGAGATCTATAAAATGGCCATGCCCAAAGCCGGACGTATTCATCTTACCCGTGTGGAAGCAGATGTGGAAGGTGATGCCTTATTCCCCGAAATAGATCCGCTGTTGTGGAAACTTGTCAGCCGGACAGATCATGCCGCGGATGAAAAGCATGCGTATGCGTATTCGTTTCAGGTGTGGGAGAGGAGGTAGGAAGAGAGACGACGGACCGCAGACCACCGACCGCGGTACTCTTACTATATTTGAAAGTGTTTTCGTTTATTCGTCAAATAAATAATGCTGCACCTTTTCTAACGAGTCGTCTGCGGTCGGCGGTCGGCCGTCGGCGGTCCTTCCTTACATTTGCGTCGTGTTCAACAACCTCCAGCTTCTAAAAAGATATCTCCATTACTATTTTACTGCTTACAATGGCAAAGGTCATGGTATGCACTCGCCATTCGTTTTCGATTTTATTATCCATGTGATGAATGATAAGACCGATTATGCAGATTATGGAAAAGTGGAAGCCGCCCGGCGGCAATTGCTCAAAGATCCGCAACTGCTGAATGTGGAAGACCTGGGTGCCGGATCGATGAAAAACAACTTCAAACAACGGGCGGTAAAGGATATTGCAAAGCATGCGGCCAAGCCGCCGAAGTTCGGTCAATTGCTTTACCGGATGGTCCGCTATTATCAGCCGGAGAACATCCTGGAACTCGGGACATCGATTGGGGTGACAACGCGTTATCTTTCATTGGCAAGACCAGCTTCAAAACTGATCACGATCGAGGGGTCGGAAGAAATTGCGCGGGTAGCAGCGTCAGGATTTCGGAATGAGGGCCTGAAGAATTTTCAATTGCGGAAAGGTAATTTCGATAATGAACTGCCCGCGGTGTTAGAATATTTCAAACCGGATTTTGTTTTTATAGATGGTAATCACCGGAAGACGCCGACTATTAAGTACTTTGAACAATTAGCAGGCTCCGCAAAAAATGACACCATCCTTGTATTTGATGATATTCACTGGAGCGAAGGAATGGAAGAAGCCTGGGATTTTATAAAACAACATCCGCAGACGCGATGCACGATCGATCTTTTTTTTATCGGCATCGTCTTATTCAGGCAGGAGTTCAGGGAAAAACAACACTTCGCTATCCGGTTTTAAAAATCACTTCGTAGAATTACTTAGGACGCCGGTAATTTTTTAATATCTTCGGGTCGTGTGGTAATGCAATTCTCCAAATAAACTGAACCACTTACATGACCATAGGATTGATCAAAGAACCCACCCATGAAACGCGCGTATCACTGCTCGCGGAAGCCGTAGCCTCTCTTACAAAAAAAGGAATCACCGTACTGGTTGAAGACGGCGCAGGAGAAAAAGCTTTTTGCTCCAACGCGGAATATGAAAAAGCCGGCGCATTGATCAAATCCCGCGTGGACGTGGTCACCGCATCACAGGTGCTACTGGCGATCAATACACCCGAGTCTGCCGTTTCTTTTCCTGCGGAACAAGTACTGCTCGGCGTTTATCAACCCCTGTACAATCCCGCTTTGATGAAAGAATGGGCCGCTGAAAAACTCACCGTTTTTTCATTGGATATGTTACCCAGGACGACCCGCGCACAATCAATGGACGTACTTAGTTCCCAGGCGAACATTGCAGGCTATAAAGCAGTCTTAACTGCCGCGAATAGTTATGGACGTTATTTTCCCATGTTCATGACTGCTGCGGGAAGTATCGCTCCTGCAAAAACACTGATACTCGGCGCAGGCGTTGCAGGATTGCAGGCTATTGCCACGGCAAAAAGATTGGGTTCCGTAGTGGAAGTATTTGATACAAGACCGGCGGTAAAAGAAGAAGTGATGAGTCTCGGCGCCAAATTCATAGAAGTGGAAGGTGCCGCGGACGCAAGCAAGGCCGGCGGTTATGCTGTAGAGCAGACAGATGAATACAAACAAAAACAACAGCAACGCATTGCGGAAAGCATTGCAAAGGCAGATATCGTGATCACTACCGCGCAGATCCCGGGAAAGAAAGCGCCATTGCTGATCTCAGAAGATATGATCAGATCAATGCGCAACGGCTCGGTGATCATCGATCTCGCAGCCGCTACCGGCGGTAATACGCCATTTACCAGGAACAATGAAACGGTGGTAGTAAATGGTGTGAGTATCATCGGTAATTCAGCTTTGCCATCAACCATGCCTTCTGATGCAAGTAAGTTGTATGGAAAGAATATCCTGAACTTCCTGCAACTCATCACCACAAAAGAAGGGCAGTTGAATCTCAACTGGGAGGACGATCTGGTGAAAGGCAGTTGTATCACGCATAATGGTGAAGTGGTGAATGAGCGTGTGAAAAATCTGTAATCAATCCTTCGGATAATATCATTTCATTTATAGAAACTTCCTTTATGAATAATATTCTTTCATGGATCCACGATAATCAGCAGATCATTTATATAGTGATCCTGATGATCTTCGTCGGGATCGAAGTGATCGGCCGTGTACCGAGTGTATTGCATACACCGCTGATGAGCGGTGCGAATGCCATTCACGGGGTCGTGATCATCGGTGCGATCATTGTTATGGGCAAAGCTGAATCAGATAACTATCTCGCATTGATCCTGGGCTTTCTTGCAGTGGTGCTTGGCACGCTGAACGTAGTGGGAGGTTTTGTGGTGACAGACAGGATGCTTGAAATGTTTAAAAAGAAAAAGAAATAAGCGTTGATCATACACGGCATTGACCGTGAAGACTGCTGCTTTTGATTATTGACTTTTTAATTACTCTCATGGAGCTGAATATACTTACACTTTGTTACCTCATCGGTTCAGTAACGTTTATCATAGGCTTGAAAATGTTATCCAATCCTGCAACGGCGCGCAAGGGCAATCTTGTGGCGGCGGGAGGTATGACCATTGCGATACTTGGAACGATCTTTTTGTATGAAGAAGATGGTCAGAAGCTTGGCAACTACGGCTGGATCTTTGGCGGTATTGCCATCGGTACGCTGATCGGTTTTATGGCTGCCAAAAAAGTGAAGATGACGGCGATGCCTGAAATGGTGAGTTTGTTCAATGGAATGGGTGGTGCGTGTGCTGCGCTGATCTCTATAGTGGAGTTTGATCACATGATGGAACATCCGCCGTTTGCAGGGGGTGATTTTACCTATTTTCCTCCTTTGAGTCAATTATTCCAGGACGATGCCATTCCTTATGGCAAAGTATTGATCATCCTGCTTGGCCTTATTATCGGTTCCGTTTCTTTCGCCGGCAGTATGGTGGCGTGGGGCAAGCTGAACGGTAAAGTGAAAGATTTTTCGTTCAAAGGTCAGCATATATTCAATATCGTACTGATGATCGCCATTCTAGGCCTAGCGGCTTACCTGATGGTAAATATAAAAGATGGTCATCACGTTTTGTTCTATGTGATCTTCGCGCTTTCATTATTATACGGTGTATTCTTTGTATTTCCGATCGGTGGTGCTGATATGCCGGTGGTGATCTCACTGCTGAATTCATTCACTGGTGTGGCCGCTGCTTGCGGAGGTTTCCTGTATGATAATAAAGTAATGCTCACCGGCGGTATTCTTGTCGGTGCGGCGGGTACATTACTTACCATCCTGATGTGTAAGGCGATGAACCGTTCTTTACTCAATGTATTGATCGGTTCGTTTGGTGGCGGTAGTTCGAAAAGTGCCGGCGGCGCAGGTGGAAAACAACAGGGTTCTTATAAAGAGATCTCTATCAGTGATACAGCGGTGGTGATGAGCTACGCGCATAAAGTGATGATCGTTCCCGGTTATGGTCTTGCAGTGGCACAGGCGCAACACGCCTGTCATGAACTGGAAAAACTGCTTGAATCGAAAGGCGTGGAAGTGAAATATGCGATACATCCTGTGGCGGGCCGTATGCCCGGGCACATGAACGTATTGCTGGCGGAAGCGGATGTGCCGTATGACAAACTGCTGGAAATGGAACAGGCCAATGAGGAGTTCTCCACAACTGATGTGGTCCTCGTACTTGGAGCGAATGACGTAGTGAATCCCGCAGCAAAAACAGATCCCTCTTCACCGATCTACGGTATGCCGATACTGGATGTTGAACTGGCTAAGAATTGCATCGTGAATAAACGAAGCATGAAGCCGGGTTATGCAGGTATAGAGAATGATCTTTTCTTCCAGCCAAATACATCTATGTTGTTTGGTGATGCGAAGAAAGTGTTGCAGGGTTTGATTGGGGAGATCAAAAATCTTTAAGCGAATTACGATCCAGCCAGCGTAAGGTTCCCGCAGATTTCGCAGATTTATCTGTCCGACAAACGGAATGATCACCTATAAACGACTGTGTTTTATTAGCGTCCGCAGATCTCGCAGATAATTTTCTGATAACCCCGAAGATATCTGCGTAATCTGCGGGTACAAAATGCAATCAGTTCCTTTAAAGGATAAAGCGTCAGTGATCGGACGGATAAATCTGCGAAATCTGCGGGAAATTTACGCCAACCCGGCCCAACAGTACTTCAGATGATCGGGAAGATACCTGTTTCTTTATCTTTGCGCGTGCAACTTCCCCAATCATTAATCCAGTCATTACACGGCATCAAAGGCTTTGATCAGAAAGCGTTTGAAGATATTCACGCTTCCGGTCAGCAGGTTACCTCTATTCGTTTGAATCCGAAGAAACCCATCAGCGATTTTCCTCATGATCATTTATCCGCATTAACGATTTTGCCGATACCATGGACAAAACACGGCTTCTATCTTTCAGGCAGACCTTCGTTTACATTTGATCCCTTATTTCATGCGGGTACTTATTACGTGCAGGAGGCAAGCAGCATGTTCCTGGAGCAGGCATTAATGCAAACCAATGACCTCTCAAAGCCATTGCGTGTACTGGACCTTTGCGCAGCACCCGGTGGTAAATCCACACATATCCAATCTCTTCTTTCAGATGATAGCTTGCTGGTGACGAATGAAGTGATCAGAACCCGCGTGAATATATTAAAGGACAATATCATCAAATGGGGTTGCAGCAATGTAGTAGTGACGAATAATGACCCTAAAGATTTTGCAAAACTCGAAGGTTATTTCGATGTGATCGTTGTGGACGCACCCTGCAGCGGCAGTGGCTTATTCAGACGTGAACCTGAAGCAATGGATGAGTGGAGTATGGATAACGTCGCGCTTTGCAGTCAGCGCCAGCAGCGCATCCTGGCAGATGCATGGCCCAGTTTAAAAAATGGCGGCATACTGATCTATTCAACCTGTTCCTATTCAACAGAAGAAGATGAACAGATCACTGACTGGGTCATGAATAATTTCGTTGTCTCAAGTGAACGTATCGATACAGATTCCTCCTGGAATATTACAGAAGTACAGGGTGAAAAAGCGGCCTGGGGCTACCGGTTCTGGCCGGATAAACTGGATGGTGAAGGATTTTTCCTGGCCTGTTTCCGTAAGATGGATGGAGAAAATACTGCGGAGATGAAGATCAAAAATAAACCGACTATTGTCAGCAAAAAGGATCAGCCATTACTGGAAAAATGGGTGAAACCCGGAGATTATTTTTTTCTGCAACATCAGCAGACTGTTTATGCATGGCCTGCCAAATTCCAGGAAGAATATAACTGGTTGTTAAATAATCTTCGTGTGCAATATTCGGGAACGATTCTTGGGGAACTGATGCGCGATAAACTGGTTCCTGATCATTCACTGGCAATGGCCGTAATGATGAACCCTGATCTGCCCCGTTTAGAATTGGATTATCAACAATCGATCGGATACTTACAACGTAAAGATCTCCGGCTTGAAAATATCAATACGGGGTGGCAATTGGTGATGCATCATTCACATCCCCTCGGTTGGATTAATGCGTTACCAAATCGTATCAACAATTATTATCCGAAAGAATTGCGGATCCTGAAGGAAAAACCTGAGTGATGTTCGATGTTCGATGTTCGATGTTCGATGTTCGATGTTCGATGTTCGATGTTCGATGTTCGATGTTCGATGTTCGA
>QFQQ01000094.1 GCA_003243445.1 Citrobacter freundii
AAAAAGTAAAAAGTAAAAAGTAATTTATTTTAAAAAATTTCTTGTTCTACCTTTATAAACGACCGGTTTTTACTTTTGAATTTTGACTTTTGACTTCGCACCGGCCGGATTTTTTACTTTTTACTTTTGAATTTTTACTTCGAATTCATATCTCCATGACTGTTTTCTTCGACAGAGACCTAAGCTGGCTTTCTTTCAATGGTCGCGTGCTTGCAGAAGCGGCGAAAGAAACCGTTCCCTTACTTGAGCGCATCAAATTTCTTTCCATCTATTCTTCAAATCTTGATGAATTCTATCGTGTGCGCATGCCGGCGATGATGGCTTTGCAAAAGATCAATAAGGGCGAGGTAAGTGAATCATTATATGCTGAAGCGGTTGTGACCATCAACCGCCAGCAGGAATATTATGGTTTTTTATTGCAGAATGAAATACTGCCGGCTCTCCGCGAACACGGATACCATCTCTTATACAACCAGGAAATACCCGTTGAGTTGTCATCGATGATAACGGAATATTTCTATACTCATGTAGCCGGTTTTTTACAACCGGTCACGCTTTCTTCCGCCGCAGATTTTTTCCCGGAGAATAACCAGCTTTATATTGCCACCATTGTGCAGGCCAACGGAAAAGATGAAGAACTATACCTGATCAATGTTCCCAATAACAATCTTCCACGCTTCTGGAGATCGGGCGGCTATATCGTGTTCCTGGAAGATGTGATCAAACAAAATCTTGAATGTTTATTCCCGGACCAGGAAGTGAAAGGCGCATGGAACCTGAAGATCACGCGTGATGCAGAGCTCGATCTGCAGGATGAATACGAAGAAGACCTTGCAGAAAAGATCGAAAAGCAACTGGCAAAACGTGATAAAGGCTTTGCAACAAGATTTCTGTATGAACCCGGCATTCCGTTAAGGCAGTTGCAGCACATCATAGAGAAGTTCAATCTGCGGAAAGCTTCCGTAGTGGAAGGGGGTAAACACCACAATCTTAAAGATCTCGCTGCATTGCCGGTTTCAGGCGCAGATCTCAGTTATCCTGCATGGCCGGCGATAGAACTGCATCTTGAGAACAACGCACAACGGTTATTTGAAGCGATCACAGAAGGAGACCTGATGATCAATCCGCCATATCAGTCCTACAATCCCGTGCTGCGTTTTTTCAATGAAGCTGCAATCGATCCGGCGGTTGAAGAAGTATACACCACTTTGTATCGCGTAGCAAGCGATTCGCGTATAGCCCAGGCATTGATCAGCGCGGCAAAGAACGGCAAAACGGTCATGGTGCTTGTTGAACTCAAAGCACGCTTTGATGAAGCCAACAACATCCGCTGGGCAAAAAGAATGAAGGCTGCCGGGGTAAAGATCGTTTACAGCAACAATGCCCTGAAGGTTCATGCCAAGATCGCATTGGTAAAACGAAAGCACCATAAATCTCCATTGATCGGTTTATTGGCCACTGGAAACCTGAACGAATCAACCGCCAGGTTCTATACAGACCATATCTTGCTGACAGCTTTCCAACCAATGCTGAAAGAAATGGAAATGCTTTTTGGTTTCTTAAGTAAAAGAAAGAAACCCGAACCTGCCGATATTATTCCGTTTGATCATTTACTGGTCGCACAATTCAATCTCCAGGAAAAATTTCTTTCATTGATCAATCGTGAAATACAGCACGCGGTTGAAGGCCGCTCTGCCGGTATTTCAATAAAGATGAATAACCTTGAAGAAGAAGTGCTGATCAGCAAATTGTATGAAGCTTCAAATGCGGGCGTGAAAATACATCTTGTTGTCCGCGGTATCTGTCGTCTTGTCCCCGGCATTGAAGGACAAAGCACGAATATCCAGGTCAAGAGAGTTGTAGATCGTTACCTTGAACATGGCCGCGTATTTATTTTTCTTAACGATCACGATACCCAGGTCTTTCTTGGCTCTGCGGACTGGATGAACAGGAATATCTATCGCAGGATCGAAGTTTGTTTTCCTGTATATGATATCAACCTGAAAAAGCAACTCCAGCGTCAGTTTGAATTGCAATGGGAAGACAATGTCCAGGCCGTCTGGATCGATACAACACAAAGTAATAAACCAGTAGAGGCCGGTGCGTTCCCGGTCCGCTCGCAGGAAGCAATCTATAACTGGTACGCAAAACCAACACCAACACACACTGAAAAAACCGAAGCATGAAACAACACCTTGTAACTATACTATTGTTCTCAGGATTAATACTGGCAATTGCCGGTTGTGATTCAGATGAAGGAAAGATTAAGTCGCCTAAAGAATATAATCTTGAAAAACCGGAAAAGTTCACCATGCCGGAAAGCCTGCTGGAGATATCAGGCATCAGTTTTAATAAAGGTATCAGCGATACGATCTATGCGATACAGGATGAAGAAGGCAAGCTCTTTCGCCTTGCACTGGGAAATAAGAAACAATATCATGGCAAGTTTGGAAAAAGCGGTGACTACGAAGATGTGTCAATTGTGAGAGACAAAGTGATCGTTCTTAAAAGTAACGGTTCACTTTTTTCATTTCCTTTTACCGATGCGATCTATGACGAAATAGACAGCGTGAAAGAGTACTCAAAGATCTTACCGGAAGGTGAGTATGAAGGAATGTTTGGCGATGAGATCTCCGGCAACCTTTACATCCTTTGCAAAAATTGCAAGGTGGATGATAATGATAACGTGACGGGCTACATCTATGGAGCGGACGGAGACGAGCTGGTGTTGAAGGGACAGTTCAATATCGATGTAGATCCGATCAAACCTTTTTCCGGAAAAGTGAAGAAGGGATTACGTCCTTCAGCCCTTGCAAAAAATCCATTGACCCACGAATGGTTTATTGTATCCGCGGTGAATCAGTTGCTGGTGATCACGGATGAGAACTGGAAAGTGAAAGCCGCTTACCCGCTGAGTGGAAATACATTCAATCAACCGGAAGGAATCGCCTTTGACTCTGCCGGCAATATGTATATCTCCAATGAAGGAGATGATATATCGGCTGGTAATATTCTGAAGTTTGCCAGATTGAAGTAACCGTGTTATCAACCAAAATCAACTGCATTATGAGGTGTATCTTTTTTTTACTGGCAATCGTTTCATCCACGTTGTTGTTTGCGCAGGATAGTATACGATACCGCGTGATCCTTGTAGGAGATGCGGGTGAAATGAATAAGGAACAGCAAAAAGCATTGGCACATGCTTCAGGTCATGTGCTGCCGGGTAAGACAAGTGTTTTTTACCTGGGAGATAATATCTATCCGAAAGGCATGAACCTTCCCGGAAGCGGAAAGACCACGGAATCGATCGATATACTGCGGTCACAATACGAGCCGATGCGTGCCAAGGGTGCTCCCGTTTATTTCGTTCCGGGAAATCATGATTGGGATAAAATGGGGCCGGATGGCCTGGCCAAAATAAAACTGCAGTGGCAATACCTGGATGGTCTTGGCGATTCATTGCTCAAACTGATCCCGGCGAATGGTTGTCCTGATCCGGTGGCCATTCCGCTTAATGATAAACTGGTAGTGATCGCTTATGATAGCGAATGGTGGCTTTTCCCTTTTTCAAAAGATAATCCGGATGGTGAGTGTGATTGCAAAACACGTGAAGATGTGGTGGCAAAACTTGACGAACTCAGGAACCGCTACAGCGACAGGATGATCATTCTTGCCTCGCATCATCCTTTTGAAAGCTATGGCATTCACGGTGGAAAGTATACGCTGAAGGATCATATCTTTCCATTGACTGCCGCAAATAAAAACCTGTACATTCCGCTGCCTGTGCTTGGTTCACTTTATCCTTTTCTCCGTTCCACTTTCACCAATCCCGAGGATCTGAAACATCCGTTGTATCGTGACCTGATCAGGAGAGTAACCTCTGTTTTCAAAGATTTTCCAAACATTGTGTATGCAGCGGGGCATGAACACGGGTTGCAACTGATAAAGGGTGAACGTACGCAGATTGTCAGCGGTGCCGGTGCAAAACATACCAATGCAAAAAAAGGAAAACATTCACTGTTTGCAGATGCAACGCAGGGCTACGTGACGGTTGATCAACTGAATGATAACAATCTTCGGTTTACTTATTATATATATGACAAGGATACGGTCAGCCAGGCTTTCACCTATGCAATGCCTTTTTCGCCTGTAAAATCTCCCAAAGATGAACTGGCAGAGAAAGTATTGACAGGTGATAGCATGACGGTCCGCGTTCATCCCTCTTATGATAAACCCGGAAAGTTTCATCGTTTTTTGTTTGGTGAGAACTATCGTAAAGAATGGGCTGTGCCTACGAATGTACCGGTGTTGAGGATCTCGGAATTGCATGGCGGGTTAAAGCCCTTGCAATTGGGTGGAGGTATGCAATCAAAGTCTTTGCGTCTTGCCGATCCGACGGGTAAGGAATGGGTGATCAGAAGCGTGGAGAAAACGCCGGATGCATTGCTGCCTGCTGAGTTGCGTGCAACATTTGCGCGCGATTGGCTGGATGATGTAACAAGTGCGCAACATCCTTTCTCTGCACTGATCGTTCCTCCTATTGCAGAGGCCGTAAAAGTACCGCACGCAAATCCCGTGATCGGTATTCTGTCTCCGGATAAGAACCTGGGGATCTATCAGCGCATCTTTTCCAATATGATCGTGTTGCTGGAAGAGCGCGAACCGTTGGGTGAATCCGATAACTCGGAAAAGATGAAGAAGAACCTTCAGAAGGATAATGATAATTCCTTGCATTCAAAAGAATTCCTGCGTGCAAGAATGCTTGATGCATTGTTGGGTGACTGGGACAGGCATGAAGATCAGTGGCGCTGGTTCGATGATGAAAAAGGAAAAGAGAAAACTTATCTTGGTATTCCGCGTGACCGTGACCAGGTGCTGCATCTTACACAGGGCTTATTCCCGAAGCTGGCTTCATCTGGTTTTATTCTGCCGACACTGCGTGATTTTGATGCCAAATTCAGCCATGTGAAATGGGTCTTGTTCAAAACAAGATTCGTAAACGCATATCCTGAAATGCAATTCAACCGCGAAGAGTGGAAAAAGCAGGCAGAGAAGTTTGCATCCGAAGTGACAGACTCCGTGCTGGAAGCAGGTTTGCTGCGATTGCCCAAACCATCTTATGAGCTGCGGCATGATGTGTTGCTGCATAAACTCAAATCCCGCCGCGATAAACTTCCTGAAGCGATGATGGACTACTATGATTTTATTCAAAAGATAGTCGACATCCGCACCAGTGACAAGAACGAATTCGTTGAGATCACTGATGGCGCCAACGGCGGGCTGAATGTTCGTATCAGCAAAATAGATAAGGACGGAGCAGTGAAGAATGAACTGATGAACAAAACCTATGAAGCGGGGCATACAAAAGAGATCCGTGTGTTTGTTGGTAATGGATCGGACAGCGTGGTGGTGAATGCAAAAGATTCAAGGATCAGGATCCGCCTGATCGGTGGGAACGATAAGAAGAAGTATCATATTGTTGATGCGAACAGAACGGTCAAACTGTATGATCGTGAAAATGGTTCTGAATACACGGGCGAATTATCCAGATTGAAAACGCATATTTCGAACGATAGTTTGAATACTGCATTTACACCGGTGAATCTTTACAATACATGGATCCCGCTGGTAGTGTTAGGTATCAATGCGGATGATGGATTTATTTTTGGTGGTGGTTTCCGTTACATACATCAGGAGGGTTTCCGCAAATATCCTTACAGCAGTGTGCATCAGCTGGTGGCCGGCCATTCATTTTCCACACAGGCATACCGGGTGAAATATAATGCGGAATGGATCCAGGCGCTTGGCAAAGCAGATATCACGCTGCAGGCATTTATCAAGGCGCCGAACAATACGATGAATTATTTTGGCCGCGGCAATGAAACGGTGTATGATAAACAATCGACCAACATCCGTTATTACCGCACGCGTTTCAGCACTTATCAGCTTGATCCGGCGTTCCGCTGGAGAGGTCCGAAAGGGTCAGTGTTCAGCATTGGCCCATCTGCCTATTATTATGCGTTTGATGCAGATGATAATAAAGGCCGTTTTATCAGCAATACCTCACAGATCGGTACGTATGACAGCCTGACCCTGGAGCAGAAAAAACTCCATTTGGGCGCGGTCATGTCTTATGTAAATGACAAAAGAAATAATAAAGTCATCCCGCAATGGGGGACATTTATCAATATCCGCCTGCAGGCTTACAAAGGAATGGGAACATATGCAAGGGATTTCGCGCAACTGATCCCGGAAGTGGCGTTATACAAGAGCCTTAACCGTAAGTCAACGATCGTATTGGCTGAACGCTTTGGCGGAACGGTTACGGTGGGCAAAACGGCATTTTATCAATCCGCTTTCCTTGGCGGACAGGAAAACCTGCTTGGTTACCGGCAGTTCCGGTTTGCCGGACAGCATAGCTTCTATAACAATCTTGAGTTGCGAATCAAGCTGGCAGATATTGCTAATTATATTGCTCCCGGTCAGTTTGGCATTACCGGTTTCTGGGATCTGGGCAGGGTTTGGCAAAATCCTGACAATTCCAGTAAATGGCACAATGGCGTCGGCGGTGGTATCTATTTTGCACCTGCGTCGATGTTATCCCTGAGTTTTGTCATGGGAAATTCATCCGAAGGATGGTATCCGTACTTTACCATGGGATTGAGGTTCTAAGGGCCGAGGGGTAAAAGTTTAAAAGTTTGAAGTTTCAAAGTTGACTTCTGAAATTCGGATTAACTTTGAAACTTCAAACTTTTAAACTTTTAAACTGTTTTTCAATCGCAGAGTGTTGAAGCTTTGAAGTTATGCAAGCAAAAGTTCTTGATATCGTGCCGGTTCCGTTTCCGCCGCCAATGCCGGAAATAGTGCTTTCTTTTGGCCCGTTCATCGAATACCTGAGAAAAAGAAAGGATCAATCTGATTGTCATAAGAGTAAGTTTTTTTCCTATGTGATAGAAGAGTTTGAGAGACATCCGGAACTCCTGAAAGAAATGAAGCCGGAAGATGTGGAGAAATATGCAGACCAGCTTCAACTCATTTATCTCTGTCTTTCTCCCATCGTTGAAAATGAAGAAGATCATTACTGGGCGATCAGCATGCCTATCCGCCCGGTGCTGTTATACAGTACAAACGCATTGTACCGGTTTGTACAGGACATGTTCTCCGACAAGATCACCAGCGATCAGATCCCGCACACAGTTGAAGATATCAAAAGAGAAAAACTGGAGTATAATTATTCCTTTATTCTCGAACGTCTATATGGGATGACCAATTTCCTCAACCGCTATTTTATCCATTCAATAGTGGATAAGCATACAGGCCTGACAAGGTATTTCAAGCAGAAACTTGATACGCGTTTTATTGAGATAACTACGTTGCGCGAATTACCTGAGCTGAATCTTTCTACAATAAAAGCAAGGATCCAGGACAGCCGGGATGTGCTGCCGCTTTTGCAGGAATTGCTTCCGCTGGACATGTTCCGCCTGGAAGGATTTGGCATCGCCAGTGTTGAGGAAGTGACGCCGCATTATGCGCTGGAGAATATCAAAACATTACTGCTCGATCATTCCACTACGCATGATGATGATTATTATTCACGCTTTACCAGTTCGCTTAAATCACTGATAGGTACGAATGATGTAGAGTTCGGTGCATTGCCTTTCCTGGAAGTGAATCATAAACCAGTGTTTATTGAAGGAGCATATCTGAATAGTATATTGATCAATTCTGCAAAGGAACACGGAACTGTAGAAAAATCATATTCCAGTCTTGCTGAAGAATACGCAAAGAAACCGAAGGTCACATTCATCAGGGATATCATGGAAGAAGATGAAACACGGCATGAAATGATCCGGACGCTGAAAGCGGCCGGTGTGCGTTCATTTGCCATGCTGCCGGTTTATTTCAATAATTCACTGGTCGGTGCCGTAGAAGTTTATACAAAGAAACCCGGCATCCTGGATGAGGCGCTCCTTTCCAAAATGGAGCCTGCCATGCCATTGGTTTCGCAATTACTGAAAAATACGATCGATCAGTTCAACGACTCGATCGATAAAGTGATCAAGGAAAAGTTTACCGCGGTACAGCCTTCTGTACAATGGAAGTTTACAGAAGTTGCATGGCATTATCTGCAGAATGAACATCAGCCTCAATCGCGTAAGGAAACAGAAGATATTGTTTTCGAAGATGTATATCCTTTGTATGGTGCGGTTGATATCCGCAATTCAACGGTTGAAAGGAATATGGCTTTGCGGAAAGATCTTCGTGTTCAGTTCAAAGCGCTGCTAAGCGTACTGGTGAAATTAAAGGATGCCACAAACTTTGGTTTACTGGATGAGAAGATTTTTGTCAGCCAGCAATGGTTGGCCAAGATCGAAAAAGACAGCGGAGTGTTCAACCAGGAGATTAAGCTGAATGAGTTCCTGGAGAATGACATGATCCCATTCCTGCTGCAGTTTATTGACAACCGGCCCGATCTTACCGCGATCGCCGATGAATATTTTGAGGCGATCAATGAAAGACATGGTGCTGCTTATGAAAATCGCCGTGCGTTGGAGTCATCGATGACAACGGTCATTTCATCCGTCAACAATTATTTTGAAATGTTGAAAGATGAGATACAGCAGGCTTATCCATGTTATTTTGAGAAGTTCAGAACAGATGGTGTGGAGTATGATATATATATCGGGCAATCGATCACTCCCAATAAGCCATACAGCAATATTTACCTGAAGAATCTCCGCCTGATGCAGCTTACTTCAATGGCTGCTATTGCGCGGTATTCAAACTCATTGTTGCCGCATTTGTCAAGACAGGTGGAAACAACGCAGCTGATCTTTATTCATTCCCACCCGATCGATATCCGCTTCAGAAAAGACGAGAAGCGTTTCGATGTGGAAGGTGCATACAATATCCGCTACCATATCATCAAAAAACGGATCGATAAGGTCAATATAAAAGATACGCGCGAACGTCTTACTCAGCCCAACAAGATCGCGCTGGTATATTTCAATCAGAAGGAAGCTGACGAATACATTTCCTATATCCGCTATCTCCAGGGAGAGAAATTGCTCAACAATGATCTCGAATATCTTGAGCTGGAGGAATTGCAGGGCGTGTCGGGGTTGAAGGCGTTGAGGGTGGGGGTGAACCTGGCGGCACCGGAGAAGGCGGCGTAGAAGGTTCCAGAAGTTCCATGGGTTCCAGAGGTTTCAGAGGTTGCTGCCGCGAGTTGTAGCTGCAAACATTTCGTGGAAAACCCTCAGTTGAGAAATAGAGGTTTTAGCGATGCTTCGGACAGTATTCTCTTCAAACAAAGTTGTCATCTTCGGTCCGCGGCAGCAACCTCTGGAACCTCTGGAACTTCTGAAACCTGTGGAACTTTGCCGAAACCTATGAAACCTCTGAAACCTGTTAGCTCTCTTCCGCCACTTCCGCCCGGTCACTGACCATCGGCCGCTCGTCCCAGCCGTCATCTCCGCCGGAGCGGAGGATTTCTCTGTCGGCACGCAGGGTCTCTTCCAGTTCTTCCACGTATTTTCTTACGGCGATGACATATTCGTTTGCATCACGGATGGAACTCAGGTATTTCAGGCGCCGCTCATCCTCTTTGAAGAATGTTTTGGCCAGCCGGTTTGTTTCATGTGCACGATAGCCAAGCAGCTTCATGGTATCCACGCCCATGCGGATACTTGTATCAAGTGTTTCGCGATAGATATGCAGCATACCGGCATTCATGAGCGTATAAGCATCGTTGCGGTTAGTGGCGCGCACCAGCATGCGAAGGTTGGGGAAATGTTTCTTAATGGTCTCGATCATTTCCAGCCGTTTCTCTTCATCACCGATGGCAATGATGATCAGCTTTGCCTGTTTTGCTCCGGCGATCTCCAGTAATTCATGTCTGCTTGCATCACCATAATATACTTTGAAGCCCATGCGGCGCAAGGTATCTACGTTGTCGCTATCTGTATCCAATACAGTTGCATTGATATTATTGGCACGAAGAAATCGTCCTACCGTATTTCCAAAATGACCAAAGCCGGCAATGATCACGGGGTTTTCTTCTGCTTCCACATCATGTTCACGTTTGGATGTATGTTTATCCGGATCACATAAGCGTGGTTGTATCCATTTATCATTTATCAGCATGACAAGCGGCGTGACCACCATACTCAATGCAACAACAGCCACCAGTGTATCCATTACTTCCTGTGAAAGAATACCGCCTTCCCTTGCAGCATTGCTTAATACAAAAGCAAACTCACCGACCTGGCTTAAGCCAAAACTGAATGTAAGATTTTGTGGAGTGGCTAGTTTAAACAACCTGCCCAGTCCCATCAATACAAACATTTTAACCGTCATCACAGCCGCTACAAGGCCAATGATCATCAGCGGACGTGAAAGTATAAGGTGAAAATTGATGGATGCGCCGACTGCAATAAAGAAGAGGCCGAGCAATAATCCTTTGAACGGATCCAGATCGCTTTCCAGTTCGTGGCGGTATTCACTATTGGCAAGTACCACGCCTGCGAGGAATGCTCCCAGTGCGGGGCTAAGGCCGACTGCATTCATCAGCGTTGCGGTTCCAACAACGAGTAACAATGCGATAGCTGTAAACATTTCCCGCAAACCCGTTTTTGCGATCAGCCGGAATACGGGCCTGAGTAAATACCTGCCGCTGACGATCACGATTGCCACTGAGGCAAGCACGGCAAGGGTTTGCGCCCAGCCGGGCCAATGCGAAAGAAGACCATTCTCCGTATGTGAAGCTGCGTTGCCTGTTGCCTGGCTTGCAAGTAATGGCAGTATCGCCAGCATCGGGATCACTGCAAGATCCTGGAATAATAGTACCGCGAAAGAGCTTTCGCCGGCAGATGATTTCAGCTGCCCTTTTTCTGTGAGTGACTGCAGAACAATAGCTGTAGAAGAAAGTGAAAGGATCATGCCTAATACCAGCGCCTGCTTCCAGTCGAGCTGCAGCAGCATGGAGATTGCCGCCAGGACAATGGTGGTTACACCCACCTGAAGGCCGCCGAGTCCGGCAATGGACCGTCTCATTCTCCACAATCTGGATGGCTCCAGTTCAAGGCCGATCACAAAGAGCAGCATAACGACGCCAAACTCTGCGAAATGCATGAGGTCCTGACCTTCTTCACCGATAAAATGAAGACCTACAGGCCCGATGATGATCCCTGCAAACAGGTAGCCGAGTACCGATCCCAGGCCGAGCCTTTTGGCAATGGGCACCATGATCACCGCAGCGGCGAGATAGATCATAGCCTGAAAGAAAAATGTTTGCTGCATGTTTGCGATTTGAAAGTTTCCGGAAATTGGGAAAGTAACAAAGTCAAAAGTCAAAAGTAAAAATTAAAAACCTGCCTGTTACGGGACATCATGTGTAATATGGAACTTTTTATTTTTTACTTTTTACTTTTGACTTAGCAGTCCGTGCCCGAGACTATTGATAACATCCAGTCCTTTGTAATGTTCGGGCCTGATCCGTCCTGAGGCAAGCCCACTAAGAATATCTGCATATATCAGTGCCTCTTCTTCAATTGATTCGGATTTCATACGATGTGTCCCATATATCACGAACGGTGGCATGTAATCCATCCTGCAAAGCGTTGCTGTTTGCTGATAAGGCAGCAGGAACTGCGACACCGGGAAGTGATTATGCCCTTCGGGCTGATATGAATGCTGACCACTGCCACAGGAAATAGCGTTCATCATTTTTTTGCCGCGAAGCGCAAAACCTTCCGGCCCATAGGCCCAGTTATACTCCAGCACAAGATCAAGCCATTGTTTGATAATCGCCGGACCGCTATACCAGTAAAACGGATGCTGCAATACAATGATATCATGCCGCAGCAAAAGTTCCTTTTCTCTTTTTACATCAATGAACAGGTCAGGGTATTGCTCATACAGGTCATTAATGGTAACTCCCTCCAGGTTTTTACAGGTTTTCAGCAGGGTTTTGTGAATGCGTGACCGGCTGAATGCGGGATGGGCGAATTGAAGAAGGATTGAAGGCATGGGTTGGGAGCGATTTTGAGCCGAAGGTAGGACACAAATGTTAAGACGCGAATTACGCGGATTTATCAGCTTGAATGACGTGAATTTGTCTTTCGTTGGGAAATAAGAGCGTGAGAGTTGATATTGTCTGCAAGAAAGGACTGGGCGGAATGGAAGTTGGAGATTGAAAATTGAAAAATCAGGAATACCGGGAGTTGCTACAACGATGTAGTACTGGTGGTAGGCTATATGGTGTTATTGTGTGAGGGCTTTCGTGTTTAATTGGGGATCGTAAAATCCCTATATAAAAAAAACGGGACCAGAATAGAAATTCAGTCCCTTTTTAAAATCCAATATCCTATGAAAAACCGTTGCAAGAATAAGAAGGATTGATAATTCTGGCAATACCATTTTAAGGGTATTTAATTCAATGCTCTTAGTTAAACACCGTCATGGATTGACTTTTTTATTCATCAGCCGAAGGCAAGATTGCTTCTACAGACATTCTTACCGTCCGTTCCGCTTACCGGTAAAAATTAAACCGGGAAAGCGGGAAGGACGGTAAGAATGTACGAAAGCAGCGGCTACACGAAATTATATTTCAATCCAATATTGTTTAGGTAAGACAATTGTCATAGCAACCATTCCGGTCCGGGTGAGCATTTTGATACATTTCCTCAGGACCAGAAGCTGAACCTGCACGCACTACTTTCCCTCGTGGTAAGATAATACCGCTATCAGTGAATAAGAGTTATTTGGATAATGCTGATCCTGCGGGAGTCATTCCTCATCGCTTTCCCAATCAAGATCTTCGCTCAAGACATAATCATCAAGCCTTCCTTCTTCTTCTATCGCTCCGTCTTCAGGTTCAGAGTGTTGCTTGAGGGGAAGATACGCCGTGAACAGGATGGGGGCATCTGTGGATTGCCGAATAGCGGTTTTAATGTTTGTCATAAGAAGAAGTTTTATAAAGTAAGGGTTGGGATAAAAAACGTATCATAAATCAGTCCATGATGCCAGCTTGTAACCGGAGTAAGACCTCAAATCCTTAAAAAACAATAAGCTTTGTTATTGAATTTTGTTTTCCACAATTCCATCACCTGTGATGAGCGCGTGTACCGGATGGCGATTTTCTGCCTCTGTCTTATCTGTTCCACACCGTTAGTTTGTGGCTGAAATTCATCAGGGAGATACACATTGTAAAGATACCGTGACAATGGTAAGGGTCTTAATGATGTCTGATAGAAAGAATAGCATCGATGCATGCCTACATATATTGTAATCCGCTGATGGATCTTAACAAAAAAGCAGATGGAAATCTTCCATCTGCTTTCATCAGCATCTTTACTTCTTATTAAACCTTTATGATCCTGCACTTGACTGCACGATCCTGATCTTCTTTGCATCACCACCGTCCCGCACTTCTTCTGTAGCTGTTTTGATCAGGCTATCGGCAGGGGAAATATTGCCGAACACTTCCGTCTTATCATTTGCGTTGCGGCCTGCCTTTACCGGTACCCAGACTGTTTTTCCGTTCTCCACTTTTATTACAAATGTACCTGTGGTAGAGCGAAGTACTGCTTTTGAAGGAACGAGCATAGTGGTGCTGTCCCCCGCAAGCGGCATGGACACTTCAGCGATCATGCCTGGCAGTAATTTGGGTTGATTCTCCACGTCCATTTCAGTCCGTTGTGAGCGAAGACGGGTATCGAGTGCGCCGGATGCACGTGATACTTTTGCGTTGAAGGTATCATTGGCGATAGACTTAACGGTAAATTTTACCTGTGTCTTATCATTGAAATAAGGAAGATATGCTTCCGGTACGCTCACCACCAGCCGCAGCTTTTTATATTCCTGCAATGTGAAGATCGGAGCATCAGAACCTTTACCGGCGGGTCCAACATAGGCGCCCGCACTTACATTACGGGCACTGATCACGCCGCTGAAAGGCGCACGGATCTCCAGGTAATTGCGTGTGTCTCCAACCTCGCGGTAGGAAGCTTTGGCAGCTTCCAACTGCGCGAGATCAGATTTTTGTTTGGCTAAAGCAATGTCGAGGTCATTGGGAGAAATAGTTCCCGGCGTTTTGCTGGTTTCCAGCAAACGCTCATATGTAGCCTTACTTGAAAGATAGATTGCTTCCTGTGCCTTCAGCCTGGATTCTGCTCCGGATAATTGAGAATTCAATTCCGGGGCTTCCATGACTGCAAGCAACTGGCCCGCTTTTACTTCTGTGCCGACATCAGCGTATAATTTTTTTACAAACGAGCTGACCTTTGCATACAGATCAACTTGTTGGAAAGCCACCAGCTCTCCCGGTAATTTAATGGAGGAAGACAGTGATCCTTTCTCCGGATGTATCGCTTCCACTTCAGGCTCCGGTGCGATGGCCTTTTCTTCTTTGCTTTCTGCAGAGCCGCAACTTTCCATCAATATGATTGATGCGAAGAGAAGGGCTGTTATGGTGAGGTTGTTTTTCATCCTGCGTGATCTATTTTGTAATATTTTAAAAAATGTAAGGTTGGGTTTCAGAGGTTTCATAGGTTCCATAAGTTTCAAAGGTTTCCTGAACAGAGGCTTCGTCATGAAATATTTACGGCTACAATACGCGGCAGCAACCTATGGAACCTCTGAAACTTATGAAACCTCTGGAACCTTTCACACTCTCGTGTCCCCTGAAACCTTTCCCACGAAATACTTGCTCTCCTCATCCTCCGGATCCAACGACACACTCTGTGTTCCCGTTTTACCCTGTGCCCATGCAAACACGAGCGGAAGAATGAATAGTGCTGCAAAGGTAGAGGCGATCAGGCCACCAACAACGGCCCGTCCGAGCGGGGATGACTGATCACCCGCTTCGCCGAGACCGCTGGCCATGGGGATCATGCCCACAACCATTGCGAGTGCCGTCATAAGGATCGGACGCATACGAAGCGCCGCCGCTTCCGTTGCAGCAGAGATCGCGTTGCCGCTGTGCTTACGCAATTGCTCCGCATTGGTGATCAGCAACACCGCATTTGAGATCGATACACCCACAGACATGATCATACCCATGTATGATTGCAAATTGAGCGTAGATCCCATCATCATCAGCAATGCCAGCGATCCGAGTATTACCGCGGGAACAGTTGCAAGTACAACACCCGATACTTTGAAGGACTGAAAGTTCGCCGCCAGCATCAGGAAGATCACAACGATCGCCACCAACAGACCGCTTTCGAGACTGCTCATGGTATCTGTTAATGTATTGCTCAAACCAATCACTTCCACTGAAAGACCTCTTGGCAATTCTCCCAATGCTTTCACAGCTTTCTCAACATCTTTGGATGCAGTTCCCAGGTCTTTATTATTCAAATTAGCGGTTACCGACAATACCGGCGTAGCACCAAGGTTATCATTTTCACCGTAGGTTGTTCCCGGTGTGATGGTCGCCACATCACCCAATACAGGTCTGTTTGAATTTCTTGCCAACGGGATCTCGCTGATATCATTTACACTTTGCATATTGCTTTCAGGTACCTGCACCTGCACACTGTAACTGTAACCTGCTTTCTCATCAACCCATATATTTTTGTCTGTATAACGGGATGATGATGTTGATGCGATAAGTGAACGGGAAACATCTGTCATATCCAGACCCAATTGCGCTGCTCTTACCCTGTCCACTTCAATATTGATGGCCGGATATCTTGTTGACTGACCAACCTGTATATCCCTCAGGTAGGAGATCTTTTTCATCTGGTCGATCAGCTTCTGCGCGTATGTTTCATTCAATTGTTTATTTCTTCCTGATAAACGGACTTCGATAGGGGTTGGTGAACCCTGGCTCAGGATCTTATCTGTTAACTCAATTGGTTCAAATGAAAGTGTAAGATCCGGAAGATCGCGGGCGAACTGCGCCCTGATCTTTTCTTTCAGTTGATCCAGGTCTGTTTTATAGTGTTCACTAAGCTGAACCTGTATTACCGATTCATGTGGTTGCGCCATCCAGAGAAATATCGGCGCAATGGAAAATAATGACGGGTGCGTACCCACATAGGCAGACGTGATGGAAACATTTTCAGGCCCAACGATCTGTTTGATGCCATTGATAGCGGCAAGCGTTCGCTGCTCAGTTGTTTCAATACGTGTTCCCTCCGGTGCACGTAACCTTACCTGGAACTGGCTGCCGTTTACCTTTGGCAATACGTCTCTTCCGATCGTTTCCATCATCAGATAGGCAAATCCGCAAACGATAACAATATATGCGATCACGATCGGTCTGCGATAAGGCATCATCCGGTTGATAAAACGGAGATAACGCATCCGAAATTTTTCAAAGCGGCTTATTTTGCCATCTGCATTGCTGTCGGCTCTTTCAACCAGGATCTTTTTCTGATCCCAGGTATCTTTTTCACTGCCAGCCGGCAGACCCGCTTCAGCCAGGATCTGTGCATCTGTTTCATTCGCCTCATCCTGAGCATTCGTGTGATCCGCAGTTTTCCCATTTGCGCTTTTGTGATGATGCTTGATCTTCATCAGCCAGTTTGCCATTACCGGTACGAATGTTTGCGCAAGGAAATAAGACGCGATCATGCTGAATCCGATTGCGAGAGCCAATGGCAGGAACAATGATCCCGGGATACCACCCATGGTAAATGCAGGGGCGAATACAGCCAGGATACAAAGCAGGATCAATAGTTTGGGAAATGCGATCTCCTTACACGCATCCCATATTGCCAGCGCCTTCGGTTTTCCCATATCAAGATGCTGGTGTATATTCTCGATCGTCACCGTACTTTCATCCACCAATATCCCGATAGCGAGCGCAAGACCACTCAGCGTCATGATATTGATCGTTTGTCCAAACAAACTCAGGAATAACACACCTGATACGATGGATGCCGGGATCGTCATGATTACGATCAGCGCACCCCGCACATCTCCCAGGAACAGCATGACCATCAGGCCCGTTAGTATTGCACCGATGATACCTTCGGTCAATAAACTCTTTACTGAGTTGATCACATAAGTCGACTGGTCAAATTCATAGGAAAGATGCACATCTTCCGGAAGATTCTTCTGCATTTTCGGTAATGCTTTCTTCAGGCTTTGTACTACTTCCCAGGTAGAAGCATCTGCGTTTTTTGCAACGCTCAGGTATACAGAGCGTTTACCATTCACCAGTCCATAACCAACGGATACATCGGCGCCGTCTTCTACTGTTGCAATATCCCTCAGGTAAAGATTCTGTACACCACCCTTGAACAGCGGAATGTTCTCAAAATCTTTTACTTCTTTTAATAAAGTGTTTGTGGGCGTGATGTAGTTCTTGTCACCAATGCGCACATTGCCTGAAGGTGTCGTCTGATTATTTACCCTCAGTGCTTCCACTACCTGGTCCGGTGTCAGATTATGCGAGCGCAACATTTCAGGATCAACTTTTACAACAATGGTCCGTACGTTACCGCCGAATGGCGGCGCAGACACAAGACCCGGAATGGTCGTAAATGAAGAACGGACGTATACGTTGGCGAGATCAAGCAGTTCATTGTTGCTTCTTCTGTCACTGCTTAATACAACCTGTCCGACCGGTAAGGTCGATGCATCGAACCGTATAATGAATGGCGGGTTTGAACCGGGTGGAAAGATCGCCTGGATCCTGTTTGCAAAAGCACTCAGCTCTGCGGCAGCCTGCGCCATATTGGTGCCGGGATAAAAACTGATCTTCATCAGTGTTAATCCCTGTATGTTTTTTGTTTCGATCGCCTTGATACCATTCACAAAAAGCATAATGTTGATGTATTGCTTTGCAAACATTGCTTCCATTTGTGATGGCGTATACCCCGAGAATGGATGGGACAGATAGATCACCGGAAGATCGAGCTTCGGAAATATATCCACCTTGATGCTTGTAGCCGATTTGATGCCGAAGAAAAATAACCCTGCAACTATCACTAATATGGTGATCGGCTTACGAAGCGCGAAACGTATCAGGTTCATAATTAGTCTTAAAATTCGTTAATGAAAATGTCCCAATTGCCGGTAGCTGCAGCTTTCAGTAATAAGGCCTGCCATACATTGCTGTAGGAAATATCACGGTCTGTCTCCGCACGGTTCAACGCATACAATGCCTGTGTCACGTCCACGATCGTTGTCAACCCATTGTTATATAAAGTCGTTTTCTGCAGATATGCGTCGGAAGCAGACTTCAATTGATTGGGCACTTCCCTGTAGTTGCTCAATGCATTCTTTATTCTTGTATCCGCCAGTGTAACCTGTGCATCCAGTTGTTGTTTCACCTGGTCGTATTCATTCTGCAGACCTTTTGAGGTGAATTCCTGTGCACGTACAGCTGGCTTGGTACGGAGTAGTGTTGTCATATTCCATTGTACACCGATTCCGAAAAGATAATTGCTTCGGGTGGGTTTGATCCCTTCCCAGTAGTCATGCGTATAGGCGGACTGGTCACTTGCGTAGGACGAAGAGAATCCCGAACCCCTGGTCTGGAACACGCCAAAGAAGGAGAATGACGGATAATATTGTTTCCGGTTCAGGATCACCTGCCTGTTGCTGAGATCGATCCTGCTTTTATAGTATTGCAATAAGGGGTGCAGTTCTTCCTGCAAACCGGTCGTATCCGCAAAGGCGGCGGGTATCTTATTAATAAAGGTTGTGTCCAGCTGGTAATCCCTTACTGGCATGCCTGCAAGTACGGCGAGCTGATTGATCTGGTCCTGCACTACGTTCTCTGCGTTCGTTAATGCAATACGTGCCGCGGATACCTCGGCGTTGGCCAGCGAGGAATCCACACCAGCCAACAGGCCATTTGCGGCTCTTGCGGTGGCGGTGCGCTTCACGACCAGTGCGCGGTCAAGATTTTTTTGCTGAATGCCTTTCAGCCTTTGTGCCACAAGCAGATTCAGATAAGCGGCCGCAACACGGATCCTGTGCTGAAATTGCTCCTGCGCAAGATCGGTTTCATTTACCTGTAAAGATGATTTAGCCACTTCGATCCTTTGTTTGGCGCGGCCAAAACTGAAGAATTCCCAGTTGATATTTGCCAGATAAAGTGCACCAAATCCTGCATGCCAGTTTTGCTCTGCCAGCGGTAAACCTGATGAGGCAACACCCAGGCCACCAAAACCATAAAGAGGTCCGTTCTGTCCGTTCACTGTTCCATATACCTGCTGAGCCGAATAATTAAGATTGGGAAGATAATCCCGCTTCGATTGTATCACACGTTCTTCTCCTGCCTTAACGTAATTCCCTTTCGCCTGTATGATGCCATAATGTGCCATTGCCGTATCAACCACTTCTTTCAAAGAGATTGACTGAGCGTTGGCAGCAATGCAGATCATAAAAGCAAGCGGGAAAGAAGACAGCCGTGCAGTGAGAGAAGTGCAGCGTCTCTGTTGATTCATGGTGCAAAGCTAACTTAGAGTTGAATAGGTCGCGCGAAAAAAAGTGATACTTCGTACTGATAAATGATGAATGCAATTGATCATTTAAGCGATGATTCTTATTTATTAAATGCGTCCTTTGTGGCTGAAAAGTTACACATTAAAATGACATTAGCGATCCGGAAAGCTGTTGAGAATAAGTGGTTGCAGGAGATCTCCGTCTTGCTTTTCACCTTCATTTTGTTTTCCCTGAATGATTGGATGCTGATCAGATCATGGAATAATTTATGGAAAGGTGTGACGTATTTTTTCATCCTGTACACGCATGCACAGATCAATCGCATTTTTCTTCTGCCTGTCTTACTGGAAAAGGGGAAACCGGTGGCCTATGCATTGATGAGCATCGGGCTGGTGCTGTTGTTCTCCGGTATACTGTATGAAGTGGCCACGCTTTGGCTTTATAAGAATTGCTATCTCTATAAAGACATCAAGCAGCAGAGCTATATTTATCACCTGGCTACAATGGTAGCTACATCGATCTGTATCGTGGGGCCATTGTTATTATTGAAATATTATCGTGAACAACGGAAAGTGGAACAGGAAGCTGTTCTCACACGTGAAGTGCAATTGAATTCCTTACGCAGTCAGCTGAACCCGCATTTCCTGTTTAATACTTTCAATACGCTTTATGGTGTGAGTTTGCAATATCCGGATCGGGTATCCGATCTGCTGATGCAGGCATCGCAGCTGATGCGTTATCAATTGGACAGTGGATCAAAAAAATGTGTATCACTGAAAGATGAGATCGGTTTTATTGAAAGTTATATCAATCTTGAGAAGGAAAGGGTAGGCCATCGTTGTGATGTTGAATTCATACAGCTGGTGGAAAATCCCGCCCAATATAAAATTCCCGTCATGCTGCTGGTAACGTTCATCGAAAACGCATTCAAGCATGGCACATGCAGCGTGGAGCAGTGCTTTGTATCTGTATCGCTGAAAATGGAAAATGATCTGTTTATCATGGACGTGCACAATTCTGTACCGCGGAGGAAACCGGATGTTACGTCCACAGGAATCGGTTTGAAAAATTCAAAACAACGTTTGTCTATTATTTATCCGGACCGTCATAAACTTGATATTAACGAAACTGATCGCGATTTTCGAGTACATTTGGAGTTGAAAATCGAAAAGTATGGATCAGAAAAGGACCTGCATCATCGTGGATGACGAGCCGGCAGCGCATTACGTGCTGATGAGTCATATCAAACACGTGCCGCAGCTGGAACTGGTACAAAAATGCTACAATGCTTTTGAAGCGATCAATTTTCTCCGCCAGAACCAGGTCGATCTGATGTTCCTTGATATCAATATGCCGGAGATGTCGGGTATTGAATTACTTCGCTCCCTTAAAAATCCTCCCCGTACTATTCTTACAACAGCGTATTCGGAGTATGCAATGGAAAGCTATGATTATGGTGTGGTGGATTACTTATTAAAGCCGATCAATCTTCCACGCTTTATTACTGCTACCGAACGTTATTTTGAAATTGCTGTAAAGAAAGAAACGGAGCGTAAGGATCACCCTTCATTTATTACAGTAAGATCCGGAGGCATCAGCACACGCATTGAGCTGCAGGATATTTTATATGCGCAGAGTCTTGGCAATTTCATCCGCATCTGCACGCCGCACAAGACGCATATCGTTTCACTCACCACAAGCGAACTCGAAGAAACATTGCCGGATGATCAATTCCTCCGCATTCATAAATCATTCATCGTTTCATTGAATAAGATCAATGATCATGGGAAAGATACGGTAACGATCAATGACATGAAGATGCCGGTAGGGATTACATACAGGCAGAAGCTGAATGAGCGGTTGAGAGGGGTGGTGAGGTGAGAGAGGGACGGCGGACGACGGACCGCGGACCGCAGACGTGTGTGGGAGTTTGAAGATTTCTTTTTGAAATGTTGGTTTGTTACTCTTCCTTTTGAAGCTTTTAAGGGTTTGGTGATCTAGTGTGCATTCTTTCATTCACCATTGTAATTTGATGTCGTTTAGTTAGCGAAACCTGCCGGATTGCCTGGCGTAAGGCCCCCTCTAAATCTCTCCCTTCAGGCTAATCGTTACCCAAATTTTCGGACTTGCGTAAGGTTCCTCCTCCGGCGGACACGTCCCGCTGATTCCGCAGATTTT
>QFQQ01000191.1 GCA_003243445.1 Citrobacter freundii
TGACTATTCCGGATTCATTCACCCCTAGATTCTGCTAACCATTTCACCCACCCTATGAGCGGTGAGATTTGATGTGTTAAAGTTATTTATTTTTTTCTGAGTTGGTTACAGATTTTTTTCGCAGCGATTCGCCCTTAAGTTCGAAGCGGTGAGCGTTTGCAAATAGCCGGTCCAGGATGGCGTCGGCTAACGTTGGTTCTCCGATATATTCGTGCCATCTGGGAATGGGTAATTGTGAGGCAATGATGACAGATTTTTTTGCATATCTATCTTCCAGTATTTGCAACATGGCAAGTCTGGTGTTCTGATCCAGTGGAGCTAGTCCAAAGTCATCCAGGATCAAAAGTTTGACTTTTTCCAGTTGATTGAGCAGCTTGACAAAGGAGCCATCAAGTTTAGCGACCATAATTTTTTCAGTAAAACGGTTTAGGTTTAGATAGAGCGTTTTGTAACCCATTACACAAGCCTGATTTCCCAGTGCGCAGGCAAGGAAGCTTTTTCCTGCACCCGTGGCTCCGCTGATGAGAATGTTTTCTGCCCGATCAATGAAGGAACAGTCTGCTATTCTGGCCATCTGATCTTTGGATAAATTACGCTCTTTGCTGAATGACAATTCCTCCAGGGAAGCGACAAAACGGAGCTTGCTGAGTTTTAAGAAGAGTTGGGTTTTGTAGTGTGAGCGATTGAGCCTTTCTGCCTCTGTGAGTTGTGCCACCAGTTCATGACTTTCCGGATGCTGATGAGAAGGTAGTTGTAAGATTGATTCATAACTGCGAGCCATACCTTCCAGGTTAAGATCGCGAAGCTGTTGTAAAGTTGCCTGTGTGTTCATAGATTATTTATTTATTTAGTTTATTGATACCTCTGAGGTCCCCGTATTTGTTCGTGTGCGGGCGTAGTGCGAACCGGATCGCAGGTGGTCTTGTCCAAATGTCTTTTTAAAATGTTTGCGACCATTCCATAGTTCACCGTAGGTGCATCCTGTATGCGTTCACATGCCTTTTCCAGGCGTTGGCGTCCATACCGCTCACCGAGCCTGATAATACCCAGACAGCTGTTGTAGGCCTGCTGATGAAAGATGCGTGCGCCAAGAATTCGTTGAATCACCTTCAGGGTAGCCCCTCCTATGGTGGAAGCCTGCGTCTCAAAATATTCGTCGTTCCATCCTCTCTGCTGTGTTACATGTCGATGTTTTTCAGGCATGTGTTCTGAAAGTGTTGTGTATTCATTCTTTTTGTAATTGCGTTTATGAAAGGCTATGCGGTTTAGTCCGTCATAGATTTCTACGGTGTCTGTAGTGTAAATGATCTTGAGCCGCTTGCCTATCAGCGTATAAGGAACACTGTACTGGTGACGATCCTGACCAAGGATGACATGGTAGTTACGCTGCACTTTACCTTGGGTAACGTTGCGCATCAGATACGAAGAAGAAGGAAGTTCTTTTAATAATGGTTTTTCAACTTCTTCGAACTGCTGGCGGCGATTGCCAGCCTTTGTTTTATAAGGTTGACTGTTAAAGATGTTCAGTTGTCTTTCGATTGCAACGTTAAGCTCTTCCAGGCTGTGAAAGATATTATCACGCAACGGCGCATAAATATTCTTATAAGCCAGATCCACCGCCTTCTCTACACTTGCTTTGTCACGTGGCTTGCGCACCCGGGCTGTAAGAATCGTTGTCTGGTAATGAGCAGCCATGAACTCCATGGCTTCAGGAAAAACCGGTTCATAACGATTAGCACGTGTAACGGCAGTCCTCATATTATCACATTTGATACTTGGGGGTACACCACCCAGATAGTTAAGCGCGTGGCTAAGACCTTTAATAAATTCCTCCTGCTGCTGAGAACGCAAAGCCTGGGCATAAATAAAATGACTATACGGCATCACGCAAATCAGGACCTCGCACGCGACAAGCTCTCCGGTGGAAATATCCACGTAGCTCATTTTCCCTCCAGCGAAATCAACCTGCATCTGTTCCCCTGGCTTATGGGTAAAATGCATCACAGCCGAATCGCGTTTGAAATACTTCTCCAGATGTTCACAGAATTGTGAGTAGCTATATCCATCCGCATGTTCCCCACGGTATTCCTGCCAAAGTAGTTGACGTGTGACGCCTCGCCGGTTCAACTCAGATTTATAATAGTTGAGTCTGCTTTCAATAACCTGGAAGCGGTCATCCAGCATTCTGCCTCCGGAATTCTTTTCCACCGGATCTGAATGAATAATACTCAGCAGTAGTTTGTCATCAAGGTGTAGCAGATCATGCAGTGATTGCCCGTTTGCCTGCAGGGCTCTGAGATAGTCGCGGATCGTGTTGCGGCTTATTCCGGAGAGCCGTTCAATTTGCCGGATACTGTGACCTTGAAGATGGAATTCAATGACTCTTTTGATTTGATGCATGCGTAGTGATTTTGGCATATACTGAAGGATTTAAAATCCTAAAGCAGACACCGGTTTGCATCAAATCCCAACGCCTAAGGTGGGTCAAACAATTACCGGAATAACGACTGCTACCCCAAAAAGGGGTGGGTCAAATGGTTGCCGGAATAATGACCACATCCGAACACGGGGTGGGTGAAATGGTTGCCGGAATCAGTGGGTGAAACACTTGCCGGAATACCTGGGTGAAATAGTTACCGGAAAGGTGGGTGAAACCATGTCGGAATATTCA
>QFQQ01000192.1 GCA_003243445.1 Citrobacter freundii
TGCGAGTGCCGATCAAATTGACCACATCAGGCCGAAGCAAATTGACCACCAGTTTTGCTGGCGAAGATTTTCAGTTTATGTATGATGGAGCGATTCAAAATTGAGTTGCTTTTTTAGTTTCAACGGCCATTTTTAGGCAGCTGATCCTTTACAAATTTATGCGTTCGGTTCGTTTTCTCCTTTTCTTCTTTTGCGTAGCGATTCTCCTTTTAGTTCCAGGCGGTGTGCATGATGAACGATTCTATCCAGTATCGCATCAGCGATAGTTTGCTCGCCTATAATATCATACCATTTACTTACTGGTACTTGTGAGGTAATGATCAGGGCGCTTTTTCCATGACGATCTTCCACCAGTTCCATCAGTGCTGTGCGGCTTTGTGCGTCCAGGGGTTGCAGGCCGAAGTCATCCAATATAAGCAGGTGTTGTCTTTCAATACGCGCTATTTCCTTAATGTAAGAGCCGTCTGCTTTACTCATTTTAAGTTTGGAGAACAGCTTAGGAACATTGTGGTAGACCACCCTGTATCCCCGGCTACAGGCGTGATGTCCCAGTGCGGAGGCAATATAACTTTTGCCGATACCTGTACTTCCTGTAACGAGGACACATTCAGCTTTATCAATGAAGCTACAGTCTGCCAGCCGCATGATCTGGTTACGGTCGATGTTACGATCGCTATTATAGTAAAGTCCCTCAAGGTCTGCCTTGTAGCGGAAGCGGGCATTCTTTACCTTTTGATCTACACTACGGTTTTGCCGGTCGTCCCATTCAGCATCTACCAGGTGAGCGATCAACTCATCCGGTGTATAAGTTTCCTGCTTCTCTGATTCCAGGCTGGTTTTAAATACACGGTACATGCCTTGTAGTTTCATTTTGCGCATCTTGTCTAATGTTGCTGCATTCATAATGTGTGATTGTTATTGTAAGTGATGAATAAAAATGATTATTGATAGTAGCCTTCTCCTCTGATATTGTCGTGGAATGGCATTTTCAACTGGTCAGTTTCGTCCGGCGTGAGGCCGAGATCCAGTTCTCTCTCCAATATTTTCTGTATGGTTTTGTAGTTGTAAGCACCGTATCCCAAGGCCCGCTGACAGGCTTTTATCAGGCGTTCAGTTCCTACTTTCTTAGCAAACCCCAAAATACCCATACACGATTTATAAGCCTGCTCAGGGTGTTGTTTACGATCCAGTACTTTCAGGATATAGCATTTTACATCTTCATGGATGCTCTCTGCCCAGGAAGTGAAGCGCTCAGGCGTCCATTCGCTTACAAAGCGGTGGGTAGAGGCCAGGTGTTCTTTTTCGGTGGTATATTGATAAGGGCTTTTAAGTCTACGATGAACAGCAATGCGTTCATAGTTATAGTAAACTTCTACTGTGTGACGGGAGTAAAGCAGTTTTACCTTCTTGCCAATATAACGGTAAGGCACACTGTAATAATGCTTGTCAGCTCCCAGGCCGACATGTCCATTTTTAGCTACAGTAGCAAAGCATTGTTTTTTGAGCTCGTAACGCAATACGGGTAGCGGCATGAGGGCGGCCTTCTCTACTTCATCAAACTGTTGCTGACGGCTATAGTTGCGCCCTCTTAGCATGGCGAGATTATGTTCCTGTAGCGCTTGCCGGATGGCTTGGTTCAGGTCTGTAAGGTTGTGGTATGGGGTGCGCCGGACTTTTACATAGATGCGGGAGTATATAATACGAACTGCGTTTTCAACGAGCGCCTTATCGCGGGGGCGATACGCCCGGGCCGGAAGAATAGCTGTACCATAATGTTCTGCAAAATCAGCAAAAGTCTCGTTCAGGGTGGGTTCAAACTTACTGCTACGAATAACCGCACTTTTTAAATTGTCGGGAACAATGGCTGCGGGAACACCACCGTAGAAATGCAATGCATTCTCGCAGGCGGCTATAAAATCTTCTTTCTGCTGTGTCATTACCGCTTCCACATAGGTAAGCTGACTGGCTCCCAGTATACAAACAAATACTTCTACAGCAGTAACTTCTCCACTCAGCGGATCAACAATACTTAATTTGTCTCCCGCAAAATCAACGTAAAGCTTATCACCAGCCTTGTGTTCCATGCGCATCACAGGATTAACCTGGGCTTTCCACTGGGCATAGTAGTGCTTAAACTGGCTTACACCAAAACCATCAGGATGTTCGACCCTGTATTGCTCCCAAAGCAAATAACGGGTAACACCTTTTTTCTTCAGCTCTTTATCAATGGAAGGAAAGCGTTCAAACAAGATTTGAAGCTTTTCATTTAAAGGTTTAGGTTCAGGCTTTACAAAAAGATCTTCCAAATCCTTATCACTGAGTTCACTGATCTCTTCAAAACTCAATCCACTGGCAGAAAATGATTTGATATACTTCTTAAGCGTATTACGGGCTACACCTGTTTGCGCTGCGATCTTCAACTTACTGTATCCCTGCGTATGCATACGCAGGATCTGTCTGATTTTAATCATCGTTATCGGGGTATTGGCCATCCTGACTATAAAATTTTGATGCAAAATTTATAGCCAGCGGGTTGCCCCAATACATAAACTAAAAATCAAATCCACGTGGTCAATTTACGCCGGCGAAGGGTGGTCAATTTAATCCGGCATCGCATGGTCAGCTTAATCCGGCGCTAGGTGGTCAATTTAACCGGCGTTTGCA
>QFQQ01000193.1 GCA_003243445.1 Citrobacter freundii
TTAAATAGCTGGAGAACATCCAAAGATCGAAATTATTAAAACTCGTTATTAAGGATGTTTAAATGAACGCTATCAAATTCGAGAAGTTTAAAACCCCGCTGGTGATCACCGGCATTCTGATTCTGGCCATTGTTACCGCTCACGCATCTGGTTCGACCCAGGAAGGTTTTGACGATGTATGGATCAAAATCTCTGATTACATGCAGGGTTCTCTGGGTAAGGTACTGATCGGTCTTATCGTTCTGGTGGGTCTCGCAGCTGCCGTTGTACGTCAGAGTCTGATGTCACTGGCGGTTGCTGTTGGTGGTGCGATCTCCCTGTACTACTCCCCGGACATTATCAATGGCATGATGGCCGCATCCCATGCGGTGCAAACCACGTTACCGACATTCATGTAGTCGACATGGATGTAAAAAAAACCGGCTCAGGCCGGTTTTTTTACATCTTTATATTTTATTTCCCGCCCATAGAAAATTCCATAATCCAATGTAAAGAACTATCCAGACCGCTACAATGACCCGGAACCGACGTTGGTAAGCACTGCGCGTTTTGTGTTTAAACATCCGTTGAGCGATGAAACAACCGGGCCAACCTCCGAGCACAATGAGCGCATCCAGCGTCAATTCATCCACGCGGTACTCACCAGCAGTCGCAGCTTTTTTATCTTTGCGATAAACATAAATCGAAATCAGGCTCCAGATTGACATCCAGACAAAGGATGATAAATAAAACATAAGTTACCTCCTGTTGAGGGGCCGCATTAATAGTTTGATGGCTCTATATTATTGTATTACCCATAAACAGATAAATTTGTAATCAAAGAAATGGGTACAATTCGACCCCATTTTTAAATCATCCGCTGCGAGCTAAAAGGTACTATTAAACGAAATCTAACATAAAGGTAATTCTGATGCCGGTAACTGATGAACAGAACGTGATCATAGGCTTCAAACCCACGCCTGGCAGTATTGTTTCAGTACAGGCATACGCGGGATCTGGTAAGACCTTTACACTAAAAGAATTCGCAGACGCAAACCCTTCACTCAAAATACTCTATATCGTCTTTAATAAAGCGATTAAGGACGATGCAAAAAAGAAATTTCCCAAAAACGTCGAGTGTAAAACATCTCATGGTTTAGCCGCAGCTCGCTACAAGCACTTTGCTCATAAATACAGACAATTTATATCCGTGAGCGAATACCGTACTATGATGGATGAAGAGGACTGGAGAGTGGTTAAGCTTGCAATAAACGGGCTTACCCATTTTATGAATTCAGATGAACACGATATTACCGCCGAACACGTACTTAAAGATTTAAGTAAGGCCGATAAAATATCTCAAAGCAAGCTGGATCAAGCGCTACGTGCAGCAAAACGTACATGGCAAATGCAATCTGACCCGCTCAACGATGCCTATTGCTCACCGAATACCATCCTCAAGTTGTTCCAGTTATCGAACCCAGCCCTTGACCAGTTCTACAATGTTATTCTCTTCGACGAATCGCAGGATGCAAATCCGGTAACGATCGATATCGTTCTGAGAAACAACTGCTGCAAAGTCTTTGTCGGCGACCAGCACCAGGTGATTAACCGGTGGCGCGGCGCAGAAAACGCTCTTGAGGTAGTTGAGGGCCACGGGGCTCAGGTTATGCGCCTGACTAAATCCTTCCGGTTTGGGCCTCTTGTTGCTGCCCTGGCCAACGTTGTGCTGTCGATGAAGGGAGAAACTTTCCCCCTGGTAGGCCTGGGTAGTCTTGATGCTATCGTTGAACCATCAGCGATACTGGATCAAAAGTTTTACGCCATCATCAGCCGTACCTACATGGGAGTCATACAATCTGCCTACGAGGCGATTATGTGGGGTAAGCGGGTGATGTGGAACGGAGGTATATCCAAATACCGTCTCGATGAGCTCCTTGATTTACACGCGCTGAAAACAGGCAACATTGCCGCTATTAAAAATAACCGTATCGCTACGGAATACGGTAACTGGGCAAATTTTTATGAGATCGCAGAAACCACTAAGGACGTGGACATGGTGCGGGCGATTAAGCTAATGGAAGTGTATGACGATATCCCCGGAATGGTTGAGACCATGAGGATGAATGAAGCCAAATCAGAAAAGGAAGCTGACCTACTCGTTACCACGGCCCACACATCGAAGGGAAAGGAATTTGACCATGTCATTATCAATGACGACTTTCCATCCATTATAGAAGCAGTTGTGATGAAGAAGCCCCGGGAAGTAATAATTGATGAGTTAAATCTGCTGTACGTAACCATCACCAGAACGAAGAAATCAGTAAACATCAATACTTCGTTAATGGAGCTATTAGAGGAATACCGAAGTCGTATTGAACGAAATGTTTCAGTGGTGATAATTTGAAAAAAGAGCCCTGGTTTAATTCAGGGCTCTTATTTATTTCTATTTTTCTGGTTGGGACGGTGAGGTTTCGCCCGATGTGTCTTTCTGAGAATCGGTAACCATAGCCTGGATCACTTCTACGAATTTTGAGAAGGGTTGTGCGCCTACAACAGACACTTCTTTACCGGTGACATTATCTCGCACAATCGTTGTTGGTGTACCATCAACACCGGCAGCTGAACCGGCCTCCATATCCTGCTTAATGCGCTTAATCACTTCAGTACTGCCCA
>QFQQ01000194.1 GCA_003243445.1 Citrobacter freundii
ACCGATGGCGCTCAGTGCAAGAAAACGCCAGATGTAGGACTTCCGCCCTTGCGGGTGTGTGATATGATCTTTCATAGCTGCCTCGTTACTTTCGCTAACGGTGGTGGTTAGAGGCCCGGTTAGTGTTCCACCACTGCCGGGCTTTGCTTTACTAAAAGTCATGCAATGTAGTACATTGTGAACTCCACTACAGACTAGACCACAGGAGTTGACAATGTCAACAAGCGAAAATAAAGAGCGCCATGTTGTGCAGCTCAGACTCGATAAAGAACTGTCAGAGCGGCTCGCTTTAGCGATGAAAGAAGACGGTGACGATAATAAGTCGGGATGGATAAAACGCCTTTTGCGCCGTGAACTTGATAAGCGCGGCATCGAGCCAAAAGGCTGAACAGGGTTACTCCCCGTAATGCTGTGGACTGCCCCTCTTAAAAAGGGTCTGTTTTGCGCAACTATTAATGAGTTGTGCAGAGGCTCCCCTCTTAAAGAGGGTTGGTTATCTTCGCAGCTCTCTACGTTTTTCGTCGGAGCCTCTAAACCACGTTTAACGTTGTTTTGCCATGAACCCGAATACTGTTCGCCTTTGTCTCGATCTCCGTACGTTAAACGTACGCGGTTAATTTGTGCGTACGGATTTCGTTGGCTCAAGGTTTGACCACCAGCGGCAAGCCTGGTAATCTGGCGATGTTTCAGTAAAGCGTTGAGACTCAGGCGGCCCGGCATGGCCGCCTTTGTTTTGCCTGTCATACAATAGCCTCCACTTTCAGCCCGCCAGCGGTATACCCCTGAACCCGAACACCATCGACGCGATGACGCTTTTTAGTCAGAAAGCGGATGTGATCTGCGTAGACGTACTGCCATTTACCATCGAGTGCCACACGCTTAAACCACGGATGAGGCTTAGATATGGTCTGGACAACTGGCGCGCAAGCCTTGTGTGGCGCGGATTCTGCTGCGACAACCCCCTTATCATTGCCCGTTACACGGTACAGCCAAAAACGAGCATCCTTTCCGGTCAGTTTGCGAGTGCGCACCGGAACATAACCAGCCTCACGCATTGCCTTACTGAATGCGGCATCGTCCGGGTAATACTGGCGCCGTAGTTCCGTAGATACTGAAACGGCAAAGCTGCGTTTAGTCGGGTATTCCTGCCACTGGCCGACAAATTCAAAAGGAAGGCCGTTAACCCTTCCTTTGGTCTTGTCCTTGCCGCTTATCCCTGCATCATGGTCTGCCTCATGCACGGACACGCCGGAACGCAGCCACACCAGCCCGTTACCGTTGTGGCGCAACCCCAGATCGGCAAGCGTAAATTCACCGCGATTAATGGGCGACCAGTCACCGGCAATAACCTGTTTACGGTTCGCTGAAATATCGTGCTGGCTGGCTACAGGGTGAGCGAATCCCTGCCCGTGGAGGGCATTAATCTTTTTCATCTCAGATTACCTGTGGTTAATTAAGCAGATTTACGGCTGTATGGGTTATTGACGTTCTCTACTGCTGGCGGATTACGAACCCACCAGAGCACATCCGAAAGAAGCCAAGCACAGCTATTGCGGCCAAAGTGACAGCGCGGAGGGAAGCGCCCCTGCTGTTCCATCTTCCAGCGGCTGGAACGGGAAAGACTGGTGATCTCGCTGCATTCATCTTCACGGATTCGGCGATCAAACTTAAAGCCGTACTCTTCTAAAAGGGTGCGGCGTTGTTCAGGATTTGGCGGGGTAAAGGTTATATTTTGCATGCTGCCTCCACTGTTTCAATGTTATGCGAAGAGATTAGTGGATAAACGACCAGCATTTCCATTGATTCTGGAATCCTTTAAAAGAACACGCAATTCCATTGAAAGATAGAAATTCCATCAAGATAACGCTCCCCTGTTGAAAACAATTTCCACAGTAATTTCAACGGCTGTCGCGAGAGAAAAAATCATGAATTTCAATAACTCGCCGAAGATCACCGTTCTTTAACGATTTGATTCGCCTTGGATTGTTCATAACAAAGATGAACAATGATGAACGCTGATGAACAGTGATGAATAACCATGAACAAAGATGGAAAAAGTTAGCAAGTAATGACCTAGTAGAGACCGTGGATGGAGCTAGGTATTGTTAGGTGCTGTCGGGTGCCGTTACGTGTCATTACGTGTCGTTACGTGTCGTTGAATGCTGTTGAATGCTGTTGAATGCTGTTGAATGCTGTTGAATGTAACTGTAATAAACATCAAATATAACAATTGAATCTCCTTGGCGATCATAGAATCGCCAAAAGCTCCAACAAATATAATTAATTAGTATTTTCACATGAAATATAAATAATACCCACTAACACTGCAAAATAATATTCATTCCGTATAATAAATCGAATTTAATGCCTTGCGAATTTTATCGTATATTGCTGATTTGGATAATCCAGTTTTAGATATACCTTCCTCATCAGCTAATTTATATAGTTCGTTTAAAATAGCCGAGATACTTGGTTTTTTAGAGGTGCCAAACGAATGGCCTATCTTATGTGCTATAAGCTTGACCAGCATCCCCATTAATTTATCATTATATTCCTTTTCATCTTCTTTACGATGCAAGCCGCGTTTGCTGCTTTTCAATGCAATTCCGACCTGTAAAAGCTCATCCCCTCCCATAGCATAAAGAT
>QFQQ01000195.1 GCA_003243445.1 Citrobacter freundii
AGCAAATAGAGAAATATTCAATTCCTTCAGGACGCTTCAACAGCAGTAAGCGTAAAATCTGCGGAATCAGCGGGAACCTATGATGGACAAACACAAAGATTTGCAAAAATGACAGGATTATCGTACCCGGCTTTGCAGCAGCAGGCGCTTCAATTCAATACCTAAAAAATCTTATCTTCCGCGTTAATTGCCGGGGAGCGGCGCATCTAAACTAATGCAGTATGAATCTTAGGCTACGTCTTACTATTCTTAGTTTTCTCGAGTTCTTTGTTTGGGGAGCCTGGCTGATCACCATCGGCGCATACTGGTTCCAGAATAAACAATGGGGTGGAGCGGAATTTGGTGCGATCTTTTCCACGATGGGCATTTCGGCTATATTCATGCCGGCGGTTATCGGCATCATAGCAGACCGGTGGATCAATGCGGAGAAACTGCTTGGCATCTGCCACCTGATCGGCGGTGTGATCCTTTACTTTATTCCGCAGGTAAACGATCCGGGGACCTTCTTCTGGGTATTACTCCTGTACATGCTTTTCTATATGCCCACTATTTCACTGGCCAATACAGTTTCCTATACAGCACTCATCAGGAACGGAAAAGACATTATTAAAGATTTTCCCCCGATCAGGGTATGGGGTACGATCGGCTTTATCGCGGCCATGTGGATCGTAAGCTTGTTGCATATTGAAACATCAGCCGCACAATTCTATGTAGCAGCAATTGCATCGATATTGTTTGGCCTGTATTCTTTTTCATTGCCCAAATGTCCGCCACAACTGAAAACAAGCGGAAAGACTTCACTCATTGAAGCATTGGGGCTTAAGGCATTTTCGTTATTCAGAACGCCTAAGATGGCACTCTTTTTCATCTTCGCATTATTGCTTGGCGCAGCACTCCAGCTGACCAATGCGTATGGGGACACTTTTTTGCACGACTTTGCCAAGATGCCGCAGTACAACGATACGATGGCCGTGAAATATCCCGCGATTATTATGTCGATCTCACAGATGTCCGAGACTGCTTTTATCCTGGCCATCCCGTTTTTTCTGAGGAAGTTTGGTATCAAACAGGTGATGCTGATCAGTATGATCGCGTGGGTGCTGCGTTTTGGCCTTTTTGCCTATAGCAATCCTGCAGAAGGCTTATGGATGATCGTAGCTTCCTGCATCGTATATGGTATGGCGTTCGATTTCTTCAATATATCGGGATCACTCTTTGTGGATACACAGGTAAGCCCTGAGATCCGCGCCAGCGCACAGGGGATCTTTATGATGATGACCAATGGTTTTGGCGCCTACCTGGGCAGCCGCATCAGCGGTATTGTGATCGCGAATTACTTTACAAATGCAGACAAGAGCATGGACTGGACCGGTATCTGGATCGCGTTTGCAGGCTATGCGCTCGTAGTCGCTATCTTGTTTGCCGTATTTTTCCGGCACAAACATATTCCTGAGGAAACAGCCGTCGTCAAACACTGACAATATTTATCCACGGTGCTATGAAAAGAACTTTTCCCGTTCTGCTGTCTTTAGGTTTTATCATCCTTTCGTGCAATTCAGGTTCGAATGATAGAAGTAAAGACCCGAAGGCAACTATCACAGGTCAATGGATCATCATCAAACCCGAACACATTATCTACACTAAGAATGCATACGAGGCATACACCAGCCTGACCCGTGATTCCCTGTTAAATGCATTTGGATTAAAGGTGCTGGAGTTTGGAAGCAACGGCGAATTCTTTGAAGGCGACAGCATTCTCGCGCCACCGGCAAAATGGATGGTAAAAGATAACAGGGAATTCCTGATCGATGGGGGAGGAGAAGGTTTTCGCCATTTCCGCGGAGGCTTTGACGGCATCCGTAATGATACAATGCTGATCTCGGAAAATCTCGCACTGCCGGGAGATACGGTGAAGATCATCTGGTACCTGATAAAGCTGGATACGACTGCGACGCCCCTGTTTGATAAAGCCGCTAACTGGTGGCGCAAAAAACCAACTGCCAGTGAAGATGATGCCGCATTATCCAAACGCGTAAAAGCAATGCTTGAATATTACGCAGTCTATTTCGGAGAAGTGTCAAAAAAAGCCTCTTACTTTTCACAGTTGCGGGTACCGTTGCCATTCAGGTATTATCAGCATGCTGTTGGGCTAAAACCTTTCAAGGAAGATCTTCCATTCAACGCATTTTTCTATAACAACGACGATGCAGAGAAAGCACATGCATTGCTGAGCACAGCGATCAAAAAAGGAGCGGACAACAAACTGAAACCGGGCAAAGATTTTGTAATAGAATATGCGTCGTTCTTTAAGAAGTTTGCTGCAGCACTTTAATAATGTTGACGCCGGGAAAGATTATTATGTAGTCCCCGGAGTATTGCTGTCCGATAAGACCTGACGCTTAGCAGTCAATACAAGCCATCACAAACCACGATCACGCATTCCTCACCCGGATGTAAATTCAATGTCGTTTAGTTGAGGGGAAGCTGTTCGCTCGCTTTGCGTAGGGCCCTTCTAAATCTCCCCCTTCAGGGTAATCGTTACCCAAATTTTCGGACTTGCGTAAGGTTCCCGCGGATTTCGCAGATTTATCCTCACCATTGATGAAAAATATTTTCTTGCGGGTTCAGATCTCTATT
>QFQQ01000196.1 GCA_003243445.1 Citrobacter freundii
GATGCTAACTGGATTACTTATAGTCCGAGTGTGATGTACTCAATCGCCAAAGCGCTAGAATTATTAACTGTACCTGAAGATAGCGTTCTGACTTTCACTCCAGCATATAATGCATTCTTTGATGTTATCAAAAATAGTGGAAGAAAATTACTCACTTCAACATTGATTAAAAATGATGATGGCCGGTATGGCATAGACTGGAACGACTTCAATGCCAGAGCAAAACATGCAAAGGTAATTTTATTGTGCAATCCACATAATCCAACAGGAAAAGTATGGTCTGAGCATGAGTTAATTAAAATTTCAGAGATATGTATAAAAAATAACTGTTGGCTGTTATCCGATGAGATCCACAGTGATTTCGCTTTTAGCCATAAATTTACGTCTGCACTTAAATTGCACTACGATAAAACGGTTGTTTTTAACTCTATCTCAAAAACATTTAATGTCCCTGCTCTAACGGGCTCGTATCTTATCGCACCTGACATTATCTTTAATGAAAAATTCAGGGTGATAACTCGTTATCGGGATTTTGTGAATTCACCTTCGGTATTGAATATCATTGCCACTATCGTTGCCTACAATGAGTGTGATGTATGGTTACAACAGTTGAAGTCACACCTTCAGTCAAACATTGATTTTGCTGTTCATTATGTTCAAGAAAATCTTTCACCTCTGAAACTCAGAGAATCTGAAGGTTGCTATTTTGCATGGATAGACTGTTCACACATCAGTTGTTCATTCGAAAAATTCTACGCCATGTTAATTCATGAAGGAAAAGTGGGGATCATGGCAGGCAACGTATATGGACCAGGTGGGGAAAACTATTTACGGTTAAATCTGGCTTGCAGCAGGGAAAAACTATACCAGGGCTTATCTCGGGTGGCTTACGTTATTGATAAAATTAATCAGGAAAACAGACATGAATAATACTGAGGTCATCTCACTCATTAAAGGATTTATGCGAAATGAGCAAAAAGCAGTTGAGGAAATTATTAATGCACCGCTTTCAGAAACCGCAACTCTTGTAAAAATACTGCAATCCTGTAGCGGAAAAGTTGTCTTTATCGGCGTAGGAAAATCAGGAATTATTGCAAAAAAATTGGCAGCGACATTTGCCAGCACCGGTACCCCCTCTTTTTTTATTCATGGAACAGAGGCTGTTCATGGCGATCTGGGCATGGTTACCAGTGAAGATGTTGTTATTTTGATATCCAATAGTGGTGAGACAGCAGAACTGTTAGCTACGCTACCAAGTCTGAAAAAAATGAAAAATTTTCTGGTCTCATTTACCCGAAGCCACAATTCGTCGCTGGCTATCTGCTGTGATTTATCGATTGAAATACCCGTAAAAAGTGAAGCCGACACCTTAGGTCTTGCTCCATCCTGCTCTTCTACGGCTGTTCTTGTCGTGGGAGATGCGGTAGCCCTCACGCTGTCAGAACTCAAGCAGTTTACCCGAACCGATTTTGGTTTATTTCATCCAGGAGGTGCTCTCGGCGTTAAAGTAAATTCATAACTTGTGTCATTTTTATTGTAACCGGTCTACGCCATCACAACCTGATGGCGTTCTCAGGTACGAGGTAACAGATATGAAAAATGTATTAATCACCGTTTCCAGTTTTTCGGCTCGTTGTGTAACCGGTTGCAAATTATTGCGCGATAATCAATATAATCTCATTTTCAAGAACAGTGTGAATCATCTTATCGCATCAGAATCAGATGAGTTGAGGGCATCTATTGATGCTGTCATTGCCGGAACGGATTGCTATGACGCCAGTGTGTTTTCTCTTCTACCAAAACTGAAAATCATCTCAAGATTTGGTACCGGCGTTGATAATATAGATACTGACGCGGCAAAAAAATCAGGCATTGTGGTTAATAATGCACGAGGCATCAATGCCAACGCTGTCGCCGAATTTATCATTGGCCTTATCTTTTCTGGTCTGAGAAATATTCCCGGTAATCATATGGACATGCAAAACGGCTATTGGGGATACTCGCTGGGAAATGAATTAAATGGTAAACGGGTAGGATTATTAGGTTTTGGGAATATTGCCAAAACGTTGGTTAAGAGGTTGTCCGGCTTCGAGATTGAAATTCTCGCGTACGACAAAAACCCAGATCATGAGGTAGCTGAAAAAATGGCTGTTAAGTTTGTGTCGGTTGACGACATCTTCATGCAGTCCAACGTCATTGTCGTGCTTCTCCCTTATACATCATCCTTAGAGAATTTTATCAGTCACAAATACCTTTCTATGATGAGAAATGGTGCCCTGCTCATCAATGCGGCTCGTGGGAAATTAATCGATGAACGCGCTTTGTTGCAGATGATTGATGAAAGGAATGTGTTTTCCGCCCTCGACGTATTTCAGCATGAACCTTTGCCACAATTCAGCCCTCTGCTACATTCCAGAAATATTATCACGACCCCACACATCGCCGCTGCGACGGTTGAATCGTACCACCAGACAGGTATCCATACCGCGCGGTCAGTTATTGATTTTTTTGATGGTAAAATGATAGATAATATTTTGCAGTGATTAAAACGACGAAAGCCTGAATCATTTCTGATTCAGGCTTTCTGAATAGTGGCGGAATGGACGGGACTCGAACCCGCGACCCC
>QFQQ01000197.1 GCA_003243445.1 Citrobacter freundii
TTGGAAAAAACGGTCAAATTGACCACCTCATTTCGGAATAAATTGACCACTGATTTTGGAGCAAATTGACCACCACTTTTCGGTTCAAAATGACCACCTGTTATCTGGGATTAATTTGAAGTAAAAACGACTTGATTTTTTCATGATGTTAGCGTCATACATTCGTTAAAAAAAGCGGATTATGGCAAATAAAATAACAGACATGAGTAAAATTAGAAAAGTCATAAAATTCTACAATAGTGGAAAGAGCAAGTTATTTATAAGCAACTATTTATCCCTTTCCAGAAATACTGTTAAGAAATACATCTCCTTATATGAGATCCTGGGCTTAAATCTTGATGCGATCAATGCCAAGACAGATGCCGAGCTGGAACTTTTGTTTTCCAATCCCCCTGCGGAGTCCATCAGCCCCAAACTACAGTCCTTGTATGATTTTTTTCCCAAGATGGAACGTGAGCTAAAAAAGGTAGGGATCACTATACATCATATGTGGGAACAGTATCTTGTACTGCATCCTGATGGTTTTCAGAGTTCACAGTTCCGTCATCATTACAAGATCTGGAGCAAGCGTGTGAACCCGGTGATGCATATGAATCACAAATCCGGAGATAAAATGTATGTCGATTATGCAGGAAAGATACTCTCCATTATTGATAAGGAAAGCGGGGAACATAAAGAAGTTCAGTTTTTTGTAGCTATCCTGGGAGCAAGCCAGTACACGTATGCTGAAGCCTCCATGAGCCAGCAGAAGGAAGATTTTGTACGATCTGTAGAAAATGCCATCCGCTTTTTTGAAGGCACACCGGCAGCGATCGTTCCTGATAATTTAAAATCCGCAGTAATCAAAAGCAGCCGTTTTGAACCTACCATCAATGAAACTTTAGCCGATCTGGCCGAACATTATGAAACGACCATCCTGCCTGCCAGAGCCTACAAACCGAGAGATAAATCTTTGGTAGAGGGAGCGGTCAAAATCCTTTACAGAAGGATTTACACCAATCTTAAAAAGGAATCCCGCGATCTGGACGAACTAAATCGTGAGATTTGGGAACTGTTAGACTCTCATAACAAACGTAAGCTCACAGGACGTCCGTACTCCCGCTATGAGCTGTTCTTAGAAGATGAGAAGCAGCAACTCCGTCCACTGCCTGAGCAGCGTTTTGAGATTAGACACCAATCCTTTGCAACCGTGATGCAAAACGGACACGTACAGCTGAGCCGCGACAAGAACTACTACAGTGTTCCGTATCAGTACATCAAGAAGAAAATTAAGATCCTGTACACATCTTCCACCGTGGAGATTTACTATAAATACAACAGAATTGCGATGCACAGACGCAATTATAAGCCTTATGTCTACACGACCATTACAGAACATCTGGCCAGTACCCACCAGTTCGTAACAGGATGGAGTGCTTCCCGCTTTATCGATTGGGCAAACAGTATTGATACTTCAGTGGGAGAATATATCCTCCAGATTATCGACAGTCGGAATCATCCTGAGCAAGCCTACAAGAGCTGCCTGGGAATCCTGAACTTCGAAAAAAAAGTAGGCAGGGAACGATTGATAAATGCCTGTAAACGGGCATTGGACTTTAAAATCTACAGCTTTAAGACCGTACAGAAAATACTGGAGAACAATCTGGATCAGATGATCGATCCGGAAAATGAAGAAAAGGAGCAGGAACTGCCTGACCACGGCAACATCAGAGGAAAACAATACTATCATTAAATATCAAAAGTTATGAACGAACCGACAGTGAGCAAAATGAAGCAAATGAAGCTTTACGGCATGCACAATGCCTTTAAGACCGCTATTGAAAGCGGAAGGACAGACCATTATACCCTCGACCAGTTTGTATCGATGCTCATCGATGCTGAATGGGATGAGAGGCACAATAGGCGTATAGAACGAAGCATCAAAAATGCAAAATTCCATTACAGATCCAGTATTGAAAGTATCAACTTCGATGACACCCGCAATCTCGACCGCAATCTGGTCATGCGTCTTGCAGGGTGTGAGTTCGTAGAAAAAAATGAGAACATCCTGATCACGGGAAGTACAGGTGTTGGTAAAAGTTATCTGGGGACTGCCTTAGGGTACCAAGCATGTGTCGAAGGCTTTAAGGTCAATTATTTTAATACTTCCAAGCTGTTTGCCAAATTAAAAATGGCAAAAGCAGACGGATCATACCTGAGGGAACTTGCAAAAATACAGAGACAGGATGTGATCATCCTTGATGATTTTGGCCTTCAAGCACTGGACAGCACCAACAGGATAACCCTTCTGGAGATGATAGAAGACCGTCACAACAACGGCTCCATCATTGTAACATCGCAGATCCCGGTGCAGGGCTGGTATGACATTATTGGCGAAAAAACCATCGCTGACGCTATTTTAGACAGACTCATCCATCAGTCTCACCGCCTGGAACTCCAGGGGGAATCTATGAGAAAAAAGAGGGCAGTAAACACGAGTAATTAATTATTATATTTGAATATAAATTGACGCATGAAAAACAAGCGTTTTTATCAAAATTAAGGATGGTCAATTTAAACCGAAATTACATGGTCACTTTGAATTGGAATTGGGTGGTCAATATCACTGGAATTTACAA
>QFQQ01000198.1 GCA_003243445.1 Citrobacter freundii
TGTGATGGGTCAAATGGTTGAATGTATGGAACAAGCACCCAATCGACCGAGCACATAGGTGATGCACCGCCCTGCATGATGAGATCACCAGGGCAATGCAATAAACCGGGCATTACGCAGTCTTAGCCTGTGGAGTGCTTACGCGACGGCCTTGGCGAGGATCAACCTCAAAGCTCAGGCGGGAATCGCGAACGCTTGCGATGACATCGCATTCATAAGTACCAGGCTGCGGCACTTGGTTAGGCAGTTCAGCATAGAAATCAGCCATCTGCGGATAAGGAATGTTCGGCAGATGGACAAATGCCGTATACATGCAATAAGGCTTGCCACTTTTAGCAGCTGTACCGGTGCGGTACTGACCAGTGACTTCAACAATAATAGTGTTTGCGTTAGACATAAGTGCCCTCTTCTACTTTTGGCTGCCGGCGACTAATGGCCAGCGTAGGTTATGCCCTAATGGGCGATTTTTAGCGGCTAAAAAGATTAGTAGCCCATCCACTCTGCAATGGAGACTGTTCCGCGAGTATCACTGACGGTGACCCACTGCTTTTCAGGCTGAATGCCTTGCTCTTCTCGAACCTCGAGCACGGCAATTGTTTGAGCAACCTGGTCAGCTAGAACTGAAGTCATTAAAGATCGAACATGATTTTGCTGATCCATGGCTCTACGCTGACTAGACGACAATTGTAGGCCCTGAAGGCTAACTGTCTTCATGCACTCACCAATGAAAGATGAGAGAAAGGTTTTCGGTACCAGTGTGGCAAAACAAGCTCATCAGATGTAACGATTTCTTCTGCGCGACGAACAAATACTAGGACGTTTTTAGTGGCGTCATATGGCTGGGCAATATTGATACCAATGCGATTCAATCGAGCACGATATTTCTGAGCTTGAGACTTAGAGAAGTCAAATGTATGGCCGTGCATCCATTGCATAGCGACATTTGCTGTTAGATTGGCTGCCTTTGCATTGGTAACTTCTCCAGCTGCCAATAAACGTTCTGCTATAGAGTCGTACTCCATTGCCGTCACCTGTAGTTTTTGGTCTATCGCCAAGAATTTTTCGTGTATGCCGTCAAATCGGCGCTCATCAAATAAGCCCCACCAGTCGAGGCCTTCGCGGGTCAAGTATTCCGCTTTTAGCTCTTGTTCCATGCGAACGACGCCATTTGCATCGCAAAAATCGCGGAGCTGTAGTAGATATCTAAATTCTTCTGACTCAGGGCCAAAGTTTCTTTTGCATTTCGGAAATAGAAACTTCTCAATAGCCCTTGCTTTTATATAGGCTTTTTCGTAGTGGTCACGAGCAGACCAGTCGCAGGTATTGCCATCCTCGAAAAGATGACCATTTTTGTAACCAAAGCGTTGGGTGCTGAGAGCCTTCACATAATGACGCTCGTTACCTTTCCCCACTGTACGATTGGTTGTTAAATCTATTCGGCGAATTCGGGCGCCATTGCCAACCATACGGGCGCGGCTGCCCTCCTCTACCTGAGTAAATCCCCAGTCTGTGCATTTAGTGAATCCTGGGAGCTTGGTTCCAGTCTCATCGCCATACTCACGGAGAATACGGTTATAGACAGCCACGCACTGATCAATAGAGCGATAGCCGTCAAGATTGTCCAAACGGTCTACAGCACTTGGATTGCCTTTAACAATGAGTTTGCAACCATCAACACGAATGTTGATTGACGTGCTGTAACTGCCTTCATGCTTCCAACCAGGCTGCGTGTCATTCAAAACCTCACCGGTCCGTTTGTCGTAGCGACAAAGACCGACATCGACAACCGCAGGAAGCTGGTAGGGGAAAACCTGCTCGATCGTGAGGTAGTCAATGAATCTTGATGAGGGAGGATTGCTCGCAGGTGGCATAAAATACTGTCAAGGTCCATATCTGATACCTAACGGTATAGGATGCGGAGCTGAACCGTCAAGCCAAAACCGGTCTTTTTCGTATCAGATATGATACCTGTACAACCATCCAGTAGGTACGATCTATGAATCTCAGAAACCATGAAGACGTAGCCCACATGAGCATCGGCGAGAACCTAAGCAAAATCAGGGAGAAAGCGGGCTTGACCCAGGTGCAGGTCGCGAAGATGGCGGAGATCCCGCTGCCGACCTACAAAAAATATGAGAGCGGCAGTCAGTCACCTCCAGGGGATCGGATCAGAACCCTTGCGATAGCCCTTAGAACATCGGCCGATGAAATCGTGATGGAGCCTTCTGAGCGTGATGTTTCGCAGGATCTGAAGGCAATTTTCATGAGGTACGACAAGCTTCCTGACGAGATGAAAGCTATTGCGCGGTTCACTCTTCGAGGCCTGCTGACTCAGATGGAAAGCGATCTACTAGAGGGAAACTGGTTCGAGAAAACCGGCCTGCCAAGTCGCGCAAAAGATCCCGACTCAGCTTAATGAGGTGCCAAAACACGCGGCGACCATGCGATATCATGGTGAATTGGGGGTGTTACAGCACCCCCACCTCGCTTCGCTCGGTCCCAGGCAAAAACTCACCTGGTCTCGGGGTCACGGCGTTGGCGAAGCGGTTCTCTCAAGCACTGGTGGAAGGTGAAGCCCGACAAACACCAGGAAAGAAAAAGCCTTG
>QFQQ01000095.1 GCA_003243445.1 Citrobacter freundii
AAAAGTAAAAAGTAAAAAGTAAAAAGTAAAAAGTAAAAAGTAATTTATTTTAAAAATTTTCTTGTTCTCCCTTTATAAATGACCGGTTTTTTACTTTTTACTTTTGAATTTTGACTTTACCACCGGCCGGTTTTTACTTTTTACTTTTGAATTTTGACTTCGCCCGGGTCGGTTTTTTACTTAACTTAAACGATCAATAAAAGTAATATGAACAGACTATTGCTCGCAATTGCCGTACTTATCATCAGTACAACCGTTAATGCCCAATCAAAAGGAGAGAAGGAAGTTGCCGCGGCAGTGGAAACTCTTAGAAAAGCCATGATCGATGGCAGTGAAGCTGTGTTGAACAATATTGCCGCCGATGTTCTCACCTATGGTCACAGCAGCGGCAAGATCGAAACAAAAGCAGAATTCGTTGGCACACTCGTCAGCGGGAAATCCGATTTTGTAAGCATAAACATAACCGATCAGACCATCCAGGTCAGCGGAGATGTAGCCATCGTCCGTCACACACTTTCCGCGAAAACCAATGATGGTGGCAAACCCGGCGAAGTGAACCTGAAAGTCCTTACTGTTTGGCAAAAACAAAAAGGTGGCTGGAAAATGGTCGCGCGGCAAGCGGTGAAACCTCCGGCTAATTGAGAAAAAAAATCAACGTAAAAAGTCAAAATTAAAAAGTAAAAAATAACCGCTTGCTGGTGTTCTTAACACCTGTCCGGTGCTTTTTTACTTTTTAATTTTGACTTTTTACGTTGACCTGAATTTTCAGTCATAAAAATTGTTACATTTATTATGCATTGTTTGCCAAAACCATTTAAATGACCGCTAATCTTCGCCTGATACAGCAAGGGATTTGCGACGGGTATGAAACCTCCCTGATCGAGCTTTACCGGCTTTTTCATGATCGTCTTCACCATTTCAGCTTATCAATAGTGAGGTCCACCGAAGATGCAGAGGAGATCGTCGAAGATATATTTGTAAAGATCTGGGCCAATCGCAAACAAGTACTTTCCATCAATAATTTATCTGTTCATTTATATCTAGCGGCAAAGAACCGTTGCTACAATCTCCTTGCACAAAGAGGAAGATCCGTACATTATTCTTACGAAGATATGGAGGATGATATGGCTTCTCCATCACTTGATCCGCATAAATTGCTGGTGACTGCGGAAATGATGAAACGCATGCAAGCTGCTGTTGAAGATCTGCCATCCCGTGGAAAGATGATCTTCCGGCTGGTACGCGAAGACGGCCTGCATTACAATGAAGTCGCACAAATACTGAATATACCTGTTAACACGGTTGACGTACTGATGGCGGTCGCTGCAAAACGCATCAGCAACTCTCTCGAACCACAGATCGGGGAAATGAAATTTATCCCGGGATCCTCAAACCGGAAAAAATAGATACTGCATCATTTTATTGCTTCTTCAAAAATATTCCCTTGCGTGAACAACCTGACTATATCTGGTTCTTGCTGACCCGCGAATTAAGTGGCGAGGCGACGAAGGCCGAACTCGGTACTTTACAGAAATGGCTGTCAGAAAGCCCGGATCATCAGCAGCAATATGAACTTCTCAAACAACTCTGGCAAGCCAAAGTGGATCCGGAAAAATCATCGATCGGGTCTTCTAAACTAAGCCGGATCTTTCAACTGGCGACCGTTGAAGAAGTCCTCCAGGCGAAATCTGAATGGCTGCCAAAACGGGCTATCCGGAAAATAGCAAACTGGAAAATTGCCACCCTGCTGATCATCATCGCCCTTTGTACCTGGGCTCTTCTTTCCTGGATTGTAAGAACGGTTTAATGAAATCATCGAACGCTCAATGAATTTGTGCGGCGTAGTCTTCCGCAGATCCGCAAATAAACCACTGTTATTTGAGATTTACCCGTAGGAACTAACCCCAGACAGCTTAAAACTGAACCAGCCATCACCCTCATCTCCAGGAAAACGTTGCCGGTAACGATTGCGTAAATAAAACCGTCCGAAAGGGTTGAAAATGACTGCCTTTGTGGTTAAACTTGTAAGATGAACCCCCTGATTTTTTGTGCAGAACTGATAACGACGTACTTGTCATGATGAAAAAGATCTTCGCCCTGTGTCCCGCTGTTCCCTGTTTCCCGGCAACGCCAGTCAAAGGCCCCCTGCTATTTATCATGAAGCGTGACATCAATCTTCATCCTGCCGAAGACGTGACCCAGGACCGGTGGCGGATATCATTCAAAACAATAAGTTGGTATTGACCTGTTCAGTTATAAAAAAAGTGCTTCCTTATCATTCCGCATAAGCGGCGATAGAAGTAAGATATACAAATCAAAATACCGGTGCTACCGGCCTAAGGACGGAAAATCCTGCATGACCTGGGAGCTTCGGAAAAAAGTGTTTCCAATAAATGAAAAAGATCTGCTTGTCAGTGGCTTTGATGGCCGTGGTTTTTTCTCAACAGACGATCGCGCAAACACAGCCTTTATCACAGCAAATGGCTGCAACGGTGATGAGGATCTGGCATGATTCGTTTTCCGTAAAGCCCGGCAACCGTGCAAGCTGGAGTTATGATATGGGTGTAATCCTGAAAGGCATGGAAGACATCTGGCAGAACACGGGCGATGTGAAATATTTCAATTACATCCAGCAGCAAATGGATTTCTTCGTCAATGATGATGGAACCATCCGCGGTTATAACCCCAATAATTACAATCTCGATGATGTGAACAATGGCAAACAGCTAATGCTATTGTATCGTGTATTGGGAAAAGAAAAGTACAGGAAAGCCGCGCAGCTTCTCCGTGATCAGCTGAAAACACAGTCACGTACAACTGAAGGCGGATTCTTGCACAACAAAGAGTATCCACACCAGGTATGGCTGGGTAGCCTGTATATGGGTCAGCCATTTTATGCAGAATACGCAATGGTGTTTAAAGAAGATACCGTCTTCAACGATATCGCAAAGCAGTTCACTTATGTGGAACGCCACGCGCGCGATCCCAAAACAGGATTGCTCTACCACGGATGGGATGAAAGTAAGCAACAGGCAAATAAGAAAGCAGGCAATTCGCCAAATTTCCTGGGGTCTGCATTAGGCTGGTATGGAATGGCCCTGGTAGACGTGCTGGATTATTTTCCTAAACAACATGCCGGCCGTGATTCGATCATCGCCATTTTAAACCGCTTCGCGCAGGCGATCGTAAAAGTGCAGGACCCTGCTTCCGGCCTTTGGTTTAATATCGTTGACAAACCAAAAGAACCCAAAAATTATAAAGAAGCGTCTGCATCATGTATGCTCACCTATACATTGGCAAAAGCGGTGCGGCTTGGATATATTCCTGCTTCCTATCTGGCAAATGCAAAAAAGGGATATACGGGAATTTTAAAGGAATTTATCAAAAAGGAGAACGGGCAGGTAAACCTGCATGGCACGGTTGCCGGATCCGGACCTGTCAGTAATGCATCTCAAAACGAAAGCTTTGACCCTGACATGCGTCAGCCGGTGAGTGTAAATGATCCGGTAGGTATCGGCGCATTTTTGAACTGTGCGGTTGAAATGGAAATGATCCCGAACTTATCTGCCGGCAATGGCAAAACAGTTGTGGTTGACCGTTATTTCAACAGTGAAAAAAGAAAAGATCCCAGTGGCGGAATGGACTACTGGCATTATACCTGGGAAGAAAGAACGCATCCTGGTTTCTATACGTTCGGTTCGATCTTTAAGAAATTTGGTGCCAGGCTCGCTTCGCTTGATGTGGCGCCAACCACGCAAAACCTGAAAGGTGCCGGCGTTTACATCATCGTGGATCCGGATCATATTAAAGATAATCCAACCCCGAATTATGTAAATGATAACGATGTAAAAGCAATCGCTGAATGGGTGAAAAATGGTGGCGCATTATTGCTGATGGCAAATGACAGCAATAACTGTGATCTGGCTCATTTCAATAAACTCGCCAATGCGTTTGGCTTCACCTTCACTGATAAAAGCGTGAACATGGTGAAGAATGATCATTTTCCAACGGGATCGGTTCTTCCCGGAGCAAATAATCCTGTTTTCAAAACAGCGAAGAATATGTTCCTGAAAGAAGTAAGTACGATCACCGTAAAATCTCCCGCAAAAGCGAATGCGGTGAAAGATGGAGACATCATCATTGCGACGGCCAAATACGGTAAAGGTGTTGTACTGGCCGTGGGCGATCCGTGGTTATACAACGAATATATTGACGGAAGAAAATTGCCGGCAGAGTATGATAACTATGCGGCAGGAGAAGATATCGCGAAATGGCTTTTACAAAGTAAAAAGTAAAAATTCAAAAGTAAAAAGGCCACACCTTTAATGACCTTTTTGCTTTTTGATCTTTATGTTTTTGCCTAGTAATACGATGCCGCTACGGTCAGGTTTTTTTACTTTTTACTTTTTAATTTTTATTTCAGGAATGAACTTATCGAAAAAGACAGTTGGACAGATCAACGCGGAGGCTGATCTTTCTATTCCGGCCGCCAACTTGCTGGAATTGCCGGAGAAAGTATTGCAATTCGGCACAGGCGTGTTATTGCGCGGCCTGCCGGATTATTTCATAGATAAGGCCAATAAACAGGGGATCTTTAACGGCCGCGTGGTGGTAGTGAAATCAACATCAAGCGGCGGCACCGATGCATTCGGGTCACAGAATGGATTGTTTACACTTTTTGTAAAGGGGATCGAGAACAGTAAAAAAGTGGAAGAGACCATCATTAATGGTTCTATCAGCCGTGTTATATCCGCAAAGGAGCAATGGGCTGAGATCCTTCAATGCGCGCAAAATCCTGAAATGCGGTTGATCATTTCCAACACAACGGAAGTTGGGATCGTATTAACGCAGGATGATATCACGCTTGCACCTCCATCTTCATTTCCGGGTAAACTTCTCGCGTTCCTGCATGAGCGTTATAAAGCGTTCAACGGTTCTGTGGAAAGCGGTATGGTGATCATACCGACGGAACTGATCACGGAGAATGGAACAAAACTCCGTGAGATCGTGCTGGAACTGGCCGAACAGAACAAACTGGAGAAGCCGTTTATACAATGGCTGGCTTCTGCCAACCATTTTTGTAATTCACTGGTTGACCGGATCGTGCCGGGCAAACTGCCCGCAGCAGAACAAAAGAACGCAGAAAACCGTTTAGGATATACGGACGAGCTGATGATCATGGCTGAGCCATTCCGCCTCTGGGCGATCGAATCAGGGTGTGACAAAGTGAAGGAAATACTCTCCTTTGCGCAGGCAGATAAAGGGGTGGTAATAACACCGGACATTGAGAAATTCCGGGAATTGAAGCTGCGCCTCCTGAATGGAACGCACACATTTTCCAGTGGCATTGCGGTACTTGCCGGATTCCAGACGGTAAAGGACGCAATGGCAAACGAACAGTTATCGGCCTTTGTACGCCGCCTGATGATGCTGGATATTGCACCGGCAGTTGCAGGTGATACGATCTCTTATAATGAGGCCTGTGCATTTGCCAACACGGTCATTGATCGCTTCCGCAATCCATTCATCGAACATCAGTGGCTGGCGATCACGATGAACTTCAGTTCCAAAATGCGGCTGAGAAATATACCTTTGCTGCTCCGTCACTACGAAAGAAACAGCAGCGTGCCGGTTCAGATGGCACAGGGCTTCGCGGCGTACCTGAAATTTATGAAATGCACCAAAGGCGAAGGCAATGCATATTACGGTGAGGTGTTTGGTAAAAGCTACCAGATCCAGGATGATAAGGCCGCTTATTTTGCGGAAAAATGGGCGGAACTGGAAGCAGCACAACTGATAAAAACAGTGCTTGCTGATAAAGAACTCTGGGGCGTCGATCTTTCTCAGCTGAATGGATTTACTGATGCGGTCATTGAAAATATTGAACTTATAGAACAGGAAGGAGCACTTGCCATGATCGCAGGAGCTCAATTGAAAAAAACAACAGTGTAAATGAAACATCGCGTATTAAAAGTTCACCCCGATGATAATGTGCTGGTCGCACTGCAGGATCTGAAGAAAGGTGAAACGATCTCTTACAATGAAAGTGATTATGTATTGCTGGAAGATATTCCTGCGAAGCATAAATTCTTTATACAGGACATGCAGGCAGGTGACAAGATCACCATGTATGGCGTGCTGGTGGGAAAGATCCAGTTTGACATAAAAGCCGGCACCCGCATGACAACGGATAATACCAAGCACGCGGCTGATCCATTTTCCTACCGTCCTTTTCATTATCAGTGGACGGCGCCGGATGTGTCAAAATTCAAAGACCGCACCTTCAATGGTTATCACAGAAGTGATGGCCGTGTTGGCACTGCGAATTACTGGCTGTTCATACCAACCGTTTTTTGTGAGAACAGGAACCTCGATGTGATCCGTGAAGCAATGCATAATGAATTAGGTTATGCAGTGACGGATAAATACAAATTGAAAACGCACCAGTTGCTGGAGTTGTACAAAAGCGGTGAAGATCTCAGCAAGGTTGATCTGAACGTGAAAGAAGCCGTTGTACCAACCAACCGCATTTTTAAAAATGTAGATGGTATTAAGTTCCTGAACCACCAGGGCGGTTGCGGCGGTACCCGTCAGGATGCGGGTGTGCTGGGAAAATTGCTGGCGGCGTATGCTGATCACCCGAACGTGGCTGGTGTAACGATCCTCAGTTTGGGTTGTCAGAACCTGCAGACAAAGCAATTGCTGGATGATATCAGGGAACGCAATCCGAAATTTGATAAACCGGTCCATGTTTTTGAACAGCAGTTATCACAAAGTGAAGAACAGCTGATCACGGAAGCGATCCGTCAGACCTTTCTTGGCTTGATCGAAATAAATAAGATCGAAAGAAAACCTGCGTCATTGGATCATCTTGTATTGGGTGTGAAATGTGGCGGCAGCGATGGCTTCAGCGGTATCTCTGCCAATCCGGCGGTGGGTTATACGTCGGATCTGTTGGTGGCCCTCGGTGGAAAAGTATTGCTCGCGGAATTTCCTGAGCTCTGCGGTGCAGAACAGGACCTGATCGATCGTACAAGAAATGAAGCTGCTGCAAAGAAGTTTATAAAACTGATGACGGCTTACAATGATGAAGCGCATCGGGTGGGCTCAGGCTTCCACATGAATCCATCCCCTGGGAATATCCGTGACGGATTGATCACCGATGCCATCAAGAGTACCGGTGCAGCAAAGAAAGGAGGCACATCTCCGGTGGAAGACGTACTTGATTATACAGAACCTGTTACCAAACCGGGTTTGAATCTTGTTTGCACGCCAGGCAATGATGTGGAAGCAACAACAGGTAAAGCAGCAAGCGGCGCAACATTGATCTTATTCACTACAGGGCTTGGTACACCAACCGGTAACCCCGTCTGCCCAACGATCAAAGTTGCAACCAACTCTTCCCTTGCGGAAAGAATGCGTGATATCATTGATATCAACACCGGCCCCATCATCGACGGAGAAAAAACAATTGAAGAAATGGGAGAAGAGATCCTTGAGTATTGCATCAAAGCAGCAAGCGGAGAAATTACGCCGAAGGCAGTGTTGCTGAACCAGGATGATTTTATTCCGTGGAAGAGAGGGGTTTCTCTTTAAGTAAAAATTAAAAAGTCAAAAGTAGAAATTGCAATTCCTATTGTTTGATTTTTCTTATGGACTTAGTAAAACCTAAAATATAAAATTGTTAAAAGTAGTAAATGAGTTTGGCAGGGGTATAGCAGCGTTCAGGACTGATATTTTCAAGTTTTTACTTTTGACTTTTTAATTTGAAACCATATACATCAACCTAAACTAAGTAAAGATTTAAAGGTTTGATTTAAAAATACAGTCCACGATGGCGTTAATTGTTGCCATCCGTTTTGAGGATATTTTTACTTTTTACTTTTGACTTTTTACTTCCTATTGTCATGAAACCTTTTTTAGACGAGAACTTCCTGTTAAAGACAAAAACGGCGCAACAGCTCTATCATGAGTATGCGAAGGATATGCCGATCATCGATTATCATTGTCATCTTCCGCCGCAGCAGATCGCGGAGGATACACAATTTGAAAATATTACACAGGCATGGCTTTACGGCGATCACTATAAATGGAGAGCGATGCGCACAAATGGTGTGGATGAAAGCTATTGCACCGGTGATAAGCCCGACTTTGAAAAGTTCAAACAATGGGCAGCAACCGTTCCGTATACCTTGCGCAATCCTTTGTATCACTGGACGCACCTGGAATTGCAGCGGTATTTCGGCATCACGGATATTCTTAACCCGGATACGGCAAAGAAGATCTATGATGAAAGCACAGCCAAATTGCAGACATCGGATTACTCCGTAAAAAATCTGCTTCGCAAAATGAATGTGAAAGCGGTCTGCACTACAGATGATCCTGTTGATTCACTGGAATATCATATCCGCCTGCGTGAAGATGGTTTTGAGATCCCTATCACACCGGCGTTCCGGCCTGACCAGGCGATGAACGTAAGTGACCCGCAGAAGTTTAATGCGTATATAAGGAAGCTGGAAGCGGTCACCAATATTGCAGTCTCTTCTTTTGATGATTTCTTATATGCACTGCAAAACCGCCACGATTTCTTTGCATCACTTGGTTGCGGTGTGTCGGACCATGGTTTGGAAGAAATTTATGCGGAAGACTTCACCGGTTCTGAGATCGATGCGATCTTCAGCAAAGTGCATGGTGGAAAGATCCTGAATGAGATCGAACAGCGCAAATTCAAATCTGCCATGCTGCTTCATTTTGCAGAATGGGATTGGGAAAAAGGCTGGGTGCAGCAATTTCACCTCGGTGCGCTGAGAAATAATAATACAAGGATGATGCAGACGCTTGGTGCAGACACCGGCTGGGACTCTATCGGTGATTTCTCACAAGGGCGTTCGCTGGCAAAATTCCTGGATAAGCTTGATAGCAATAATAAACTGGCAAAAACCATTCTGTATAATCTCAATCCTTCGGATAATGAGCTGATGGCAACCATGATCGGCAACTTCAATGATGGCTCCATTGCAGGAAAGATCCAATGGGGTTCCGGCTGGTGGTTCCTTGATCAGAAAGATGGTATGATCAAGCAACTCAATACGCTTTCAAATATGGGATTGCTGAGCCGTTTTGTAGGAATGCTGACGGATTCAAGAAGCTTTCTTTCTTTCCCCAGGCACGAATATTTCAGACGTATCCTTTGTGACCTGTTTGGAACAGAGATCGAAAATGGTGAACTGCCAAACGATCTGGCGTGGATCGGAAAAGTGATCCAGGATATCTGCTTTAACAACAACAAAAATTATTTCAACTGGCAGCTCGAACCAGCCGGGAAGATTGAAAAATCTTTTTTAAAGTAAAAAGTAAAAAGTAAAAAGTAAAAAGTAAAAAGTAAAAAGTAAAAAGTTTTTATTTTAAAAATTTTCTATTCTTCGTTTTATAAACGACCGGTTTTTTAATTTTTACTTTTGACTTTTTACTTCTAAACTGCACTCATGTCTATTCTTAAACAATTTGATCTTACCGGCAAAGTTGCTCTCGTGACCGGTGCAAACAAAGGCATCGGCAAAGGCATGGCGCTTGGCCTTGCTGAAGCGGGTGCTGATATTATCGGTGTATCTGCCTCTATTGAATTAAGTGGTTCCGCTATTGAAAAAGAAGTGACGGCACTTGGCAGAAAGTTCACCGCTTACCAGGCTGATCTTTCCAATCGTGAATCGATCTATGCATTTCTGAAGAAATTATTTTCCGAAAATAAACGTATCGATATACTTGTGAATAATGCCGGAACAATTATGCGTGCGCCAGCCGCAGAACATCCGGATGATTATTGGGACCGCGTGATCGATATTAACCTGAATGCGCAATTTTTACTGGCAAGAGAGCTGGGCAAACACATGCTGGAGCAGGGTAGTGGCCGGATCATTTTCACTGCTTCATTGCTTAGCTTCCAGGGTGGCATCAATGTGCCCGGTTATGCTGCCAGCAAAGGTGCTATTGCAAGCCTGATCAAGGCACTCGCCAATGAATGGTCTGGTAAAGGCGTAAATGTAAATGGCATCGCTCCTGGCTATATTGCTACTGATAATACCGAAGCGCTGCGCAATGATCCCGTTCGCAGCAAATCGATCCTCGATCGTATCCCGGCAGGACGATGGGGAGATCCGGAAGATTTCAAAGGAGCTGTGGTTTACCTGGCTTCACCCGCGTCAAACTATGTAACCGGAACAATTCTTACAGTGGACGGCGGTTGGATGGGCCGATAACGTTTCCGTTAATTTAATCGGGATTTACCCCCTGCCAAAGTCGTTATTTGTTTGTATGTTCGTTCACAAGGGTAGATCAATAGTAAGTGCTAATGTTGAGTTCCCGCAGATCACGCAGATTTATCCCTCCGTTTGTTGAGAAGTTAAGTCTTTTTTTTAAATATTCTTATCAGAATTCCGCAGATAACGCAGATTTGTTCCCGCAGGGTGAGATAATCCGCGTTATCTGCGGAATCGAATAAGTACGGTATCAAAAGAACAAAACGATTTTCAAAAAACGGGAAGATAAATCTGCGTGATCTGCGGGCTGTATACGCAGTTTGAATAAAAAGAGGTCAATAAAGAAAATATTATGGAAATCCGATTTCAAAACAGTCCCAACGAAACAAAGACAATGACCACGGAACAACTCCGTGAAAATTTCCTGATCGAAAACCTGATGCAGGATGATACCATTCAATTGGTGTATTCGCATTATGATCGTGTAATCGTTGGTGGCGTTAAACCTGTCAGTAAAGCGATCGAACTGCCAAACCATCCTGAATTGCGTGCTGATTATTTCCTGGAAAGAAGAGAACTCGGAGTGATCAATGTCGGTGGTACAGGAACCGTAACAGCTGATGGCGTTGATTACTCATTGGAAAAACTTGAATGCGTTTACCTGGGTAAAGGCACTAAGCAGATCAGTTTTAAAAGTACACACGAAAGTTCTCCTGCATTATTCTATTTGCTTTCCGCACCGGCGCATCAGAGCTATCCTAATACAAAATATACAAAGGAACAGGCAGCACCGGTAAATCTTGGTGACACGTCCACCTCCAATAAAAGAACGATCTATAAGTACATTCACCTGGATGGCATCAAAAGCTGCCAGCTGGTGATGGGATTGACTGTATTGGAACAGGGCAGCGTTTGGAATTCCGTTCCACCGCACACACATACCCGCCGGATGGAAGCTTACTTTTATTTTGATATCCCTGAAGCGCATCGTGTATTTCATTTTATGGGTGAGCCAACGCAAACACGCCATATCGTAATGAACAATTATGACGCGGTATTGTCGGCGCCATGGAGTGTACACTTTGGTTGTGGTACTGCCAACTATGGATTTATCTGGGGAATGGCAGGAGAGAACCAGACGTTTACTGACATGGACCCAGCACCGGTGGCAGCGCTTAAGTAGTACACAGATTTTAATACGCGAATTACGCGAATAGATCGTCAAAGTCCGGGAAGGTGCGCGAATACCTGAGTACGATCTGGAAGAATTTTTAACAGGAAAGTTTTGGAATGAGCTCGATGGGATCAATATTTTCAGACAAGAATAAAAAGCAAAAAGTGTTTTGCTTTGGGGAATTGTTGCTGCGCATGTCTCCTTCGTTGAACAGACGATGGATACACAGCAACCAGATGCCGGTATATATCGGTGGTGCGGAATTGAATGTGGCAACGGCATTAGCTAACTGGAATGTGCCGGTGACCTATTCAACCGCGTTGCCGCAACATTATTTATCGGAAGAAATACTCGAAGAATTAAGAGGAAAGAATATCGGTACGGATACGGTTCACTTTTCAGGAAACCGCATCGGTACTTACTATTTGCCGCAGGGTGCTGATCTGAAGCATGCGGGTGTGATCTATGATCGTGCGTATTCTTCTTTCTGGGAATTAAAACCGGGCATGATCGATTGGGATAGATTCCTGGATGGCTGCTCATGGTTTCATTTCAGTGCGATCAGTCCGGCACTGAATGAAATTGCGCCGGCTGTATGCGAAGAAGCACTGCGTGCAGCAAAAGCAAAAGGCCTGATCATTTCTGTTGATCTTAATTACCGCGCTAAACTCTGGAAGTATGGCAAGGAACCAAATGAGATCATGCCATTGCTGGCTGAGTACTGCGATGTCATCATGGGAAATATCTGGGCAGAAGAAAAGTTATTGAGCATACCGATCGATAATACATTGGTTGAGCCGGATAAAAAGGAATTGTACCTGGAGCATAGCCGTAAAACATCCCTGGCGATCTTTGATAAATTCAAAAACTGCCGTGTAGTGGCCAATACCTTCCGGTTTGATGCGGGCGATGGCGGTATTCAGTATTATGCAACCTTGAATACAACAGAAGAGCAAACTGTGTCAGCAGAATTTGCGACCGATAAAGTGGTTGATAAGATCGGAAGCGGTGATTGTTTCATGGCAGGCCTGATCTATGGTCTGTATCATGAACATACACCTGCGTCGGCGATCAATTTTGCAGCTGCGGCTGCATTTGGTAAACTGCAGGAGAAGGCCGATGCCACTTCTCAGAAAGTTGAAAACGTAAATGAAATTTTAAAAAAGTATGGATCAGCAGGATTACATCATTGAGCAGATCAAAAAGCAACGGGTGTTGCCGTTGTTTTATAACGATGACAAAGATGTTTGCGTAGCGGTAACGCGTGCTTTATATGAAGGTGGTATCCGGGTAATTGAGTTTACCAACCGCGGCAAACACGCGATGGATAACTTTAAGGCGATGCTTGCCGCAAAGAAGGAAGGCATGAGCGATCTGTTGCTGGCTGTTGGCACGATCCGTACAGCAGAACAGGCAAGCGCATTTATTGCTGCAGGTGCTGATTTCCTCATCAGTCCTGTGTTTGATGCCAATGTTTGCGATGTGGCGTATCTCAATAAGATCCTCTGGCTTCCCGGATGTATGACGCCAACAGAAATACACACAGCGGAGAATGCCGGTTGTAAACTTGTAAAACTATTTCCCGGTAATATACTCGGTCCCGGTTTTGTAAGTGCTATCAAAGAGTTATTTCCGGCGATGGATTTTATGCCGACAGGTGGGGTGGAAGTAACGGAGGAAAATATCAGTGCATGGTTCAGCTCCGGTGTATGTGCAGTAGGGCTGGGTAGCAAGATGATCAGCAAAACAGTTTTGGCGAATAAAGATTACGCGACGATAACGAAGCTGGCTAAAGAAGCTTTAGCCATCACTGCAAACATCAAAAAATAACGAACATGCAGCAGCAAGCCATAGGAAAAACGATCGGAAAGTACAGGTGGACGATCTGTGCATTATTGTTCTTTGCAACAACGGTGAATTATCTGGATAGGCAGGTGTTGAGTTTGTTAAAACCAACATTGGAAAAACCGGAGAACTTCGGATGGACGAATAGTCAGTATGCTGATATAGCCGCTGTCTTCCAGTTCACCTATGCGATCGCTATGTTGTTTGCAGGCCGGATCATTGATAAGCTCGGAACGAAGAAAGGTTATATGTGGGCGATCATCATCTGGTCCATCGGTGCGATCATTCATGCACTGGCAATTCCGATCGGCGAAGGTACGATCGCCGTGTTGGGTTGGACTGGTCTTGCGTTGTTGCCGGTCTCTGTTGTTGGCTTCATGGTCTCAAGAACGATACTGGCGATCGGTGAAGCGGGAAACTTCCCTGCAGCGATCAAAGCCACCGCAGAATATTTCCCCAAAAAAGAAAGATCATTTGCAACAGGTATATTCAACTCGGGAGCAAATGTGGGTGCGATCCTGGCTCCACTGACTGTTCCCTGGATAGAAGAACATTGGGGATGGCAGGCGGCATTCCTTATCATCGGAGCAATTGGTTTCCTCTGGTTGTTCTTCTGGTTGCGATATTATGAAAAGCCTGCACAGCAAAAGCGTCTCAGCCAGGAAGAATATGCTTATATCCACAGCGATGAAGAAAACAAGGCAGCGGCCACTGAAAGAGTAGCTGCAGAGGTTACAGAGAAAGTTTCATGGGTCAGGCTTTTAGGTTATAGACAGACATGGGCGTTCACCATCGGGAAATTCCTTACAGACGGTGTGTGGTGGTTCTTTCTTTTCTGGTTGCCTGCTTATCTGAAAGATCAGTATGGCATTGAAAAATTAGAGATCATGGTTCCGCTGGCTGTATTATATAGTATGACGATGTTCGGAAGTATCGGTGGTGGCTGGTTCCCGATGTATTTTATCAGGAAGGGTTACACGCCTTATGATGGAAGAATGAAAGCGATGTTGCTGATCGCGATATTTCCGCTGGTAGTATTGCTGGCGCAACCGCTTGGGGATATAAAAGGATTCGGCTACTGGATACCTGTGGTGCTGATCGGCATTGGTGCGTCGGCACACCAGGCATGGAGTGCAAATATCTTCAGCACAGTGGGTGATATGTTTCCGAAGAAAGCAATCGGCTCAGTGGTTGGAATTGGAGGAATGGCTGGTGGCCTGGGTGGAGTGATCATTACAAAAGTCGGTGGTGCATTGTTTGATCATTACAAAGCATTAGGACATATTGAAACCGGCTACACGATCATGTTTACATTCTGTGCGATAGCCTACCTGCTTGCATGGATCATTATGAAATCGCTGGTGCCTAAGTACAAGCTGATCACGGATCTTTAGTGAGGATTTGCGTAATGCCTCCCGCAGATTACGCAAATTTATCAGTCTTATATTAATGACTTATTTAGGTCTCAGATCTTTAAATAATAGTGAGCGCAGATTACGCAGATGATTTCCTTTTACGGAAATTATCTGCGTAATCTGCGCTCTCAAATTTTAGTATATTCTTTATCAGGGATTTTTTCAGGAATAAGACTGACAGATCTGCGAAATCTGCGGGATCCATACGCCCCGATCTGCAAAGCCTTACAATAAAGCCACACTTCTTCTGACAAAATCCGTCAACTCCGCACCCGTCAGCAAACCCTGTGAAAGCAACGCCAGGTCAAACGCCTGCTTCGCCAGGCTTTCTTTTTCTTCTTCAGATGAAACTGAAGCGATCTTCCCGATCAAGGGGTGATTGCTATTTACTGTCACATTATAGTTATCAGGTAATGTACCATAGAAATTCATTCCACCGCCGCCGCCCATGGCCGCCATGTCTTTCATGCGGCGCATGAATTCATCCATGGTAACGGTCACCGGCATTTCAGCTGGGGAAAGACTCTCCACATGCACGTTCATGCCCGGTTTCTTCACCGCTTTTTCAAACACTGTTTTTACCTTGTTCGATTCTTCTTCATTCAATGCAGAGGGCAACGGTTCGTCTTTTTTGATCAGCGAATCGATCGTGCCGGAGTCAACACGTTTTACCTGTGTCTTTTCCAGCTTTTGCTCAAGCTGGCTGATAAAGTGATTGTCCAGCGGCGAATTCATCAGCAACACATCATAACCTCTCGCTTCAGCGGATTGAATAAATGAATCCTGCTTGCCGGGGTCGGTTGTATAGAGATAGATCTTTGTGCCTTCTTTATCGGTTTGAAGAGGCGCTATTTTTTCCTGATACTCGGTCATGGTAAAGAGTTCGTTCTTTACATTATTGAGTAATACAAAATCTTTTGCGCGGTCATAGAACTTCTCATCGGTGAGCATACCGTATTTTACGAACAGACCGATATCGCTCCATTTTTCTTCGTAAGATTTACGGTCTTTCTTGAAGAGATCGCTGAGTTTATCTGCTACTTTCTTGGTGATATGTGAATTGATCTTCTTCACATGACTGTCTGCCTGCAGGAAGCTGCGTGATACGTTCAACGGGATATCCGGAGAATCGATCACACCATGTAACAACATCAGGAATTCAGGCACGATATCTTTTACCTCATCAGTAATAAATACCTGGCGTGAAAACAATTTGATCTTATTCGGGCGGAGTTCCACTTCTTTTTTCACTTTGGGGAAATAAAGAACCCCGGTAAGATTGAATGGATAGTCCACGTTCAAATGGATCCAGAACAGCGGATCATCGGAGAACGGATATAGTTGATGATAGAAGTCGAGATAATCCTGATCTGTTAATTCCGATGGCGATTTGGTCCAGATCGGTGTGGTATTGTTGATGATGTTATCAACCTGGATCGTCTTATACTTTGTTTCGCCTTTTTCATCCTGCCCATCTTCAACTGATTGGGGACGGGTGCCGAATTTAACCGGCACGGGCAGGAAGGCGCAATGCTTTTTCAGGATCTCTTCCAGCTTGTGTTCATCAAGGAACTCTTCAGCGTCGGCATTGATATGAAGAATAATATCGGTGCCGCGGGTGGTGCGGGTGCCGGGTGTGATCTCGAAGTCGGTGCTGCCTTCGCATACCCAGCGGGCAGGCTGAGCGCCATCCTGGTAAGAAAGGGTTTCAATTTCGACTTTATCCGCCACCATAAAAGCCGAATAGAAGCCGAGACCGAATTTCCCGATCAGCTCATTTGCGTCTTTGGCGTCCTTGAATTTCTCGACGAATTCTGTGGCGCCTGAGAATGCGATCTGGTTGATATATTTTTTGATCTCATCAGCCGTCATACCCAGACCTGAGTCGCTGACCGTGATGGTCTTTTTGTCTTTGTCGAAAGCAACTTCTACCTGTAATTCGCCAAGCTCGCCTTTATACTGGCCCATGGAAGACAGGCGTTTGATCTTTTGGGTAGCATCCACAGCGTTGGAAACCAACTCCCTGAGGAAGATCTCATGATCAGAATATAGAAATTTTTTGATGATAGGAAAGATGTTCTCGGTGTGTATCGAGATAGTACCTTTTTCTTGCATATTCGGAGATGTTTAGAGTATTTGTGTGTGGCTTTGAGCAAGGGATGTTCCAAACATGCCGGGGCGGACAAAGTGACAGGAATGAAGAGCGATGGCGGATGACGGATGGCCGATCGTGTTAATTGAAATGAACTACAGTAGAAAGCCACTTCAATTGGATGGGTTATACATCAACAGTGGTCAGAATGCAAAAGAATAGCCTCGCGATAAGCCCGGCCATCTGCCATCAGCCATCTGCCATCGGCCATCATCCATCGATCCCGCCATCGATTTCTAATCTTCGTCCGGCGAACGCCTCAGTGAAAACCGTCCGTTCCTGACCTGCATCTCAACGCCATTAGGATCTGATCCGGTGCGTTTGACAAATGTGCCTGAGAACGTTCCGGCGATCACTTCTCCAACAGCCCCGTAAAGCGTTACAGTAAAACTGGTCTTGTCCTCAACCGGCGTAAATGTCATTTGGGTAGTGCCTCCCTGAGTTTGTTTTGCATACACCAGGAAGACGGTCGCTTCAGGGAAAGTGCCTTTTTCTTTTCCTTCGAACACGGCGCCGAATCCATATCCGTTCGTTCCTGTCTTGTTCAGCCGGGTCTCATCGTCGAGCCGGTGATAGACCGCATCGGGTATAACAGCGAGATCACTTTTGACCGTGATCGTCTCATTGTTGTAGCCCGCACCATCGAGTGTGAATATCACTTCGCCGTCCTGTACATCCGGCTGGCGGCAAAGGCGGAGCATATCGATCTTTTCGTTTCCGGAAGCCGGAGTGGTGAACGTCATTCCATTGAGGATACCTCCATCCACGCCAATGCCGGAAACAGTAATATCGGTATTGCCGGGTATGGTAAGCCGGAACCTGCCGCTGGCATCGGTGGTGGCAGTGCCAAAGCCGGTGGCCCATCTTACCACGATCATCCCTGGTTCTACCACGGAGCCGTTACAATTGTACAGCGTTCCCTCAAAAGCTCCCATGCAATCGAAAGTGAAATCAATGTTTCTTCGCTCGCCTTCGGCCAGCGCCGAAATGTCTTTCGACACATGCCCCATCGAATGATCATACGAATAGTCGGCCCATCCCGCCATTTGCTCTCCCGCAAACACGGTCAGTTCATAGTCCCCATTATGATTGGTTATGGCTGTCTGACCGCCTATGCTCACATTAATACCACGTGCGGGTGTTCCGTCGCAATAGCGCACACGCCCATACACTTTTGCCCTGGGCAAAGGCTTGTCGGCATTCCAGGAGCTGAAGTGTTTTACTTTTCCCACGTAAACGTTTCCCTGCCTGGAAGCCGAGCCTTCTTCGATCCACTTTCCTTTTTGCTCATCAAAATACCAGAGGGGAATGGTGGTGGGTGCGCTGGCGAGCTGGCTGGCTGCGATCGGAAGTGTCAATGTTGCTTCTGTGCCGGCCTTTAACTGCAGCTTTTGCTGCGCTGTGCCTTCGAGCAACACTTCTGATGCGCCAAAAGAATAAAGCTCGACCTCGCGGTTTTCTGTTGTTACCGCTTCAAAATCCCCGCCTGGCATGTACTCGGAGAAATTACGTACTGTGGGATCGATATATCGTGAGGTCATCACAACGGTCCCGCTATAGACCTGTCCGTTTGCATTGACGATCGCTGACGCCGGTATCTGCACTTTTGCGCCATTGTCGATCGTTGCGTTTATGCCGTTTGCAGCAGTAAACTGCTTGATATTATTTTTTTTAACGAGACGGATGATGAAGTACGTCAATCCACCGTCAACTGTTTCCGTGGCGCGCGCACTGTTAAAGTAACCGTCTTTTTTACAGATGATATAAGTACGATCTGCGTCCACCTCCATTTCCGGAAGCATGAACATTCCATTGTCATCGCTGAAATAGGTTTGATTTTTAAAAACGATCCCGGCACGGGATACAGGTTGATTATTTGCATCAACAACCACCCCGGAGATCATTGTTCTGCCGGTGCGGAAAAGGGAAGTATTGTTTCCCTGCTGGGGATGATCATCTTTATTACACCGGACGAATATAAAAGAAAGAAGGAGCAGGGGAAGTAGCCCATTGTAAAGAACAGATTTCATAAAGGTATTTTATACCGGCAAACTTAGCTGCCCGTCCCGGCAGTGCGGTGGCGAGCTGTATCAATTGTGCCGGAACCGGGCTGAGATGTCTGAAAAAATCAATGCAGGTTGCTAAGATCCCTATATGCCTGACTATCCTCAGGGCCGTGTGCTGATCTTCTTTTCTATCCCGGCCAGCATTTCCATCTGAACCTTTTGTATTTCGAGGAGCCGCTTGTTCTGGTGTAATAGCAAATGGTCTAATTTCTCATGAAGCATGCGGATCTCTATCTCGGCTTTCAGGTTCACTTTGTAATCATGTTCGGCGCGGTTGCGGTCCTTATCTTCCTGGCGGTTCTGGCTCATCATAATGATCGGTGCCTGAATGGATGCCAGGCAGGAAAGGATCAGGTTCAGGAGGATGAAGGGGTAAGGGTCGAAACCTTTATTGCCCAGCCACCAAACGTTGAGGATCATCCAGCCTATCAGTGTAGCGAAGAAGATAATGATGAACTTCCAGCTTCCGCCAAAATCAGCGACCTTATCCGCGAGTCTTGCACCAAATGATTCTTTGCCTTCATTGAGATGCGGGTGCGCATGGGCCACCAGCCGCCGGTTGCTGATGCTTTTGGCGACAAGCTTCTGCACTTCATTCAATTCGCCAAGGTCTTCTTCAAGCAAGAGATTGATATAATCTTTGCGGAGTTCGATCAACTCCTCGGAGGAAATATTCGAAATGTCTTCTTTATCAGGTGCGTGTTGTTTGATATAGTCGGAAAAAGAGCAATCGATAGGGGAAGTGTTGTTTTGTTTCATGTTAATGATTTGAAGGTTGATCAGGAAAGTAGATTGATCACCGTTCTTTAAAGTTAGGTAAACAAAGAATTGGAGAAAATATTCAGAGATATTAGAGCAGAATTGCTAAACAAATCCCTGCGATCCCGGCACCGCCTACTCCATGCTTCGGCGGGCGGCCGGGCGATGCCATTAAGTTAAGCTACTTAAACGTATCCCGCAGATATCTTCAAGTTACCAGAAAATTATCCGTGAGATCTGCGGGCGCTAATAACAGACAGTCGGTTAGAGGCGATTATTTCATTTGTCCGACAGATAAATCTGCGGAATCTGCGGGATACTTGCGCCGTAGCGAAGGAGGGCACCTTATACCAGTTGATAAGAAGACGCTTCTTAGCCTAATGACATTGTCCGGCCCGCGACTGTGTATGATCATAAAAGCACGGTGAAAAAACGTCAAGAAAATGTTTTTTTCTGATTGCCTGGCAAGTTCTCTTCATCAATTTTGAATTGAATGAAAACTCATGCCATGAACGGAACAAACCTGCTTGATGTAAAGCTGCTCTGCGATTATATAGTTGAAAGAGGAGGGAAGATGGCCCACCTGAAACTGCAGAAGCTCTTGTATTATGTCCAGGCATTTCATCTTGCCTGGTTCGACAGACCTTTAATAGAAGATGATTTTCAGGCCTGGCTTCACGGACCTGTTTGCCGCAGGGTATTCGATCAGTATAAGTTGAAGTCGTTGCTCTACATCGAGTTCATTTACATAAGGGTCGAAGGCGAGAAAAGCCCTGCGGAAGTTTTGCCGCGACTCGTTAATGAAGATCAGCTAAATCTTATCAACCTGATCATAGATAACTATGTTAAGATGACCGCTGCTGAGCTTGAAGAACTCACACATGGTGACGCGCCATGGATCGATGCGAGAAAAGGTTATACGGAAAAAGATCATTGCGAGGAAGTGATCTCAAAAGAGTCAATGAGATTGTTTTATAAGAGGTATGTGCTTGGGGAGAAGTAATCAATGTTTATGATCGGCGTTGGCAATGGATCGTGCATTCCTCACCCACAATTAATGTTCAATGCCGTTTAGTCAGGAGCAAAGAGTTTGTTATACTGGCCCCCGGATCAAAGTCCGGGGCAGGTTAAGCGACCTAACGTTTGATGCAGATTTAAAGCTGCGGAGCCGGGAGCCCTCGTTTGTGGAGATCCCGGCTCTGGCAGGCATTAAGTTCGATAGTGTTTGAAATTTGCCCGGCCGGGATGACAAGTCGCGGAAGT
>QFQQ01000199.1 GCA_003243445.1 Citrobacter freundii
GCCATAGAACATGTCTTTATTGATGTCATAACGATGAGTGATCCTGATCTTCGCCATTGCTAGCCTCTTAATTCAGATACTTGGTATCAGCGTCGTCCGCACGAGCGGCATTACCAGCTACTAACTGAGCGCATTTTGCAACGCGGACAGAGTTGCCAAGGTTGACCCTGTCGAATTCAGCCTTCAGCTGCTCATCAGGCTTAGCTTCGTTTACAGTTTCCAGAATCCGGCTAGCATACTCGCTACCCTTGGCTTGATTTCCTACCATCTTGCCCAGTACACGGCCAGCTTTGGATTTTGCTTCAGCCAGGCGTTCCTCGCCATTTTCGAGATAGTCCTTACATGCGATAACCGCAGCAACCTCGGAAGCATGAACTTTCATCACGTCATTCAGTTCGTCACGAGATGGAGAGTTATCAGCTGATATTGCGAAACTTGATGCGTTAATTGCAAATAAACAAACAATCGTATTTAAAATCATTTTTCTCATGGCAGGTTTCCTTTTTATTGGTTACGAGGCAATGCTGCTTCAGACAGTTTGTAATTCAATATTGATAAGTAGGCCAGAGGTATAGTTGCTGCTGGTATTAACCATTCATACCTGAGCGATAAGTATGACCATGAAAGTAATACAACACCAGAGATAGCCGAAAATGCGAACAATGGCCCAATATTCAAAAAGGTACTTTTACAAATGACGGGTATACTTTTCAATAGAGAGCCCTTACACCGCGTCACTGTTGGTATGAAGAAAACGAGCATTGGCGTAGCGATAAATACGCTCAAAGTTGCAAGGGCGTACATATTAAAATACAAAATGAGATTGGAGTAAGCCAGGCTAATGTTCGTGAATATGGGTTGTTGATTTACGACATGGTTGGATTCTCCAGCAACCGCTGAGGCAATCATAAACTTAACCAACCACAAGATAACGATCATTAGTACCGTCAGGAATAACGCATAAACTAACACAACGATAAAGTTACGTAGTTCTTGCCAGATATTTAATCTTAGTTCTGAGCTTTGATATCGGCATAAGATAGCCGTAAGGTAGAGGGTTAGTACAACAGGCTGTAAGATAAAAAAGGCAAGCCCCTCCATTGTCACATTTTTCATGATGAGTGTGAGGAGCCCACCACCAGCAATTATCGGCAAAAATATTGCCAAAAGGCCTGGAAGAGATGCCAGCGCCTTCAGAGAGGACAACATTATTTGTTTGGTATCGTCGAAAGTTAATTTATTGAAAAGAAATGCTGACATTGTTTTTCCTCTTCATGTAGTTGGCTCAATTGTCGCATGTTGAAAAATTTGAATAGCAATTAACATCGACAAACTGATGGCGTTTTCTTCATCCCATTTTCTCAGAACAGTTACGGGTGACGAATTAAACTCTGTCTGCTCTTCCCTTCCCCACTATTCATGGGCATCTACTGAGAAAAGTTTTATGGATTCGCCGGTTCCTTCAAAGGCGTTGTCATAGCAACCCAGTATATTGATGTCGTAACCAGGCCCGGCTTCCCGGCTTAAAATATGCTCCTTTGCGCTTCCTGGCAGTATTGCTATCAAGCGTCCTCCCGGTTTCAGGAATCTCATCGCATGTTGGAAATGTGCAATCCAGCGTGTTTCGCTAAATGGAGGATTCATCAGAATTCTTTCAAACAATCCGGTATTCTCAGGCTTAACCAATAGAAAATCATTAAGGGTGACGTTCCAGCGCAGGCCTGTAATTGCTACAGCTGCGGGGTGTATATCAAAACCGGTAACATCCACCCCCTCTGGTAACCCTTTCAGTAGCGCACCAAGTCCGATACTCGGTTCCAGCAAGCGCATACCTGAAGCCACCATACATTCATCAATCGCTCGTTTCTGGAGTTCTCCGATCGTTGCATAGAACTGGTGCGTATAGCGGTCAGGGATAGAACCATGTAAGGCTAGTAGCTTGAATGCTTCAACCGGGCTAAAGTCAAAGTCATATACTTCTCTATATCTTCTGACAGCACCCAAAGACTCCCATATGCTCACCAGCTCTTTTTTCTCACTTACAGACTGATTGTCCCGCAGGATAAAAGTGTGCGGCCCCGGTGACTGGTGTTTGCCCGCGTTAAAATGGTCATTGGCATATGATACTAAGGAGTTAACAGCAGAGAATGATATCAACTGCGACCGATATTCATTGATTTTTACAGTTCTTGCGGAGCTATGGCCGGTGGTGTGTCGGCGATCGAGAGGAATGCAGTCTGGCATTAAATGAGATAGTACCAGATTGAGATTGTCACATGTTTCCTCCTCAATCAGGATATGCACGTTGCCGTTAATAAACCCCTTCACTTTAAGACTATCGTTATCAATACTGACCCATTCGCCAGGGTTACTCATCATGTACTCTTTGACCGCAGTAGAATTCACATCCTCAGCACCACTACGCCCATACATCAGTCCAATAACCTTACGCAGGTCATTAAAATAGTTGAGATAGTTATAGGATCTGCGGTTATCTCTGCTTGGTAAGCAGTTGGCTATGATGAGTTTGTTGCTGAAGCCCTGGGC
>QFQQ01000200.1 GCA_003243445.1 Citrobacter freundii
AAATGACAAAGATGTCATTAGCCTGTCATGCAGCAAACAGAAGCCATTCGATATAATTAGTGCAACTTATCAGGAAGGCATTATTACTTCATCCATACACGGCATCAGCACAAGCCAGGAGTTGTATTAAAGCCTCATCCCGGCGGAATAAGGTCTGTAGAGTTGTCAGTTGTACTACTGAGGACACAGATCGAAATTCACGGACATCACTAATTCAGAAATGGAGAGTTACCATGAAAAATATCGTCTTAGCATCAGTGTTAGGTTTGAGCTTAATTTCTACGGCCTGGGCCACTGAAACCGTAAATATCCATGAGCGTGTCAATAATGCTCAGGCTCCGGCCCATCAGATGCAGTCTTCTTCAACTCCAGCCGCCATCCAGGGGGCAGCCCCACGGATGGCCGGTATGGATCAGCATGAACAGGCTATTATTGTTCATGAAACCATGAACAATAGTTCAGCAGATGCACATAAAAAAATGGCGGAAAGTCATCAGAAGATGATGGGAACTGGCACCGTTAACGCTTCCCGTCCGGCGACTTCGTTTGCGGCGATGAATGAACATGAAAGAGCAGCTGTTGCCCATGAATTTACAATGCGGGCTGATGACAACTGAAGTTTCCGTGCGGTTACCCTTTCCTTGATAGATTGTCCCTTATACGGATATGTTGTTATTTTTTGCCCCCTTCAGGGGGCTTTTTTGTCTGACTCAGCTAAACTTATCCGGTAACCATCTGAAAGGGTTTATTATATGAAAATCACAAATTCGCTTTTTGTTATACTGATGTTATCCCTGCCAGCGATTTCCGCAGAACATTCAGAAATGAAAATGTCAGATATATCCTCATCGGCATCGTCACAGGAATATATGTCCGGCATGAAAGGTATGCATGACAAAATGATGGCCGCTGTAAAAGAGTCCGATCCCGACAAGGCTTTTGCGAAAGGCATGGTAGCACACCATGAAGGGGCAATAGCAATGGCTGAGACCGAGCTAAAATACGGAAAAGATCCGGAAATGAGAAAGCTCGCGCAGGACATCATTAAAGCTCAAAAAGGTGAAATTGAGCAGATGAATAAATGGCTTGGTAATCAAAAATAATGATTGCGGAAATAATATATTGCGCGTACAGTCAGAGTGTTCCCGGGCACGGGAACCTGTTAATCGTTAATTAATCAAAACCCGATTCATTTCGGGTTTTTCCTTTTACCCCCCCCAACGCATGCACTGCACCGAGTGAAATTCACCTGAGCCAATTCTGCTTGCTTATTATTTCGATGGGAATTGCTGATTTTAATTAAGTCTATGTTTTAAAGGTGTTTCTCATGCCTGGGTTTGGCAGGGGTTCGTCCTGTTCTCTGGTCATGCGCAATGGCAATTCGCAGTCAGGGCTCAAGACTACTTTTACCTCTTTTTTAACAGAAAGTTTCTGGACCCGATACTTGCCGGAAACATCATCTGCTGTTCATCCCGACCAATAAAACGAAGGTATCACTCTCGTTTGAATCTCACTTACTTTCCATTTTGTAATAAAGAATCAAGTTTTCCAGTGATATATCAATACCAACTTTTTTTAATAACCTTTTTCGCGCAGTGTATATTTCTTTCAGCATATCTTCATAACCCTGACCAAGGTGAATTTGTTTATGGCAATTGCAACACAGAGATATGATATTTTCTTCAACATCAAGAGATGTGTCAAAAGCATCTTGCCTGGACATAGGTACAATGTGATGAGGTTCTGTGTAATTTAAGGATGAATTTCGCCTTCTGAATGTTGGGTGGTCACTATCGACTTCACATCTGTAACCTGCTTTATTCAGCGCATTTTGGGATACGCCTTTACTCCTGGGATACGAGAGGCCATTTTTTACTTCTATTGCATTTTTCTTTGGTTTGGCTTCCCCTGTATATTCAAACGTCTGAACGTTGTCAAAGATATTACTTTTCTCTATGGCATTGATCAACTCATCGTCAGAGTAATACTCACTGCTGGCCATTTCTGTTGTACCAAAAAAATCCAGTTCGTTAATTGCCTGAACAAGTTCCTCACGAATTGTCCATAAGTTTCTTTTGGGTTTTCCGCCGATTTCTTTACTCTTCATTACGGTAATGAATTTTGTACCGGATGCGATATTTCCGACACCTTTAACCTCGAATCTACCAAGTTCTTTTTGAACTCTGCCACCCAGTCCGTTTATGACTCCATTAGCACTCATGCTGTGCAGGTCGTACTTCTTACCAATATCGAAGCATGTGCAGGAATGATTTGGCTCAATAAACCATTTTTTTAACGCTGCAATACTTTTTGTGTCAAAAACTTTATCATTTGTTAATAAAGTTTTCCATTCTTCCACACTGATATCAATGTCACAGACATACTCTCCATCAATCACTTCGCATATTTTTTTAATCACATTCATTCCCCTGTTATACAGATAGTCATAATGAAAATATAAAGCTCGCTAACCGGTATGGTTGCGTAAGGACCGTAGTCTCTCAGAGACCGTGCTTTCTTTTTTTTCAGGCCTGGACACTAAAGGGTCTGTTGCACCCCGAAAAAATTTGTTGCGGGGATTGCTCATTGAGATGAGCCTCTGCTCGATCATACCAGATCAGCAGGCTGCCCCCAATGCTATGGCTTCTTAGTTTGGCCATTATCCGGCCTTCCTCACGACCAATAAAATAGAGACATTACCCGTGACGCTGCCACCGTCTCAGCCCGGAACGATCAGTGAGCGCTTCTGATGACCTTCGGTTTTTTTAACGAAGCGGGTGGGATACGGTTTGTTGCTGAAATCTTAATAATAACCAACAACTGATGCTAATTTCGCACTTTTAACATATATGAATATAAATGTTATGAATAATTGCATTTACAGGAAATATCATGCGTTTTGTCATCCGGGATCCGAAAAAAG
>QFQQ01000096.1 GCA_003243445.1 Citrobacter freundii
CCACGGTTGAAACCGTGGGCTATTGCACGAGCTGCAACGCAGACGACTGGCCAACATGCCGGATGACAGATTCGATGCAAAACCTGTTCCCGGTTATGCTCTAGCCCACGATTTCAATCGTGGGCGGACTGTCAGAGGAACTGAACAGACCTGTGAACATGTTCGATCATTCATCCCCCCACGGTTGAAACCGTGGGCCATTGAAATAGATCTAAAGAAATCTATACAATCCATTAAAGCTATAATGACCACATGAAATATTTCATCCGTTTTCAACTATTCCTCTTTCTCATTACCTGCGCTACCAGATCAATGGCGGGTACCAACAACATCGCTCCACAAGCGAAGGTTACCGCCTCCACAGAGCTGAATCAACAATATGCCGCCATCAAAGCCATCGATGGAATGATCGGCGTGGATGGCCTCGGGGAATGGGCCTGCGCAGGCGATACCACCGATTGGGGCTATATCCGTCTTCCCTGGATCCAACTGGATTGGTCACAACCACAATGGGTAAATAAAGTAGTGTTATATGACAGACCATCGCTCCACAACAACATTGCTGGTGGCAAGCTGCTTTTTAGCGATGGCAGCGTTGTTTGGGTGAATCAATTACCGGCAGATGGTACCGGACTCGCCATCAATTTTCCGGAGAGGCAAACAGCGTGGATCCGTTTTATGGCGACAGACGGCACCGGCCGCGATCTTGGCCTATCCGAGATAGAAGTGTTCTCTTCTCCGAGGCAAAACACAGATTATGTTTCATGGGTAGATCCTTACATTGAAACCAACCGCGGTCGTTACTTCTTCTTTGTTACCGGTAGTTTGCCATTCGGCATGGCCAGCGCGGCGCCGCTGACAAGAAACAAGAATCAATACGGCGGCGGATATAATTACAATGAGAAGGAGATCCTCGGCTTTGAGCAATTGCATGACTGGATGATCAATGGCGTCGAGATCATGCCGGGTGCTGTATCAGATGAGGTAAAGTATCGGCAGCAGGGATGGAAATCGTCTTTCAGTCATGATGACGAGATCGTGCAGCCGGGTTACCAGCGCGTGATGCTGCAGAAGCATAAGGTGTGGGTAGAACAGACGGCGACGGATCGTGTCAGCTTTTATCGTTTTCAATATACCAAAGCAACTGAAGCGCAGGTGATCATCAATCTCGGCGGGCATGTATCCAATGCAACCATGGCGAATGCGCAGGTGCATCGCATCAGCGATACGGAGATCGAAGGTTCGTTCAGCACGGTGGACCGCTACTGGGGCGGACCAAAAGATGTAAAGATCTTTTTCGTGGCACGTTTTGATAAGCCATTCAAACAGCTGCGTGCATGGAAAGGACAAGTATTCAGCGAAGATATAAGGGAAGTCGCAGGCGATAGTTTGACACTGGGTGCGATCTTTAGTTTGAATAAAGGAGAGAAAGTGCAGATGAAGATCGGTCTGTCTTATACGACGATTGCGAATGCAAGGAATAACCTGGATACGGAATGCACCAGCTGGAATTTCGACCAGGTGCGATCATCCGCACAAAAGATATGGAACGAATGGCTGGGAAAGATCGAGGTGAAAGGCGGCACTGTATCCGCTAAAATAAAATTCTATACCGATCTCTGGCATGTATTGCTGGGAAGGCATAAGATCACGGATGTAACCGGCGATTATCCCGATCGTACGACAGGTAAACGCGAAGGCAATTTTACCGATGCGGTGTTTAAGATAAAAACAGTTCCGAAAGATGCCAGCGGCAAGCCGCGGTTCCAGATGTATAACTCCGATGCCTTATGGTTGACGCAATGGAACCTCAACATTCTTTGGGGACTCGCCTGGCCGGAGATGCTCGATGAATTCTCTGCCAGCATGATTGAATATGCAAACAATGGCGGTCTCCTTCCACGCGGTCCAAGCGGCGGCGGTTATTCTTATATCATGACAAGTTGCCCCGCGACGAACCTGATCACTAGTACTTACCAGAAAGGATTACTCACAAAAGCGGATCCGCTTCATGCATTCGATGTGATCAAACGTAATCATTTACCGGGTGGCATGCTGGGCAGCAGCGACGATATTAATTTCTATACAAAGAACGGCTGGTGGCCAAATAATGCCGGCATTACCATTGAAGCGGCCTTCCAGGATTGGGGCATTGCGCAAATGGCAGCAAAGCTGGGAAAGAAAAAGGATCAGGCATTCTTTCTGAAACGTTCTGCTGGTTGGAATAAGTTGTTTGATCCGCAACAGAAGCTTGTATTTCCAAAAGATAAAGAGGGCAGGTTCATTCATCTCGATGCATTGAGCGGACAGGGATGGGTGGAAGCGAATGCATGGCAGGCCACCTTTGGTTTGTCGCATGCATTGCCGCAACTGGTCAGGCAAATGGGTGGTGAAGATAGTTTCTGCAATAAACTCAATTATGCTTTTGAACAATCGGCAGCAAATGATTTTGTGTACGGTTATACAAACGGGTACGTGAGTTATGCGAATCAGCCCGGTTGTTCCAACGCGCATGTGTTCAGTTATGGCGGTAAGCCCTGGCTGACGCAGTATTGGGTAAGACGTGTGAAGCAGCAGGCCTATGGCGGCATCACACCGGACCTGGGTTATGGCGGGCATGATGAAGACCAGGGACAGATGGGAGGAGTAAGTGCACTCATGGCGATCGGGTTGTTTGATGTGATGGGTAACCAGGCGCAGGAGCCGGTATATGAGATCACGTCGCCGATCTTTGATGAAGTGAAGATAAAATTGGATAAGCACTATTATACGGGCGATCAGTTTGTGATCAAAACAAGGAATAATAGTGAGACGAATATGTATATCCAGCAAGCGCAGCTGAATGGGATGGATTGGAAGAAGTTTTGGTTTAGTCATGACACATTTAGGAAAGGCGGATTATTGGAGATCTGGCTGGGTGCGGAGCCGAATAAGAGTTGGGGAGTTGGGGAAATGCCGGGAGGGTTTAAGAATTGAACGGCGTAAGGGCCCCCTCAAAATCTCCCCCTTCAGGGGAGACTTTGCACTTTCATTATTTAAGGATTTTCTTTATTTATCGATTAACATATCCAAAAAGTTGAGAAATTTTCTTTTAAAAGACTGTTCCAAGTCTCCCCTGAAGGGGGAGATTTAGAGGGGGCCCTACGCCTCAAAAAATAAAGCAAATGCCTTCACAGCAAAACACTAACAACATCATCACTGCAGTCGACATCGGTGGTTCGCACATCACCGTATGCCTTGTCGATCTACACACGCAAACAGTACTCAATGGATCGGAATTACGGCATCACATAGATTCTTCCGCTACCGCAGAAGAAGTAATCGCCTCCTGGGCGGCACCGATACAGGAAGCAAATAACCGCGCAGGACTGAAGCCATCCCGTATAGGTATTGCCATGCCCGGTCCTTTCGACTATGAAAAAGGCATCAGCCTTATCAAAGGCCTCGCCAAGTATGAACAGCTCTATGGCCTCAATGTAAAGGAGCTACTGGCTGAAGCGCTCAGCATTACTGCCGCAGACATCCGCATGGTGAATGATGCGACCGCCTATCTCATCGGTGAACATCAATTAGGCAGTGGCAAAGGTGCTGCCTCTGTATTAGGCATTACGCTTGGCACAGGTTTCGGATCAGCCTGGCATATGCATGGCCAACTGACGGATGGTGATTTATATAAATTTCCGTTCCGCGATGGCGTGGCGGAAGATTATGTATCTACCCGATGGTTACTTAAAGCATACGCGGAACAGACCGGTAAACCGATCGAAAGTGTGAAGGCGATGAGTGAAGAAGCAAGGACTGGTAATGAGGCAGCAGTTGATATATTCATGCAAATGGGCGAATCACTGGGGCAGATTATTCTTCAAAGATTTTCACAGCAGTTACCGGAGCGTGTGGTGATTGGCGGGAACATTGCAAGATCGGCGGAGTTGTTTGTACCGGCCGCGGAAAAAGTTATTCAACGTACCGGATCTGCTATTGAGATGGTAAGTGCCGTGTTAGGAGAAAGGGCTGCGTTGATAGGGGCGGGATGTTTGTGGCAATAAGGTTCTTCCGACCTACGCCGATCACTATTAGTTGACCCCTTTGCGTTATCTCCTCAACAACCATCTCCGACGGCTAAACGTATACACTTACTCCCGCCACATTTTGTCGCAAATCATTTCATTTATACCAGTGTCCCACCATCAATATCAATTTATATGTAGTACTTTATAGCCTGAAATAAACCGCCGTCCATGAGAATTCAGGTTGCTGAGTGGGTGAAGCCATTGCAATTACAATCCCGACCCACGCCCGGTGATTACCAACAGGCCAAACAATACCTGCAGGTCGTTGAAGCATTTGCGCAAACCATGCATCAATGCGTGTACATCATCGATCATTATAAGCAGGGATTTCTGTACGTTTCTGATAATGCCTTATTCCTGTGCGGACGATCCGCGCACGAGGTAAGAAGGGCGGGCTATAATTTTTACCGCGAACATGTTCCGCCAGAAGAGATGCTCCTGCTTGCAGAGATCAATGAAGCAGGATGGAAGTTTTTCAACCAGCTACCCGTTGGTGAACGGCTGAACTATACCATCTCTGCCGACTTCCACCTCGTGCAACCCGGCAAGCGACCCATGCTGATCAATCATAAGCTGACACCGCTGGTATTGGATGCTGAAGATCATAGCTGGCTATCTTTATGCGTAGTGACGCATTCGCCGAACAGCGATGCCGGGAATATCATCATTACCAAAAGAGGCGAAAAGCAAAAGGTTTCCTTTGGATATGATCTGCTGACAAAAGAATGGATCGAACAAAAACGGATCACGCTGACCCCGCGGCAGAAGGAAATCCTTGCGCTTTCCGCACAAGGGATCACTATGCATGAGATCGGCAGGATACTGGCGATCTCCAGCGATACGGTGAAGCTGCACAAAAAGAACATCTTTGAAAAGTTGCGCGTGAAGAATATGGTAGAAGCGATGCAGTATGCCACTAACTACAATCTGTTTGAATAAACGATAAGTAGAAACAATTAACGGACACTGGGCTGATGTGAATACTAATGATCTTACGGCAATATCTCTCCCGGTAACTTTTTAAAAACCTACCCTTTTGAGTAGTGGGTTGATTAAATTTATTTGGAGCTGTTTACACACCAGATTAGTTTTAGTTGATACGTTTTTTTTAAACACACTAAACCGACGTTTTATGAAAAAGAAAATCACACTTTGCTTGCTCGCTGCTACCCTGCTGTTAAGCGGCGCAATCTATGCGGGGAATTTTGTAGACAAAACAATTGATACCAATTGTGAATTCACCGGCAGCTCCAGCCAGTCATGCAGCTACAGCACAGGTGGCGTAAACTACAGGGTGTTGAATTGCGTTCCAAACGGTAACGACTGCTCCTTTGATATTCCATCATCAACGTTACAGCCGTAAGCCGGCAACACCGGGGCACCGGTAAACATTTCTTTTAGAGGGTATATCAGCACAATGCCATACCCTCTTTTTGTATAAAACTGCTTATGTATAACAATCATCGATTCGTATATATCTTTTGTATAGCCTTTGTGCTCCATGCGTGTTCGGCGGCAAATGGCAAAGTAAAGAACTCAAAAGATTTCGACAAGTTTCCGGTTGTTTCGGTACAAACAGAAACCAAATTGCTGGAGACAGGATTGCCAACACCGGAACTGATGCTCATCTACCGCGACTCGTTACTGCTGGTCAGAAATAACCTGAATCGTAATCCTTATCATGTACGTGTTTTTGACATTGCCCGGCAGAAGAGCGTCAGGGATATTCTTCCCGTAAGCCGGAAGCAGGGCGGTGCGCTATCATTCATGTCTTTCAATATTACGGATAGCCTGGTATGGATATTTGATGTGGCAAAGAATGGATTCATTGTTGCCAATATAGACAGCGTGCTGGCCAGCGATAAAGGCGTGGAATCCTATACCGAGTATCGCTTAAAGCCACAGATCTTTTACTATGATGCCTTGCTGCTGGATCGGAATGAAGCCCTGCTTAGCGGTAACTATGATACGGAGGAAAAATTGGTGTATGTCAATTTCCCGGACAGCAGCCGGAAGAAAGTGCTGTTGTCTTATCAGCAGGATAGTACGATCGGTACGTCAAGACTGAATAAAATGGCGTATGAAAGTTTTATGTTGATGAGACCGGATAAGAAAAAAATTGTACTGGCTAGCCGTTATGCAGATCAGTTTGAATTGCTGGAACTGGCTGATGGAAAGAGTAGAAAGATCAGGGGGCCGGTGGGCTTTTCACCGGAGCTGGAACCATTTGAAAATAACGCAGGCGTAACAGTGGCGACGCCCGGCCAGCACACACGTTACGGGTTCCTGAAAGGGCATGTGACCGAACAATTCGTTTACCTGCTGTTCTCCGGCTATGATGTAAAATCACCTCACCGCTTTTACGGCAACCGGATCTTTGTATATGACTGGGAGGGAAATCCGGTGAAGGAGATCACCCTGAAGAACGACATCATCGACTTTGCCGTCTCATCGGACAATAAGATGCTTTACACGCTGAATCCCCTCACAAAAGCGATCAGTTCTGCTGAATTAAAATAGTGATCAATGACTAGCTTACCACGCATCCTGTCTATTACTGCTGGCTTCTTACTACTGCTATCCTGCAATAACGATCAGCAAGCGCTGAAGAGTCGACCAAAGGAAACGACGATCCTCAACATTGCGGCCCTGGATACCGTTGAAGTGTATAATACACCCGACGGTTTTGATGCAGTGGCTTACCGGAAAAAGCCCTTCCGCCTTTATACATCGATCAATGTGTCCTGTGCTTCCTGCATTGCAAAGGTGAATACCTGGGATAGTATTTACCGGAGTATGGGAGAAACGCCACAGTTGGCATTGATCCCTGTCGCCCAGACAGAAGACAATTTTGAGGTTTTCAAGTATCTCTTTGAGAACGGGACAATAAAAAGTGTGGAGATTCCTTTCTTTATGGATGGAAATAACGAATTTAGAAACAGTAACCGCCAGCTGATCGGCAACCAGTTTGACTTTCTATTGCTGACGGACAGTACCAACAAAGTGCTGGCGTTTGAAGACCGCTCAGATGACGCAAAGCAGATCAGGAAACTGATCGCATTAACCCAAAAGAACGAGTAAGCATGAAAAAATATATCGCTGTTTTGTTTGTTTGCCTGTGGCAAGCCAATCTGCACGCGCAGGAGCAGACCGTTTTAAATGTCGTGTATGATTTCACGTATACCAGGGACCTGGCTGATACAGCACATCGTTACAAGGCAGAGATGGTCTTATCAACCGGCAAAACCAGCAGCCGCTACACTACACGCGAGGCCTTCAACCGTAACAGCCCGTCTGCTGTCAGATTGAATAAACAAAGAGAAGCAGCGGCAAATAGCGGCGGTGGCGGCGCAGCCATTGCAGTGGCTGGCGGTCCTATGCTGACAGTAAGCAACGCAGGTACGATGATCAATGAAGAGATTTTCCTGGATAAGGCAAAATCAACCATCTGCACCGCCGGGCGCATCGGGTTTAAAAATTATCACTACATTGTTTCCATCCCGACGATTAACTGGAAGTTAAGCAATGACAAGAAGGAGATCAGCGGTTATAGTTGTCAGAAGGCCGTGGGAGAGTATGGAGGCAGAACATTTGAGGCATGGTTTGCGCCGGATTTACCGTATGCAGTTGGTCCCTGGAAGCTGAACGGTTTACCGGGGTTGATCCTTAGCGCAACAGATACAAAGAACGAGATCGCTTTTGTGTGTAAAGAGATCACGAAGAATTCAGATCCGGAGGAATTGGTAACGCCTTACATGAATATTGGCCGGAGCGTGGAGGTAAAGGCAAAGGAATATCAGAAGGTGGCGGGTATGTTTGCCACGGATCCGGCAGCGATTGTAGAAGCGCAGTTACCGGGAACGCCGGTGATGGTGCGGAATCTGGATTCTCCGGAGGACAAGAATATGAAGAAGATCGGGAAGTACAATCCAATGGAATTGAAATAACGGCTGTTGGAACACTGCGCGTCTCGAAAAGAAAGAGCACTCGAATAAACGGATGAATACCTTATCCAATAAACCACACTTCCTCCTTACCCTGCTTTTCGTAGGCATTTTCATGCATCCGTCCTTCTCCCAGGAACAAAAAACATTCTCTGGTACCGTCACTGACTCCACCCAACCCATTCCCTCCGCCAATGTCTTCATCGTAAATAACGATGCCGTCCTCCTCAGCTTCGCCATCACCAACGAACACGGCAATTTTCAGATCAATCTCCCTGCCTCGCTGCTGCAGCAGGCCGTCTGGATTGAAGCCACTTCCATGGGGTATAAAAAAGAACGGATAAAATTTGACCCCGCCAAACAACGCTATGAGTTTAAGTTGATACGTGATCCGATTGCGCTGAAAGAAGTAAAGGTGACCAATCGTCCCGTTTTGCAACAGCTCGGAGATACACTGCGATACATCGTATCCAGCTTTGCGCAAAAGGAAGACCGCAGTATCGGCGATGTGTTGCGTCGCATGCCGGGTATCAAGATCATGGAGGATGGAACGATCTATTACAATGACAAACAGATCGACAACCTGTATATCCAGGGTGATGACCTGATGAGCGGCAAGTATGGCACAGCCACCAAAGTGATCCGTAAGGAAATGATCCGGAGCGTGGACGTGATCCAGAATCACCAACCGATCAAAGTATTAAAAGATAAAGTTTTTTCTGATAAAGCCTCAATCAACCTGGTACTGGCGAATGAGAACTCGATCAAGGTATCGGCTGGCGGGAATATCGGGTTGGGTCTTCCGGGACTGTATGAGGTTAGCGCAAACACGATACTGCTGAACAAGAAGATCAAATCGATCAATCTCGCCTCCTTCAACAATGCCGGTACGGATTACAGTAGCCAGTTGAAACCGCAGGGAAGCGGGAATATGGGCGGCAGTATCGACAGGGATATTCCTGAATTTGCCTTATCGATGTCCGCAGCACAAATGCCCAATATTGCGCGGCAATATTATTTCGATAACCGGTCGATGCTGTTAAACTTCAACAACCTGTACAATTTAAAGAGCGGTGTGCAGCTGAAAGCGAATATCCAGGTGTTCAATGAGGTGAATTATTTCCGGTACAGGGGCACCACGCAGAATTTTGCGGCGGGTGATACGATCGTTTACCGGGATCATGAAAATGTACGGAATCATCCCAAAGCATTCAATGGAACATTCCAGGTGTTCGCCAACAAAGAGAAGTTCTATTTCAACAATGCCACGCAGTACAAAACCTGGCAGGAGATGAATACGGCCGGGATGCAGTTCAATGACAACGCTTTTTCGCAGGGCTTGCGGAACAGGCGATATGAGTTCAGCAATGACCTGCATTGGATCCCGACGTTGAAGTCGAAGTCAGTGCTGGAGTTCCGGTGGTTATTTAAGAAAGTAAATTATAATAAGCAGCTGGCGTTATATGATGGATTCGTGAGCAGCATCAGCGGGCATGAAGGAGTGTATGACAGCATCATCCAGCGGTTGAGGGACCCGGTTCAGCTATCACATGTGTATGTTTCAAGGAAGCGATCCTGGACCTGGGGCACCATTTACCAGAATATCGGCTGGATCAGTGAAGATCATACGATGACGTCTTTCCTGTCGTTTTTGAAGAATGGCAACCTGGCGCCCTTTTCCGGAGATGCGGGTAATGACCAGCACTGGCGGAATAACCAGTATTACCTGACCAGCGGAGTGGATGTAAAGAGCAGTAAATGGAGCGGGTCTTTGCAGTTGCCGGTGTTCTGGCAGCGGATCAGCGACAGGCAGCGATTCTATGACCTGGACAATTCATTGAACAGGGTCCGTTTCAACCCAAAGCTTTCGCTGCAGCATCAGTTCACGCTGGAGAAGCGAGCGACCTTGAGCTACAATTATACCACGGCCTTTGGTGATCTGACCGATACGTATATAGGACGGGTGTTGTTGAACTATCGCAATCTTTCATCCAGCCAGGGCGTGTTGCCGTTCAATAAGGTGCACAGTTCATCGTTGAGTTATGCTTCGCAAAAGTCGATCAGTTTATTTTTCTTTAATGCTGATCTTGGTTATACACGTACAGCGTCGAATACCTTGCTGGCATCGAATATTACGGATAGTCTTGAGCAAACGGTGTTGGTCAATCAGGATAATATACAGGAGCGCTGGAATGCCAATGCGGGGATCAGCCAGTTCATTTTCCCGATCAAGCTGAACGCCAGTGTGAAGGCGGGGTATAGTTTTGCTTCGAGTAATCTCATCCTGAATGGCGAGCCGACCCGGATCAACAGTAACAACATCACGGCTGCTGTTCAGTTTACCAAGCGCTTCTCCGATCTGCTTTCACTAGAGTACACGGGCAGGTACGACCGGATGAAAGTGAAGTCTTCACTCGATGCTGCCGCCAAACAATTGCCGCAAAAGGTGCGGAATTTTAACCAGACGATCAAGACTTCGTTTATCCCCGGAAAGAAGTGGCTGGTTGATTTCGTGATCCGGCATGCGACACAAAAAAACAATTTTATTACGCAGGGGTATTTCTTTTCGGATGCGAAACTGCGTTATACGTTTGGAAAGCGGAAGTTTGATGTGAATGTGGAAGGGTTTAATCTGTTTGGGGTGAAGGAGTATCTTTATTTTAATGCGGATAGTTACCGCCTGGTGACGAATGAGTATCGGTTGAGAGGGAGGATGGTGATGGTGAGGGTGGATGTATATTTATGAGGGGCGTAATCTCCCGCAGATTTCGCAGATTTTGTTTTCACAATTTACGAAAAGTATATCAATGGTCATAGAGGTTTTATGGGGATGCGCAGATTTCGCAGATATCGCCCCGTTATCAGAAATTGATCTGCGTTATCTGCACCTTCCCATAAAAGTATGCACCTGCATTAAAACAGGCTTTCTGAATAGTAAGGGTAAGATCTGCGAAATCCGCGGGAACCTCTACGCCAGCCGCAAATAGTCCATCCTCAAATTCAAAATATCTACTTTCGCTAAAAATTGTCCGATGCGCCTTTTCACCCATCTTTGCCTGTTCGCACTTTTGCTGATCTCTTCCTCCGCAACTTTCGCGAAAGCACCTGCACGTTCTTATTATCAGCTGAAGATCTACCAGCTTCAATCCACCGCGCAACAACAACGCGTGGAGCGATTCCTCGAAAGCGCTTATGTACCTGCGCTTCATCGAGCCGGTATCAAAAGGGTCGGTGTATTCAAAACCATGGAAACAGATTCGGTGAAACGCATCTATGTATTGATCCCGTATAAACAGCTGAAGCAGATCGATGCGATCGCGAAGACGCTTGCAAAAGATAACCAGTACCTCACGGCAGGAAAGGATTACCTGGATGCAGCGTATAATGATCAGCCGTATCAACGCATCGAAACGGTATTGCTGCAGGCATTTGAAGGTATGCCCATGCCCTTTGTGCCGCAACTGGCAGGACCGAAAGATCAACGTGTGTATGAACTGCGCAGTTATGAAAGCCCGACAGAAAAGTACTATGCCAATAAAGTGCAGATGTTCAATAACGGCGAGATTGAGATCTTCAACAGGCTTGGGTTTAATGCGGTGTTTTATGCGGAAGCGATCGCCGGCAGCCAGATGCCGAACCTGATGTATATGACGAGCTTTGACAATAAAACAAGCCGTGATGAACACTGGAAGAAATTTGGTGATGATGCGGCATGGAAGAAATTATTGGCGATGCCGGAGTATCAGAATAATGTTTCAAAGATCCATATTTACTTTTTGTATCCGGCGGCGTGTTCTGATTTTTGATGCATTGAGGTGGATGAGCATTATAAGGACCTTTCGCTGTTGACAGTCAATCGCTGTATCTTTGTAACTAAAGAATATCACATGTTTCACGAACTTTCAAAACGAGAAAAGAAAATTGCAAGGGTCTGCATCGATAAAGGGTTGGATGCTCAGTTCCGTGAAAGCCTTGAAAAATTCGACAGCGTCATAACGAATTGGAGAAACGGTAAGTTTGAAGCGAATAAGGAAGCGTATCACGAATTATATAGAACAGTGATGGAGCAGAATAAAGCGATCGCCCGGCGGTATGATGACCTTACCGGCTCACGCTATTTGAATACGGTCGCTGAGATCTATGTTGACGGATATATTAATGATGACGATATCAAAGATTTTTCGGAGGAAGTGAGGCTGTGGATGGTCAGGGTGAAGGAGATGAGGCGATCGGAAAAAGACTGAGTTCTTTGCCGCGATGTAATTTTTAATTGCAGTTGCAGGATTGATCAGCTTTGTCTTTAAAGCAGCTTTGCAAGTTCTTCTTGCATTGCAGTATCCCCGCGAAAATCCGCGATCAAAGGCGAATTACTTATAGTTCCTGATCGTTAGAATGTCGTTCTCTGATCTTGCAATGCTGAGCAGTTGCGTCTCCCAAATCACAACAACGCCGGGCCGATCATTTTCCCGGGCCATGCTAATATCTGGGAATAGTGAGAAGCAAATAATAGCTGACGCGCCGGTATTCAAACATCCGGAATCATGATTTACGTCGTAGTCATTTGCGGCCCGTTGAGATTCCTAATTGATAGGCCCATCTGCATATTGTTATTGCTCTGTCGTTCGTCAGTCCGTAACGATTGTAAATGATCCCGGCAGCCAATCCCGCTCCGATGATACACCAGAACTGGTAATGACTGATGCCTTTTTTTTACGCGGAATGGATGGTCCAAGCCAATCCAGGAGAAGATAATAAACGGCTTAGGCGGGCAACAGGCAGACGAAGGCAAAACAGATGATCCACACTAAGATCCATAACTTGTTACCGGCAAACCGAAGGCTTATCAATATTCCTTTTAAGAAGTATACAATACAAACGATCAGGTAAGCTGTGGCTATGAACGCAAGCGCTTTTTCCCAGCCTGATAATGATTGATAGAATGCCAGGGGTTTGAGGATATAATAAGCAGCAACTAGGGAGCTGCTGAAGATGAATGCAAAGTAAAACAGCCTGCCTGTCAATTTAAAAAAATTGATGGCCGGATCGTTGCCTTTTCTGATCTCTTCTTCATGGCGTTGCTGTTCCTTCTGTTCTTCTTCGGCACGGCCCATTTCATAAGGATCATTGGGGTCGAAAGGGAAAGGTGAATTACTCATGTACAAGAGTTTCATTGATGAGATGATTATTCGGTATGATCATTCCGAATTGCCAATGGGAGGAGAAGCTTTATCCTCCAAACTCGATAAATTCTGGCCCGGGTTTTTTAACGATGCGCCATCCGTCGTCATAGAGCGCGAAGTACGCTTTACGGTTATTTTTTTCTTTCAGCTCTTTCTTGAGAAATACAACAAAAGGAGAGATGTTTTTATAAACAGTGGTGTATTCAACCATCGCTGTTTTCTTAGCCTGTCCTAACCGTAACCCGGTTATCTCTACAAACTCTTCATCTGCGATCTTTACCAACTGGATCTGAAATGGTTTATCTTTTTCAGGAGTAGGCAGAAGATAAGGTGTTGCCTTATCAGTGAATGTTATCCATGGCTTACCGGCCTCGTTGAATTTTTTTGTTTTGATTACGTTGACGTAGCCATCGCGTTCAAGTCCTGCATCAACCGCTTTAAAGGCCTCCGGTACATCATTGCAAAAAATACTGTAATCGAAAATTGAGGGATACATCTTTTCAGCTTCTATTATTTTCTGCGCCTTTTCCCGGGTGAAGTTGTTGGATGAGCAGGAGGTGAATAGGAACATAGCGATGATGGCCAGAGCGGTTAGCAGTTTCATGGTAGAAGGTGTTAGGTTGTTTCTAAGGTAAGAAAAAGGCGCTGTGAGCAGGATTTGGGAGTATATATGATGGAGGTGTGCGGGTGTTTTTGCGTGGTGTTAACAGTTTATGGAGTGGAGATAAGAATTTTCACTTAGGCAATAATATGTCAGACAGGGAATAGAAAATCAGAAAAAAACCGATTTAGTGCTGTGTTTTCTGCGTTAATCTTTACCGAATACGCTTTTGGAGGGTGGACCTGTAACCTAATGCATGCCTTAATACAACAGCCCAAACATCCACAACGGGATCTTATGTTCATGTCCGATTTCAATACCGTCTGCTACCACAAAAGACCGTTTGAAGTTTTTTAGCTGTCGCTGCTGTTTGTCTTTACCGCCAACTTCAAACATATCACCTTCCACCGCAAAATCTCCTTCGCTGGTATAAGTAACGTCTTTTACTGCCGATGCCTGGTTAATGAAAAAACTTTCCCTGACAGCGCCGATCTCCATGGCGGAATACGCCAGTGCATATTGAAGGTTAGGATGATGGAGGTAGATCTTCTCTGGCTTTTGCAAGGCACCGATGCCTTTGGCAGAATGATACAGACCATTGATGATCCGGAGGTCTTCCAGATGATGCAGGAAGCTGATCAGTGTATTGCGGGATACGCCGGTCCTTTCGCTCAGTTTTGAAATATTCGGTTTGAAAGGAGCAGACTCTGCAATGATGTATAAGAGCTGGCGGATCTTTTCAATGCTCGCGGGTGTCAGATCATGCAGAGCAGGCAGATCGGTGCTTAATGCGAGTGAGATCGTCTCTTCCAGCTTTTGCGGATAGACGTTCACATTTTCGAGAAAGTAAGGGTAATAGCCATGTTTGAGATAACCAGTGAAATGCTCCAGCGGTTTTACCTTCTGAATAATGCTTCGTGCTATCTGCACATGATCGTTCAGAAGGATTTCCCAATCGAGCTTTTCCAGCGAAACCGTTGTTTCAAGAGACAGATATTCCCTGAAGGAAAGACCACGCAATTCATACATGACGGCGCGCCGGCTCAGATCTGCCCGGGCTTTGTCGAGGTGCATGATCGATGAGCCAGTGAAGATCACAGAAAGATCAGGTTGATCATCATAGATGTTTTTGAGCTCCTGCGACCAGCCGGGATAACGGTGGACTTCATCCAATAGTAAGTAACGACCACCTTGTTTTACAAAAGTATCGGCCAGGTCAACGAGCTTGTTTTCGGTAAACCAAAGGTCGTCCAGGCTGGTGTATAAAACCTGGTGGTCAAGCGGCAGTTCCCTGTGTGCGTATTGCAGCAGCAGCGTGGTTTTGCCAGCCCCTCTGGCAACTTTAATGCCGATCATGCGATTGGAGAAATCGATGTTTTGAAGGAGGTATCGATAGAAACGGTCCGGGGTACGGTCCAGTTTTTTATATGATTTCTCGAATAGTCTTTCCATAAGTGTTGTTTGGAAAAAGCAAAAATAGAGCAAAATTGCTTTTTTGAAAGAGCATTTTTGATTTTATGTTTCTAAGATGCTTATTTGCAGGTAGTTATTAGCGGTTAGATTTTCAGGTAACTGGTGACTTTGTCTATTTTGACGTTCCTTTCTCGGGATTTCGTTTTCCTGTTCTTTACTGCATCATCGTTATATAGTAAATGATGACTTCTTGAGTTGTAAGTACAATTACAGAAATATCCGATCCGGGGAAAGTTGTAAGTATGTTTACAATCCTGTTCAAACGAACCTCCGCCTCACCATGCTTCTCCTCTTAATCCTCTGGAAACTACTCGTATTCATCTCCATCGTCGCATGCATGATAATATTAAGTCGGGCTTGACGACTCTTCCAGATAATGTTTCATGTCCTCCATAATTACATATACACCCCGGGATGAAGAAAAACCGGTGTGAGAGTCGATCCATTCCTGTATATGCGGATTATCAGCAAAAGCCTGAAATTCTTTTTTCAGATATTCTTTTAATGGAGAAGGTGAATCATTCATTTCCTGCCAGATGGATGCGCGGTTTTCAAGAATAAATACGATATCTTCAAAATCCTGGCTTAACCGGCCATCTCCTTCACCTCTGTTCTTAAAAGCTTCAATCTTCGACGCAATGAAATGCGGGGCATCAAATATTTTTACTGTAACCTGATCGTCGATCCGATATTCGATTGCTGTATGAAATCCATCTTTATACCACTGATTACCGAATCCGAGGATCTTTTCATCTGTTGCCATGAGATCAACAAGCAGCCCTGACAGTTTAAACCGACCCATGAAGCCGGCCTCCATGTCGTTCTCAAATCCAGCTTTGCGGAGCTGCGCTTCAACTTCAGCATAATCCCAGTTGGTGGCTATTTCAACAAGGATATCGACATCGTCCGTTTCCCGTATGTCCCGCGCTTCGCGCAAGGCATAGAGAGACACGGTGGCTCCGCCGATAAAAACTACTTTATCCCTAAGATCTCCGAGAATTTCATGCACTGCTTTTATACGGACGATGTTTGTATGCAGATGTTTCATGCTAATAATTCCTTGAGTTTGGCAACAGCGATTTTCAATTCCCGGACGCGCCCAACGCGTATTACATCAAGTAGCGCCAGCATAAGATATAGTTTCTCGTCCTGCTGCGCTGCTTTTACCTGGTGCTGATAGAGAGGTTCGATAGCGAGACCCCGGACATCTCCACGTGGATCTGGCCATACATAGGCTAATGATTCCGATTTGATCTGTTCACGCATATAGGGATGTGAATGGGCGGTATACAATCCATTTTCCATCCTGCTTGGCTCAACGGGAAATACATAATGTAAACCGTGTTCGAGGAACTCCATTAAGTTTTGTTTATAGACAATCTTTCTCTTATCTGCATCAATCAGACCAGCCATTGAGCTTCTGTAAAGCGATTCGGATATTTCGGAAGAGCTGATGAATAACTCTGCGGCCAGGTCTTTGTTTTGCCAGGGCTTGTCTGATTTTGCGATGATTTTAAGCAGGATGACGACATCCTGAGGCCTCATTCCATTGTGCTTTCTCATGCTTAAAACTACCGAATTATCCTCAATTCGCAATTTGCGGATTGAGGATTTGTGTTTGGTACTGGAAAAGGGGTTTAGTAATTTCCTCATTGTCAATTATCTGCAATCCTCATCCGGCGGCCTGGTATGATAACGATATGCCTAATCAAGAATAAATGATCGTATCGCTGACTGAGTCGGAGATGCTATTTCTATATTGACTTCTGCTGCTTTCATGAAAGAAGTTTGATGCAATATTGGTTTGATAACCTCGAATATCTTCTCAGGATCATCTCCGTATATAAACAAAATGCCGTCTGTATCGTCCATATTGATGGCGTGTCCATCGTAATGGCCTAATTCATCGCCGTCTATGACTGCACGTAATTTGTCTTCAAGTTCGAACAGCGGGTCGAGGTCATCTATCCCGTAGTTGAAGTTGATGATAAGAGAATTTTGAAGATTCATAACAGGATTGTTTTATGATGCGAAGCTATTATGGGAGTAAGCAAGAGCCATGAGTATAATACGTTGAGAAATGTTTTTTTAACGGAGGATTTTTAGTGATGATTTCATAAGCGAGATAAATGTGATCTGGATATGTTAGCTCTTCCTGTCGGGGTGAACAGTCACAGCATCATTTACAGTATCACCGTTGATGCCGTAAATGATGGTTTTGTTTTGAAGATTCCCAGGAGCCATAAATATGATTACAGAAATGCCAATTTTGAAGAAAGTTGTAAATACGTTTACAACTTTACAAACCCGGCTTACACAAACCTCCTCCTCACCATCCGTCTCCTCTTAATCCTCCGGAAACTACTTGTATTCATCTCCATCGTTGCATGCATGATCTCTTTCCCGGGCAGCTCTCTCATCTGATCCTGCTCGGCAAAACTGTAATACCCTTCTTCCGTAATGATCACATGATCCACCACCGGCACGTTCAACTCCCGGCCCAACCCCCGAGTCATGTCCCATAGCCGTCAGTTTAAGCCTGTTTTGTATTGGAGAGCATACCTAATTGAAGGTGGACGGTATTATAGGTCGTATGAAGGGTAATAAACTGGTGGAGTTTGGTAATTTCTCCTCGGATTGTCCTCTTTGCCTCCTCGAAAGGTCCTCGAAACCTCCTCGAAACGTCCTCGGGATCCGGGGAGGCAAAGACACCGATCTTAGGAGCCAATAAGGATGCAATGACGTCGCAAAGGACGGGACACCTGAACTGTGTGTAACCGTATAAAAAATCTGTCTCTGAATCTGACGGCTATGGGATCATGTCCGGGGCAAGCTATCAACTCCCCGCCATGGATCAGTTCGCTGCGGAGGGCGCAACAGTCCCGCAAGTGTGGATCCTCAACACTTAATTTTTTCGTGACTTCCCAGTAATTTGCATGCATCGAACTTCATTCAAGTAACACTATGACATCTATAGAATCTGACTTCACGCTTGTCCAGCAGCAACTTTGCGAAAAATATGGAGCAGACTTTCTTGCGTCTCCGTTTGACAACATTGTTGGTATTTCCCTCGATAGTTTCAAAAAGTTTGAAATGCCGGTTAACGGACTTCGCCATCCCTTAGAAATTCCGGGATACGCCGAATGGTATCTTTGGTGCGGAGAGTATTCCGATGCCGATGATTTTTTTCAGCCGATGCATCTTCATCATCTGTTGCAGCTTTGTCCGAAAGCAATACGTTATCTTGGTTTGGCGCCGGGGTGGAGGTTTTTGTTTGATAATGTTTATGAAGATGTTTGGTACGATGAGAATCTCCTCGATATCTCGGAGTGAATCTTTTTACATAATACAGGATTGATGAATACGCCCCACATACAGCAAAAATTGATAGAGCTGCAAAGAACCGTCAACTCCTTTGGATATAACTACGAGATCACTCTTGGTTTTGACGAGTTCTTACCCTGCACAACCTGGGACGAATTGTTCACAAAACTCAAGGATAACTATCCGGCAGTCGACATCCAAAAATTGCGCTTTTTACCTGCAACTGAAATGGAGTTTTGGAAGACGATTGATGAAACGCTACTGGCAGAAGGAGATCTGAAGCCAGTAGGGGTTGAGAAGGTGCGATTACTTGTTTTTGATCTCAAGGAGGCCTTGTCTGCGCTTATTCCGCCAGCTTCTAAGTTTTATTTTAGCGATCTGCCCGACGGTATTCCCGGGTACCCTGTATGGTGGGATTTTAGTTTTGTGATCGAGACGACGAATGGTTTTTGGTTCTTTTTATATGGCTCAGCGTCTGACTGAGATGTTATCGCCGTGGTATGCTTATCCTGCCATGTTAAATGAGCCGACAGTAATCATTAACCATACAGAAGACGAAACATTGCCAGCCAGATAAGGAGCTTAGTCTAAGTTATAATTAACCTGATGAGGTAGGCATGAGAACAACAACTATTGTCATCACACAAACCTCCTCCTCACCATCCTTCTCCTCTTAATCCTCCGGAAACTACTCGTATTCATCTCCATTGTTCCCTGCATAATCTCTTTCCTCGGCAGCTCCTTCATCTGATCCTGCTCTGCAAAACTATAATACCCTTCTTCCGTAATGATCACATGATCCACTACCGGCACTTTCAACTCACGGCCCAGCCGGTTCAACTCTCCCGCCATCGATCTATCCGCTGCCGAGGGACACAGTAATCCTGCCGGATGATTATGCACCACGATCAGCTTCACCGCCCGTTTCTGCAGCGGTGTGCTGAAGAGTTCCATCGGCTCGATGATCGCGCGGTTCACACTGCCCATGGTGACGAGTTCGATATGCAGCACTTTACCAGCAGCGTCAAGACTGATGGTCCAGACATGTTCCCGGTTGCGGTGCGGATAGGGCGTCG
>QFQQ01000201.1 GCA_003243445.1 Citrobacter freundii
ACGGCTTCTCCGTTTCGTTCAACGGTGACATCGTTTGGCAGTAAGGCCACCAGTGATTGTAATGCCCGGGAAGCAGCCATCTGGGAACGCATTTCCAGCCAATGCCCCAAAAGCATGATGTCGATAAGGGTTGCCAGTTCCCAAAAGAAATCCATGCCCTGCAGGCCAAACACCACGGCCACCGAATAGATGTAGGCTACGGATATGGCGATGGCAACAAGTGTCATCATCCCTATGGCTTTTGCTTTCATCTCGCCCATCATTCCCTTCAGGAAGGGGAAGCCTCCATAGAGATAAATTGTTGTTCCGAGTGCCAGCAATACATATTTATCGCCGGTGAAAGCAAGGCTGAAACCCAACCATTGCTGTATCATATGTGATAACAGCAGGATAGGAACTGTAATGACCAGGCTTACCCAAAAGCGTTTCAGGAAATCGCCGGTATGATGCCCTGCATGCTTATTAAAGCCCTCTTTTTCATGATCATGAGAAGAATGCTCAGCATGCCCATGTCCTGATGTATGCTTATGAGAAGCTGATGTACTGCCAACTGGCACCAATGTCATACCGCAGAGCGGGCATTTGCCCGGTTCGTCTTTTAGTACCTGCGGATGCATCGGACAAGTGTATTTATTCATAACAAGGGGTTTTAAAATTTATGTGCATTTAATTTTTTTGCCATCTCATGGGTCATCACACCGGCATAAGTACCATAGGCATCAACAAGTACCCCTTTGTTCTTACCGTCATTGGACGATATCGCGTACACGACTGCATTGTTATCAGGGCTGCTGTCGAGGCTTTCAAACCTATGTGTTTCCGTTACCGTAAAATCCTTCGGTTTTAGCTTCAGGCTCCTTGATGCACAGTACAGGCAGTCCGGTAACAGACTAAAGTCCATACTGTACCCACGTTGTCTCAGTTCTTTGAGCGCCTGCACCATGTCATCGTACTGTACCATAGCGTTCAGATCTGTTATTTAATGGTTTCTATCGTACTGCCGCAGCTAAGCATTTGTGAGCCATAGAATGGATTTTTAATTACATTCTCCTTACTCAGCCAATTGGCTCCCTTGCCTCCATTATACATAGGGCAATGCTGGTAGTAAACGGGAATGTCCTGCTTGGAGACTTTCGCCAGTTCGTAGATATTACCTGAAAGTGCTGCGAAGCCATTTCTTTGTTTGGCTACATCTTTTGATGTTGAAATACTCGTTGCATTGGCCGCTAAGTCTTTCATTACTTTCATCCAGGCAGTATGTTCCTGTGCCGACAGCTTATTCATATCTACTGCTTTGATGGCTGCTGCCAATTCAGTGGCTTTGGCGGACGCGGTGGCAGCGTCGGTCTTTACCAGGGCATCTTTCACTGAAAAGTAGCTGTCAAATACCGGTTTTAGCGGTGACTGATCCTGGGGGTCCGTCGTTTTAGCTGAGGCATCCATTTTACTGTGATCATGATTGCCGTGCTCTGTTTTCATGCCGGTCATATCCATACCCGCCATATCCTTACCCGCCTCTTTATTTTTGGCAACCGTCTTCAAGGGTCTATCGTACTGGCAGCAGCCAGCCAGTTTTGCATATACGTCATCGGGAGCGCGGAACTTCTCATTGTCATACCCGGCTAAAGCAATACGCTTCAGGATTTCATCCTGGTTTGTTCTGTCGCTGTCGTAAGTGAGTGTAGCCACTTTGGTGTCTTTATTCCAGTCCACGCTGGCTACCTTCTTTACATTACCTGCTTTTTCGATGGTGGTTTTACACATTTCACAATTACCGTAGATCTTCACGGTTTCCGTTTTCGCATTCTTTATCTGTGCAAAACCGTTAATTGATGATAGTAATACAGCGATTACCATCACCATTTTCGATAATGATTTCATAATAATTACTTTTTTAGAAACGGGGTATTAGCAACCCCTTTCCTGGTTAAAGTTTTGAATAAATGATACAAATAGGGGAAGTTCAAAAGCGGAGAGTTGCTTTTGAAAGGGCACACCTATGGCTATCAGGCCATAGGTTTAGCTTATTTTAGGCGGTAGCCAAATGGAGTAATAGCCCGAAGAATAACAGGCTTCTTTGAAACCGAATTTTTGCTTTTTAGCTGCTGCAAAAGGATATTTTGCTTTTAAGTCGATGGGGGTTGGTATGCTTAAAGAAGTTACAGAAGCGCCGCACCTGCAAGAGTTATGTTTACAATTGCCCCCGCAGCCTTTGCCATGCTTGCACTTTTCACAGGATTTATCTTTACAACCTGCCTGGTGTTCTGCTTTGATGGACTTTTTCTTGGAACACGCAGCTTTCTCGGCCGTTGTTGCATTTTTTGGACAGGCATAACTTAGGTTGGGCATCAGAAAGAAACCCAAACACAACAGTGTTAAAATGCCTATATGTATCCTCAAATTTTTCAACGCCACAAAGTTACAAAGAAGATTCGTTTTTTT
>QFQQ01000202.1 GCA_003243445.1 Citrobacter freundii
CGCTCAAAACGCTCAGGCGCGTTTTAATCAATCCGATCGTGAAAATACCAGGGGGATAAGCTCAGAATCGTTCTGAGGCGATTCTGGCGTGGTTTTATCCCAATAACGGATCCTTTTGCGAATACAGATCGGTTTACAAGGGAATTTGGCTGGTATGAGACGGAGATGATCCACTTTGATAATCTGAGCGATAATTTGTTAATGGTTTCGTTTTGTTTACGCGTGTATCGGGAGGGAAGTTATTCCGAACGAGGGTATCGACTTCATATTGTCCGTTTCGATAGCCGATCACAATTTCTAAGCGGTACTCGCCGCGACAAAAACCCCCGGAGGAAAACCATGTTGGTTATTCACTTTTGGTTTTCCCCGGCGATTAAAACCAGGGCAACCTCCGGTTGCCCATAAAAACCCCCGGAGGAAATTCATCTTTCCTCCGACATCGTGCGGTTTGATTATTACCATGCTCAACCTCCCGATGTAAAAATAGAGAAAACCGACGCTATCGCTTCCGCTTTGTTTACCTTCCATATTCGCGCCCGCGAAATAGTCCGCTGCATTCCCACCCGATCATACCCGGGCGAAAACACTCGCGATCATATTGCGATCATCCTGATTCATTTCCGCCGCGATAAGTCCGCTATCGCCTGAAGGCTCACTAACAGATCGCCTGAAGGCTCACTAACAAAAATACCAGGTCATCGCCTGGTATTCATGTATATCCGTTATGTTTACTCCAGAGCGGTTTGTATTTCTAAAGCTGTTTTCTTAGGTGAGTTATTCGAAGTGAAAGTGCCTGCCGAATTGCACGGTTTTTTCGTAACTCATCACGCAACCAAATAAGCTGACCTTCATACAGTTCGATAAGCGCAAGTTCTCGCTGGCTTGCATCCTTAAATTTCGCTGGTGGATATGATTCGCCTTTGTTGAGAGGTAGGTATTTGGGAACGACACGATCAATGCCTCCACCAGCTTTGCGCAAAGGTGTCAATCTGGCCCAGCGGATCCTGATAGTTGTTCCTTGCCTGGTTACGTTAAAGCTGTACCGTGCCTTCTCGTCATCAGCAATAGCTTTGTCCCAGTATTCCTCCCGAAGACTATTGGCCTCGTTAAACAGAAGTTCTGCGGCTGAATCAACCGCATCACGAGCCTTTTCCAGATCATTGATGTACCCGACGAGTTGCATAAAACCACCTCGATGTTTTTTGATTAGGACTTAACCCCAAAAAAGAGAATCTCTATTATTACGCCAGAACTCTATGTTTCTGGAGAAAGAGAAAACTCCTTTTCAGGTTCGATTTTTAGTTTTCAGTTCCAAAACAGGAAAGATTGATTCTCCAGTTAAGTATCTTTCTGGGTGTTCTCATTTTTTGCATGTTTCTGGAGAATACAATGGCAATCTGGTGATTGAGCTATTAATATCTATCTGTACGGGTACTTTTATCAAGCCATTTTATTTTAATCAAGCAGTTTGCCAATCTCTATATGATATGGCAGAAAACTACGTTTCTGGGCATTTCTGATTTTTAATAGGTTTCTGGGGAATATAATGGAAACTTACTTCCCCTAATGTAGAGGCGATTAACGGGATGACGCCCACCGCTGCACAAACCTCTTAGTAAACGATTATGTAGAGTCGCTATATGATATGGCAGAAACTTATGTTTCTGGCTTTTCCACTTTTTGTTACCTTTCTGGAGAATACAATGGCAAACGCAGCTGAAACTTCCATCACCTCCCTCCGTCTTCAGGATCAATCCTAAATCACAGTAACTTCATAGTGATTTATGTCACATTTTGTAGGTATATATACTAGTTTGAGAGAGTTTTTTTGGGGGGGAAGTGAAGGGGAGATATGCATATTTAAGTGAAATTATAACTTGTGCTTAAGTAAAATTTTCACGAAGTGTACCCTTGAGTAATCGCCACAACATACCTTAATTCACCTCACCGAAGCATGTGTTTTTAGTATATATACTCCGCGAAATCCCCAGGCGGAAAGCCAATCTAAATGTGTTGCCCTCATACATTACCACCTAATTTCCTCAGTCTGATTTAGGTTAGGGGTTAAGGTTTTTAGGGCCGGATTTAGCCATATATGACGTCCAGTTTCATGCAGCATTTATGTACATATCTGACATTTTAAACGTCCGTATCTAGCCATTATTAATGTCAAAAATGGGGACGTTTTGCCGATAAAAAAAATGGTAATCGATGATCGTTTGAATACCATGTTACAACTTGTTAACGGTTAATTCCCGACGTTGACAGAGGGAGGCCACCTTTCTTTACGTTAGTGCGAACCCCTTTTTGGCGCTCAAATGTTATCGGAGTGGCAGTAATTCATTTTTAACTTGCAGGGTTAACGAATGAGCAATGACAAATT
>QFQQ01000097.1 GCA_003243445.1 Citrobacter freundii
TAAAATCTGCGGAATCAGCGGGACGTGTCCGCCGGAGGAGGAACCTTACGCAAGTCCGAAAATTTGGGTAACGATTAGCGCAGATAGCGCAGATAGTTTCCTGTTAAAAGCAGTCAATCTGCGCAGTCGCATAAATGTATTTTCTGAGCCAGGCTGGTTACCTTAATCGGATACGAAAATCCGCGTAATCTGCGGGAACCCTAACACCAGTGCCCGGCTAGCCGTAACTTTGAAAAATATGCCAGCTAATATTCTGATCATAGACGACGAAGAACAACTCCGCAAGCTTCTCGGCAGGATCATCGCGCTTGAAGGTTTTACCGTGAGAGAAGCAGCTACTTTAAAAGCTGCAATGAGTCAGCTTCAACTGTTGCAGCCGGAAGTGATCCTTTGTGATGTGCGTTTGCCGGATGGTAATGGTGTTGATTTTGTATCGACCGTAAAAAAACAATTCCCCGGCACAGAGATCATTTTGCTTACAGCATTTGGGAACATAGCAGACGGTATCTCCGCGATGAAAAATGGCGCCTTTGATTATATCGTGAAAGGAAATGACAATGATCGCATCATCCCCTTACTCAATCAGGCGACGGAGCAGGCTTTGCGCAATAAGCAGAATGCAGTTCGCATCAATCTGCAACAGCAATCAGGATTTGAATCCGTGATAGGAGAGAGTGTTGCGATAAAAAAAGCCATTCACCTGGCCGAAAGGATCGCGCCGGGAGACTCGACCGTGCTTTTACTGGGCGAAACCGGATCCGGCAAAGAAGTTTTTGCCAATGCCATTCATCAGAACAGCAAACGGGCAAAGCAACCATTCATCGCGCTTAATTGCAGTGCTTTTACCAAAGAATTGCTGGAAGGAGAATTGTTTGGGCATAAAGCCGGCGCATATACAGGCGCCAATAAAGACAAGAAAGGTTTGATTGAAATGGCGCGTGGTGGCACATTGTTTTTGGATGAGATCGGGGAGTTACATATAGATCTGCAGGCGAAATTGCTTCGTGTATTGGAGAATGGAGAGTTCATCAAGCTTGGTGATACAAAAGTTTCGTCTGCTGATGTGCGCATCATTGCTGCTACCAACCGCGATCTTCGATCGGAATCAGAGAAAGGACAATTCCGCCAGGATCTGTACTATCGCCTTAATGTATTCACGGTGGTGCTCCCGCCATTGCGTGAACGTGTGGAGGATATTCCGGCACTGAGTGAATTCTTCCTGGAAAAATTAGGTTCAAGGAACCATGCAAAAGTCCCCGCGATCAGTAAGGAAGCGATGCAGCTGTTAAAACAATATCACTGGAAGGGAAATATCAGGGAGCTGAAGAATGTGCTGGAACGGGCATTTGTATTGCAGGATGATCTGGTCATACTCCCGGAACATTTACCTTTTGAAATTCAACAGCCGGCGGGAGCATCGTCAACAGGCGTTTCCTTGGCGGCGGTGGAGAAAGAGCATATACAGAAGATATTGCAATCTACACAGGGAAATAAAGCGCGTGCGGCAAAGTTGCTGGAAATTGGATTGGCAACGCTGTACCGGAAGATGGATGAGTATGGGATTGGTGTGAAGTTGTAGCGGTGTAAGAGCCCCCTCTAAATCTCCCCCTTCAGGGGAGACTTAAACAGTCCACATTATAGTAATACCAATGCCTATCGCGCTTGTATGTTCGATAAGACTTGACTTTACCCTTAGAGTGCGTGAAGTCTCCCCTGAAGGGGGAGATTTAGAGGGGGCTCTTACGCCCGGCAGTCCCGCAGCCAACTTCTTCTCAAAATGAAAAAACCTTCTCAAAATGAGAAGGTTTTTTTATGTCTTCTCTGTCCTTCGAAAAGTTATAATTCCTCCCAAATCCTTGCCCCTCCTGTATTTGCAAGAGTTCTATACCAATAATAAATCACAGGTATCCCATTTGCCAATCTTGTGCAATCATGGCAAAGAAAACCGACATCATCGACGCCGTCTTCATCATTGCAATCTGATTGTCTGCAATCGGGTTGGTCATGCTGGTGGTCTTTAAATCAAAACTCATTCACTAAAAACTATTTGTATGCTCACTGTGATCCTCTTGTTATCCGGCCTGATCCTTTTCTGGCTTTTTTATAAAACCATCGACTGGTTCGAAAAAATTTAAACATATGATGAACGCATTATTTATTCTATCACTGTTTGTTTTCGGCTACCTCCTTTACGTATTGATCAAACCTGAAAAATTCTGATTTTATGACAGGCGAAATTACAGGTGTAATCATCACCTTTTTAATTACCGTGTTACTCGCTTATCCGTTGGGTAAATACATCGCACGGATGTTCAGCGGGCAACGGACGTTCACGGATTTTATGAATCCCGTTGAACGTTTTTTCTTTCGCATCACCGGCATTGACCCGAATGAATCCATGAACTGGAAACAGTTCCTGAAAGCCATGCTCACCATAAATATGTTGTGGCTGGTGTATGCAATGGTCTTGCTGGTATTCCAGGATAAATTACCGCTGAATCCCGATGGCAACCCCGGTCAGACACCGGATCTTGCTTTCAATACCGCGATCAGCTTCCTGGTGAACTGTGATCTGCAACACTATTCCGGTGAATCCGGTGCTACTTATTTCACACAGTTATTTGTCGTGACTTTTCTGCAGTTCGTAAGCGCTGCCACCGGTATAGCCGCATTGGTTGGTTTACTGAATGGATTAAAACATAAGACCACGCAGCACCTCGGCAACTTCTGGGTTTATTTTACCAAGGGTATCACCCGTATTCTTTTACCGCTTTGCATCATCGGCGCCATCCTGCTTGCATTCAATGGAACACCCGCAAGTTTTGACGGCAAAGATTCGATCACCACATTGCAGGGTGATAGCGTACAGGTTTCGCGTGGCCCGGCTGCGGGCATGATCGCGATCAAACATCTTGGTACCAATGGCGGCGGATGGTTTGGCGCTAACTCCGCACATCCGTTGGAGAATCCAAACTATTTCACCAATATGCTGGAGTTGGTCATGCAGGTATTGATGCCGATGGCATTGATCTTCGCGCTTGGTTTCTATATCAACCGCCGCAAACTCGCAAATGTGCTGTTCGGTATCATGACCATTGGTATGCTATGCCTGTTGATCCCGACGATCATTGCCGAAGTAGGCGGTAACCCGGCCATTGCAAAAATGGGCATACTGCAATCAACCGGAGCAATGGAAGGAAAAGAAGTCCGATTCGGGCCTGCAGCTTCCGGCTATTGGAGTACCATGACGACCATCATCTCAACCGGTTCTGTAAATGCAATGCATGACAGTACCATGCCGATGACGGGTTTGATGCAGTTGCTCGGTATGATGATCAATGCCTTTTATGGTGGTTGTGGTGTGGGCATACTGAACTATCTCATCTATATCATCATCGCCGTATTTATTTCAGGATTGATGGTGGGCCGCACGCCTGAATTCATGGGGCATAAGGTGGAGGCAAGGGAGGTGAAGATCGCAGCGCTTGTGACATTGCTTTCTGCATTCCTCATTAAAGGATTTACGGCATTGGCGGCGTATATGGTAGCGCATCACCCGGAAATGGCCTGGGCAGTCAAACCCGGAAGCTGGCTGAATAATCCATCCTATCACGGCTTCTCTGAAATGCTTTACGAGTATACATCAGCAAATGCCAATAACGGATCCGGTTTTGAAGGATTGGGCGATAACAATGTCTTCTGGAATGTAACATCAGGCATTGTATTGCTACTTGCACGCTTTCTTCCCATCATCGGGCCGCTGGCGATCGTTGGATTACTCGCCAATAAAAAGTTCATTCCTGAATCACCTGGCACATTGCGCATTGATTCATGGACATTCGGCATCATGACCTTTGCCGTCATCATCGTTATCAACGCTCTCTCGTTCTTCCCTGCACTGGCATTGGGACCGCTGGCTGAATATTTCTCTTTATACTAATTGATACGTACAACTACAAGTTATGAAGCAGTCAAAAAATAATATAAGGTTATTCGAACCGTCGCTGGTCAGCACAGCCATCGGCCAGTCGTTCGTAAAACTCAACCCGAAACTGATGGTCAAGAACCCGGTGATGTTTACCGTGGAGATCGGCACTGTGGTGATGCTCATCGTTTCCTTATTTCAATTATTTACCGGTGATACAGCGCAAGGAGCTTCCTGGTATAACTGGATGATCTTTGCGATCCTTTTTCTAACTGTTCTCTTTGCCAATTTTGCGGAAGCATTGGCAGAAGCACGCGGGAAGGCACAGGCAGAAAGTCTTCGCAAAACGAGAGAGGAAACACCGGCAAAAAGAATCGCCTTTACCGGTAAATCCACCAGCAACCAGGTTGAACATATTTCTTCTTCAATGCTGAAACTGGGTGACCATTTTGTTTGCGAAGCAGGAGATGTGATCCCTATGGACGGAGAGATCGTACAGGGAATTGCCACGATCGATGAATCAGCTATCACCGGTGAATCTGCTCCCGTGATCAGGGAAGGAGGTGGTGATAAATCTTCCGTGACCGGTGGCACAAAAGTGCTCAGCGACCGGATCATTGTGAAAGTGACCACCCAACCGGGCGAGTCTTTCTTGGATAAAATGATCGCGCTGGTGGAAGGTGCATCAAGGCAGAAAACGCCGAATGAGATCGCGCTGACGATTCTGCTCGCGTCATTCACCCTCATCTTTATTATCGTTTGCGTAACCCTGAAACCATTTGCGGATTATGCCAACACACCGATCACGATCGCGGCATTTATCTCCCTGTTTGTTTGTCTTATTCCAACAACCATCGGCGGATTACTTTCTGCGATCGGTATAGCGGGTATGGACAGGGCGCTCCGTGCCAACGTGATCGCGAAAAGCGGTAAAGCGGTGGAGACTGCCGGCGACGTGGATGTATTGTTGCTGGATAAAACCGGAACGATCACCATCGGTAACCGCAAAGCCACTCATTTTTATGCAACGGAAACCGAAGATGAAAATGAGTTCATCCGGATCAGCCTGCTCAGTTCTTTATCGGATGATACACCTGAAGGAAAATCCATCGTGGAACTGGCGCATGCCAAAGGTGTGAATGTTTCTCCCGAAGAAGGATCGGTGTTTGTAAAATTCACCGCGGAAACACGCAGCAGCGGGGTGGATACACCAGCCGGTTTGAAGATCAGGAAAGGCGCTTTTGATGCCATCCGACAGATGGCTATGCAGGCCGGTCATACGGTATCAACAACTACCGAACATAAAGTGAAATCTATCGCAGAGAATGGCGGAACGCCGCTGGTGGTTGCGGTAAACAATAAGATCAAAGGCGTAATAGAATTGCAGGATATCATCAAGCCGGGTATACAGGAGCGTTTTGAACGGCTGCGTAAAATGGGCGTTAAGACCGTGATGGTAACTGGTGACAATCCTTTGACCGCAAAATATATCGCCGGTAAAGCGGGTGTGGATGATTTTATTGCCGAGGCAAAGCCGGAAGATAAAATGAACTACATCAAAAAAGAACAGGCTGCGGGTAAACTGGTGGCGATGATGGGTGATGGAACGAATGACGCACCCGCACTGGCACAGGCTGATGTTGGCGTGGCCATGAACAGCGGTACGCAAGCAGCCAAAGAAGCCGGCAATATGGTTGACCTCGATAATGACCCGACCAAACTGATCGAAGTCGTGGAGATCGGAAAACAATTGCTGATCACCCGCGGCACATTAACGACTTTCTCTATTGCTAATGACGTGGCGAAATATTTTGCGATCGTTCCCGCTCTTTTTATCGCATCCATCCCGGCATTGCAGGCGCTGAATATAATGGGACTGAAAAGCCCGGAGTCAGCTATTCTTTCTGCCGTGATCTTTAATGCGATCATTATTCCGCTGCTGATACCACTTGCATTGAAGGGAGTGAGCTATAAACCGATCGGCGCTTCCGCATTATTGAGAAGAAACCTGCTGATCTATGGTTTGGGTGGTGTGATCGTTCCATTCATCGGTATCAAACTGATCGATCTGCTGCTTGGATTATTTATGTAATGAATAAAAATAACAACATGAAAAAGAATCTTTCAATATCATTCAAGTTGACACTGGTGATGATCATTGTGTGCGCCGTGATCTATCCGCTGCTGATCGCGGCGGTGGGAAAAATTACACCCGGCGGCGGTAAAGGTGAAACCGAAATAGTAAATGGTAAGATGGTCGGTTATTCAAACATCGGACAGAAATTCACCGACGATAAATATTTCTGGAGCAGGCCGAGTGCGGTGGATTATAACGCAGCGGGTTCTGCAGGTTCCAATAAAGGACCTTCCAACCCGGACTATCTGAAAACCGTGCAGGACAGGATCGATACTTTCCTGGCGCATAATCCCGGAGTAAAAAAGGAAGATATTCCTGCCGATCTCGTAACAGCATCAGGCAGTGGTCTTGACCCGGATCTTTCTCCCAATGCAGCCTATATACAGATCAGGCGGATTGCAGTGATCCGTCAGTTGCCGGAAGAGAAGATCAAAGCACTGGTTGATCGTCAGATTGAAAAACCATTGGCAGGTATTCTCGGCCCTTCCAAAGTAAATGTGCTCAGGCTGAATATTGCTCTTGACGCGTTAAAATAAATCAAACTATACATGAAAATCTGGATGACGGGCGCTGCCGTCTTATTGACCCTGGCGGGTACAGCGCAGGATAGTACCTCGAAAACGGAAACATCACCCTGGACGATCAGCGGCTATGCAGAAGCGTATTACAGTTATGACCTGAATAAACCGGCAACGAATACAAGACCCGGATTCTTATACAGTCATAACCGGCATAATGAATTCAATGCAAATCTTGCTTACATAAAAGGCGCGTATAATGGGGAGCGGGTTCGTGCAAATCTCGCACTGGCCGCAGGAACCTATATGAATGCAAATTACGCAGCAGAACCTGGTGTGTTGAAAAATGTGTTTGAGGCAAACGTTGGATACAAGCTTAGTGAAAAGAAGAACCTGTGGTTTGACATCGGCGTTCTTCCTTCGCATATCGGTTTTGAAAGCGCCATCAGTAAAGACTGCTGGACGCTTACAAGAAGTATACTGGCGGACAACTCTCCCTACTTTGAAAGCGGTGCAAGGCTGAGTTATGGAACAGATAATGGTAAATGGTCGTTCAGTGTACTTGCGCTGAATGGCTGGCAACGCATCACACGTATTGATGGTAATTCCAAAATGAGCCTCGGTAGCCAGATCATTTTCAAACCATCGGGTAATGTGACGCTGAACTACAGCACATTTTATGGCACGGATAAACCTGACAGTGCGAGACTGAACAGGCTTTTCCATAATATTTACGGCATTTTTCAGGTCAGTAATAAGATCGGCCTGACGGCTGGTTTTGATATTGGCACAGAACAAAAAACAAAAGGCAGCAATGAACGGAATACATGGTATTCGCCGGTGGCGATCCTTCGTTTTACACCGGTCAGTCAATGGGCTTTTGCGTTGCGGGGCGAGTATTACAGTGATGAACATGGGGTGATCATTGCTACGGGAACGCAGAATGGTTTTAAGACTTCAGGTATTTCACTGAATGCAGATTATCTGCCTGTTGCAAATCTTGCGCTTCGTGTGGAAGGACGGTGGCTGAAAAGCAGGGATGAGATCTTTATTAAAGATGGAGTGGCAAAAGATAATTCAACGGCTATTACTTTTTCGGCGGCGGTGAGTTTTTAATCGGGAGTTTGCTGAATGGTCGGATGGCGTAGGCTCCTGCAGATTTTAAGATATTGAGGAAATTTTGAACGAGGTTGCTGACAGTTGCTTTTCTGTTTGGCGTAAGGCCCCCTCCAACCTCCCCCTTCAGGGGAGGCTATACAGTCATTAAAGTCGAAGAAATAAAATCGTTGGGTCTATACCTTTCGTCACTAGTTGAACAGTCGATCTGAATGTATGTGCGAAGCCTCCCCTGAAGGGGGAGGTTGGAGGGGGCCTTACGCAACTGTCCGCTGGTTTATCAGTTTGATAAACGTTTCTCAAAATGATAAGGTAAAACAAAGGCGCTTTAAGGCGGAGGTAAACGCAACCCGATGTAAATCAGTCAGCAGTATTCGGCGCATTCGCAATAAGAAACAGGTATGGGATTGGCAATACATCGTTCAAATCAATCGTACATTATGATCAGTCAGTTTGAAGTAAGTGGTTTGCTACGCCGGGAGATCCCGTCACTGGCAAGCCATTACTGCCCATCTAAACCCTCAATGGAAGTATATGCGTTTATGAACTACTTCTCCGATTACACAAAAGAGGCGGTGGAGCATCATGAAATGGGAATGGCCCGTAAATGTTTTTTACTGGCGGATAAATTATTCCGTAATGGAGACAGAATGGTAAGAACGCTTATTGAGAATGTGTTCGTGTATTCGTTTTCGTCCATGCTCAATTGTGAACAGGAAGAAAGAGCAAGTATCAGAACGCTTATTCCCGTAGGGCTTTACGCTGTTTATATGAAACAGGTTAATAAGGTTAGTGCGTAACAGTCTCTCTAAAATATTAAATCAACAAAATGAAAAATATCACCGTACGTCCTGCGACCGAAGAAGACTCGGTTTACGCCGTACAAATAGTTGAAGAAATGTTCAGTTCGGCTATCATACGTGGCTCAGGAATTTCCAGGCGCACACCTGCTTCGATCATTGAAAAGATGAAAGTAGGCAAAGCAGTGATAGCGCTTAACGGTAAAAATGAATGGGTGGGATTTTCTTACCTGGAAGTATGGGCGAATGGCGAATTCGTATCCAATTCGGGATTGATCGTTTCACCTGCTTACCGTGGTCAGGGCATTGCCAAAGCGATCAAGAAAAAGATCTTTGAGTTGTCGCGGAAAATCTATCCCGATGCAAAAATCTTCAGCATCACCACCGGTCTTGCCATTATGCAGATGAATGCCAGGCTGGGATTTCTGCCGGTCACCTACAGTGAAATACCGCAGGAAGAAGCTTTCTGGAAAGGTTGCAAAAGCTGTGTAAATTACTCTATCCTCGAAGGGAAAGGGTGTAAGAACTGTTTGTGCACGGCGATGTTATTCAAGCCTGGTAAGACTACCAAAAAGAAAAAAATGAACCTTGCATAATCCACAGTTATGATAGAATCAGGTGCGATACATGAGTTTAATATTGGTGAACCACCGCAAAGCATGGGTAAGCTGAAGATCTATATCGGTATGAGTGCGGGCGTTGGTAAAACATACCGGATGCTGCAGGAGGCACATAACCTTCTGCAAAACGGCGTGGATGTAAGAGTCGGTTATGTGGAAACGCATGGCCGTAAAGAAACGCAGGCGCTGGTGGAAGGTTTGCCACTGATCCCAAGGAGGAAGGTCTTTTATAAAGGCAAGCAACTGGATGAGCTGGATGTACAGGCGATCCTGTTACTTCATCCTTCCATCGTGATCGTGGATGAATTGGCGCATACAAATATTCCGGGAAGCAAGAATGCCAAACGCTGGCAGGATGTGATGGAGATCCTGCAGGCCGGGATCGATGTGATCACGGCGGTGAATATCCAGCATATAGAAAGCATCAATGAAGATGTGAAATCCATCACAGGTGTTGAAGTGAAAGAACGTGTGCCGGATAAGCTATTGCAGCAGGCGCATGAAGTGGTAAATATCGATCTTAGTGCGGATGACCTGATACGGCGGCTGAAAGACGGAAAGATCTATGACAGCAGTAAAGTGCAACAGGCATTGCAGCATTTCTTTAAGCCGGAACAGATCCTGCAGTTACGCGAGCTTGCGCTGAAAGAAGTGGCGGGGCAGGTGGAACGAAAAGTGGATCATGAAGTGACGGCAAAGGATAAACCCTGGCGGCATGAGCGGTTACTGGCCTGTATTTCTTCCAATCATCTGATCGCGCAGACTATCATCAGGAAGACGGCAAGACTGGCATCTTACTACAACAGCAAATGGTATGTGTTGTACGTGCAGACGCCAAAGGAGGCCACGGACAAGATCCCGCTGGCGGCGCAGCGCCACCTGATCAATAACTTTCAGAATGCGACGGAACTTGGTGCGGAAGTATTGCAGGTGAAAGAAGAGAACATCGCAAGAGCGATCATTCATGAAATAGAGACAAAAAAGATCACCACAGTTTGTATTGGTAAACCTCACTTCAAACTCTGGCAGATCATTCTGAATACCGGTGTTTTCAGTGAATTGCTGAAAGCTTTATCGGAAAATGATGTAGACCTGGTAATTTTATCATAATGAAAGCAGCAGTAAAAAGAAGGATCCGGTTGGGGACGTTATTCCTGTTCCTGCTGACATTGCTTTCCTGCGGTGTCGGTATTTATCACCTGGTAAGGTTGAAACAGGATGCCACGCTGATATTGAAGAATAACTACGAATCGCTTGATTACAGTTATTCATTGCAGGAATTGATCGATAATGCGGAGAATGGACAGCCGCTGCCCGCGTTATTTGACAGCATTCTGCATAAACAGGAACAGAACATCACCGAACCCGGCGAAAGGGAAGCCACCACGCAGATCCGGTCGGCTTATGAACAATACAAGCTCAATCCGGGAACGGCTACATTCAGGGAGATCCGCCTGGCCATACACCGCGTACTGCGCGTGAACATGGCTGCAATCGAAGCAAAGAACCTGCGTGCAAGTAATACAGCCAATACAGCGTTAACCTATATCTCCGTACTGGCAGCCGTGATCTTCCTTGTCGGATTTACCTTCTCCTACAATTTTCCCAGTGTGCTCACTGCGCCGATCAATGCCATAACAGAAGGGCTGCAGGAAATTGCCCGGAAGAACTATCGCTTCAGGATCCACCTTGAAAGAAAAGATGAATTCGGCCAGATGGCCGATTCTTTCAATGATATGGCCGAGCGGCTGGAGTACTTTGAGAACAGCAATCTGAATAAACTGATCTTTGAAAAGACAAGAGCAGAAGCGGTGATCAATAGTCTGAAGGAAGCAAGTATCGGTATTGATAAAAATGATATTATTCTTTTTGCCAATGACCAGGCTTTGCAGCTGTTGAATTTGCAGGCTGCGGAGATCGTTGGAAAATCCGTGAGCCAGATCAGCAGTAAAAATGATCTGTTCCGTTTTTTACTGGAAGAAAAAACAAATCTGCCTTTTAAGATCGTGCTGGATAACCGCGAGAATTATTTCACCAAAGAGATCATTGAGATCTCGCAGGAAGATTCCAGCAGCAAAGTGATCATTCTCCGCAATATCACTTCATTCAAAGAGCTGGATGTGGCAAAGACCAATTTCATTGCAACGATCTCTCATGAATTGAAAACGCCGCTCGCTTCCTCCGATTTCAGCCTTAAACTGCTATCTGATGAGCGTGTCAGTACACTGACCAATGAACAGAAAGAACTGATCGGACATCTTAAACAGGATAACCAGCGGATGTTGCGGATATTGAGTGAGCTGCTGAATATGTCGCAGGTAGAAGCAGGTAAGATCCAGCTGGATATTTCTGATGCGGCGCCCGCTGCTGTAATTGAAAACGCAATGGAGTCCGTAGGAACTGCCGCCCGCGAAAAGCAGGTGGTCCTGATAAAGGAAATCGCGCCTGATCTGCCAATGATCAAAGCAGATGCGGAGAAGACTGCATGGGTATTGAATAATTTTCTGACGAATGCGATCAAGTATTCTTCGGAAGAGCAGCAGGTGACGGTTGCGGCGAAACGAAATAATGACCGGGTGAGTTTTTCAGTAAAAGATCAGGGTACAGGTATACCACAGGAATATCTCGGAAAGGTGTTTGACCGGTTTTTCAAAGTACCGGGATCTAAAGCGGGTGGAACAGGTTTGGGCCTGTCTATCTCGAAAGAGTTTATAGAAGCACAGGGCGGAAAGATCTGGGTGAATAGCGAACCTGGACAGGGAACCGAGTTTGGATTTGATCTGCCGGTAGGGTAGGGGAAAGGACTCGGATTATTCTGCTTGGTAAACCCAAAGTTGATATTGCACGATTCACTGAGAACAACTTCTTTCATTGTAAACTCTTACCGTCTTCCCGCCTTACCGGTAAAAATAAACCGGTAAGACGGGAAGACGGTAAGAGCGAACTAAGTCCGAACTAAGTCCGAACAGGGTTTAGTCATTTAACAATGCATGTTTACCCGGTAGCGATCGGTGATCATCCGATCGAAGCGGCGGGAGCAGTGGTGACGAAGGATGTATCCGCAAATACCGTTGTGGCTGTCAATCCGGCGAAAAAAAGATCAGGGGTATTGAAGTGTAGATTGATACTGTAGTTATCCTGCCATATGCGGCGCTTCTTCTGTACGTTCATATCGCCCGGATTTTTCTTCTACGCGGATGCGAAGAAAAATGCCTTTGATCTCAGCGATCTTTGCCGGGTTAAATGGCCATTCCGAATTGATCCGCATCTTCTGTGTAATGGCAACCGGAAAATTCCGGGTATTTAATATCTGCAATGCAGCAACCCGGTCTTCATCAGCAGTTAATTCCTCCACTTCTCCCCAGCAGATCACGCTTTGCCAGTTGGATAAATCCCTTGTATTATCCACCTGGAAACAAACTTTTTTATTGCTTCGCAGCATAGATATTTTCAGTCCTTCCTGTGTATACATATAGAGATATCCATCATGCCATGCATAGCTGATGGGCACAACATAGGTCAGTCCGTCTGCATGACAACCCAGCCGGCCAAGTACCTGTTTGCGAAGCAATTGATCTATCTGTGATTCTGCAAGGACTCCGAACATGTTGCTGATATTTTGATTATACAATAACGGGATGATGGTGAATTGATGATATAAAATTACAGGCAGTGTGCCTGGTGAATACTGATGAATACCAACCTCTGGTATGATCTTTATCAGTTTTCCTGCCGGCGTGTTTATTAATGTTCGTCCGGGAAATCCCTGATTTTTTTAACGGCACTTGATAGTGAACAGATCCGGTATTATTTTTCCGGTCATGTTTTTCTGATAGCCGTCCATTGTTGGGGATCTCCGGTTTGACCGGGGATTCCCGCTTTGTGGCTTATCTGTTGTTCAGTTGTCTTCACAGATCGCACTTTAAAAGTCTTCTTTCTGGAACTTGGTGCTGTTCTCTTTTCGGGTAAACTTGTTTATTGATAGTTCAAGGTGTGATGCGTGTCCTGCTGTCATTAAGTTAAAAGGTGTCATCTTCCTCTGACGTAAGGTTCCTCCTCCGGCGGACACGTCCCGCAGATTTCGCAGATTTATCGATCTGATTATTGCCACTTTATTCTCTGATAAAACAGGCTTCTGTCTGTATCCGCAGATATCTTCAAGTCATCAGAGAATTATCTGCGGGATCTGCGGACGCTAATAAAACATAATCGTTTACAGATGATCATTTCATTTGTTCGACTGATAAATCTGCGAAATCTGCGGGACCCGTCCGCTGAAGCAAAGGAGGTAGCCATACGCGAGTATTGGAAGGACAAACTTGCTGGTAAAACACCCGATTCTCTTGTCCGGGCCGACCCGCGCCAACCTTTCGCCTGCATCTTTGTTATCTACCCGGCACATTCACCCGGTTTCCGGGTAATGTTTCAAAATGACAGTATTCGCTAAATTTGCGGATACTATTGCAAATTTCATTTAAAGAGTATGAAAAAGATCGGGTTTTTATCGTTTGGTCATTGGGCCAACCATCCGGCATACAGTACGAGAACGGCGGCTGATACGTTGTTGCAGTCGATTGATCTCGCAGTAGCGGCGGAGGAGATCGGTGTTGATGGCGCGTATTTCAGGGTACACCATTTTGCGAAGCAGCTGGCTTCGCCGTTCCCGTTGTTGTCTGCGATCGGGGCGAAGACAAGTAAGATCGAGATCGGCACCGGCGTGATTGATATGCGGTATGAGAATCCATTGTATATGGTGGAAGAGGCGGGCGCTACAGACCTGATCTCGGGCGGCCGTTTACAATTGGGTATCAGCAGAGGTTCGCCCGAACAGGTGATCAACGGATGGAGCTATTTCGGCTATAAGCCGGCAGATGGTGAGACGGACGTTGACATGGGCCGGAACAAAGGGCTGGAGTTTCTAAAGCACCTTAACGGCGTTGGCTTTGCCACGCCCAATCCCAATCCGATGTTTCCGAATCCTCCCGGTTTGCTGCCGTTGGAACCTTATTCGGAAGGTTTGCGCGACAGGATCTGGTGGGGAGCAGCTTCCAATGCTACCGCTGTGTGGGCGGCAGAAAACGGAATGAACCTTCAGAGCTCAACATTGAAGTTTGATGAAAGCGGAAAGCCATTTCACATACAACAGGCCGAACAGATCAGGTTGTACAAAGAAGCATGGAAAAAGGCAGGACATAAACGCGAGCCACGAGTCTCCGTAAGCCGCTCCATTTTTGCCCTGGTCAATGAACAGGACAGGTATTATTTTGGCCGTGATGGAAAAAGTACCGATCAGATCGGCATTCTCGAAATGGACAGGCGTGCGATCTTCGGCAGAAGTTATGCTGCCGAACCTGATCAGCTGATCAAAGAGCTGGCAAACGATGAAGCCATCCAGGAAGCGGATACTGTACTGTTGACGATACCCAATACGCTTGGAGTGGATTATAATGTGCATGTGCTTTCTTCGATAGTAGAGCATGTGGCACCAGGGCTCGGCTGGCGTTAAGATCGTCGGTGCAGGAAACTTTCCTGTAACTGTTTGATGGCAGATGGCTGTTGGCCGGAGCAGTGACCCTGACACGATCGTGTCTTTGTTTTTTAAGATCATATTGATAATATAGTTTGTGTTAAATGCAGGATGGAATTTTAAATGGCAAACAGGCTTCGTTACAAAACAAAAATCGCCGTCATAGGCGCGGGGCAGGCGGGGCTTTCGGCAGCATATAATCTGAAGAAACTTGGATTGGAGAACGGCAGGGATTTTATTGTGCTGGATGAAGCACCCAATGCCGGTGGTGCCTGGCAGTTCAGGTGGCCCTCGCTTACGCTCAGCACGGTGAACAGGATCCATGATCTGCCGGGAATGCCGTTTAAAGAAACACTGAACGGCGATGATAAAGAAGTGCAGGCGAGTATTGCCGTGCCACGTTATTATGAGCTGTATGAAAAGAAATTCGGCATACAGGTATACCGTCCGCTGAAAGTTGATAAGGTCTACCTGCATGAAGAACGTTTTTATATCGATTCATCCAGGGCATTATTTTCCGCGGCCGGTATCATCAATGCTACAGGCACCTGGGAAAATCCTTATATACCTGAATATCCCGGAGCCGCACTCTTCAAGGGTGAGCAACTGCATACGAGGGATTATAAAACCGCTGATCATTTTAAAGGCAAACATGTGATCATCGTCGGTGGTGGTATTTCTGCCATTCAATTGCTTGATCAGATCTCAAAGGTTACCACTACCACCTGGGTGACGCGCCGTCCGCCGGAATTCAGGGACGGACCTTTTGATGATGTAGCTGGTCACAATGCGGTAGCAATGGTGGAAGAGCGCGTGAGAAAAGGACTACTGCCTTTGTCCGTTGTATCTGTAACCGGATTGCCCGTTTCTCCTGCCGTGGAGGATATGAGAAGAAGAGGCGTGCTTGAGCGCTTTCCCATGTTCAGCGAGATTACCAGGGACGGCGTAAAATGGGCGGATGGCAGGGAAGAAAAAGCAGATGTCATTCTCTGGAATACGGGGTTCAAAAGTTCGCTGGCGCATTTGGATCCTGTACTTCCCAGAGAGGAGGGTGGCGGGATCATCATGGCCGGAAGGCTCGCTACCATGGTTGCCAAAGAACCAAGGATTCACCTGGTTGGTTACGGACCTTCAGCATCTACGATCGGCGCGAATCGTGCCGGAGGTGCAGCAGCACGTGAACTGGCAATGACATTGGGGATTGAGTTCTGATCGTTTCCTTGTCATTTGTATCAGGATGCGCGGATCACACAGATAACAGTCTCCGTCAGAGGTTGACCTGCCTAATACCATCTAACTACCAGGTTTGCGTAGGGTTCCCGCGGATTTACGCAGATAAAGGCACCGCAGATACGCAGATGTTTTCAGAAGCTCAGGAGATTTATCAGCGCATCTGCGCGTCGTCTGCGTAAATCAGCGGGAAACTTACGCAAGATGCGAAGGTCAAAATATCTACATTTGGTTTATAATTCCGGATAAGCCAATGGAAGCATCCATTACATTGTTTCTTGCATCAGTAAAGACTATTTGTCCGGGTGTAACGGATGAAGAGCTTTCTTTTTTTGCATCACGATTAAATGTTGTTGAACTGCAGAAAAAAGAACTCTTTGTTCAATCCGGTAAGATCCAGAAAGCGATCGGTTTTATTGCAAAAGGATTGGTCCGCTCTTATATCATCGATCGGGACGGTGTTGAAAGAACAGTTGGTTTTTACCCGGAAGGGGAATATGCCACACATTACCCGGCATTCATTGCACAGAAACCAAGTCTGTACACGATTCAATGCCTGGAACCCACGGAGTTGGTTTGCCTCTCATTTGCGGATATTCAATCAATATACAAAACATATCCTGTATTTGAACAGTATGGCCGGTTGATTGCTGAAGAAGTGTTGAAGCAGCAACAGGCACGGATAGAAAGTTTTGTATTTCAGAATGCCGAGGAGCGATATCTTGATTTTATGCAGCAACGGCCATCCTTATTTAATCGTGTATCATTGTCGCAGCTTTGCAGTTATCTTGGTATCGAACGGCAGACGCTCACACGTATCCGCCATAGGATCGCTCATTCGTAAGGTTTGTGCGTGGCCTGGTGAGGGGCTAAAGTTCCAGAGGTTTCAGGGGGGCCAGGAGTTCCAGAGGTTCTTCAAACCTGAATGTTTCCAAAAGAAATTGTAAGCTGCAAGCTGAGACAGCAACCTTAGGAATTTTTCCTGTCGTATAAAATCAATCCTCATACTACAACAACCTGTTCAATTACGTTCTCCAGTTCGTGGATCTTCTTGCCTTACAGTGCTTCGGCATACAGGAGGTGAAATTGGCGGGTGAATAGGGTGCGTTGATTAGTCTATTTCCCGGTGCTCCCTTATTCTTTCTACGTTTTATATTCAAAACAGCACGTTCATTCGCTTTTGACGCCTTTACTTCAGGCATCCCATTTTTTTTATTACTCCTTTGTTTATCTGATTGATGCAGCTGCCTGGAAGATCGCCATTCAAGAAGTGTGATTTGGATCACACTGTTTTAGTGATCAGGTTCCTTTTGAATGGGCCTGGGTAACAGTAGTTTTGATATGTCAAACTGATTACACGGATTACACGAATTACGCGAATTATACGGATTGAGTAAATCAGATGGATAAATGCTTTATCAGCAAGCTGATCGTTATGACCGACATTAAAAACAAACCAAGGAATGCTGGCTGTTAAAAAAATGAAGAACTAAAGAAATCAATTGAAAGGTTGTAGCTGTTCGATGAACGACAACCTGGTGACAAATATTCAATACACTTAAAATTTTTTTATGAAGATCGATATTTTTAAACCCGCGAGGATCGGTTCCCTGGAATTGAAAAACCGGATCTCTATGGCTCCGATGACGAGAGCCCGGAACGAGGATGGTATTCCCAATGAAAACAATGCACTTTACTATGAACAACGTGCCGGCGCCGGACTGATCATCACAGAAGGTACCGCGATCTCTGATACGGCGAAAGGCGTGTTGTATATTCCTGGTCTTTACACCGCAGCACAGGTGGAAGGGTGGAAAAAGGTGACTGAAGCTGTGCATGAAAAGGGGAGTAAGATCTTTACGCAGCTCTGGCATGTGGGCAGGGTGTCGCACACGTCCAATCAACCAGGAGGAATTGCTCCTGTTGGGCCTTCGGATATTCAGGCGGAAAATACGTTTGCATGGGGTTATCGGGAAGATGGGACTGAAGGTTTTGTGCAGGCTTCGAAACCGCGTGCATTGTCAACAGAAGAAGTGAAAGATGTGGTGATTGATTTTGTGCAGGCTGCCGTCAACGCCATGGAAGCTGGTTTTGATGGAATAGAGATCCATGGTGCGAATGGTTACCTGGTCGAGCAATTTCTGAATCCGTTTGTCAATAACCGTACCGATGAATATGGCGGGTCGATCGCTAACCGTTCAAGATTCCTGTTGGAGATCGTTGATGCAACGGTGAAAGCAATTGGCAATAAAAAAGTTGGTGTAAGACTTACACCGTATGGTGGCCTCGGTGCATTACCGCATTATTACGAGATAGAAGCCACTTATCAATATCTTGCGGCGGAACTGGAGAGAAGAGAGATCGCTTATATCCATCTGATGGATCAGCAATCAAAAGGAAGTCATGCATTGCCTGATGGATTTATTGAACGATTCCGTTCCTGGTACAAAGGCGTGATCATTCTTGCGGGTAGTATGACCAGAGTGAAAGCCGAAGCGCTGATCAATGCCGGTACGATCGACATTGCAGGATTTGGTGAGCCTTTTATTGCTAACCCTGATCTTGTCGAACGGCTGGAAAATAACTGGGAACTGACGCCGCCCATCCGTGATCTGCATTATGGTCTAAGCCTGCATGGATATATTGATTGGGAAACTTATCAGCAAGCTGTAGCAGTTTGACCATTGCCGGCATTGTTGCTCATGGTCCACTTGCAGGAAGTAGTCCGACCGGGTGGCCTAATGTTTGATTCAGATTCAAATTCAAATGCTGTCAGAGCCCGCAGATTTCGCAGATTTATCATTCCTGCTATCGAACTATCATTTTATAAAGGGAAAAGTTCCGTGTCAGTATGCGCGGATTACGCAGATGACAGTCTGTTATCAGCAACTAATCTGCGAAATCTGCGTATCCAATAG
>QFQQ01000098.1 GCA_003243445.1 Citrobacter freundii
ATACAGATGTACGATTTAAAAAACAATTGCCTTGTGTCGGAAAGCAAAGTCTCCCCTGAAGGGGGAGATTTAGAGGGGGCCCTACGCCAGTCAAGTCAGGCAGGTTTTGCTAACTAAACGACATTGAATTTTAATTGTGGGTGAAGAATGCGCGATTCTGATTTGCAATACGCTTGCATCTCAAACACACAAGCGAAAAACTTTAACTGCCATATATTGACTGCCAAGCTTTAAGTTCTGCCGGACAGCAATACTCCGTCGATTACACATACCCCTGCCAGTATGCGACGTTCAGCTTTATTAAAAATCACACGATATACTACAAAAAAATGGGCCGCTGTGAATAGCGGCCCATTGCATTAATCAATTTGCTCTTCTCTTACAGGTTATATCCATAGCTCACATAATACAGTCCACCCACATAAGGGCTTCCAAAACCTGTGCGATAATAGTTGTTGCCAAGGTTTGTTCCACCGATCCTGAATACGCTTTTTGATTTTGGTACGCGGTAGGTAACCTGTGCATCAACCCAGGTGAAATAAGGGAGCGTTCCGGATACGAATGTACCCTCGTAGTAGCTGTTGTCCTGCCATTTTGCGACTACGTTGAAGCCGACATTTTTAAACACGTTCTCGTTGCGGAGACCGATATTGAAGCGATATTTTGGTGCGTTAAAGAATGATACAAAGCCGGGGGCGAGGTCACGCAGTTCATCAGAGAACAAGTTACCATAGACATTAAAGCCTTTTGGAAGCTGATATTCCAGGCCAATACCCCAGCCAAATGCTTTTACATCTTCGTCAGCATTTTGTTTATAGGAAACGTTGGTAGTTGTTAAAGCAGACAGCAGACCAACCGGTGAACCGGGAATGTTTGACTGACCAACACCGATCGTTGCAAGGAAATTTTTGTAAACGCTATAATATCCGTAAGCATCCACCAGCAGACGGCCACCGATAATACCCTTGTAACCTACTTCATAAGAATTAACCGTTTCAGGTTTTACTTCTCTGAACTGAGCCTGGACCAGTCTTGTTGCGTCTCCTGTGGCACGATAGTCAAGGATGCTGGCAGCTGTGTACGCCGGACGGCTTGTTGAGTTCAATCCATAGAAAGTCTGGAACTCAGGCAAACAACCGATCAATATTCCAGCGCCTGTTACAAGACTGATGTACTGATCCTGGTTGGTTGGAAAACGATAAGCTGTCTGATAAGAAAGACGGATATTGTTGTCTTTTGCCACTTTGAATACGGCTGTAAAACGCGGTGTAAAGCGGCCATCGAAATTTGTTTGTTTATCATAACGGCCGGCGGCAGTCAGCGTAAGAAACTCATCAAACAGTGCTTTTCTTAATTGAATGTAACCGCCATATTCGTTGATCTTGATATTACCTGCGGTATCAGCGAAGAGCGTACCGCCTGAGTTCAATACGTACTGTTTCCAGTTGGCGCCAACGATCATCTCAACTTTATCATTGAAGCCTCCCACATCAGACAGGTTCAGCTGGCCTTCACCTGCCCAGAGATCCGTTTTATCCAGGAAAAGTGCACCACCCTCGGAGATTGGAACGGAACGGCCTTCCTGAAGTGCGGCTTTATAAGCAGCAGTTCCGGGGATCAAACGTCCCTGGTCGGCAGCCGATCTCGCAGACATATGGATCTGCGCATCGGAGATATTTCCCTGGGCCTGGCGTCTTGTTTCGGAGAAAGTACCGATATACTGGCCAAACCAGTTCTGATTGCTTTTCCATTTATTATTGATGTAAACACCAAGCGCTGTTGCGTTATAAGAGCCTCCCGCATTTTCCTGTGTGGTATAACCACGCAGAAACCATGATTTATGTCTTACCTCAAGTCTGTGCTGCGCCATTTTCAGGTTGCGGAGTGAATAACGGTCTGCACCGGTGTACACCGTGGTACCTGTACCAAAATTGGTGCTCAGCGAAGCTTCAATATTGGGAGTGATCTTATAGTGAAGCGCTGCGGTAAAGCGCGCATTGATCGTGTTATAGTCTACCAGGTCCTTCTCCGAATAACCTGTGCGGGATACATTCGAATTAGATCCGAAATACCCTTTGGTATAACCGAGGTAGAACGGCAGGAATTGTTGTACGGAAGACTGTTGCTCTGAAGGGAATCCACCGACAAAGGCGGCTACCTGTGCGTTTGTTGGATAAGTACCTAAACCACCGAAATAACCATTTGCGGCCTGCACCAGCGCTGTTGGCGCCTGCGCGATCACCAATTGCGAGAATTGCGCCATGTTTGCACTGGCCTCATCGCCATAAACGTTCACACCATTGTAATTGGGGTCATTACCTCTGTTTCCACCAACAACTTTGCTTAGCACGCCAAGCTGTTGTTTGTTGCGCTCGTCGTTTGCGGCCCAGTCAGTTGCCGTAACAATCGACGCTGCCAGTTTGAACGCCCATTTATCATTGATCGCTTTTGCCCAGCGGAAAGACCAGTCGTAATAAGGCGAAGGGCTTGTACCAGCATCGTCGTTGATATGCATGATGCCCTGTTTGATATTAAAGCTGAAGCCCTGGTATTTGAAAGGATTTTTACTGTTGATCAGCAGCGTTCCGTTCATACCGCCGGAACCGTACAGCGCTGAAGAAGCACCGGCAAGCAATTCGACATTGTCTACATCCAGCTCATTCGGCCCAACGATGCTACCCACGGAAAAATTAAGACCCGGGGCCTGATTGTCCATACCATCCACCAATTGGTTGAGGCGGATATTACCGCTGCTCACGAAACCGCGTGTGGTAGGCGTTTTGAAAGTGAGGCTGGCTGTATGCATATCCACACCCTTCAGGTTCGTGATCGCATCATAGAAGTTTGGCGCCGCTACGTTGCGGATCGTGCTTGTACTCATTCTTTCTATCGTAACAGGGGATTCGAGGATCCTTGTTGGCGTGCGGTTTGCCGCTACAACCACCTCCTGCCCCAGCGAAATATTTGGCTTGAAGTCAACCTGAATTTTTGCCGACGCATCAGAAACGGTCACCTCATAGTTATCATAACCAACGGAACTGAATACGAGGGTCACCGGAAGTTTAGCAACGTTCAGGGTGAAATCGCCGTTCGGATTGGTAAATGTGCCCTGACTTGTCCCTTTTACCACTACTGAAACTGCAGGTACGGCCTCCTGGGAAGAACTGTTGCGGACATTGCCGGCGATAGTGAGACTTTGCGCATAAGCTGTGGCCGAAAAAAGGTAGGATAACAGAACGACCACCAAAAAGCGATAGCTTTTTCTCATAAATGGCAATTTTAGTTTGGAATAGAATATATGTATGGAAAAATAAGCATTGTCCCTTTCTTCTAAAAATTTAATTTTTAATGAGAAAGAATAAAATGTTGAAATCTTCGGCCCTCATGGATTGGGTAGATTTTCGCACTCGTATTACTTTCGATTATGAATAATTTTTCTTTTCCCGGACAGACCGCTTTTTACAGCGGCAAAGTGCGTGATGTGTATACAATTGGCGACCGTTTGGTAATGGTTGCATCAGACCGGATTTCTGCATTTGATGTAATTCTGCCGAGACCGATTCCATTCAAAGGACAGGTATTGAACCAGATCGCAGCTTATATGCTGAAAGCAACGAGCGATATCTGCCCGAACTGGCTTGAAAAGGTACCGGCCCCGAATGTATCTATCGGAAAAAAATGCATGCCTTTCAGAATTGAAATGGTTGTAAGAGGTAATCTTACCGGCCATGCATGGCGGACCTATTCATCCGGCCAGCGAACGCTCTGCGGAGCAACAATGCCGGACGGCATGAAAGAAAATGATTTCTTCCCCTCGCCCATCATCACTCCCTCCACCAAGGCCGAACAGGGACATGATGAAGATATTTCACCCGACGAGATCATCGCAAAAGGACTGGCTACCGCAAAAGAATGGGCTGTCTTAAGCGAATATGCTTTGCAGCTTTTCGAACGCGGCAAAGAGATCGCTGCCAGGCAGGGCCTGATCCTGGTTGATACCAAATACGAATTCGGAAAGATCGGCGAGACTGTTTACCTGATGGATGAGATCCATACGCCTGACAGCTCCCGCTACTTCTATGCAGACGGGTTCGAAGATCGCCAGGCAAAAGGCGAACGCCAGAAACAACTAAGTAAAGAATTTGTAAGGGAATGGCTGATCGCCAACAATTTTATGGGCAAAGAAGGACAAACCGTTCCTGAAATGACAGATGAATGGGTAAACACCATCTCCAAACGATATATAGAACTTTACGAGAAAGTGATCGGGGAAGAGTTTAAGCCTGAGAAACTGACGGAGGAGGAAACGTTTGAGCGGGTGGTGAAGGCGCTGCAGTAAAAGGTTTCAGAGGTTTAATAAGTTTAATAGGTTTCATAGGTTGGAGAACTTGCCAACTTATTAAACCTATTAAACTTATTAAACCTCTGAAACTTTTGGAACCCCTGGAACCTGCTTTTACTGCTTTTTCTTCAACAACCCCTGCTGAATGGTCTTCTGATTTGAAGACTTGTTATATCCATAGCAAAGGTTATCGATCACAGACTGTGCTTCACCGTAAGTCAGCCAGTAGTCCATTATTTCACCACGTATGACCGAGTTATCTGTGTAATTGTAGATGTCGCGCGTGCCCAGACGGCTCAGGTCTCCATAGATCTCATCACCTTCATAAGGGCGGTATCCGTTGGAACGGATGATGGTGTAACCGTTATGCGTTTCCACCACGTAGAAAGGGCAATAAGAGTCGCTGTACACAACAACACCATATTCCTTGCTCAGCCAGTAATCGTTGTTGTCGCCTCCATCATAATAAGATCGCTTTGTACATCCGGCCAGTATTACAGCTGATAAGATCAGGACGGCGGATATTGTAAAAATCTTTTTCATAGTAGTTCAATTTTAGGTTAACAATCCGGTTAATTCTTACATTATTATGACTGGTGCTTACAACCGGAAGTTTGATCAGTGGTTGTTAAAAATCATTCAAAACGCGTATGATTTTTGTTAAAGAAATTATAGGGAATTTTAGCAGCATATAAGTAATTTAACAGCCGGATGAATTCCATCCGGTAACCTTATATTCCCTGATAATGAAAAATCTTATTCTTTCGATCGTATTGTTATTAACTATGACAGCTATTCAAAGCCAGGAACCATACCTGCTCGTGGGTACTTATACCGGTGGAAAAAGTAAAGGCGTTTACGTTTACAAATTTGACAGCAGGACGGGCAAAAGTCAACTTATCGATAGTGCTGTAACTCAAAATCCTTCTTATGTGGCAATTTCTCCCGATAAGAAATTTGTTTATGCAGTAAATGAGAACGGGAACGATAAAGGCAATGGCGGTGGCGTTACTGCTTTTTCTTTTGATAAGAAGACAGGAAAGCTGACCGAACTGAACCATGTTTCATCTGAAGGAAATCATCCCTGCTATATCAGCGTGAATAAAAACGGTAAATGGGTTGCCGTTGGCAATTACAGCTCAGGCACACTGGCTGTTTACCCGGTACAAAAAGATGGATCGCTTGGTGCTCCAACATCGGTGATCAAACATGAAGGAAGAAGTGTGAACACCGAGCGCCAGGAAAGTCCGCACGTTCATTGCACTGTTTTTTCTCCTGATGAAAAATATCTTTTTGTATCGGATCTTGGTATCGATAAGGTCATGACTTATGCTTTTGATCACAAAACCGGTAAACTGACTCCGGCACCAGTTCCATTCACAGAAGTAGAAGCGGGCGCAGGACCACGTCACCTGATCTTCTCTCCTTCAGGTAAACATGCTTATCTGATCACGGAATTGAATGCAGGCGTGAACGTATACAACTATAAAAAGACCGGTCAGTTGGAATATGTGCAGCATCTTCCGGCACTTCCTCCTGAATATACAGGCCCGGAAGATGGCGCGGACATTCATATTTCTCCCGACGGAAAATTCCTGTATGCATCCACCCGCGCAAAGGCAAATGCTATTGCGATCTTTTCTGTTGACCAGCGTACAGGAACATTAACGCTTGTTGGTCACCAGCCAACACTTGGCAAGACACCGCGTAATTTTAATTTTGATCCATCAGGAAATTACCTGCTGGTGGCACATCAGAACAGTGATGATATTGTCGTATTCAAACGGGATAAAACAACCGGGTTGCTGCAGGATAGTGGAGAGAGGATTGCTGTGGGTAATTCGGTTTGTATAAAGTGGATCGAGTAAAGGGATGTTGGATGGTCGATGTTCGATGGTCGATGGTCGAATGCGTGTTAACAGAATATTTTTTAAAGCAGAAACCCACCATAGTTGGTGGGTTTCTGCTTTAAAAAATATTTTCGAATCACACGATTTCGATCATCGATCATCGATCATCAGACATCGAACATCAATCACCGATCATCGGCCATCGTTTTCCGTTGCCTTGATTTGTTAAACACGTTTCTCCCTTTATCAATTCCTCTTCTCAATTCTTTCTGTTGTTCTATCGGTAAATGGATCACACCCTGGCATTCTTTGCTGCAGCATTGTTCGTATTTCTCGCGGCATTCATCGCATTGAATGAAGAGCAGGTGGCAGGAATCATTCACACAATTTACATGCGTGTCAGCGGGCTTGCCACACTGATGGCATTTGGCAATGATCTCATCGGTGATCCTTTCGCCGAGGCGTTGATCGAACACAAAATTCTTTCCGTGGAATTTATTGCCGAGTCCCTTCTCTTTCACCTGATTCGTATAGTTAATGATCCCGCCTTCAAGATGAAAAACATTTCTGAATCCTTTATGCAGCATATAGGCTGAAGCTTTTTCACAACGGATCCCGCCGGTGCAGTACATAATGATGTTTGCATCTTTATTGGTTTCCATCATATCCACGGCCATGGGCAACTGTTCGCGGAAAGTATCGCTTGGAATTTCTATTGCGTTTTCAAAATGCCCGACTTCAAACTCGTAGTGATTGCGCATATCGATGATCACCGTGTTGGGATCATCTGAAAGCTGGTTGAATTGCTCCGCATTTACATAGCGGCCTTTATTCGCCATATCAAATTCCGGATCATCTATTCCATCTGCCACGATCTTATTGCGCACTTTGATGTCGAGTACATAAAACGATTTCCCATCATCATCGACCGCTATATTCAGGCGCAGACCATTCAACGCCTCGATCGAATACAGGTATGCACGGAATGCGTCCACGTTTTCAGTAGGTACACTGATCTGGGCATTAATGCCCTCACTGGCCACATAAATACGGCCCATCACTCCCAGTGCGCTCAGCTCACGGTACAAGGTATTGCGGAAAAAAGCCGGATCTTCGATCCTGAAATAACAGTAAAAGGAAATTGTAGTGCGGGGTGTCGGATCGTTCAATATACGGTCCTTCAGCTCCTTACGGGAGACACGATTGTGTAATGCCATCATTTTCAATTTGACCCACCACAGGTGGGAAATAAATAATTACTTGGACAGTTGCAGGCTGAACCAAATTGCGGGGCAAAGGTAGGCGATGCGGGGGAAAAAGACAAGAGAGACCGCCGACCACGGACCGCCGACCGCAGACGTGAACTAAAGAATGTAATTGACACGATGACGGAAAATACAATAGAGTTCTCCCGACTTTCTGGACCACGGACCGCAGACGTGAACCACGAAAAGACGCTAATACTATTGGAAGAAATTAAAGACCCTCGCCTGTGAAGGGAGGGTCCTGTTACATTGACTGGTACCGCGGTCGGCGGTCTGCGGTCGGCGGTCCATGGTCTGCGGTCCATGGTCTGCGGTCCTACTTAAACTCAAACTTTCCCCCAAGAATCCCCCCAAAACCCACGCGTACGCCAAAGCGGTTGCCGAGACCGGGTTGGATCGCATTCACGAAATCGACACGGAACAGTTTGAAGATATTTTCGAGGCCGGCAAATACTTCCAGGTAGTAGTTGTCCTTGTTTACATAGAAGGTGTTGGCACCGCCAACCAAATGCCATTTGAGTTTATTGAACAGCGGGATCTTGTTTGTAAGCAGACCATTGAAATGATGTTCTGCATGACCAAAAGCATAGAACTTTTCGGAATTGCTGTAACGATAATATGGTGCAAGCTGGAAACTATTCAGGTATTTGATATTGTAGAAGGTCTGGTTACCGTTGAAATGCTGCAGGTCAGGAATGCCAACGCTATTATCATTCAGGAAACCACCAACGCCAATCCTGTATTTGAACTCGCCACCCATTTTGAAGTTCATGTTGTCGGCCATGGAGAATTTCCATTTATCGAAATCAACATCACTGCCCATGATATCTTTGAAGCCCTTGTTGTATTGCAATTCAAACTCCGGAGCGCTGGAACCGATAGATCGCTTACCCCAGGGATATTCGATATAACGCTGACCAGGTTGCCACCTGATGGTAATGCCGGCTACAACAGCCTGGCTCCGGGTAAATGGTTTTGCCGCCAGTTCATACGGATGGTTTGGTGTAAAGACTGCGTCTTTATTGAAGAATGAAAAATCGGTTGTATTCTCTACCGGTATCCGGTCTTCATATGTTGCATGCACATTGATATTTATACCGTTCTCCAGTTTGTTATTGTATTCAATACGGCCAAACCAATTCTCGTAAAGCTTCATGTAATTCTTCTTGCCGAGCAGGGTATACGCAGCATTCGTCAGGGGATTGATCGGATTGTCCTGGTTGAATTGAGATAAACGTTTGCCACCCGACAATTTCAGGTAACGGTTACGATAGCCCAGGGCCTTCGGGCTAATGATCAGATCCGCGTATGAATTGAGGTGCGTGTTGCTGAAGCCGTACCTTGTATTCCAGTCCAGTTGATAATTGTATTTTCCTTTTGTCCAGTAATTAAAGGTTTGCTCCACATTTGCCGACACGCCTTCTACCGTATTGTATTCCACCTGCTGGATCAATGGTTTCATCCGCCAGTTGAGAGTAGAACGTTTGCCATAGAAGTTATGGCTCTGCCCGGACCAGAATATCCCAACAAGTGTAACCGGCTTTTGATTCCTGCGCAGGGAATCGAGGTATCGTTTCGAACGCATGGAATCACGCCACATGCGATTGATACTGTCTTTAAAAACGAAGTTCTGTTTTTCATCATTCTCCAGCGCTACGGGTCTTGTAGCATTCCAGTATACCGTATCCTTACGGTTGAATGCGCTGTCATACTTCATCAATGTCCGTCCGAAATGTTTTTTATCAAAACCAGGATTAATATCGTAGTCATTATATACGTTCACAAAACTTCCGGTGATATAAAAACCAAACTGTTTGAATACAAGCGAAACCACCTGGCTTTTTGTTTTCCAAATGTCTTTTTCTACAGGAGAATGCAGCTGTGTGATCTTTAATGTGTCCAGCATTTCCAGGGAATTGGCTTTTGTCGTGTACATATCTGTACTATAGATCCTCCAGTCATCTTCAGTGATCTGGATGGTGCCGGTAAACAGCGGTTCGTTCTTACGTTTTGGTGTAACCGTGATCGTATTGATCATCACGCCATCTTCAATAAACGAGCCTTCGTATTTGTAACGGTAATAGTTCAGCGCACCGTCGGCGATCGGTGAAATAAAACCGCGTGGGTTCAGGTTATTATCAAAAACAGAAACATTATTCTGGTAAAAATTGATGAAGAACGGAAAGCTGAGACCATATCCGCCGCCGCTTTCTCTTGAAGAAATGACCTGGAGCTTGATCTTGCCTGGTTTTGCATAATCCACTTTGGTGAGAGATTCGGAGAGAAAGAGAATTCCTTTTCCGGCGGAATCGAGTCCATCATTGTCATCACGCTCGATCTTCTTGCCAAAGACTTTGCCGGGCAATCCGTTTGAACGCATCAGGCCTTTAATATAAACGTTTACGGAAAATGAATCGACCTGGTCATTATAGTACGAACGTTTTTTGATTGCCTGACGGATGATCTCGTATGCAGGATCTTCTCCCCTTTTCACCACCACTTCTCCCAATGTCAGTTCCTGAACAGAGAGGCTGAAGTTGACCGTTTCGTCCTGCGTTCCCACAGTAATGGTTTTCTCTGATTTTCCATAGCCCACATACTGGCATATCAGTGTATAAGTTCCCGGAGACAGCGTGATGGAATATCGGCCCGCACTGTTTGAGGTCGTGCCTTTGGTCGTGCCTTTGATACTAACGGATGCATAACCGAGTGGCTGCCCCTTGTCATCGGTGATCAGTCCCGATACTTTACCTGCGAAAGAAACAACAGAAGCGAACAATAAAAAAAAGACGAGTAATGTTTTTTGCATAGCAGAAGTTGTGTGGTGGGACGAAAATAGGACGGGAGATGTTACAAAAAACAAAAAATGGGTGAATGGAGGAAGACAGCGGACGACCGACCGCCGACCGCGGTAGCATTCATTCAGAATGAATAATCATTTTTTGATCGTATATTCTATTGCAGAAAGAGCAGAACGACTGACCATTCATTTTTGATGATGAATCATCAAATATCAAAGCGAGATGTTGTTCATTGATAAATGTGATTAAAATCCAGGCCGGCAATAAACTAATCAATCGAAGATTCGATCGCATGACGACTGGTCAATCTGAATGAATGACACCGCGGTCTGCGGTCGGTCGTCGGCGGTCCTCCCCTATCTCATCGCCCCCACCACCGTCTTCCTCACCCACGGCACCGTACCAGCACCATACCCTGTTGTGTGAAATAGAACTTTACCTGCTTTATCAAGGACGACGTGCGTGGGAAAACTGTTGATGCCGTACATGGATGCAATGTATTGGCCATCACTTATAACATTGTAGTGGAAAGGAGATTTTTGGAGAAAGCTTTGCACCTGTGTCTTTTCATCGAGAGCGATTGCCAGAAAGACGATATTGGTACTGTCTTTATATTCGTCGGCAAGTTTATTGAGCTCGGGCATTTCCTGCCGGCAGGGTAAGCAACCGATGAACCAGAAATTGAGCACCACTATTTTTCCCTGCAGATCTTTCAGTTTATAGTTGATGCCATTCAGATCACGGGCGTTAAAGCTCATTGCCTTCCGGCCGGTGATAAAGAAAGGACTGACCCTTGGTGCGGGAGAATTATTGATCCGCTGTTTTACCTCTTCATCACTCAGCACGCGAATGATGAATGGTCCGTCGTATCCTCCCGGCGTTTCTGTTCTCAGACTGTATCTGCCGGAAGCTATGATCGTTTTCCACTCATGAGTTGCCAGCACTTTGCCTGAAGTATCTTTTACAACCGACGCATCAGTAAGATTCAACGAACGCTGTGCGACAACTGAAAATGAAATAGAAATAACAACACAAAGCACTAAGATTCTTTTCATACAGATAAAAGGGCTTAAGCTTTTTTACCGGAGCGGAAATAGCTGCCGCTCATTGCCGCAAAACCAGCTACCAATCCGCCGATGAATGCTGTGATCAATATCAATAACATCGAGCTATTTCCCAAACCGATCAATTCGCTTACACGCGCGGAAAGAATATGCGTATTCCTGATATCAATCCACAGTGCAAGAAATCCCCACAACAGGAACAGTGCAAGAAACCCGGCAAGAAAAGACCTGCCCGCTTTCTGATGGATCAACACCCCTACCAGGAAAGCTACAATAGCAAGAGACCACCAGGGCAGATAAAGTCCCAGGACGAAGGATAGCAAGGCCGTGAGTAATAAAGCTGAGATGAATTTCATACAATGTTTTAGTTAGTAGTTTTAAGAAGGTTCCAGAGGTTTCATGGGTTTCAGAGGTTCCAGAGGTTGCTACCGCGATTTGTGAATTTCTGCTTTCATTGGAAACTCCGGTTATAAGCAGTTTTTAGGTTTCTGAATACAGCTTCATCTCAAGCAGACAACGTTTTACAGATCGCGGCAGCAACCTCTGGAACCTCTGAAACCCATGAAACCTTTGGAACCTTCCTCTTTATCCTTTACTGAAACTGATCTTCCATTTCACTTTTGGATCGTTCCCCTGCGCCTCATTCATCACCCAAAGGGTGAAATACTGCCCTTTTGCCCAGGTGTCTACAAAGTTATCATAGAATCTGCTGCCAGGATTACCGCTCTGGCCACCGGGATAAACGCCATAAGCTTCCGTTTGAGCGCTCAGTTGCACGACCATTCGCCAGCTCGGCCCGAATGTTTTACGCGTTGCATTCACGATCTCCGAACCACCACCATTCGAAATACCAGTTTTTGCAAAAGGCGTAGCACCGGTGCGAAGCAGGTGATAGATCGTAAGTGTATTTACATTCCCCCAATTCAGTCTGCCCTCACCATCCCTTGCCAGCAATGCCGGCGCAACCGCTTTGAAGCTGGCTGTAACAACATCGGTGTTTGTTTCAACTTCCGGCGTGTTGATATTGTCAGCGTATTTGAAAGAAGAATCTCTTCTCATCCAGTCAACCAGTGTGGACTCATGCGGGAAGATCGGGTCTTTCACTCTTGATAATTCATCATCGAAGACTTTTACCATCAGCGAATCCATCCACATATCAAAGATGGTGGGGCCTTTCTGATCCACATTGTTCATCAGGTTCCAGGAACTGAAGATCGAAAGCAGTTTTAACTCATCCGCATTCAGCTTCGACTGATCAATATACTTCATCAACGTCGGTCTGAATATCGATGCTTCTGTATTGAAGTTATCATTCTGCAGTTTCATCATATCCGCAGGTGTGATCTGCTGAAGGCTATCCAGCTGCTGATTGATACGGATACCGCGGTAAACAGAAAAATCGCCCGGCACATAATAAGGATAAGTTGTATCAGCGGCGCGTTGATTTGCACTGCTTACAAAACCGCGCGCCGGGTTAACTATATGAGGGTTCTCTTCCTGCGGAATATAGCCCTGCCACGCATAGCTGTCATCTGCACCAGGCATCAGGTAAGCACCCTGTCGCTCCCATCTCAGCGGAACTTTTCCCTGCTGCCAGATAGCGATATCTCCTTTCTTGCTTGCAAATACAATATTCTGCACCGGGCATTCAAAAGTTTTGATCGCTGCGGCATAGTCATCATAACTTTTTGCACGATCAAGATTCCACCACATCAGCAGTTCATTGGATTCATCATGCGCTTTCCAGCGGATGGCAACGGCATCCCCACCAGAAGAAACATTCGTGAAGCTTTTATCGTACATCACCGGGCCAAAATGCGTATAGGCAACTGTATCCAGCACCGTAGCACCTCCTTTCACTTTGATCTCTTCAACTTTTATACGCGTGTCTTTCCATTGGCCGTCATGCCAGTATTGTCTTTTGGAATCGTCTTTGAAACGGATCTTATAAAAATCCATGATATCGATGCCTCCATTGGTAAAGCCAAATGCGATGTCATCATTAAACCCAATTACCACACCGGGAATACCGGGAAAAGAAACGCCATACGCATTGAAGGAAGGTGTGTGCAATTGCAACTCATACCAGATAGAGGGAAAATTGAGGTCCAGGTGCGGATCATTACAAAGGATCGGTGCTCCTGATTTTGTTTTGCTTCCGCTTACCGCCCAGTTATTACTACCAACACCGGGTGTCGGCTTATCTGTTTGTAAGATCTGAATGGAATCTTTTTTATTCAGGTAGATGCTATCCGATTTTTCAGGTTTTACTGCTGTGGCCGATGGCTGGTTATACAGTGTTCCGCGCGGAATGATCGGGCTGAGTGAATCCTGCGCATAGGGGAACAGCATTTTTATTTCTTTATCGGTGAATACGGACAAAAGGCTGGTGTATTGAAAATCGTTTCCGTATCCATACCCGGCCAGTGTTTTGGTCAGTTGTTTTACAAAAAGCGCGGTCTTCAGATTACTCCATCTTTCAGGTTTATAATCGAGCAATTTGTATTCAACGGGGAGATCGCTTTCTGTCAGATTATCGATCCAGGCGTTCACGCCGGCGGTGTATGCGTTTACGGCGGCGAGTGTTTGCGGGTTGGATTCGATCCCTTTCACCATGTTCTCGGCGGCAAAAGTCAGCCCCATGCGGCGTTGTTCGCGATCATATCCGATGGCGCGGTCGCCAATGATCTCACTGATCCGGCCGGCGGTTGCCATGGTTTGAAACTCCATTTGCCAGAGCCGGAATTTTGCATGCAGATAGCCCTGGATAAAATAAGCGTCTTCGTCATTATCAGTAAAAACGTGCGGGATCAGGCGCTCATCAAAATATACATTGGCTTTCCCTTTCAGCTCAGGGAATTTCAGATCGGCCGAAAAATCTTTATCAACAGCTTCTGCATTCTGCCAAAAGCCTTGCTGCGGGCTTAAAAACTTCCCGAACGGAGGCGCTGGTCCCATCTTCAAACTGAGGGCCACCACCAGCCCCGCCGTAATAACGGAGCTTATGGTAAAAGGTATGATTCTCATAGATGCTGAATGTGTAGGAAAGATAGTTAAAAGAAAAGACAATTCGAAGCACGGAGAGAGATGGTCGATGTTGGATGGTCGATGATCGAACATCGACCATCCAACATCGACCATCGAACATCGCCTCTTCAGTCAACGATCTCAAACAACAAAAACTGACTCTTCTCGGTCTTCGAAAAATTATCATCTACCACAAAGAGAAGCGTTGGACGGCCATTGGGGAGTTTGGGGCCGAAGGTGACGCCTTCAACATTGTAGATAGGGAAACCGAGGTCGTCCAGGTTGAGGAGCAGTTTTTTTGAGATCAGTTTCGTGGGTGGTGTTTGAGAAAGTGACGGGATCTGCGAGATATCCTGGGCATTATTGAGATCGGCAACATAGACGCGGATATTGGAGGGAATGCGGCCGGTGGACCAGGCGCGTTCGATCACAAGCAGACGGTTGTTACCCATGTACATGATATCGGAAACCCCATTGATCTTGAAAGCGCCGGCGGGATTGGCGGGATATGGAACGGGATCCAGCTGATAAGCGTATGCCGCCGTCTGCTTCCTGGTTTTGCGATCGAAACGGAGGATGCGGATCAACGCGGTTGAATCGCCGAGACCGGCTTTTGGTCCGTCTTCGTAAAGCGCATCTTCAATGCTTACAAAAAGCTGATTGTTCTTTTCATCAAAAGCCAATCCTTCCAGCACGCTGTTGTGCCTCGGGCCTTTTTCTTCCTTCTGGATCCGGAGGTTTGAGGGAAGAAAAAAACTGTCCTTATAGCGGCCATTCCGGTCCATGATCACGATGTCGGGATTTTGCAATTGTATAGTATCGGTGTTGATCACGCGCTGCCCTTCAGTCGATCTCACGAGCTCATCCCTCGAAGGATCATAGCGCATCGCTTCAAGATCGGCAGAGTGGATCCTGTCCTTGCGGATATCCGGGTAGGGATTACCGGATGGATCAAGAATGATCGTTACACCGGTTACGATCACGCTATCAATACCATTTGCACTGACTGGTATTTTCATTGTATAAAACCTGGCGGGACTGAAGGCAGAAGGATCATCGCAGATCAGGTAATACTGATCACGCTTGCGGTCATAGTCGATACCGGAGAGACCACCAACAACTGTTCCCTGAAAAGAAAGTGCATTTTGTAATACGAACTGGTTTAGGAACCTGACATGATTGATAGCTGGAATTGCGGCCGTTTTTGCCGTGGTTTTACAGCCACTGAGAGAAAATAATGCTGTTATAATTGAAAGAATGAACAGTGCCCGTGATCTCATGAGAAAGAATTTGAAGCAAAGCTAATCATTCCGGATTAGCGAACCGCATACAATAAGACGATCAAACTCCTGCGTTTTTATTGAAGCTGGTTTACCACATAGTGCTTATGTTTGTTAAAGTACAGGTTTCAGTATTTATGAAGAAGATCATCGGATATATAAAAGCATTTGCGCGTGAGGCGGACAAGCCTGTGCTGGCCGCGTGCACTGTCTTTATCGCAATGATGATCTGGCTGAACTACGGATCACATCTGGAACATCGCCTTACCAGTGAAGCGCCATTCATCTTTCCTCAGTTCACCGGCAGGCTGATACTTTTTATTACCACATTCGGTGTCCCTTACCTGATCATTTCCCTGAGGAAGAAATTAACGATCACCACGCCAATGCTGATCTGTCTGTTCCTGGGGCCATGCCTGTTTGCATTGAAGGCGGGTATTGATACAGATCTGCCCCTCTCACATGATCATGAATGGAATATTTACTGGAATGAGATCCTTTACTGGCCGGTGAGAACGGTGGGTATGTTCATGGTCCTGCTGTTGTGCTGGCGCGTGTTTGATCGTGATAAATATTTATATGGATTGAATGCAAAGGATCTCAACTGGAAGCCATATTTGATGATGTTGCTATGCATGGTTCCATTGATAGCCGCAGCGTCCACGCAGCCTGATTTTCTACATACTTATCCAAAGCTGAAAAATATCCTGCCTTTGCCTGAAGGTGCATCTCCTGCCTGGTACTACAAGTTGTTGTATGAGCTGGCTTACGGCAGTGATTTTTTTTCGATCGAATTATTCTTCCGTGGTTTTCTCGTCATTGGTTTTGCAAGATGGGTAGGAAAAGACGCGATCATTCCGATGGCGTGTTTCTATTGCAGCATTCATTTCGGAAAGCCATTGGGTGAATGTATCAGTTCTTATTTCGGCGGTTTATTACTGGGTATTGTCTCCTATCATACACGCTCTGTTTATGGAGGCTTGATGGTTCATTTGGGGATTGCGTGGTTGATGGAGGCGGGGGCGATTGTTGGGGAGCAGTTAAGCAGATGAGAGAAAGTTCCGGGTTTCAAACGTTTCATGGGTTCCAAAGGTTCCAGAAGTTCCAGAGGCTCTTCGGATGGAAGTTTTCCCCAATAGTTTAAGTATCCGCGATCTGCGGCAGCAACCTTTGGAACCACTGGAACTTTTGGAACCCCTGTAACCTTTTTAAACAAATTTGCCACCGGCCTGTAAGCCGGATTCTGTTCTCCGTTTGCACGGAGCGGTTATCATTTATCTGTCCTGCCGGTTGCCCGGCGGATCAATCTGCCTACCCTCCATCAGTCCCGGTCCAAGAACCGGGATCAAGCGAGCCGCTTTCAGCTGATGGTATACGTGGCATTTCAGCATGCAAGGTTTACCCGATATACCTGTTGCCAGGCATATCCGTGAGCTCTTACCTCACGTTTTCACCGTAACCGCTATCCCGTCCCGGATCTAAGTCCGGGATGACAAGGATCGGGGCCGTAATTTTCTGTGGCACTTTCTGTTACCCCGGAATTAAATCCGGGGTACCCGGCTCTTCACCGGTGCATTGCCCTTCGCTGTCCAGACTTTCCTCCCCGCAAAGCGGAGCGATAACCCAGCCGGTAGCAATAAGTTGAATGGGCAAAGGTAAGGAAAGGTTTCAGAGGTTCCAGAGGTTTCAGAAGTTCCAGAGGTTCTTAAGATGGAAATGACCTTCAGCAATGTGCACTCTTCATCGCGCGGCAGCAACCTCTGGAACCTTTGGAACCCCTGGAACCCTTGGAACCTCTGAAACCCCTGGAACCTTTCTAACTTTTGAAGAAAATCTCCGTCGCTCCATATCCAAACCTTGGATCGTATTGGTTTACGAAGGACTTTACCTCGCGTTTCAGGCGCAGGATATCGTGAAGTTCGTCGCGCAGTTTGCCTTTACCGACACCATGAATGACGATCAGCGTGGGCTGATGATGGGCAAGGGCGAGATCATAATACTTTTCAAATGTCTTAAGCTGTATGTTGAGGATCTCGAAGTTGCTGAGATGTTCCCAGTTGTCGGTCAGTTTTTCGATATGCAGGTCCACAACACTGCGGGGGGATTCCAGGTGCTGACGTGCTTCTTTGGCATTATAGACTTTGAATCCTTTTGCCGCGAGTTTACCAAGTTCCAACCGGTCTTCCTCGATTTTTTTGTCGGGGTATTTTTCAAAAAGATTGTAAGAAAAATGCGCCTGGTTCTTTTTCTTCAGCTCTTCGATCCTGGCGAATATCTGTTTGGCACGCAGTTTCAGCGAGGTTTCAAAATGATCGGCTTTTCCTTTTTGTGGTTGTTCGAGGGAGAAATCAAATTCGAATGAAGGATTATCATTCATGTTCTCGAACGGCACATCATGCAAGTAAAAATCCTGGAATGGATGCACCGTATTCTTCAGCTCAAACTCTGCTTCTCCGAAATAATCAAGTTTATATACAAACTGAAATGCGGTTGATGTTCTGTTCACCAGGTGAAGCTTTAATTCTTCCACCACTTCGTCTCCAAATTCATCCGTATCCATCACTGGCAGGAAAGTGAGCCATACGCCGTCTTCCACGCGGTCTTTGACCGGTGTTCTTTTTTCTTTTCGTACTTCGTCGACATATTTCTTTGGCTTTGGCGCCTGCGCGGAGATCTTGCGTTGCTCTGTGAACCGTTTAAAATAAGGAAAATCGATCTGGTCCATATAAGCGGGAAATTTTACGCCACGCACTTCGACCATTACCATTTTTTCATTGATGATATCTATTACTACACCTTCTTCATTGGAATGAAGAATCAGGACTTTGTCGCCTATCTCGTATTTCATGGGGCAAAATTACGCAAAGTGGAGAATTGATGGTTTTCCGGGTTTGATTTCATTTTAGCTATTGGTCATTCCTCAACCTTAATGTACCCACAACTTTGGCTGGCGTAAGGTTCCCGCAGATTTCGCAGATTTGTCTTTCCCGCTATCGAAATATCATTTTATAAAGGGAAAGTTTTCGTGTCAGCAAGCGCGGATTACGCAGATGGCAATCTGTTATCAGCAACTAATCTGCGAAATCTGCGTATCCAATAGAGATCTGAACCCGCATTAAAATATTTTTCATCAATA
>QFQQ01000203.1 GCA_003243445.1 Citrobacter freundii
CCACAGAAAAATGTTTGAAATGTTTGTGGAGGGAATGTTTGTATTTATCGTGTTGCATGAGATAGGGCATCTCCACAATTTACATGGTGAAAGACGAGGCGATAAGTCCGAAGGAAAGATCCCTTCAGCATCTGATAATATAGTCATCCATGAGGCTGTTAGTTGTGCTGAAGAAAAAAATGAGACTGATAGTCTTGCCGTACACGCTCGTGAAATTATTGCGGATACTTACGCATTTCAATTCATGCTTACGGAGTTTGAGAAGTTCTATTTTCCAGCCTCAGAATATGAGAACCTTAATAAGGGTGCCTTGTGTGTTGCGAATTATAATGTTTGTATTTATATTGTAGCTTCATTATTCTGGGCATTGAATTTTCAGCGACCTATGCGCAATGATACGCAAGAAGATTATTATCCATCTCACGTTTTCAGATTGCAGATCATCGAGACCGCATCTCTTGAACACCGGATATGTGGGGGTGATTATGGCCTGACACATCTAGCTGTGAGGTTGGGCATGCAGGGCTACACTGGGAAATTGAGATGTGCAACGGACAATGATGAATTATCTTCTTGGCGTACGACTATGGATATTCCTGCGAATTTCGAACATTATCAAAAGATTTGCGGAATCACGGAAAAATGGTCGAACATGAAGTATGGTGTTCGCGACGAAGACTATCTGCGCGATGTGACCACAAACTGGCGACTTCGATAACTGCAAGCAACTCAGAACGATTTTTAAGGTGGAAAATTCAGACGGCCGAATTTGGTCGAGAGCGGTCGTCTTGTTTTCTCTGCTGCACGTCGGAAACCAGCCTAGACCTGCCGTTTGCGGCCACGCGCCGGACGGCTGCTTCTGGCCTAAAGGCGCTGGCTCTGCTCGAACCTGGCCAGTCATTCAGATAAAATGCATAAACCCGTCATTTAAAGGTGAGCTATATATTGCATTGGCTTCCGGGAGTTATCGAGTGATCCTATATAAATATATGTCCGCATCAGCAGCAATATCGATACTCAAAAATCGATCAATTGGATTTACTAAGCCGAATACGTTTAATGACCCGTATGAGTTGAAGGCGGCTTATCCGCCGCAGGGAAATAATTCGCTTACGCTTTTATTAGATGGTATTCGGTCGTCGGCTATGCAATCCATCTGGTCGGATACACATGGGGTTCTGTGCCTTACACGAAATCCATTGAACTCTTTAATGTGGGCTCATTACGGAGACGAACATCGAGGCGTGGTGCTTGGTATTGATGTAGAAATGTCTGGATTTCTTGATGTGCAACGTTGCTTAGTACCTGCACAATTTGGAAATGTTATTTATACACATACCCGGCCGACACACCCCTTGCCATCGTTTAAAGGCACCGATCCTATTTTAGTAGGTCATACACATCACTATCCTGCTGGCCATGAAGAAAAGCTGCAACGCACATTTCTCCAAAAACCTGCCTGCTGGGCTTATGAAGAAGAAGTTAGGGTAGTGAAATGCCTATCGGACAGGGAGGACGGCACTAATCAAAGCGGCACTTTTGATGAACTCAAGTTACACAACAAGACGCTCTATTGCTATAGGCTCCCTGATGGAGCGATTAAGGAGATATATTTTGGCATGAGGCACCCTCTACTTATGTCTGTAAGTGCCGCAAAAGCTGAATTGCGTGAGTATCATGGGATTTATCCAGGACTATCCGTTTATGGATGCCGATTGTCCCGTACCACGTGGGATATCGATTCGTTTGACGTTTCGGAATGGGCGGCAGGCCATTAAGCTTACCTTATTCGTTGAGCCACCGATTTTCTACACCCCCCGACTGCTCCTGGCCGACAGCTGTCCTTGTGCGAGGGCAAGCCTTGCTACGGGGCGCTAAGCGTCCCTGGTGTCGCGCATAAGCCTCCCTGTAGCGGGCGGCATGGTGGCCGTGAAGTCCACGGGAGCTCGCCACTCAGGCTCTATTTGAGCCATCCAGACGATGCTCACCTCTCATGCGCCAGTGAGGCAGGGCGGTCGAGCACTCAAAACCACCCCGCATAGGTCATCGCCAGAGTCTTCGCTCCTCATCCGCGCCCACCTGGTCAAACTCCCCTTTAGGACTGGCCCGTCATCTCGCCACGAAGGCGGACTGCCTCTGACGCCACAGAGGTTACCGGCCGAGGCGTCGGTACTCGTTCGCGCCAGATCCACTGCAGTCACTCTGCACGGTTGGCTGATCTTGGATGCACTCAGCCCCATGGCCAGGGGCGCCCTCGATGCGACGTGAGGCCACAGCCTGCAAGGCCGCATGGTGATGCAGCGCCAGCCTTTCGCCGGAAGTTCTGTGTGCTCCTGCAGTCCGCGCTTCGCCGCTGGCCAGCG
>QFQQ01000204.1 GCA_003243445.1 Citrobacter freundii
TCTGAATCAGTACGGGCATTGTCTGTTTCACTCTGTAAATATACACACCGCATTAAGGTTCCGTAATGTCACGGGCTAATACATCCCGATATTATTGCCACAGAACGGCGGCTTATCACAGCGAATAAGGAAATCAGAAAGCGGGTGGCGTAAATGCCACCCGACACCACCTGAAAAACCACGATAGAGGAATTACAGACAGGTCACCTGAACCTCACTCAACGTAAAGGCTGTTAAAGGGGTTATTTAGCGTCTCTGTCCGCCCACAACCATAACAGAATACACAGCCAGCCAGGACACAACGCCGGTACCTTGCGATTTACAGAGCACGCCACAGAGATATCCTTCGCAGGAAAACAGGACGGTAAATATTCTCCCGTCAACCGGTATCAGAATCACACATACACATCAGGGAGAGAAAACCGTCAGTACGGAAGGGGTACGTTCAGACTGGAAGCATAAACAGGACCGGCACACTGCCGGCCATGTTTTATTTTTTTAAAAGAGACCGTTTTATTCTTCCTGAATAAAGTGTTTACTTTCTGCCTTATCTTCCGCATCGGACATCCCGGTGAGATTCAGGTCCATAAGCGCTTCCAGTTTATCCTGAGTGTTCTCTCCCCTGAGCTGCAGATACATTTCTGTCATCATGGCCATCATGATACTCATACCTTCACGCGTACCGGCCACCCTGCGTATTAAGTCACGATTGAATCCTTCCATATCGAATTTATTCCCTTCGCTCTGATGTTTTTTGACCATCAGGCCAATGCCGACCAGTTCATTCACCACGGACGAGAAGTTAACCTCGCCATGCGTGGCACCGTTCTGCATTTCAATCTGGACCAGCTCCAGTACTTCCCGCTCGGTCTTTTCCTTGAAGTAGATGTTTCTTCGGCCCATTGTCCTGTCACCTCATGCCGCGCATAATGAAAACGCCCGGCAGTTATATGAATTAACGTAAATACGCTCACGCGGATGTAATATAAATTTGATGCGCGGGGATAACCTGTCCCGGATAATTATTCTCTCCGCATTCAGTGTGTGTCAATCCGGCACTAAGTAATATTTCTATCGGGTGTGTGAATCCGGCACTGTTCGCACCAAAAAGGTGTGTTAATTCAGCACTATGTATCAAAAACGTGTGTGTCAATCCGGCACTGTACTGCGTTTTCGTGTGTGTTAATCCGGCACTACGCCCTGTTTTTATGTGTGTTAATCCGGCACCACGGCCTGATTATTAATAGATAACCATATGATTAACATCGATAACCACAATAAACACACCACACAGTGCCGTTTACAGTGCCTGATTGACACACAAAACGGCACTGTATTAACACACAATCAGGCACTGCATTAACACACAATCCGGCACTGAAACATGTGTTAATTGACACACACTTTGATTTGAACAGGCTAAAAACAGGCAAAATATCAAGGTAAGCAACTGTTTTAAATAACAAAAACCGCAAGATGAAATCTTGCGTGGGGTGTGATGAAACTAAAAGAAGAAAAAGCGGCTTGTGAAATAGATCGAAGTTGTTGGATTTATTATATCTCTGCCATCTTTCAGGGATGGGCAGCAAGCGCCCCGTGCGCGTCTGTAACGAATTATCTTGCAACGGATGATCTGAACGCGTATTTTTCACAAAAAACCGTCAGGCACATTTTGTGCGCGCATATGAGATTATCAGAATGAAATGGTTAGCTATCGCTGGCTTTGCTGCCGTATTCAGCGCACAGGCCGCGCCGGAATTATGTTTCGATGAAGCTGGTCGTGACTATGGTATTGATCCCACGCTTCTGATGGCAATATCAATACAGGAGAGTCGGTTAAATCCGACAGCCATTAACAGCGCCAGTGCGGGCGGTACAGAAGATGTCTGTGCGATGCAGCTCAACAGTAATAATTTCGTCAAACTGAAAAACTTCAATATCACGCGTAAGGATCTGCTTAATAATCCCTGCATCTGCGTGTACAGCGGCGCATGGATTTTAGCCAGAAACTTCCAGGCGTACGGCAGGAACTGGGACAGTGTGGGAATGTATAATACCGGACCGAATCCAAAACTGATAAAAGCAAGACGTGAATATGCGAGGATCATAAAAAGTATTTACACCGTACTGCTCGCCAGAAAACAGTTACTGGAGAAAGGAACAGGCGATCCCGTTAAAACGTCGCCATTCAGTGAAAATGCCGACCAGAGAACACAGATTAAAGACGATAAAAAACCCGGCTAGCCGGGTTTTTATTTTTAGCTCTTGAGCTTTGCAAACTCTTCGGCCATTTTCCACAACGCCTGATTAAGCTTTATGTCTCCGTCAATCCCTGTTACCGGGCGTGTGGTTGTATTTTT
>QFQQ01000205.1 GCA_003243445.1 Citrobacter freundii
TTGTATGGTTGAATCTTTTTAAAACTACATCTAGTATCTTTCCTATCAGGACACACACAACCCGACGCCCTCTATCGCGCCGATCTTTTATTTTTAAATGGAAATACGAATCATGCGTATTATTATTTACACTCGCAATAACTGTGTTCAGTGCCATGCCACCAAACGGGCAATTGTACACAGACATTAAAGTTGTCTCCTTTAACATGAAAAAGACTTTAAAGTTGTCTACTTCTTCAGATAGACCTACTTAACAGGATACTAAGTAGGTCATCTCCTTTCTCGCGTAGCATCTCTCGACGTTCACAGCAGAGGACACGTTTCAAAATGTCATCCAAAATTTTTTTCCATTATCTGACGTTGGGTGATTTTGATGGTCAGCGAGTAGAGGCTTTAACAATGTGGGTTGCCCTGAGCAAAGTAAGGGAAGTAGATGTACCAGAAATGTACGCGTTGCCTTGCATGAAGGGGGGCATCTTAAAGCTCATTGATTAAACAAACTCACTATGCCGCTACAAACAGCCCAAAACCGTCACTTGATAACGTGTTATTTAGATAAATTAATGCTCAGGGCTTTTAGCCAAACTGTCACTTGATGTAAGAATCCAGAACCTTCAGCACAACGTCCAGGTCTTCTTCTCGTTTCTGTTCTTCACTTTCATGAACAATATGTTCAGTCAAATGTCCTTTAATCACTTCACGCAATAAACCATTCACGGCACCACGTATGGCGGCTATTTGTTGCAGTACAGCGGCACATTCGTGAGGTTCATCAAGCATTTTTTTCAGCGCAGCAACCTGCCCCTGGATCTTGCTTGTACGTGCTTTCAGTTTTTGTTTATCGCGGATGGTATGTGACATGTGGGCTCTCACTCTCCTGGATATTTTATGTAACTATACCAGCGTTATTCTACTGGGGGGTAGTATATTTTACTGGGGGGAGTAGAATCCGGCCTACACTTAATAACCAAGAATGATTCTCATGAACGAATTTACGACACTTCTTCAGCAAGGCAACGCATGGTTTTTCATCCCCAGCGCCATTCTGCTTGGCGCGCTTCATGGACTGGAGCCCGGGCACTCCAAAACAATGATGGCAGCATTCATCATTGCTATAAAAGGCACCGTACGTCAGGCCGTGATGCTGGGTGTCGCGGCAACATTGTCGCACACTGCAGTCGTATGGCTGATTGCTTTTGGAGGGATGTATATCAGTAATAAATTTACCGCAGAATCAGCCGAACCCTGGCTACAGATGGTCTCTTCAGTGATCATCCTTGGTACGGCTTTTTGGATGTTCTGGCGAACCTGGAGCGGTGAGAAAAACTGGCTGGAGGGAATGCAGGAGAATGAACATCATCACCATGACGAAACAAGGTTGATCGATACTGGCCATGGAAAAGTTGAACTGTCCATTTTTGAAGAAGGACAACTTCCCCACTGGCGGCTACGCACTCTTAGTGGCCAAAGATGGGCTTCTGAAGATATCTCATTAACCACACTTCGGGAAAACAGTACGATCTCTCAGACTTTTGAATTTGTTGATCATGGTGATTATCTGGAGTCAACATCTCCCATCCCTGAGCCTCACAGTTTCAACGTACGTCTGTCTCTGGGACATCGTGGTCATGTCCATGACTATGATGTGGCGTTCGCTGAACACGACCATGACCATGACCACTCTGAGCTTGATGGGCTGGATGTGAATTCGAAAGAGTATCAGGACGCTCACGAACTGGCTCATGCCAATGACATAAAACGCCGCTTCGACGGGAAAGAAGTAACCAACGGGCAAATCCTGATATTTGGACTGACAGGAGGGCTTATCCCTTGCCCGGCAGCTATAACTGTATTGTTGATCTGCCTTCAGCTTAAAGCGCTTACGCTGGGTGCCACACTGGTTGTTTGTTTCAGTATCGGCCTGGCATTGACCCTCGTAACGGTTGGAGTGGGTGCGGCGATCAGCGTTCGTCAGGTCGCCAAACGCTGGAGTGGCTTCAATACCATCGCCAGAAGAGCCCCCTATATTTCAAGCGCCCTGATTGCTGCTGTTGGGATTTACATGGGTATACATGGCTGGAATGGGCTGGTGCATTAACACCGGTACTGATGACACACACTCTGGGTACTTACAAAGTACATCCTAAGCGCCACCGTTGAGGTTATGAGCAGAAAAACCCGGAATATAAAGCTGCTCTTTCCGGGACTTGTTGCTGAGGCAGGGATTAAGTAACTGATTAAATCCATTCCCATAAGACTCAATGATAAATGAAAGAATAAAAAAAACGCTCCCGGACGGGAGCGTAAGCCAGTGACTTCGGCGTCAAATGAGGGTCTAACAAGTGGAGCTGCGGGTT
>QFQQ01000206.1 GCA_003243445.1 Citrobacter freundii
GCCATAGAACATGTCTTTATTGATGTCATAACGATGAGTGATCCTGATCTTCGCCATTGCTAGCCTCTTAATTCAGATAATTGATATCAGCATCGTCCGCACGTGCGGCATTACCAGCTACTAGCTGAGCGCATTTTGCAACGCGGACTGAGTGGTCAAGGTTGACCTTGTCGAATTCAGCCTTCAGTTGCTCATCTGGCTTAGCTTCGTTAACAGTTACCAGAATCCGACTAGCATACTCGCTACCCTTGGCTTGATTGCCTACCATCTTACCCAGTACACGGCCAGCTTTTGATTTCGCTTCAGTCAAACGTTCCTCGCCATTTTCGAGGTAGTCTTTACATGCGATAACAGCAGCAATCTCGGAAGCATGAACTTTCATCACGTCATTCAGTTCGTCACGAGATGGAGAGATTTCCGCTGATATTGCGAAACTTGATGCATTAATTGCAAATAAACAAACAACCGCATTTAATATTATTTTTCTCATCACAGGTTTCCTTTTTATTGGTTACGAGGCAATGCTGCTTCAGACAGCTGGTAATTCAATATTGATAAGTAGGCCAGAGGTATAGTTGCTGCCGGGATTAACCATTCATACCTGAGCGAAAAGTATGACCACGAAAGTAAAACAACACCAGAGATAGCTGAAAATGCGAACAACGGCCCAATATTCATAAAAGTACTTTTACAAATGACTGGTATACTTTTCAGCAGAGAACCTTTACACCGCGTAACTGTTGGTATGAATAAAACGAGCATTGGCGTAGCGATAAATACGCTCAAAGTGGCAAGGGCGTACATATTGAAATACACTATTAGGTTGGAGTAAGCCAGACTAATGCTTGTTAATGTTGGTTGTTTATATTCAACATGGTTGGTTTCACCCGCAACCGCTGAAGCAATCATAAATTTGACTAACCACAATATTACGATCATTAGTACGGTCAGGAATAATGCATAAACTAACACAACGATAAAGTTGCGTAGTTCTTCCCAGATATTCAATCTTAGCTCTGAGCTTTGATATCGGCATAAGATAGCCGTAAGGTAGAGGGTGAGTACAACTGGCTGTAAGATAAAAAATGCAAGCCCCTCCATTGTCACATTTTTCATGATGAGTGTCAGGAGTCCACCACCAGCAATTATCGGCAAGAATATTGCCAAAATACCATGAAGAGATGCCATTGTTTTCATGGAGGACAACATTATTTGTTTGGTATCTTCGAAAGATAATTTATTGATGAGAAATGCTGACATTGTGTTTCCTCTTCATGTAGTTGGCTCAATTGTCGCATGTTGAAAAATTTGAATAGCATTTAACATCGACAAACTGACGGCTTTTTCTCTATCTCATTTTTTCTGTTCAGTTACGGGTGACGAAATTAACTCGACCAGCTCTTCCTTTCCCCACTATTCATGGGCATCAACGGAGAAAAGTTTTATGGATTCTGCGGTTCCTTCAAAGGCGTTGTCATAGCAACCCAGAATATTGATGTCGTAACCGGGCCCAGCTTCTCGGGTTAAAAGATGCTCCTTTGCGCTCCCTGGCAGTATTGCTATCAAGCGTCCTCCCGGTTTCAGGAATCTCATCGCATGTTGAAAATGTGCAATCCAGCGTGAGTCACTAAATGGAGGATTCATCAGAATTCTTTCAAACAAGCCGGTATTTTCAGGCTTGACCAATAGAAAATCATTAAGGGTGACGTTCCAGCGCAGGCCAGTAATTGCAACAGCTGCGGGGTGTATATCAAAACCAGTAACATCCACCCCCTCTGGTAACCCTTTCAGTAGCGCACCAAGACCGATATTCGGTTCCAGCAAACGCATACCTGAAGCCACCATACATTCATCAATTGCTCGTTTCTGGAGTTCTCCGACCGTTGCATAGAACTGGTGCGTATAGCGGTCAGGTATAGAACCATGTAATGCCAGAAGTTTGAATGCTTCAACGGGGCTAAAGTCAAAGTCATATACTTCTCTATATCTTCTGACAGCACCCAATGACTCCCATATGTTCACCAGTTCTTTTTTCTCACTAACAGACTGGTTGTCCCGCAGGATAAAAGTGTGCGGCCCCGGTGACAGGTGTTTGCCCGCGTTCAAATGGTCAGTGGCATATGATATTAAGGAGTTAACAGCAGAGAATGATATCAACTGCGACCGATATTCATTGGTTTTTACAGTTCTTGCGGAGTTATGGCCGGTGGTGTATCGGCGATCGAGAGGAATGCAGCCTGGCATTAAATGGGATAGTACCAGATTGAGATTGTCACAAGTTTCCTCCTCAATCAGGATATGCACATTGCCGTTAATAAACCCCTTAACTTGAAGACTATCGTTATCAATACTT
>QFQQ01000207.1 GCA_003243445.1 Citrobacter freundii
AGCGCGACACTCGGCCGCCCAAGGTCAAGTTCCAAGAGAACGAGCCCCTGCAGGACTACTACCACGACGGCAAGGGCTGCTGGTACTCGGTGGCCAGGCTGCTGGACGACACGAAGGACCTGCCGGTGTTCGACATGCCTCTGGCCGGGATCGATCTCGACAATGTGATCTGGCGCGACTGCGACATGTTGGGCCTGGCCCGGCATGTGAGGCAGTGCATGGATGCCGACCTGGACTGCCCGATCCTGCTGGACTGGATGGGTTCCATCGCCGATGGCCGGCACCGCGTGCTCAAGGCAATTGCACTGGGCAAGCGGACCATCAAGGCCAAGCGCATGACCTGGAAGCCGGACCCGTGCCGGCGCGAGGAGTGACCCATGGCCATCGACTACGCTGAAATCGCCGCTGGCGCGCTGGAGTCCATCTCCGAGGCGGGTCAGCCCGTCACGCTGCACCGCAAGGCTGCGCCGTCCGGGCCGTTCGTGCCCGGCCAGCCGGTCACGCCCACCGTGCTCGACTACCCCGGCACCGGCGCGCTGTTCGGCTACAAGCAGCGTGACATCGATGGCACGCTCATCAAGCACAGCGACCAACGCCTGCTCGTGGCGCCGCAGATCGAGGTTGCCCCGAAGACGGGCGACACCGTGACTGTGGGCGCCAAGGTCTACAACGTGGTCGATGTCGGGATCGTCGCGCCGGCTGGCGTGGCGGTCCTCTACAAGCTGCAGCTGCGAATGAATGCAAAAACATCGGGATATACAACAGCCCTTTTCCATCCTAACTGTAATATAATAAAGAAAGAACAAAATGATCAATGGTAGGAATAAATAAATCGAAAAACAAGTAGAAAACCTATCAGAATAATTCGGAACAGTTTACTCAACAATTAAGCCAAAAAAAATAATATCGCCTATTTAGACCTTTTCAAAGCTTCAATAAAACTCTCGTACTCAGCAAGTTTTGCGCGATTTGCTTCACTTTTCGCCCGTTTTTTGTTTTCCTCTTCTCTTTCCTGTTGTCTTCTTTTCCTTTCTTCTCTTCGACTTTCCTCAGCCGATACAGATTTTACAACTTGCACTGAAAAAGATCCATCAGAAAATTATACTCTATAGAAAATAACTATATTCACAGTAATCTGGTAAGCAACTTCTGCGTGCATTAAACTTTCTCACCTTCATCAAGTTTATTCCTGATTTCCGAAAGTCCTTTGAGAGCGTAGGAGTTATTTGGACACGTGGACAAGACGGCGTTGTACCTCTCAGTAGCTGAATCATAGTCCTCCTTGTCGAAGAACCTCAAGGAATGATGAGCACTTCATATGATAGTTGGTGACAGCAAACAATAGCAAAAGAATAAACTACGCACTCTTTTGCCCAATCAAGAAGAGTCGCTCGCAAATACGTCCCGGCATTCTTGTGATCCGGTTGCAGTTCATAGGCCCTCTCCAAATCCTTTACGGCAAGGTCGAATTCCTTCTTATGAAAGAACCTGAAAACTCCAGACTGAACAGCAGGATCATTATGAGGATAATTAATCAAATATTTGAATTGGAAGTTCTCATTTGCTATGGAAAAGTCGTCGGAGAGCGGTTGCGATGACGATCCTCTATTTCAGAGTGCTGCTCATTTTTTGGATTCATTCGTAGAGAAACTCTTTAAAGCTCCGCTAGCCCCCAGGTAAAAAAAAATATTTTAAAAAATCTGCGGGCAAAGTCATCTAGATCAAAAGCCAATGTGGCTCCGCTTGTTGCTATTAACATTCTAGAGAATGAAGTGGTGGAGACTTGCCAGCTAGCGTGCTTTTCGCTTCTTAAGCAGCCCAGTCTAATTCGTCTCGAGAAGCGTCATCTACCAGCCTTCGTTATTGGCGATTTACATGGTCAATTCCGTGATTTGCGCCTCATTCTCTCTCGAATTGGCGATCCCGAAGAGCAGACCCTAGTCTTCCTTGGAGACTATGTGGATCGTGGACCACAAGGCCTCGAGACTGCTCTACTTCTTCTAGCTCTCAAAACTCGCTACCCCGACCGCGTCTTTCTACTTCGGGGAAATCACGAGGATATAAACACTTCCGTCGCTTATGGCTTTTACGATGAGTGCTGTCGAAAATTTTCCCGTCGTGGACCAGCCATTTGGCTTCACGTCATGAACGCATTCAATCTATTGCCTCTTAGTGCTCTTTTGGCTAACAAGGTTCTTTGCATGCACGGCGGTCTGTCGCCGCATCTGCATAGCTTGAGCGACATCGAGAAAATCAAAAGACCCTCAATCATTCCTCCATATGGATTGCTCTGTGATTTGCTTTGGTCGGACCCTGAGAATACCAAAGGTGCGGGATGGTCTCTTTCCGGT
>QFQQ01000208.1 GCA_003243445.1 Citrobacter freundii
CTAAATCGTTACCGATTGGATTTCCCACTCTTGTAAACTACTCTTTATTAGCCACTTTGGGCTATATTAATCTTTTTTTGATAAAAGCATTTCTTATGATAAGAAAATTAAAATCGGGAGAATACCGCCTTTATTCGCGGAAGAAGAATCCGAAAACAAATAAACGCAGGAACCTCGGCACATTTGCGAGTCTTGAAGCTGCAAAAAAACATGAAAGGGCAGTTCAGTATTTCAAACATCACTGACCGGTCCGGTCATCCACGCCTTAATTTGGCACAATTTTTCAACTTCAGCATAAAACCCTGAATTATGAAAGATTGGTTACGAACACTTATTGCCGGTTATGCCGGGTATAAATGGGGCGGCGGCTGTCTCGGCTTCATCGTGGTCTTCGCAGTTGTGTACTGGCTGACGGGACATTGTTGATTTTCCTCCCCACTGAGTTTGTTGGATCAGGCTCGCGATTATATAAATACTCACTGATCCAACAAATTCTCATTCATCATTGATTAACTTGCGGATACTAATTTATACCACTCTGTAATACCGCGAACAATCTCAAATCGATCAATCATTATCTATGAGCCAGGCATTTGTCAGAGAATCAGAAGGAGAATGGCTGCACGACGTGGCTCCAACCGTCAACGCCCTTATCAATTATCTCACCCGTGAAAACAATGGCGTCCGTGTTTACGAAAAGAGCAATGGCTACAATGAAAAACAAAAACGCGAAGTTCACGTGATGAGCAATGGTTTTTCTTATGCAAAAGATGATAACGGAAGATGGTATATTGCAGATGAATATTAACTGCCATGACCACTATCCAAACAGCACAGGAACTTCAATTACTGATCGAACAACATATTGATGCATTGAGAGCGATTGATCACGCAACGCTTAAGCACAAACCTATCCCCGATAAATGGAGCAAACAGGAGATCATTGGCCATCTTGCTGATTCCGCGCAGAATAATCTTCGCCGGTTTATCGTAGCACAATATGAAGACAATCCAACAATCGTTTATAACCAGGATAAATGGGTGAACACCTCCGGTTATCAACAGCAGCCGGGCAACGAGATCATTGAACTTTGGTTTTTACTGAACAAACAGATCTGTCACATCCTTCGCAATATGAATGAAGAAGCCGCACAACGGATCTGCACCACAAGTGAACCTCATCCAATCAACTGGCTCGCGGAAGATTATAATAAACACCTGAAACATCATTTACACCAGGTACTGGACCTCGAGCCCTTTGTTTACCCGCAATAAAATGAAGGTACTTGCAGGTTCACCCCCAAAAAAATCAGCAATCCCAACGTCAACATTCCTGTTCAACCTTTATCAACTCATCTCATTGATCCAACAAATCCGATAAATCCCGTTCTTTGCAGTATGAAAACAATCGGCATCATCGGCGGCATTACCTGGCTTTCAACCGTAGAGTATTATAAATTATTGAATGAACTGATCAACCGTAAACTTGGTGGCGTTTCTTCCGCAAAGATCATTCTGCATTCCGTCAACTTCGCGGAGATCAAATCAATGACAGAAGCCGGCGACTGGGATGGCATCCTTGAACTGGTCACCGATGCTGCAAAAAAACTCGAAGCTGCCGGTGCAGAGTGCTTGCTGCTTGGCGCCAACACCATGCACAAACTGGCGGATGATCTGCAAAAAGCCATCAATATTCCGCTTCTTCATATCGCTACTGAAACGGCCAAAGTGATCAATAAAGATGGTTTGAAAACAGTCGCGTTGCTTGGAACCAGGTACACGATGCAACTTCCCTTTTACAGCGATAAACTTTCCGCAGCGGGCATTACCACCATCATCCCTGACCAGGACGAGATCGACTATATTAACACTGCGATCTATAATGAATTGGGGAAAGGATTATTTCTTCCCGAAACAAAAGTAAGGTTCATCAGCATCATCAATAAACTCGCACAACAAGGCGCAGAAGGCGCGATCCTTGGCTGTACGGAGATCCCGTTATTGCTTCAACAAAACGATACACCTGTAAAACTATACGATACCACGCTGATCCATTCACTCGCCGCCGTTAACTTTGCGCTGCCCGGGAAGGAAAAATAATTTAACTAACCCAACTTGCTAGTTATATCCCCAGGCAGTTCGATGGCCGATTACCGATGGCTGATGGCCGGTTTCTTCCCTTTTGGCTGAAGGTCCTTCATCTTCTCGACCACACGTTAACGAAGACAAGGTTGCTTTCTTCAGACCTCCTTACCGTCTTCCCGTCTCCTATGTTTACATCATCAAAAGTTTTTTGACATTATGTGTTAGTGGACCAATAGATTTGACCTTTAAGTGAGAATGG
>QFQQ01000209.1 GCA_003243445.1 Citrobacter freundii
GTTCGGCCACAACGCCGACGAGGTCGACATCATGTGGCTCGGCGACTATCCGGCGGATGCACCGCGCCACTCGGCGTTGCGCCAGGTGCGCGCCGACGATCCGCTGCGCACGCGCCTGCCGCAGGTGGACGATCCGGCGGGCACGCCGGTGTACGTGATCGATCCCCACGGCTTCATCATCCTGCGCTACGCCCCGGGCTTCGATCCCGGCGGCCTGCGCACCGATGTCGCCAAGCTGATCAAGCTCATCTGAGCCAACGCCAGAACCACAGATGATGAACGCTGTTGCGCGCCCCGTGATCTACAAGCACTTCCACCGCATCGCCTGGCTGGCGGTCGCATTGACGCTGTGCGTCGTCGTGTTCGGCGCATTCGTGCGCCTGTCCGATGCCGGCCTCAGCTGTCCCGACTGGCCGACCTGTTACGGCCGCGCAGCCTGGCCGAAGGCGGTGGACGAAGCCGCCTCGCATGTCGCCAGCGAGATCCGTCCGTTCGAAACCCACAAGGCATGGCGCGAACAGGTCCATCGCCATCTCGCCGCATCGCTCGGCGTGCTGGTGCTGGTCCTCGCGCTGCTGGCCGCACGTCGCCGGCGCTGGGGCATCGCACAGATCGTGGTGGCCGCGGGATTGGTCGGCGCGGCGATTCCGCTGTACATGCACGGCGAACACGGCGCGGCATCCGCGCTGGCGATCCTGGGGGAAGCGATCCTGCTGTTCGCGGCCCTGCGCTGGTCGAACATCGACCTGGCGCGCGCGGCGACGCTGACGCTGGCGGTGATCATCTTCCAGGCGTTGCTCGGCATGTGGACGGTGACGTGGCTGTTGAAGCCCATCGTCGTGATGGGCCACCTGCTTGGCGGCCTGACCACGTTCTCGCTGCTGGTATGGATGGCCTGGCGCGCCACCGATCGCCCGATCACCCTGGCGGACAGCACGGTGCTGCGGCGCTGGCTGATCGGCGGCCTGGTGCTGCTCGGCGTGCAGATCGCGCTGGGCGGTTGGGTGAGCGCCAACTACGCCGCGCTGGCCTGCGGCCTGGATTTCCCGAAGTGCGTCGGCCAGTGGGCGCCGCCGGCGGATTTCCGCGAAGGCTTCGTGCTGTGGCGCGGGATCGGCGTGGACTACGAAGGTGGCGTGCTCGATGGCGCCTCGCGCATCGCCATCCAGCTCACCCACCGGATCATGGCGGTGATCGTCGCGCTCTACGTGCTGGCGCTGGCACTGCGCCTGTTCCGCACGCCGGGCATGCGCAGCTGGTCGCTGACACTGGCGGTGCTGGTGTGCGCGCAGGTCACGCTGGGCATCCTCAACGTGAAGCTCAACCTGCCGCTGCCGGTCGCGGTCGCGCACAACGCCGGCGCGGTGCTGCTGTTGTTCACGATGGTGTCGCTGGTCGCCCGCCTGCGCAGGCCCGACTGACATGGCCTCCACTTACCGCCAGTACTGGGACCTGACCAAGCCGCGCGTGGTGGCGCTGATCGTGTTCACCGCGATCGTCGGCATGTTCCTCGCGATCGATGGCCTGCCCGATGGCGCGCAGCTGCTGCGTGGGGCGCTCGGCTTCCTCGGCATCTGGTTGGCGGCCTCCAGCGCCGCGGCGATCAACCAGCTGCTGGACACGCGCATCGACGCGAAGATGGCGCGCACGTCGTGGCGCCCGCTGGTGCAGGGCCAGGTGAAGCCGTGGCAGGCACTGGTCTTCGCGCTGGTGCTGGCGGCGTTGTCGATGGCGATCCTCGTGCTGTGGGTCAACACGATCACCGCGATCCTGACGTTCGCATCGCTGATCGGTTACGCCGTGGTGTACACGGTGTTCCTGAAGCGCGCGACGCCGCAGAACATCGTCATCGGCGGCATCGCCGGCGCGGCGCCGCCGCTGCTGGGCTGGGCCACGATGACCGGCATGCAGGGCGAGTGGGACTGGCCGCATGCGCTGCTGCTGGTGCTGATCATCTTCGTGTGGACGCCGCCGCATTTCTGGGCGCTGGCGATCTTCCGTCGCGAAGACTACGCGCGTGCACTGGTGCCGATGCTGCCGGTGACGCACGGCGTGACGTATACGCGCTGGCAGATCCTGTTCTACACCGTGCTGCTGGTGGAAGTGACCGTGTTGCCGGTGGTGTTCGGCATGAGCGGGTTCTTCTACCTGGGCGGCGCGCTGGTGCTGGGTTCGGTGTTCCTCTGGTACGCGTGGCGCCTGCTGAATCCGCCCGACGAGTTCTTCGCCATGCGCGTGTTCAACTATTCCATCGTCTACCTGATGGCGCTGTTCGCGTTCCTGCTCGCCGACCACTGGGT
>QFQQ01000015.1 GCA_003243445.1 Citrobacter freundii
GTAAAATCTGCGGAATCAGCGGGACGTGTCCGCCGGAGGAGGAACCTTACGCAAGTCCGAAAATTTGGGTAACGATTAGAGCCAAAAGGGAGGAAATCGGTCATCAGCCATCGGCCATCGAACTGCCTGGGGATATAACTAGCAAGTTGGGTTAGTTAAGGCTTGACGGTTGTCATCCCGGCGCTGGCTTAATTTTTAAGATCTGCCAGGATCATTCCATCACAAATCTTCATCTACAAAAATCCATGTTCCTTCGCAAACTGCACAAGCCCCGCCACCGTATTCACATTCAGCTTACGCGAAATATTCCTTCTGTGGGCATTGACGGTGAATTCACTTACAAACAAGGTTTCACCGATCTCTCTCGTGGTCTTTCCCTGCAATACCAGGCGGATGATCTCGGCTTCCCTTTTGGTGATCTGGTAACGCGCAGTAAACTCGTCGGAGAAGTAATGTGGCGTCTCCTGCATCGATTTGCCTGCTTCATCAAACCAGGAACCGCCATTGCTTACCCTCAGTACGGCTTCTTTAATGACCGATGCGCCGCGGACTTTCAGCATATAACCGTTTGCACCGAGCTGCTTCACTTTGCGGACAAGCCCTGGTTCATCATAACTTGTATAGACCAGTATCTTCAATTTGGGAAAATCCTTTTTTAACAGGGGCAGCAGGCTCAGCCCGTCTAAACCGGGCATGTTGAGATCAAGCAGGAGCATGTCAACAGGAAACTCCACTAATTTATCCTGTAACTGCCTGCCATTGGATACGATCGCGATCACTTTTATGTCATCAAGTTCTTCAATGATGCGGCTTACTCCTTCTGCCAGCATGGGATGATCATCTGCTATGATAATTGTTGTGCTCATTATTTATAACCTGGTTCGTTCAGTTAATGGAATATCGATCACCACCAGTGTGCCCTGTTCGCTACCCGGTACAATCTCTATCGTTCCGCGCAGCGCTTCTATCTTTTCCCTGATCATTTTCAGGCCAACTCCGTTCGTCTCCGGTTTTGGATGCATGCCCGTTCCATTATCTTCTACCATTACCGATAAATGATCATCATGCTCAACGATCTCGATCAATGCATGAGTTGCTTGTGCATGTTTTACAATATTCTGAAACAGCTCCTGCAGGATCAAGTGAAGCGCTGCCAGCAAAGTAGGGGAGTGCCTGCTGCTGTCATCCAGTCCCACCAATATAAGCTCTGTCTTAAGTTTGCCTGCACTGTTAGCCATTTCCACCATTTGCTTTACCGCCAGTTTAAAATCCGTTACTGCCAGTGAAGGCGCATCCAGCCGGTGGCTCAGTTCGCGGATTGAACGGCTGACCTGGTCGAGGCCATCCCATACATGCCGCAGGCGCTCATTCCGTTTTGCATCATGCTGATCTTTTTCCAGCTCGGATGAGATATTAAGAATTGAAAGAGATAGCATCGAATTCACTTCGTTGTGCAATGCCGTGGCAATCACCGATCGCTGTCTTTGCTCTGCTGCCATTACGGCCTGCACTTCCTGCAGCTCGCGTTCACGGGCAAGCCGCGTTATCTCATGCTGATGCAAAGCCGCCTGCTGTTTTATTTTTGACCGCCGCATCTTTACAAGCAGTAAGATAATGATCACAAGAAGGGACAGGACCACGCCATAAAACAATCTTTCTTTTCTCAGATCACTCTGCAACTGTATCTGCCGCGTGTTGAGCAAACTGATCTGTTGTTCTTTCTCTTTTACCTGCATTTTTACCAATACTTCCTGTATGGCCCGGTAACGGTTATAGCTGATCAGCGAATCTTTTATTTCGTAAAAAGCATTCATAGCATCCACATATTGTTTCGTTTGTCCTTGCGCTTTCCGTAGTTCGGCGAGATATTGGTAATAGTAAAGGCCCGGTGCTGTGTAGGTATGCTGCTGAATAAAAGGAGGTAATGACCTGAATAATTCTTCGGCATCTTTCAGCCGCTGATTACTGATCAACGCATGTGCATAGTGCAACTCAACCGGCACTACGTAAAGACCGCGGCCTCTACCGAGGGAATATGCTTTCTGCATCAGTTCGAGTTGCAATGGATAGTTCTTCGCATGTTCGGCGATCAGCGCAGCGGCAATATAATAACCCGGATACCCGACCGGTGATTTCGTGCGTTCAAATCCTGCGCGACTATCGCTGAGGAACTGATCAGCGGAGGTCCAATCTCCCTGGTAGGCTTTTACGATCGCCATTTCAGCATTCAGCAATGGGGCCTGCCCGCTGGAAGGATTTGGCTTTACCGTGGCATCATAAAACTCCTGGGCAAACCTGCCTGCAACATCATAATCGGCCATCAGCAGGTTCAATTGCATCAATTGATATGCAACGCTTGGACCGGCATTACGAAAACTGAAAGCCGTCCGCTCATATAATTTCGGCGGATAATGCGCAAGCGAAGGATCGGCTGCCAGTTCACGCAGTTCATTGAATGCAATGATCTGCCGCTGCGGATCACGCTGCAGAAAGAGGTTGGCATAATTATATTTCGCGGTGAATAATGCGTTTTTATTTGCAAGTGGCGTTGCCAGCCGGATCGCCTCATTAAAATAAAGCTGCATCGAGTCTTGCTGGTTCTGCAAATAAAAACCCATTGTGCGGAAACAATATAAGAACGAAAGCGTTTCATGATCGTTTGCCTTCTCCGCAAATGTTTTCCAAACAGGAAAATAGTGTTTGACAGAATCCAGTTTTTCATACTCTGTCCATAACAAGATAGCAGCGACGCAGGATTCCCTGTATTCACGGCTGTCTGAAGACCAGGTGTTCCGGATAAGCCTGTAAACACTGTCAGCCGTTGCATATCCGCCCAATGCGGTTTCCGCCTTTGCCCATCCCATCAGCAGGATAAATTGTTCGGATGAACCCGCTTTCACTCGTGGCAGATACTGTTGAATGATCCTGTAACCTGAATCGAGGTTGAGCAATGCCGCGCTTTGCGCAAGATCGCAGGTCGTGCGGAACCGCTCATCCGTGACCGGCAACCTGCGGATCTTTGCGGCTTCTTTCATCAGGCCGGAAAGATCCTGCGAAGAAGACTGCGCATGCAGGCAACAACTGTTGACCAGCAAAATAAGCAGGTATAATACGCGATGCCGCATGATCTTAAAAATACATCAATCCTGTGTCGCATGCGGGCTTTGGATAAAAATCGTTAGTACTAACTATTGTCGCCTGCCCGGACTGCCCGGAAATTTGCTGTAACAACACCATCCGCTTCAGGTACCACTAAAAATTGAGCTATGAAAAGAATCATCATTCCGTTGATCGTCATCAGTGCAGCCGTTTTATCTTTTTCCAATTGCAGTAAAAAAGACAAACCGAAGCCGATCGTGATCGGCAAGGCCATCGATACGATCAACCTGAATGGCCGCTGGTCAGGGGTTGTATACACCGCAGATAATTCAACACTGGGAAGTTTTGAGCTGATGATGACGGAAACCAGCAATCCTTCCGATCCACACAGAACGGTGATCAAGGGAACGATCGCCACACCACCGCTTTGCAAGGAGATGGAGAACCAGGGGCATACATCCATCCCGCTTTCCGACATGAGCGGATCTCGTGACTTTGATCAGCATGAGATACTGGTCCAGTTTTTTTATACCACAAAACGTTTTCAAAACGGTAATGTCGTACCCGGTGAAACTGTGGGCTGGAATTTCGAGATAGACAGCCTCTGGGTCAATGACCGGGGAATGCAGTTGACGGATAAACCTGTAGTGGAGGGGCCAGCGAGGGTAACGGCAAATTGTAACACGCAGGGATATAGAGTCAGGTTGAACAAATTATAGACAATGAGCCATTGTTTAATACAAAATACCTTTAGAGAACCCAGTTGAATGCCTGATCATGCTTCTCCATTTTTATTAACTGACCAGTATTCTGCCTCAAACCAGTTCGATGGCCAATGACTGATGGCCGATTTCCTCTCTTTTGGCTGAAGGTCCTGCATCTTATCGACCATCGAACTATTATAATACTTTTACTGGCAAGTTGGGTTAGTAAGCTGCTGCTTTTGTTCGTTCTTACCGTCTTCCCGCCTTACCGGTAAAAATTAAACCGGTAAGGCGGGAAGACGGTAAGGAGTCCGAGGAAAGGAGCATCACCCTTAGCTCATGAATAAAAGCAATGTCGTTTAGTTAAGACTTCAACGCTTTGTCATCCCGGCCGGGCGACCTAATGTTTGATGCAAATTTGAAGCAGCGAGAGCCGGGAGCCCCTCAGTTGTGGAGATCCCGGCTCTCGCAGCCCGACAGTAGAAAGTAATCTTAGGTTGTCCGGCCGGGATGACATACCCTTTGCTTCTTAACTAAACGACATTGGAATAAAAAGGTAACTTCAGGATAGTGCTTCACTAAAAGACATTGCATCGACAGGAGATAACTTAATGTCTTCTGCCGATTTTTTACATAAAAAGGATTTATTTTTTCAAGTGTAATATAACGCGGTACTATTGTGCTGTCAGCTAATTTTTTTTCCAGATATGGTCTGAAAATTGTGTAATCTTCGTTTGTTTGCAATCCTATCTGGGAAATCAATTATCTGACATTTTTACTAAAACCACGTTATGTTAAAAAACGCACCCTGGAAGATCTCATGGAGTTTAATCGTTTTATTTTTTCTTTGCACCCGGCAAGCGCAGGCCCAGTACGTGGAGCCTGAAGAAAAAGACAAGATCACCACACTATATCCCGAAGCCTCGTTCGATTCAACGGCTGCCAAAACGGCTTTAGCACTCGGCAAAGGAACCATTACAGGTGTTGCCTTCACAAAACCCCGCACAAAATTGGGCTACAAAGCTCCGCTGGCAAACAAGATCAAGGCAAATCAAACAACCATTCAATTATTTCCTGTCACACCCTACCTCGAAGCCTGGCTGGCGCTCAGGAAGAAAAAAGAGAACCTTAAAAAGAAGGTGTATGTATATATGTCCAACGAAGCCTACCGGTTTCGTTTGGAAGCCATCACCAACAGCGAAGGCAAGTTCACGTTCCCCGATATGAAACCGGGAAAGTATTTTCTGACGGCGATCCTGGACTATTCCACCGGCACAACCTATAATTCTTACAGAGGCAGCGGTTATGATACCTATGGCGGAAGAACGGATTATTATGAGCAGAAGCAGTATTTCACCTCACATTCAGAAAGGATCGAAGAGTTTGTGGAAGTAAAAGAAGATGGGGAAGTGGTGAAGGTTAAGTTGAAATGACCTGAAGAAGGTAACGCTGTATTAAAGCGTCCGTTTTCAAAATTTACGTTGCAGCGCCCCGGCCTCTTCTGTATTTTTATAGCAATGTTGTTTAGTTAAGAAGCGTTGAAGCCTTAACTAAACGACATTGGTTTTTATAGTATGATAAGGATTCTATTCACCGATTCATCGCAGGATGATTTTATTCGTCTTTCCAAGGAACTGGAGAAAGAGCTTTATCTAAAGGATGGAGATCTCGCCGATATCAATTACGAGGTGAATAAAACCGGGTGGATGAAGGACGTCGTGGTGCTTTATGATAAGAACAACGCAGTGGCTTGTGGTGCATTGAGACCGTATGATACAGCATCCGTCGAGATAAAACGGATGTACGTCGTCCCTTCTTATCGCAGGAATAAATTCGCGTCGATGATCTTATCGGCTCTCGAAGAGAAGGCGAGGGGAGAAGGTTTTGAATACGTTATTCTCGAAACCGGGAGAAATCAGCCGGAGGCGATTGCATTCTATTTGCGTCATCAATACCTGGAAACTGAGCGATTTGGGAAATATACAGATAGCAGTAATAGCATCTGTTTTAAAAAAGAGATTTCCCGGAAGATCAGTAACCCGGTGAAGTGAATGATTACCGTTATTATTATATTAATTTACTTAAGTGTTCGGAACGGATTGGAACGGCAATTGACCTGATCATCTTTTTGGCTGCCACCACCAGTGGTTATTAAATTTCTGGTGCCGCCGGTCATCATGAGGGATATGTTTTAACTTCACTGCCTGAGCGTGCAGCCTCAGTACCCCGGTTCTTACAAAATTTTCCACTGTTTATACATTGCCCGGCACCGCTAAGAGGGATAGGTTTGTACCACGCAGGATATGATCAGCGCCTGGAGACGATCGGTTGACCGTATGTTATAACAGGGACAGAGAGCGGCCATTTATACCGGTAATTCTCATGCTGTCCTTGCTGACAACTGCACGATTGCTCTTATAATTTGATTCATTTATTTTTTCACTTTAATAGCAAAAAAATGAGCACACTCAAACTGAAAGACGGGACTGAAATTTTTTACAAAGATCTTGGTTCAGGCCAGCCGATCGTATTCCATCATGGATGGCCTTTGTCATCAGATGACTGGGATGCACAACTGATGTTCTTTGTACAGAAAGGTTACAGGGTCATTGCGCATGACAGAAGGGGGCATGGCCGGTCATCACAAACTACTTCTGGCCACGAAATGGAAACGTATGCATCGGATGTTGCCGAGCTTGCAGCGTTCCTGGATCTGAAAAACGCAGTTCATGTCGGTCACTCTACCGGCGGCGGCGAAGTGATCCGGTATGTAAATAAATATGGCAAGGACCGGGTAGCGAAGGCCGTCCTGGTCAGCGCGGTGCCGCCGGTGATGGTAAAAAGCGACAGCAATCCTGACGGAGTTCCGCTCGCTGTTTTTGATGATATCAGGCTTCAGACCATGACCAACCGTTCACAGTTTTATATAGATATTACTTTCCCTTTTTACGGTTACAACCGCGAAGGAGCTACAGTAAAAGAAGGCGTACAACGCAACTGGTGGCGCCAGGGCATGATGGGCAGCATTCTCGCCCATTATGAATGCGTTAAAGCATTTTCCGAAACCGATTTTACGGAAGACCTGAAGGCTGTTGATATACCGGTACTTGTACTTCATGGCGAAGATGATCAGATCGTGCCGTATAAAAACGCCGGCGTAAAATCTGCAAAATTGCTCAAGAATGGTACACTGATCACCTACCCGGGATTCCCGCACGGAATGCCAACGACTCATGCCGATATCATCAATAACGATATACTGGCGTTCATCACCAAATAAGATCTTAGATCGATACAGGAGCCGCTTTGCAAACAGCAAGCGGCTCTTTTTATTTGAACCTGTGGACGCTATGTTTCAAACCCAATGTCGTTTAGTTAAGGCTTCTACGCTTTGTCATCCCGGCCGGGCGACCTAATGTTTGATGCAAATTTGAAGCTGCCAGAGCCGGGAGCCCCTCTATTGTGCTACCGTGTGGACACATCTTTTCAGCAATTCGAATGGCGTAGGTTCCCGCGGATCACGCAGATCTTATCATTGTTTCTTAAGAACATTTTATCGTTTTTGGTAGCTGGTTGTATTGGTATCCGCAGATACGCAGATAGTTTTCTTAAATTTTTAGTTTATCTGCGCATCTGCGTCAGCAACGCACGGAGACATCCAATATCTCAAACGACTTCACAGATAAAAAGCTGGAAAAATCAGCGTAATCGGCGGGAACTTACGCCATTCGAATTGCTGAAAAGATGTGTCCACACAGTAGCTCTATTGTGGAGATCCCGGCTCTCGCAGCCCGACAGTAGAAGGTAATCTTAGGTTGCCCGGCCGGGATGACAAGTCGCGGAAGCCTTAACTAAACGACATTGGTTTCAAACCGGTGTTATTAAATGCAATTTCCTTCAATGATCAACTTCGTAGATTGACATTTATCATTCATCAGACCAAAGGCAAGCTTGCTTTCCTCAGACTTCCTTACCGTCTTCCCGCCTTACCGGTAAAAAATAAGCCGGTAAGACGGGAGGACGGTAAGCAGTTCGGCGCGGACATTTAGACATAATTTTACGCGTTTTGAACATTTTATCGGCCCTTCACTCTTGATAACTTTGTTCGTGAAATGAACAAATGTTCAAGCGTATGTTTTATGTGTGCTATGGGATCCTGTATGTCATTTCGTTACTTCCCTTGCGGGTCTTATATCTGTTGTCCGATGCATCATACCTGATCCTTTATTATGTTATCCGGTATCGCAGAACGGTCGTCCTCGAAAATCTGCGGATTGCTTTCCCTGAAAAAACAATAACGGAGCACCAGGCTATCAGCCGGCAGTTTTACCGCCGTTTGACAGGGACTTTCATTGAATCTGTTAAACTGCTTTCCATCAGCCGGACTGAACTCGCGCGCCGCTGCAATGCAGATACTGCATTGCTTGACCGGTTGATCGCGGAAGGAAAGAACGTGCATGTGCTGGTAGGCCACCAGTTCAACTGGGAATTTGCCAACCTGCGCTACGCAAGTGTACTTCCCATACCGTTCGTAGTCGTTTATATGGAGGTGCATAACAAGGCAATAGACCGCGTTTTCCAAAAGTCCCGTTCGAGGTTTGGATCGGTACTTGTTTCAACAAGATCCTTCCGCCATAAAATGCATCATCTGCTCCGGCAGCAATTCGTATTGGTGCTAGCCGCAGATCAGAATCCCGGACTGCCCAGGAACGCATTCTGGACAGAATTCTTTGGCAAACCGGTACCGTTCGTTACAGGGCCGGGCAAAGGAGCGGTCAGGCATAATACGGCCGTGGTGTATATGTCTTTTCAGCAATCCAAACGGGGATATTATTCGTTTCAAACAACCCTGCTGGCGGAGAATGGAGCCGATCATTCGCCGGAAGAACTGACCTTCCTGTACAAAAATGCACTGGAGCAATCCATCAGGAAAGATCCGCCGAATTATTTGTGGAGTCACCGCAGGTGGCGGCATAAGTGGCAGGAAGGGTATCCGCCGGTCCTTCAATATGAGTCAGCTAAAACTGAAGATTTTCATGAGTGCCTGCATGATTGAATGAAGTGAACTGATAGTGACCTTTTTTCATTTCGGGATGTCCCGGTCCGGTAATGTCATTAGCTAATAAGTGTCTTCTTCCATATTGGTGTAAGAATCCCTCTTTCGCTTCGGCGGACACGTCTGCGGGCTCCGGATCAAAGTCCAGAATAAACTCCCTGTCATCCCTGTCCCGGATCAAAGTCCGGGATAAACTACCTTTCTCGCGGATCAAAGTCCAGACTAAACTCCCTTTATCCCTGTTCCCGGATCAAGGTCCTGGATAAACTCCGCATCATTCCTGTCCCTGATAAACTGCCTTGTCATCCCTGTCCCCGGATCAAAGTCCGCAATAAACTTCCCTGTCATCCCGGGCGTCTGTCCAGCGTATAACAATTCTAAACGACGCAGACCCGGGACGAAATGCTCCCTCCCAAACGACCCGATGCCGGACCAACTTTCAACGACCAACAAGTTTGAAGATTGTTGATCCGGCATCCCCTGTAACAGAGAACATTACTTATAAGCAGACGCCAGGCAAATGTTTTCCATGCCTCCACTCAGGGTGTTAAATGCGTAGACAAGGGCAGTTTCCGGTGCCATGCCACCCATTTTTTAACGGTCTTTGGTTTGATAATTGTTGCGGTTATATCCGGCTTACGTTTTTTACCAAATCCCCCCATTTGAAAGTTCCCTATTATAAACGGTTGCTCAGTTTTCTGTACTCCATCTGTATAGAACGGCGGTCCAGTGCACTTCACCCGGTGCTGGAACTATACCTGCGCAGGAATCAATGGCAGCTTGCCACAGAAGATGCCTGGTACTCCGACGGAAGAAGATACCGTCCGCTGCTGAGCGCATTCAGGAAGATCAAAACGGAACTGAGCGTGATCAACGATGTGCTCGTGCTCGGGACCGGACTGGCCAGTGCAGTGCATATTCTTGAACACATGGGCGTTCATCCGCATTTTACATTGGTTGATATAGACAGAACAGTGCTTGACCTGGCGATCGAACTCATGCCGCCACACAACCTCTCTCAGATCGATCCCGTTTGTATGGACGCGCAACAATTTATGCAAGGCAACAAGACGCTCTACCCGCTGATCGTATGCGATGTTTTTATTGGACAGACTGTTCCCGGTTTCGTTTCGTCCACCGCGTTCCTGCAACAGTGCAGGACAGGCCTGCAACCCGGCGGCCGTTTTATCCTGAACTATGTTGAAAAGAGCAAAGAGCTGTACCAGGAGATCTGCGAGCTGATGCGTGACATTTTTCCCGGTTATACCCGGATCGAATTTGGTGATAACAAAATATTCGTAGCATCAGCGTAGATGCGGCTTTTCCGGCTGCCTGATGTGTTGCAATGTTTCCGGCAATAAAGCACTGAAATTTGCCTCGCCATAAAGGTCAAATCGCTTATTTGCGTATCGTCTTCGCTTCATTAAGTAACCGTACATACTTATCAATATAGAACTGTTTAGCTGAACTCTTATACTGCATGATGAACCTCGGATGTTCCAGCGGAATGATCTCTTTAAAAAAATGATGTTCTGCATTAAGGGCGTTCAGAAAGTCCGCATTTTTCCCGGTTCCCAGGCAGAAGCACCGGTCTGTTTTTACGCCCAGCGCAATAAGCTCGCGCAGGCTTTTGATCATGAATGGTCTTACCGAACTTGCAAGCGCGGCACTATCGTAATAATTGTAATTTTTTTCTTTCCCACCGGCGGTCACTTTGATAAGGGCCAATGGGAAAGGGGAGTTGATATAAAAGTTCCTGTAAAAAAACCTTACTCCACCCATGGCATTGATCATTTCATAGATAAACACAGAAGAGATCTCATGTGTGGGTTTTCCTGCGAAGGGAATTTTGCATTCGCTGACGAGTCTCTTGGTGTCTGTAAAGGGAATACCTGTGACTGCGCCGCCAAATCGTCCGGGGTTAATGCCCAGGATCAGGTGTCTTGGCCGGTTGTCATCAAGATATTTCTTTGAAAAGAGGCTGATGTTTTTTAAGGCAGTGCCTGATCCGGTGAATGGGTTTATTACACGGATGCCTTCCGGCAGCGCAGAGCCGGTATACTTTAGGTGTGAATGGAATTTTATGACCTTGTCACCGAATGTCATTAATAAAGAGCTGGTTTGGCTGGATGTTGATTGTTGAGGGTTACTGATGTTGAACTGTACATTACAGCATGAATGAAAGTAAACTTTTCGCAGAAGGATGACCGGGCGGGAGGCGGGACAGACTGCTCACCTTAACAAGCTGCAAATAAGACCTGGCATCCATCTTCCCTATAGTTTCCTTTTGCTCCTGGCCTTCACCCTCACGATCTGCTCCTCCTTTTTCACTTCTCCCGATCTTTCCTTCTTCGCCATCTCTTCCTTTTTTCTCCTTTCAAATAATTCCATGTCTTTCTTATTAAAGGTGCCTGCCAGGACCAACTGCATGTGCCGTCTGAATGCACGAGGTTACCTATCTTTCCACTTAATCGCATAGAGGATTTTGACTTCGCCATTATAGGTAGTTTTTGTAAATTTGTAAGACGTTCATACAATTTACAAAAGTTATCAGGCTGTCAATCTTTGAACTGATCTATTGTACCGAATTGACCTGATGTGAATCTGACTTGCTCCTGATGTTCGCCTGACTTTTCCCTGACCTTGTCCTGACGTTCTCCTGACCTTTTCCTGACCTTAACGGGTCAGGTCAAGGCATAATTATGCCGCCTTTCTCTATACTTCCTCCGCCTTAAATGACGCAATGATCTGTTCCGGCTTTATTCTTTCATTAGTAAACATAAAGCCGGCCACAGTTCTGCCTGGCCTTTTCCAGGTTCTTCCACTTGCTCAGGCCCTCGTCCCACTTAAACATCCTCGGTTCCCACTTGCTCAATCCCCGCTTTAATATATAAAAGCTTCGTCAACTTTATGTCCTATGCGAAACATTGCAAAACCAATTGTCGGCCTATTAGCAATTGTCTTTATCTTCTTGTTTGCGAACACGGTAAAGGCGCAGCTGCTGATCGATAGTGCCACTAAATGGATAAGCGATACCGGCACTTTGGTAACACTGAATTCTCTTGGGCTACGCTACAATTCAGTGAACGATCCTCTGGATAATGCATTTCAGTTTACCGGCGCGGAAGACGTATGGGTGGAGGGGACAACTGTGCCTGATTTCAGAACTATTATTATAGACAAGAGCACAGGCCAGCTCATATTGAACACAGACCTCCAGATTCACGGAAAAGTGAAGTTCAAAACCGGTTTGTTCAATTTGAATGATCATATAGCGACATTAACAGGAAACGCGACGATTGAAAGTGAAAGTGAATCAAGCCGCTTTACAGATACCAGCAATGGTTCCGTAAAAATATCGGTAAATGTAACCGCCCCTGCTGCGTTGAATCCCGGAAATATCGGTGCTGTTATTTCGTCAGCAACATATACCGGTAACCTTACCATTTTCAGGGGCCATCATCCGCAGGCGATCAATAGTCCTTCTTATAACAGCATATCCCGCTACTATCTTGTTTTTCTCGACGATAAGCCTGCCATTGACGCAACACTTCGCTTTTATTACGCAGATGCCGAAAAGAACGGGCTTGATGAAAACAACTTTACCATATGGGTACCAAAAGAAGACCATTGGAATAATATAGGCAGATCGTCGGCAAATGCTACATTGAACTATGTGGAACAAACAGGGCTAAACACCTTCGGCAAATTTGCAATCGCTCCGGGGAACCTTGTGTTGCCGGTCACAGGATTACAATTGACAGGCGCATGGACGGACAACCTTGTTCTGCTGAACTGGAAGACCATCACCGAAATCAATAACGATCACTTCGACATCGAGCGGAAATACCAGCAGGACAGCAGTTTCTCAAAGATCGCCTCTGTTGCAAGTCATTACCCGGATGGCAACTCACAGGTGCCCTCTGCCTATTCATTCAAGGATGCCGGTGCCAGCGCGGAGGCTTTATCTATTTTATACCGGTTGAAACAGGTAGACAAGAACGGCAGCAGTCACTATTCAAATACGCTTGTCATCAGGCCGGTGAATGTCAGACAATTTATTGTAAACGTATATCCGACCGTTTCAGCAGGTGACAGGATCTTTATACAGACCGGTGGGCTTACATTGAATAAGATGCAGGTGAGAATAGCTGATCTCAGCGGAAAGCTTCTTTTCTCTCAATCCCTCCCATATCAATCGGCATGGATTAACCTGCCGGTCTTAAGCGCAGGTATATACAAATTGATCATTCAGTCAGGTGCAAATTCTTACAACACTTCATTCATTAAATAATTACAGTACTCCCTTTATACCGCTTACAAAACCTTATGTCATGAAAAAAAATATTGCCGTTGTATTGGTGTTTTATTTGATGATAGCTGTTTTACCCCAAAAGGTCTGCTCGCAATCAGTCGCCATCAATTCGGATAGCAGTAAAGCCGATCCAAGTGCCATCCTCGATCTGAAAAGCTTTAAGAAGGGTTTCCTTGTGCCACGCATGACGATGGAGCAGCGGGATCTCATTCCTTCGCCGGCAATCGGATTGCTTATTTACCAGACCAACGGTGTAACAGGCTTTTATTATTACGATGGTACTGAATGGATCCCATTGAAAAGTGCAGGCGGCGACCCTGGTACCGGCAATCACTGGTCAGTCAATGACGGGGATGATATCTTTAATACCAATATCGGCAATGTGGGTATAGGAACTGTATTGCCTAAAACAAAACTCACTATAAAGACGCCATTGAATACAAGTGGTTTTATGCATGTGGGTGTGACGGACAGCATCGGTACAGACAGCATCATTGTGAAAGAATCTATCGGTGGCATATCGGCGGCAATTGGAACGCAGAGCAATCATCCATTCCGCTTCATTACAAATGATATCGGCAGGATGACAATTCTTGAGAATGGTAATGTGTTGATCGGTGATAATACGACACCCGAGCTTGGCCGGGTGAACATACAAATGGACGGTACATCCTTTGGTCTTTCACACACGACGCCAGACGGGCAGAAGTTTGCAACGCTCCTGAGCAGCCTTGCCGGGGGAATTGGCACTTTTTCAAATACGAACATGCTTATTTATGCAAACAATATTCCTGCTATAAGAATAAACGGTTCCAACCAGAATGTTGGGATCGGCACAACAATAAACCCGACAAACAAGTTTCAGATCGGGGACTTCGGGTTCATCGGATACGGAGGTGCAGATCTTGCGATCGGTCATGCTAACCAGGCAATGGCGATCAGCATTTTTGAAAGTGGAACGGGATTGCAAACCAGCAACGATCTTAACCTGTACGCACCTCATGTGAGTGTAAACACCAGCGGCGAGGCGATCAGGAACAAATTTCAGATCGGTAATGTAGGAGCTACAGGTTATAATGGAAATGATCTTGCCTTTGGTAATAATTTAAATGCCACAGGCTTTGCACAAACCAACAGCTATATGCAAATGGCCAGCAGCACCAATATGGCTTTGATGCCCGTTAATGGAAATGGGAGAGTTGGCATCAATACCACCGCCCCTAAAGCACAATTGGATGTAGAAGGATTTACGAAGATGCGTGGATTAAACGCATCTCAGTCGGTTGCCTATTACGGATTGAGCTTTGATTTTGAACCGCAGGCTGATTATGGCGGTGTTAATTCTGAAGTGGATATCTCCATCTTCGCTTCCAACAATATGATGGCGCTGCAATTCGATGCATTCTCCGATGCGCGTATCAAAAACATTACCGGCATTAGCAATTCGGCCAATGATCTGAAGACCATCAATGCTCTCCAGATCACCGATTACAGTTTTAAAGACAAAATAAAAAACGGAAACAAGCTTTATAAGAAAGTCATTGCTCAGCAGGTGGAAACTGTGTATCCACAGGTTGTATCAAAGCATGTCGACTTCGTCCCGAACGTATACCAGCTAACCAGTAAGATAGAAAAAGTAGCAAATGGTTACCTGCTGAGTTTTTCGGGCAATCATAACATCAGTAAAGAAGCAAAGAAGCTGGAAGTGATCATGGAGGATAACGGCAGCAAAAAAGAGTTCGACATTGTGTCGATCCCTTCGTCAAGCCAGGTGATCATTGGTGCGGGAGAACTGAAAGCAGACAGGCTCTTTGTTTACGGAGAACAGGTGAATGATTTTCGTACGGTAGATTATGAAGGCCTGACCACCCTGAATATTTCCGCAACACAGGAACTGAGCAAACAGATAACCGAGCTGCAAAAGATCGTGGCTATGCAGAAAGAGCAGATAGAAACACTGCTGAAGACAGTGATTACACTGAAATCCCAGGAGATCACGAAAAAATAAATATAAATAAACGAGTACTATCTGATGTCCGTAGTTGAGATGTGAAGACGTTCCAGAACGGCTAATCTCATAAAGTTAAGGCGTCCGCGGCTTGATGGCTTCAATTAAAAAGACGCTGGATCACAGGCTCAGAAAGCAGTCAGGTTGATCTTACTGTAGATATACATTATTCATGATCGATCACTTAATACAATTCGTATATGAAACAGTTATTCGTATTCTTTATTACGCTTATTCTTTTCTCTTCCTGTCAAAGCCAGCAGAGCAAAGCAATGGATGATCAGAAGAAAGCTCACAAAGTATTGGGAAAAGCTGATCAGGGAAAAATTGTTACCTCCCCGGGTGGCTGGACCATGACGGCGACACTCAATGGCAAACCCTGGAAAGCTTCGTCCATGTTTCCACCGGAAGCTTCAGGCAGGATCATCGGTTATCTGAATGATCAGTCTATCAGTCTGCCCTTTAAGAAGAGTAAAATGGTGGCGGGTAAAACGGACGTGTTCAGCAGCACCAACGTGGTGGACATTTTGATGGATGACGAGGTGAAGATCTGGGCCGGAACGGAAGGAGAGATGACGATTACAAGTGTAACAAACGGCTGGATTGAAGGAGAATTCCGGGTAACAGCGCGGGATGGGAATAAAATACTGACCATTACCGGCGGTCATTTCAAGGTGAAAACTGACAACTGACGACCATTTTTAGCGGGATCAATGGAGCGGGATAACCCTTTCTTTACCGGAACCATGTATTTCTTCTGTTTTGAACAGAGAATAGTATCTTATGCTTTCTTATCCGTTAAAGGTAACTGTTTGTTTCATGCAGGATCCAGCGAAATTAACCAAACGCCTTCTTTTCTTGCTTCGTAAATTATACGTTGCCTCTATTGTTGTAGTTGTTTCAGCTCAGACATATGCTCAGTCAGCCAACAGCTATTTCTGCAGGCATATCACGCAGGAGAACGGCTTGCTTCACAATAATGTATACGATATTGTGCAGGACGGCAAAGGTTATATGTGGATCGCATCCGCCAATGGATTGCAGCGTTATGACGGTAACCGGTTTCTCAATTTTCATACCATGCTGAACAGTTCATTGCAGATCGCATCCGGAACACCTTACCTTGGTGTTGATACGGCTGATAATTCTCTTTGGATCAGCCAGCTGATGAATGCTGAAAAACTCAACCTTCTCACTCAGCGGATCAACTTTTATTCTTCCGATAAGCTGCTCGATTCCCTTTCTGCGATAAGTGAAGAGTATAAAGATCCGGAGGGAATCTCCTATCTTGTCTCAGATAAAGTTATTTTTCAGTTTGACAGTTTACTTAAAAAATACAAAGTCCTTAGTCAGAGCGTTAAGCCATTCACCAGGGGCATCAGCAGCAATCACGTAAATGATCCGGCGAACGGCCAGGTATGGATGGGCAGTAATGTATCAGGGTTGATATTGTTTGATGGAAAAACAAAAAGTGTTTATACCGCAGCCCATAATCCCTTTCGCAATCCTGTGCTGGAAGCCTGTCGTCAGCAATTTGGTGACAACAATGTTGCTATCAGGAGGATCATGATGGACAGCCAACATAATTTATGGATAGCCACCTGGGGAGAGGAGTTTTATCAGTATCATGCCGCCAGCAGGAGGTTGCTTCGCTATACGTTGACATCGGTTGTTCCGCAAGGAAAAGTCAGAAAGAACGTATTATCGCCCCAGACTGTTTCTTGCTTTTATGAAGATGATCATCATACGATATGGGTCAGTGCCGAGAATACAGGCTTGCTTGCCTATCGCCCGGGCATGAATTCATTCGACTACATAACTACCAGCAACGGAAATGATCAGGGTGAACTTTACAACTATAATATCTTTTGTATTTACCAGGATAATGAAGAAAACATCTGGCTCGGTACTGACAAGGGCATTACGCTTTTTAACCCATACCGTCAGCATTTCCAGATCATTCGTCATGAAAAGGACCGCCCGTCATTGCCACGAAGTGAGATCGAATCCTGCATACAGACAAAAGGGGGTGATATCCTGGTTGGTACCTGGGGCGGAGGTATTACTGTATTTGACAGCAATTGGAGTTTCAAAAAGAATATCCGCTTTCCCGGACATCCTGCTGAAGCAAACCTTGTGTGGGATTTTGTGCAGCAGGATGACGGTACGATCTGGGCCGGTTGTCAGCACGGGTACATTCATATCTACAACCCTGGTAATAGTAAGATCAGCACACTCCACCCACCCGAGATGAATAATTATACGATACGTTGCATGGCGAAAAGCCGGCGGGGAAATGTTTATTTTGGGTTGCACAATGGCCGGATGGTGGAATGGAACAAGCTGGATCAGCAATTTTATACATACAATGAGAACGGCGGAAAAGACGCATCCTCTCCCGTGAACACGATCTTTTTTGATACGCAGGACCGTTGTTGGGTTGGTACGGATGGAGGCCTGAAAGAATTTGACGTCAGCAGAAGACAGTACACAGCAGTGTATTCATCCCTGGATAATGGTGCGCATTCCATTTTTCCCAATTTGATAATGAGCATCGGACAGTTCAATGATACCGCACTTCTCGTTGCTACGTTGCGCAGCGGGATCCTGTTGTTTTCCACGGTAAGCAGGTCTTATCGTCCATTCACACCTGTTGCGGATCTGCGTTTTAATAACAGCTATGCGGTCAGGAAGGATGACAGAGGAGATGTATGGTTCACGACAGATTATGGTTTGTATAAATGGCAGGGGAAAGATAACAGGTTCATCCGTTACCAGGTTCTGCCCGGCATGCTCAATGCTGCATTTAAATCATCAACATTTTATGAATTGAGCAACGGCAAATGGGTGACATCAACCGCCACGGAACTCTTCACTTTTTTACCGCAGGAAAACCTGCCGGTAAAAGCTGAAAAGGACAAGATCGAAATAACCGGTGTGACGGTTTTTGGCCAGCCTGTTTCAGCGGATTCTCTTTTGCCAGGACATTTGCCCCTGCGTCTTTCTTATCAACAGAATTTTCTTACGATTGAATTTGCAAAATTGTCTTTTACCAACATCCATCAAAGTAATTATTATTACCGGCTTAAAGGCATTGACAAAGAATGGGTGTATGCAGATGATAAGGCATTCGCATCCTACACGAATCTTGCACCAGGCGATTATGTATTTGAAGTAAAAGGGGGAGAAGATAGTACAACAACACCGGTTACAGCTCTCCGGATAGTAATAGAGCCGCCTTTCTGGAAACGCAACTGGTTCCTGTTGCTGGCTTTTCTCTGTATCGCAGGTATGGTAATAGGCTTTGTGAGATGGCGGATCAACAGTATCCGTACGGTTGAAACAGCAAAAAGAAAAGTGCAGGAGGGCGCTTTGGAAACGCTGCGTCTCAGGGAAAAATTAGCTACCGCTAAACTACAGGCCCTGCAAAGCCAGATGAACCCGCATTTCATTTTCAATTGCCTGACCTCTATCGATAATCTTATTCAGACGGGTGAGAAGGACAAGGCTACAGTTTATCTGGCCAAGTTTGCAAAACTTATCAGGGCCGTTCTGGAAACATCCAAATCAAATACAGTGCCTTGCTGGAAAGATATAGAGACGCTGAACATGTATCTTGAACTGGAAGCATTGCGCTTTGACGGAAGGTTCAATTATCAGGTCAACGTATCGCCGGAAATATTGCACGGAGACTACAGGGTTCCCCCGCTGTTGGTTCAGCCTTTTGTAGAGAATGCGATACATCACGGGTTGCTGAATAAGCTGGAGGCGGACAGGACGTTAACGGTGGATGTATGGGCATCTCAGGGCAATCTTCATTATATCATTTGTGATAACGGAGTAGGGCGGGCAAAGGCTGCGGTATATCAGCAATTGAATAAACCTTCGCATCAATCGATGGGGATGCAAATAACGATTGACCGGATCAATCTTTTTAATAAGAATGGTAGTGATTCCGTTCGTATCACCGACCTATACAACGAGCAGCAGGAGCCTGCCGGAACCAAAATTGAATTAAGCCTGGTAAATCAACATTAAATGCTGAATGCAATAATTATAGATGATGAAAGCAGCAGCCGCAATGCCTTGCGTCAAAAGCTTGCGGACCATTGCAAGAGTATATACATTATCGATGAATGTGAAGATGCGGAAACCGGTATCAAAAGCATAGAAGAGAACAAGCCCGATCTCGTGTTCCTGGATGTGGAAATGCCCCGTGTTAACGGCTTCGTAATGCTGCAGCAATTACAGAACAGGGATTTTGAAGTGATCTTTATCACCGCGTATGACCATTATGCGGTTAAAGCGATCCGGTTCAGTGCGCTCGATTATCTCGTAAAACCAGTTGAGGTGGAAGAGTTAAAAGGCGCTGTCGCAAAAGCTGAACAAAAAAGAGTGAAGACCAACACCAATGAACAACTCGAGCTGTTGCTTCAAAATCTCCGGAGTGAGAAGAAGGAGAAACAGCGGATCGCCATCCCTTCCATGGAAGGATTGCAATTTGTAAAAATTACCGATATCATTTACCTGGAAGCCAGCAGCAATTATACTGTTATTTATAAAGAACCCGATAGCAAGCTGATCGTTTCCAGAACATTGAAAGATTTTGAAGAACTGCTGCCAACTGATTTTGTGCGCATCCATCACGCGCATATAATTAATTGCAATGCCGTAGAGAAGTATATCAAGGGAGACGGCGGCCAGGTGGTGATGAAAAATGGCGCGGTGCTGGATGTGTCCAAGAGAAAGAAAATGGAGTTTTTGAAGATGATGTATAAAGAATAGGGGGCGTTTCTTCAATCCTCCTGCGTGATCAGCGTGAGACATCCTCCTGTTTGAATACCTACCGTGTACGCTGACCGTCGCCGGTAATTCCATATCGGTCGACAGTACAGTATTGTAGTTGATGGAAGTGACAGAGCTTGGTCTGTAGTACTGGGCCGTGGTCGCAGTTGAAGAAAACCGGATGGCGCCGCCACCGGGAAAGCTGGCTGTAAAAGGGGTGGTTGCAAAACTGTTCAACTGCGCCGCGGTCCAGTCGGTCGCTCCATAACCATTCTCCGGCAGATCCGGAATCCATCATTGTCATCATCAAGATCAATCGCGTCAGGAATGCCGTCTCCATCAAAATCGCCGGCAGGCAGGGCACATTGTGCGAAAACGGCGGCGGAGAATAATTGAAAGCCTATGAGCAAGGGCAGGTTTTTCATTGGAGTATTCGTTAATACTGTTTAAGTACGGTTGTGTTCCGGATGCAGGATGATCATTCCGGCAACGTATGATGCCGGTCCGGGCATAAAAATATTCCGGCTCCTTACCTGAAAGCTTAGAATAAATTTGGAAACATTGATCGAATTAATTCGATCAATGGAAAATCTACGCTGCCGTATTTTGTGCAGGCTATGGATAGAATAACAGTTCTTATAGTGGAAAATCATACAATCGTGCGATTGGGTATGATCACGCTGGTAAGGGAAATGTATCCCAATGCACAGATCAGTGAGGCCAATCACTTGAAATCGGCATTGAAACAATTAGATCAAATGACTTTTCAACTGGTGATACTGGACCTGAATGTACCAGCTGGTGACAGCATTGAGATGATCTATTCCATCCGTTCAAAAGGGCAGCATATTCCTATCCTCATTTTATCCGGTTATGATGAAAGCGTTTATGCTCCCAGGTATCTGAAAGCCGGGGCGAATGGCTACTTGCATATCGAAGCGGACCCTGAAGAGATCAGGAAAGCTATTCAAACGGTGATACATGGGGGCACGTACACGAGTGCGGCGATACAGCATCAACTGTTGCGCTCACTGGCGGATAAGCGCAACAATGGCTATACCGGAAATTTCTATGACCTGTCGGACCGTGAGACGGAGATCATGCACCTGCTGGCAAAGGGTATCAGCCCGACTGATATAAAACGTCAGTTGAATATTCAGTTGTCTACGATCAGCACTCATAAAGCACGCATCTTTGAAAAGCTGCAGGTGAGCAATATTGTGCAACTGGCCGAGAAGCTGAGAGAATCGGAAAGAAAAGAATAGCAGAAGGGGCCCTGGCCAAATGAAATTCCGCTTTTACCATCCCTGTCTGTATTTGCCCTGTCCGTTCACGTTAATTAACCAACTTGCCAGTTAAAGTATTATAGTAGTTCGATGACCGATGGCTGATGGCCGACTTAACGCCATAGGAGGAACATGATCCGGTAGTACAGTGATAAAATGGTCGATAAGATGCAGGGGCTTCGGTCAAAAGAGATAAAATCGGCCATCAGCCTTCGGTCATCGGCCATCGAATGACTGTAGGGTAATAACTGGCAAGTTGGGTTAATTAGTCCGGAATGAATAAGGTGACCATTGTATTACCCGGCATGCTTTCCGCCTTTAACCGGATCTGCAAAAGAGCCGACAGATCTTTCACGATCATCAATCCAAGACCAGTCACCTGCTCCGCATGTCTTGAATCGGTATCATATACCTCATTGACCCAACTGACCAGTTCTTCGCTCATGCCGATCCCGGTGTCGTGAACAGTCAGTTCGCAGCCTGAAGCAACCTTTTTCGCAGTGATGGTCACCACGCCATTCACCGTTACCTTCACTGCATTATCGATCAGGTTATGCAGAATGATAGAGAACAGCAGTTCATCTGTCATCACCTTCAGGTCCGTGTCCACCGCCTGATCCAGTACCGTATTGCGTTCCTGTGCGAGGTCTTCGAAGATCGTCAGTTTTTCCTGCAGGACCTGTGAAAGGCTTACCGGTGTTATTAAACGCTGGCCTCCATTCATCTGGCTGCGTATATATTGGAGGATATTGTTCATCAGGTGATAGAGCCTCCTGATATGATGATGGATGGACTCGGTGACTTTACTATGAGCTAACGTATCCTGTTTTTGCAAACGCTGGCTCAGTCTTTCCACCGTAAACATCAGGTGTTTCATCGGCGCTTTGATATCATGGCTGAATGCTGCCAGTAATTGCTGCTGAAGTTTTGTCTGCTGCCGTAAAGCCTGCTCAGAAATCGTGAGCTCGTTCAACGCTGCCTGAAGCTCTGCTGTATTATCCCTGATCTGTTCCTGGAGCGAGGCATTTTTTCTTTTGACGATCCGCACTCTCAGCCTGATGATCCCACCGGTCAACAAAGCGGCAAGAATCACCATTACTATAAAAGCTACAGGTTGAAGAAACCACGGCGCGGGCACATGCAGTGGTAATGACCATTCCAGGTAATTGGTGTTGCCAAACCCGTTCTGCTTCCGGATGCGTAAGGTGAACTCGCCGGTCGGAAGCGTGGTAAGATTGATGGTCCGGTTATCCGGAACAGGATACCAGACCGGTGCCTCGCCTTTTTTCTCCAGCGCAAAAAAGATCCGGAGATTATCTGGATGACTCCAGTTTGCCGTGGAAACCCGAACTGTCAGTTGCGACATTCCTCTCGGTACCTGCAAGGTTTCCATGAACCGCACGGGTTTGTTATCTATCAGCACTTCATCCACTGTAAAGGGATAAGAAGGATAGATGCCGGAAACTGTATCAGGAACAAATGATACTACGCCGTCAATCGTAGGGAATGACAGCAGACCACCGGAGATCCTGGCCGCACAGGGCTGGCAACCTCCATTAAATTCGTTGGTGTTCAATCCCTGCTCGGTGGAATAATATTGGTAATAAGGATGCAAAGACCGGTCTTTGCTATAATTGATAAGATCTTCTTTACTGATCTGGAAAAGTCCCTTATTGGTGGAGATCCAGAAGAAACCTTTATGATCTTCCATAATGCAATGGCTGCTTCGCAGGTATCCCTTTGTATCCAGCGGAAGCTGACAAAACTTTCCATTGTCAAACAGGGCAAACCCGTCTCCATAAGTTGTTATCCACGTACGTCCCCCGGTACCGGAATAAATGCTGCGGATATACTGGGACGGCAGCGCGGCTGAATGTTCGGGAGTGGAGCTATTCTTCTTAAGCGTATAAAGGCCATGCAGCGTACCGATCCATAAAGTTGAATCCTGCGACTCGCTGAAGCAGGTAACGTGCGCGAGCTGCGCTGCAACCACAGCCAGCGAACCCGATCCCTTTGCAATACTCATCCGTTGTATGCCAGCCTGCGTACCTATCCATAGCTGGTTGTCGAAGCCCCGGTAAAGACAATTTATCGGTGAAGATATTTGTATGCTGTCCAGTATTTGCCTTGCATCGGCGTCAAGCCGGTAGATCCGCCGGTCCTTCTTCGTCCATAAAAAACCATCTTCATCTTTAACCACTGAATATTTATCGGATACCTGCGGCATTAATGGCCTGCGGTCTTTACTGAGAGAACCGTGATCGATGATCGCGCCCTGGCTTGCCAGCAACCTGCCTGCCTGAAATTCGATCATTGAATAAAAGATATTGAACCCATGTGTTGTTTCAGCCCGGCTGATCATAAAAGGAGAGGGGATGAACCGGTACAAGCCTTCCGTGGCACTTCCCAAAAAAAACTGTTGCGTCACCGGAGAGATATATGCACAGTTGATCACATGCTCATCGGCATCGAAGTTGCTCAGCAACAACCGGCAGGAGAATGAACCACCCGTCTTTGCTATTTCGAAAAAGTTCTGGTTATTGTAAAGGATCACACTCCCGCCATCGGTGCTGCGGAAGATCCTGGAATCATCTTTTAGTCGTCCTGTCAGTGCCGGTACGGCATACTCATGAATGCCCGTTCCGGTAAATCCCTGTATCGTGCCGTTCTGCTGAAACCGGAATAACTCATTTCCCAATGTAAAAAAATGTTCACCTGGTAAAGCGTCGGACAAGGGCTGTTTCCATACCGCACTGGCTCCTTCATACCTCGCCACGCCCGCCTTCGTCAACTCATAATAGCCGGAGACGCTGGTAAACAGCATCACTGTGTCGTTATACAATCCAACGCCCCTATGCCATGCAGGCAGCGGATCCCATTTTGCGTTTGCATTTGCATTGCCCCGCAATGAAAGTGCGCGAAGACGCTCCTTGTAAAAGCCGCTGTCGGGAGTAGGCTTGCCACCTTTTAAATAGATGATCTCCTGGAAAGAATTAACCGCATACAGGTTTTTAGCAGTGGCATCAAACAAAAAGTCTCCAAACCGGCTGGAATTAATGGAAAGGTTATGACGGGAGAATTGTTCGAAACGCTCTCCGTTGAACCTGACCAGGCCATCTTCCGTACATAACCAGATATTGCCCATCTCGTCAGCCGCCATAGCCTTAATGCTGTTTTGCGGAAGCCCGTTCTCGTCAGTATATCTTACAACCTGGTATTTCGTGGTATCAATAGCTGCAGCTCCGTGGATATTAAACGCGACAAGAAAAATAACCGTTGTGATGACCCGGAAAAGAAAACAATGGCTGGAAGATGACAGGATTGGTTGGAAGAAAATCATTGACTGAGTTGTTTGATCTTTTCTGCGAGTTCTATCACGTTAGAAACTTTAAGTTTATCGAATATGCGCGCTTTGTAGGTGCTGATGGTTGACAATTGCAGATTCAGGGACTGTTTGATCTGGCTGGATGAATAGCCTTTGATGAGTAATTGCATCACTTCAAGTTCACGTTGTGAAAGATCCGCCAATTCATTTGCTGATCGTGCAGGGCCTACGATCTTTTGCAGCAGCTGTTCTTTTACAGCGTCACTGACATAAGATTCGCGATTCAGGATCTTTTGTATAGCGATCTTAATGGTTTCGGAGGGAGATTCTTTATGCACATAACCGTTCGCGCCCGCTTTCATGTAACGCAATGCGTGCACTTTTTCTTCGTAACTGGAAAAAATAAGAATGGGTAAACGCGGTGCCCGGAGCCTTACCGCTTCTACCATGGTGGCCGAACCTCCACCAGGAATATTGATGTCGAGGATCAGCAGGTCAAATGATTGTTTTTGCAATTCCTGGATGGCCGCAGTAAAAGTAGCGCTTTCCGTTACAGAAGCGGTGGGGTACATTTCCCTGATCAATAGGTTGATACCCATACGCACAATGCTATGATCCTCGGCAACGAGAAATTGTAGTGATGGTGGCATAATGCGCAAATTATATGAGAATGCTCAGGCACCAAAGTGATATGGTACAAATTATTTGATTTTTGTCAAATGAAATAGAAGTCTTTTATCTGCTTGTAGAATTAATTCTATACGCCGTGTCAACTACTTCTACTTTACTTTCAACTGCTGCAAACTAGTTTTGTAAAAAATTCAATCTATGTATCAACCAATCGTTCCCTCCCTGAAGGGCAACTCATCCATTAACCATCACATCAATCCCGCAATCCGCCCGGTCCGGCTTGCTCTTATTACCGATCAAACGGAGATGAAATCGCAAATCAACATCGCCGTTGCAGGAAGTATGCAGACGAACGCGTATACTATGGACTATTACCCCGATTTTAGTTCGGCTGCCGGTGCAACCAGCTCAGCAGAGAAAATGGTGGTGTTTGTCAGGATAGCGATGGACGGTTTTTTTGAATTTCTGCAAAAGGTGGATCGCACAAGGATAAAGATCATTGCGCTGATCGATGATATCGCTGATGAATTGCTGGCAGCAAGACTGCTTGAACTGGATTATGTACTGAAGACGGCCATCCGCCCTGATACCATTTCAAGAGCACTACGTTCATTTCAAAATCATTTGCATTAACATGCATTTTTTCTTCGCGTTTGCATATTTATTCTTCCATTCCCCCGTCTTCGCTGTAGAAAAGGATCCGGTGACCGGAGCTGCTCCGCTTCAGTTATTTGTTGCACAGGATGATAAAACAGTGCGATTGCAATGGAGTGGAATCCCAGCTCAGCAGTCTTGTTCTTTCCTGATTGAAAGAAAGTTTCAGGAGAAGTTTTATGTGATCGACTCCTGCAAGGGTGATGGAAGTTCTTTATACACACGAAGCGAAAAATATCCCTCTGCCGGCAGGCAGGTGTACCGTATCCGGTGCATGCGTAAAGGCCAGCCATCGTTTCTGAGCGAAGAAAAAACGATCGATGTCTCCCGTCCTGAAAAACTGACCCTATCGATATCCCCGGGTTCGGCGAGCATGACGGTATTTCATTCGGTTGCAGGAGAGCATGAAAAAATAATTCTTTTCAATAATAAGGACAAGGTAATTGTTGATTACGATGTAACGCCCGGAAGAAGTTTTACCAGCGTTTCACTTCCTTCAGCTCCCGCCGGATTATATCACCTGGCACTTGTGCGGCAACGGGGTATCGTTTTTCACCCGGTGCTTATTGAATGAGTTTAAAACAATAAGACAAACGCTGTCTGGATTCTTATACCGGGAGTATAATGTCTTTAGGCAATCACATATCACTGATACTGAAAACACAATCGCCTATCGCAGTGGGTGAATATGGCATTGAATACAAATAAATAATTAATCCAGCCGCTGATCTGTTAGTGATCAGCACAGACAACCGTGAATTCCCTTTCAATGAAAAAAATCTGCTTGTTTCTGACTTTGCTTTCTTGTCTCCATGCATTTGCTCAGGTGTGCCCCGATCCGCTTGCCACCCGCCGGAAAGTAGCGTCTTCCTTCCACAGTTCAGTAATGATCGATTATACCGGCGTAGTGAAATACTGGGGAGATGGCGCCAACCCGGCAGCGCCTTCCGGCAACAGTTATGTCCTGTCCCCGCAAAATCTTTCCACTGCCCTTTATGTGGGAACACCCGTGGCAGTTGCTGCGGGTAGCGTGGGAGCCGGTGGCAATACCAATTATGATCACCAGCTTTTTCTGCTGACCACACAAGCCCTGTATGGATGGGGAGCAAGTAATGCAACGATCACCAATGCGACAGGCAAAACTGCCATCACGACCATCGCTCTGCCAACTGCACCGGTTGCCACAGTCAATCTCACTGCTGCAAATATCGATTTCATCGCTGCATCAGGTGGTGGCCTTGCAATAGTGACCAAAAGAGATGGCACCACCAATGGGGAAGTATATGTAAAGAACGGGAATGGCGCCGGTAGTGGTTCTGTTTATACTTATGGCGACGGAACAACGGGCTCCACGTTCAATACTGCCTGGCACCGCGTTCAGACGGCTGCCGGTGTGAACCTGACAGATGTGGCCCGTTTGTCTTTCAGTCAGAAAGCGATCATGGCGCAGACGGCGGGTGGACAGGTATATGTTTGGGGCGAACAGGTATGGGCTTTTCCCGGCACAGGCACCCTCAATACAAGGGCCAGCAGGGCTTATGCCACAGCTGTATTGTTGCCAGATGATGGCGGAACGATCACCCCGGTGGATATAAACGTTATTTCAAAAGCGTATGACGCCAACGCCCAGTATGCTAGCGAATTCGTTCTTGCCACCAATGGTAAAGTGTACGGGATCGGTGAAGGATATGCAGGCATACTCGGGCAGGGCAGTGCTACGGATGCCACCGACTGGGTCAAGGTAAAATCCCCGGATGGTTCCGCAGAACTCAGTGACATTGTTCAACTGTCTTCCAATAACGCCTATGTTTACCCGGACTTCTATTACAGCATCGGCGCGCTGAACTCAAATGGTCAGTTGTATCTCTGGGGCGATAACGATTCATACATGCTTGGCGGAACTTCGGCCAGTTACAGCCTGCCGCGTCTTCCACCTAACTTCAGCGTCAATGATGCAAGGGTCGGGTTCTTTCACATGGGTGGCCATACAACCATCGCGTTCTTACGGGGCACTAACCGTTTTTGTTATGTGGGTCACCTGATCCGCGGAAGCATGGGTGATGGTACGAGTGCTACCGCATCCAGGTCTTCTTATGATTGTATCAATACACCGGATGCCTATATCTGCGAACCTCCACCGCCATTGGGCTGCGCTGCTCCATCAGCAAACGACCTGGTGGCTTCTTCCAACCATGCAACGTTGGTGATCAATGGACAGCCATCTGTCAGTTACTGGGGCCAGGCATCCAGCTCTGCGGAAGCCGGTGTCAATGTTCCAACGCCACGCGTATTATATGAGTACAACGGAACACCACGGGGAGTGGCCGCCAGCGCCGTTACGGAGGGAACGGCCGCAAGCGCTACGCAGATGTGGATCCTTACCAATGAAGGGCTTTGGGGGTGGGGATATAGTGCCCGCACGATCAGCAGCGGTACACCCGGAGCTGTAGGTCTTACGGTGATGGCTTTACCTGTTCCTATCAACGATGTAAGTTTTATACGTTCTTCAAGAGGAGGTATTGCGCTGGTGACACAGGCCGGTGAGATCTGGATCAAGGCCGGCAGTTCAAGCGCTTGCTCGGCACGTGTGTATGGAGATGGCACAACAGCACTGGATAATAACTGGCACAAGGTGAAAACGGCTGACGCAGGCAATCCTGATCTTACCGGTGTTACTGAACTGAGCTTTGCCGGAAACGCGGCTATGGCCATTACTCCGGCAGGCGTATATGTATGGGGAAACAACACCTATCTTGCAAATGGATCTGCAATGGCCAATCGCAGTTACGCCACTTTGTTACCTGCATTGCATGCAGATTTTACCGGAACAGTGATCCCTAAATCAGTGGAGATCATTCAGGCCGGTTCTACCGGCGCTGCCCAATTCATTCTTGGCTCCAATGGCAGGTTGTATTCCGCAGGTGATAATGTGAATGGTGTATTAGGACATGGTGATCTTACCGCGCGCAGCTCCTGGACAGTGATCTCATCGCTTTCCAGCATCCGGAAACTTTCCAGCAATAACCCGTTTGCTGTCGGTTACAGTATAGGAGCCATTACCCTGAATGGCACGGTGTATCTCTGGGGCAGCAACAGCAACGGCATGTTGGGTGCCAGTACATCAACTACTCAATTTACTTCTCCGACTATTCCGGCCGGCATCACTCCCGGAACCGTGGCTGGTTTTGAAATAGGCGGACATCAGACCATCATCTTTCCTAAAACAGGATCACAATTCTATTTTGCCGGTCATAATATCGGCGGATCAAAAGGCGATAATACAGCAGATGGCAACATCACTTCTTTTGCAACCGGTGCCGATGTGGTGAACTGTGCCGGTGTTGTTTATGATATCTCGGGAAATCTTTTCAATGATGCCAACGGTGTAACCGACGGACTGGTGAACGGTAACGGCATGAATAGCATCGGCAGCGTTACGTACTACGCCAACCTGCTGGACGAAGCAGGATATGTGGTGGGTTCATCGGCGATCGATCCGGTAACAGGTGCATACAGCTTCAGCGGTTATCCTTCCGGCAACTATGTGTTGCAGCTTTCGGAAACAGCCGGTACATTGTTCTCGCCGGCTCCTGCCAATGTAACATTGCCGGCAGGCTGGAACTTCACAGGTGATCAGGCAGGCACTACCGCTTTTGCAGGTATCGACGGCACACCGGATGGAGTATTGGCGATCAGCCTCGTCAGCTCTTTGTCAGGCGCGAATATCGGGCTTGACCGTACACCGCTCAGCCAACCCGTTACAACAGCTTCCGCTATCGTAGCACCCGTGGGCCATCATACCACGCAGGTTCCCTTGCTGATGGGTTCGGATCCGGAAGACCAGCCGGTGAACGGATCACTCAGCGGAAAAATAATCCGGATCACCAGTTTGCCTTCCAACGGAGATATTTATTACAATGGCGGATTGCTGACCGCAGGAGCGATCATTTCTTCTTATGACCCGGCACTGCTGCAAGTGGATCCCAATGATCTTATCACTCAATTATCATTTTCCTATCAATACCTGGATGCAGCGGGTATTGCAAGCAATACCTCCGTTGTGACAATGAATTTCCGCTACGAAACCATCAGCGGAAATGTATATCATGATCCGAATGGAGTGCAGGATGCGGGTGGGGGATTGGTAAGCGGTTCTCCTCTTTCCTCAGCGGGCGGCACAGCACTTTATATAAGCCTGATCGATCCGGAGAATACAGGAACCATTCTTGCCACGGCTGCCGTACAATCCAACGGCTCCTATAATTTCAGCAGTATTGTTCCTGCGGGAGACCTGAAGCTTGTATTGCATACCGTGCCCGGCAATTATACAAGCGGTGGTTCGTTGACGGCTCAACTTCCCACGGGCTGGTCTTTTGCCGGCAAACAGATCGGAACAACTGCTGCTGTGAACATCAATCTTCCGGTGGATGGCAACTTCCCGGTCACAGTAGTGGCAAGTCCGTTCGCAAATGTCAACTTTGGTATCGAACAAACGCCACAGGCGGATAACAAGATCTATTTTATCGCACAGCCTGCAGTGAACCAGGTGATCACGCTGAACGGTAACCCCGCTGTAACACCTGTGCTTCCCGGGCAGCTTACGGGCTCAGATCCGGAAGATGCGCCGGCATCGCAGGGCTTGAATGGTGATCAGTCCGACCGCCGCATTCAGATCATCACCGTCCCATTGAATGGACAATTAAAATATAATGGCGCAACAGTAACCGCAGGAGATGTGATCAGTCAGTATAACAAAGACCTGTTAAGCGTTGCGCTGACAGGCACCGGTTATACAGGCATCAGTTTTAGTTATGTATATGTTGATGCCGCCAACGTTGTTTCCAATACAGCGTCTTACTCCATTAACTGGGGCAATCCTTTACCAGTGACCTGGCTGAGCTTTACGGCTACGGGTGAGAATAGTTTGGTAAAGCTTCAGTGGAAAACAGCAACAGAGATCGATAATGCGGGTTTCTATATCGAACGGAGCCTTGATGCCCGCGCCTGGGAAACGATCGGACATACAGATTCGAAAGCTCCCAACGGGAATTCCTCACAGGTACTGGAGTACGACCATACTGATGCTGCTCCATTGGCAGGAACCAACTACTACCGGTTGAAGCAGGTGGATAAGAACGGACATGCACAGTACAGCGTTACCCGGATAGTACAGATCAGGAAAACAGCGATCGCTTTCTCACCGAATCCGGTTGTTTCCCATCTTCGGATCACCGGTTGTGACAATGGTGATCAGCTGGAAGTAGTATCGGTAGATGGAAAAGTAATGCTCACACAGCGCGCAACTGGCGCCAGTACGATGATCGATGCAGCCGGCTTACCGACAGGTCCCTATATTCTTAATGTCCGCGTTGCGGGTCGCTTGATCACTTCTTTGAAATTTGTAAAAAAATAGAAAGAGGTCGTATTCCAACAAGCCGGTGATTTCACCGGCTTTTTTTTATGCGCTACTTTATGGAAATTTTTCCTGTCCGCATCTTCTGGCTTAAATCAACTCCACGGCACTGGTATGATCACTTCCTCGTTTAAACAATTCTTTCTGCTTCTTATAGCCACGCTGCTGACTCATACGTCTTATACACAAAAGAACGCACTGTATATAGAACCGCGGCAGGATAACAATGAAAATGTCAATCCGTATAACTACGATAACAAGATCTTTGTTCCTGGAAAAACCTACCTCTATGATTACTTTATCGTGAAGGGAAATGATACGCTGAAGTATAAAATTACTCCAATGCCCGACGGTTCGAAGAGTTGGGCTTACGTCCCGAAAGAAAATGCAGACAGCAGTACTGTCGTTTTTCTCGGTATAAAAACCTTGCCGAAAAAAGGACCGATCATGATGGATAAGCCCGACTATGATCAAACCGAGATCTTTCTGTATCACTATAACATCGCTTTGAAACCGCTGGATACGGAACTGACGGGTGTAATAGAGAACAAGCAGAATGTCTGGCTTCATCCTTTCCGTTTTCATGCCCTTCAGATCCTGCAGCTGGCGCCATTCCCTTATGCAAAACTTAATTTACCACGCGGACAAACCTATCGCTGGGATCTGGCGATAGGCAAGCATTGGCCAGAGTTTAGAGCACTTGAATGGAAAGGCAGGATCAACATGAAATGCAACTACACCATCGGAGAAAATACGGAAGTGGAAGTTCCTTATGGTAAAGTGAGTTGCACGGAGATCCGGGCAGAGGGCGTTACCCGGGAAGGAACCGGCAGACTGCTGGCATACTTTAATGAACAATTGGGTTTTGTAAAGCTTGTATATAACAATCTCGACGGATCAGTAATAGTAATCAGTCTTAAAGAGGTAAGATAAACGTTAGCAATGTTGGATTTGCAAAACATGGTTACGGAAACACATCAGAACTTTTTTGGGATCCTGCATGAAGTGGAGCGTTTTCACATGATCACAATTCATAGGAAATACTTCTATATTCTTTTGAATAAAATCGTACTAATAAATCTGTGGTCAGCAAAATCAATTGTCAACATTCCTTCATTCTTTTCCGCCAGTTGCCGGACGATCCAAAGGCCAAGGCCAAAGCCTTCTTTATAGAAACCTTCGCGATAAAATCTATTGCCCAGCCGTTCAGGGTTTTCAATGATATCATCTGTTTCGTTGGAGATCGATAATTGTATCCCATCAACAGTTTTTATCAGTGCTATTTCGATCAGGCTGTTTTTGCGTGAATACTTGACTGCATTGGTCAGCAGGTTACCCAGGATCATTTCGATCTGCTGCCTGTCTGCCAGCAGTGAGAAGTCTTCTTCCTCGGGTGTGACGGATAACCTGAAACGTTGACCCGATTCCTTTGCCATTCCCTGTAAATTTTCAGCGGCATTCATACAAGCATCCACCAGGAGAATGTTCTCTTTTCGCACTGCCATTGCATCTGCCTTTAACTGGCTCATCAGCAGGAAATGATTGACGAGTTTGATGAGCCGCTGCACTTCCTGTTTTTGACTTTCAATGACCGCTTGCATTTCCGGCGTTAAGTCGGAGCTTTCCAGCACCTGCAATTCCGCCAGCATGTTGCTGAGCGGAGTGCGTAGCTCATGAGAGGCTGATGCAAAGAATGTGTGCTGTTCTTCCACCTGATGCTTGATGCGGCCGAGCATGCGGTTGAGTGCGTCCGTAAGCTGATGAAGTTCATCTGCAGTTGCAGAGCCCGGCAACAATTGAATGTCACTGTGGAGATCGGTGGCGGAAGCGCGAGATATGATCTGCCGGATAGGCCGGAGCAATGCGCCTGTAAATGCATAACCCAGCAATAACGAAGCAAGAAAAGCAAGGGGCAGATAAATGAATAAAAGCCGTTGCCAGGAATTGAGTGAACGGATCAATTCATCATCCGGTAATGTATAGCTGATCTGAAGCCGGCCACCGGTTTCGAGCGTCTTTGTTTGTTGCACCGTTCTGGAAGACGGGGGAGGAGCGAAATTGTTATAAAGCGTATCAGTCTGCCGGCCGTCATAATAGCTAAGCACAAAGCGTTCGCTATTTTGTGCCAACGGTATGACGAGCGGGTTGATGGAGGTTTTCTGCAATACCAGCTCTGCTCCGGCGGTCAGCCGGGTGGTAAAGTTCTGTTCCAGTTCAGTCCGGATCTTCCTGTACAGCACAAACACAAATGTCATCAGCACGATGAAGAACAACAGGCCGAAGAAAAGACCAAAGCGAAAGCGCAGGCTTTTATAGAACGGGTATTGATTGTTTTTTTTCAAGTCCGTTTGATGCCTTTTAGTTTATAGCCGGAGCCGATGACTGTTTCGATCATTGGCTGATCAAAGCCCTTGTCCAGTTTTTTTCGCAATTGATACAGGTATACATCCACCACATTGCTCTCCGGATCAAAGTCAACTTCCCATACATTCTCCAGCAACTGCATGCGCGTTACAACGCGATTCAGATTTTTTGCCAGGTAATGAAGCAGGAGAAACTCTTTGGTGGTAAGCGGGATTTCTTTTCCTCCACGCACCACCTTTCGTCCGGTAATGTCGATCACGAGGTCATCGATCGTGAGGATCGATGATTCCTGGCGGCCTGCCTTGCGTTGCACAGCCCTGATGCGTGCGAGGAATTCATTCCATTCGAATGGTTTCCGGATATAATCCACCGCACCAAGATCGAGCCCTTCCACGACCTGTTCTGTACTGCTTAAGGCACTCACGATAATGACCGGTGTATCGATCTTAAAAGCACGCAGGTTCTTCAATACTTCAAAGCCGTTGGCGCCGGGCAACATCAGGTCCAGCAGGATCAGGTCAAACTCTTCGCCCGCTGCCTTCTCCAGCGCTTCCGATCCTGAGTGGCATTGCTGCACAAGGTATCCTGCCTGTTGCAGACCCTTTGCCATAAAGCTGGCCAGTTTCTTTTCATCTTCCGCAATCAATACTTTCATGCGTTGCTATTCTACTGTATAAGTTCTGTTGTTGATGGTTATGCTAATGGGCCTGACAACCCGCAATCCTTTAATATTGACAAACCCGTCATCAGCTGCGCGTTGATAACCTTTTACAATAATGCTTTTTGCATTGCTCAGGCTGGCCGCCACATTCATATCGACATGGGGCGGCAGGTTGATCATGGTTTGTCCAACAATAAATGACCGGATCCGGCCGGATTTGTCTTCCTGCACATCGCTGACCTTACCTTCTACAGATACCTCTTCGCCGCGTTGCGGTGGGGGAGGATGGAGTTGTTTCAGGTCAGTGAATTGATCAGCTGCACTGATGGAAACAAGTTCAAGTGTAGGAGCATCATCATGCGGCCGCTTCATTTCCCTTGCTGTAAGCTCAACGGCAGTAAGCAGCTTAGCCGTTGCCATCACCAGCTTTGCGGTGTGTGGCGGAAAATGCAATTGTCTTTCGCCGTTATCGGTTTTGATCAGGATGCCGTTAACATCGCCATTGTCATCACTTTCAAATTGCTGAACAATCCCCTTGAGCACTATTGGTCCGCCCTGTACCGGCAGATCATTCACAGGCACACGCGGACCTTTATCATCGTTACATCCTGCCAATACGAACAAGCCGGCGAAAAGGATGGGCAAATAAAAACGATCGTATAAAGAGAGCAACCGCATGTCTTGTTTGTACTGTTTTTTTGATCAATGTCTTATTCTTATATAAATAAAGACGCAATGGTAAATGCCAGCGTGACCGTCATGATCAGCAGTCCGAGTTTCAGGAATGCCCATGCGCTGACGTCAAGTCCTTCGCGCCGCAATGCTACCAGCCATAGTATGGTTGCCAGTGAACCGGTAACGGATAAATTCGGACCAAGGTCAACGGCGATCAGCACCGAGCTCTTCACGATCTCCGGCACATGGCTTTCCTGAAGCACATTACCGGCGATCAGTCCGGCAGGCAGGTTATTGATCACGTTACAGCCAACTCCAACGACCGCACTGCTGGCCCAGGCCGTTTTTGCCGCCGATGCATCGGATGCCTGATTGAGCAGGTCCGTCAGTTTTTGTGTAATGCCTGTTTTGTTCAGTCCTTCAACGATTACAAACAATCCGCCCACCAATGGCATCACCGCCCAGGACACATGTTTTACAATTGTACTTACGCGCAGTCGCGCGCTGACTGTAACAATCAACGTGATCAGCACGCCGGTGATGGCAGTCGGCCAACCCAGGTCCCAATCCAATGCAGAGGCGGTCAGCAGTACGACTGCTGTCAACCCGATACCCGCCAGTGCAACGCGGCCTCCATGTCCCAGTGCAGGAATTTCGATCTCTGTATCAATTACCTCATTCAATTGCTTTCGCTGCGTCAGCAGCAACAGCAGGCCCGTGCATACGATCGACACCAGCGAAGGCAGTAAATACCTGGGCAGCCATTCAAACAACGGAGGCATATGTTCTCCATAGATAACCAGGTTTGCAGGGTTGGATATGGGCAGCACAAATGAAGCGGCATTAGCGATGAATGCGCAGATGAGCAAATACGGTAATGGGTTCTTCACTTTAGCGGACCTTACCGCATAGGCGACTGCAGGCGTCAGCACAACGGCGGTAGCATCATTTGAAAGGAAGATCGTGACAATGGTACCCACGAGATAGATCAGTATGAAAAGTCTTATAGTGGAACCCTTCGACAACCGCGTAGCATGCGCCGCCAGCCAGTCAAATAGTTTGGCCTGCCGGGCTGTTTCCGCCAGCAACATCATTCCGGTGAGGAAAAGATAGACGTCAAGACCTTTTACAATACCCGACCAGCCTTCCGCGGGAGAGAGCAAGCCGGTGATCAAGAGCAACGCAGCGCCGGCTGTTGCCCAGATCGCTTCGGAAAGCCTGAACGGGCGAATGATGATCAGGGCGATGGTGAGCAATGAAATGATCCAGATAAATGTTGTTGACATAATAGTTGATGAGAACTTTGTCAGCTTTGTTGGTTTCCACCTGTGCTGATATATTTAGATAAACCGGTTAACGACCTTTCTTTACAAGGGCAAGTTCGTTTGGAAATCGCTCATAAAAAAAATCAATTTGAGGGGCTTCTTTTTACGCAGGGTTGCCGTAGTGTTCCCGCAGATCACGCAGATTTACCTATCCGATTATTGACTATTTCTCCAATAATAAAACTGGTTTCACTTTGTATCTGCAGATTCCGCAGATTAGTTTCTGATAGCTTGGGGATATCTGCGTAATCTGCGGATGCTGATAAAATACAGTTCTTTACAGATGGCCATTTCCACCATCGGACTGATAAATCTGCGTGATCTGCGGGATCCCCAGGCCACATACCAGTACAGCACTGGCTCGTTGTGGTTGTTGAACAGGTGATTTAATGAACCTAAATAGGAAAGCCGGCACTATAAGATCGTGCCGGCCGGTTTCTCAGATAGGTTATCGGGTGAGATATTGTTTTCCATTGACGGTAAGTGTAGTGGCATGAACGATGCTATAATTACCGCTCATTGCTTCGCCGCTGGCAGCTGCTCTTTTATTACCGGTATACCCCACACTGCTACCCGTTTGCAGTAAGGCGGCGAGCTGTGCAGCTACATGAGGCGGAATACGGAGAATGGTTTTTCCATCCAGCAACAGACCTTTGATCTCACCCATGGGGCCGGTTTGCAAGGCGCTGATCTTGCCGGTACCTTCTACTGCTTCTTCAGCAGGTGGGGTGCTTAGTTCGGCAGGTGGAGTGTCGGTAAATGTTTTACCGCCTGCGTTAAGTTTGATCATATGTAATTCCCTGCGTCCTTCCGGGCTGATCTCCTGTACTCCGCTGACTGTTACGGTGGAACCAACGGAAGCGGATTTCGTGAGCTGTGCACCCATGTGCGGCGGGAATCTCACCAGCAGGCTGTCATTGTTATTGATCATATAAAATCCATCATACACGTAGTCGTCATTGGCCGAAAGACGCGCTACTTTGCCGCTGAAGGTTGATACTTCCTGTAATTGAGCGGCAGGCGGAGGCGGCATCATTGGTCCGGGACGGGGAACAGGACCAGGTCCGGGAGCAGGCGGTTGTGCATGGACATTGTTGAATAAAAATGTTGCGGCCATCAATGAGGTTAAAAGAAATACTTTCATGACTTTTAGTTTTAATAGTTTGGAATGATAAGAGCGATAGGTATTAGTGTCGCATCTCACCCTACAAAACTGTGATGCCCGTTTAAAGACTGCATGAAAAGGAAATTAATTTTTCTTCATCTCGCCGCTGAAACCATGTGAGTGTGTAACGATTGATGTTATTATCTGTGTGGATTACGCTGGCGTAGGGTTCCCGCAGATTACGCAGATTTACCTATCCAATTATTGACTATTTCTCCTCTAATAAAATTGGTTTCACTTTGGATCCGCAGATCCCGCAGATATCTTCGTGTTATCGGAAATTTATCCGCGAAATCTGCGGATGCTGGTAAAAGATGGCTGTATAATAGGTGATAATTTCGATTATCGTAAAGATAAATCTGCGCAATCTGCGGGAACCCTACGCCAAACCATATGAAGAACAGCTTCAGCAATCTTTACAAAACCTTACTCAGTACTCTTCAGTTTCCTGATCATTTCTCCCGGAGCATAGCCATGGTGTTTTTTAAACTGATTGATAAAATGGCTTGCCTTCTGGTATCCCATTTCTTCAGCAAGTATATTCACCGTAACACGTCTTTCTTCCAGGATCATTTTAGCGAGTTGCATTTTTTTAAACAGGTAATATTGATAGATGCCTTTGCCAAATACTGCTTTGAATTGCCGCTTCAATGATGATTCAGATGTAGCCGCTTTTCTGGCCAGTTCCCCGAGTGGAAGGAGCGGCTGGCGGAGATTAGCGGTGATCTCCTTCTCCAGCGCATATATTCTTTCCAGGTTGTGAATGCGCTCGGACGGCTCAGCTTTGGAAGGACCGGTGGTGAAATCGGTGAGTAAGGCACTGGTCAGGAAAGAGATCATCTCATCGATCTCTGTGGTATTGGTACCAGGATCTGTTGCTTTCCGATACAGTTCGGTAAGCTGAGCCGTTACAGCGAGTGAACACATTTTAAGACGGATCACCGGCACCTTAGAATCCATAGAAAGCAGGAACTGACCTTCTTTCCAGTCCTGAAAAAAGTCAGCCGTAAGACCGATCTCCACCAACTGTACATTGTGATAGCTTGCCAGCTCGAAACGTGTTGCCGCTGCTGACGGGATCAGCATCATTGCCGGCGCATCGGGCTTATTCAATTGAAGACTGAAGCCTGTTTGCCGTAAAAAGAAGAATTCCGGATTGAAGACATATAAAAGCGAAAGAACTATGGTGCTATTCTCCCATTTACGTTTAAGAAAGCACCCATTGCTGCTGACAGACATGCTCCATATACGCAGGTAGATACCCGATCCCATACGCAACATCTTCACTGTTCCCTTAGCAATGTTACTATCTATATAGTTCAGGTCATCACGCGTTGCTGCACCGATCGCATTGAGAAATATCTGCCAGCCCGGTTCGTCATCTGGAGCGGGGATAACAAGGTGGGGTGTTATCATCTGCAATTTCTTCAAAAAATACAGCCCGTTGTACATGTACCAAAATCCAACAATCCTCTTTAAAGGTCATCATTAAGGGCTTGTGTTTATACAACATAAGTTAAAACATATAAAAAGGCCTTTTAAGAATATAGTTTTTTTACGATTGTACTATTCCGGTCTCTTCGGGGCATACACTGCGCCATATGCGGTATCTACGTACAGGGCCGGCCTGTACTTTTATCATTGTCAAAACCCTACCTTATGAATAAATTCTTACAGGCTATCATGGCCGGCGTTCTTGTTTTATGCATGGCCCCATTCTTTACTTACGCGCAAACCACCTCCCGTACATATGCAAATTTCCAGGGAACATACCGCACAGGCTTATTTGCAGTTGGAGCCGAAACAGTGTTCGGTCAGCTGGCCGATGCTGCAAAAGCTGTTGACGGTGATGTTAAGACTGCATCTGTTCCGAATATACCCGCCGGTCTTGTCGGGCTGGCATCCGTGACCCAATACCTTGGATTCACGGTGGACGGTAATCTAAATACAGCGAGGCAAATCAGCGCAGGAATACCTGTCGCCATAAAATTGAGCTTGCCCAAAAGTGTGATAGGTCTTGCCGATAAGATTGAGGTCGGTGTATATACAGGCTTACAGCCGGTGGCGCTTGATATAAATGGTATACTGGGAACAGGCACGGGAAATGCCGCCGGTTATAAGGCAACGTCCTCAACTGTTCTTTACACGGGCGCCGCGCTGGTCAACGCACTGAATGGTTCCGGTGAAGTGGAACTTATATTAACACCGTCCCAGCAGTATGAAGGTGTATATGTAAAGCTTAGCGGCAATCTTTTGTCAGTGGCATTATCGATGCAGGTCTTTCATGCATACATATCAGAGAGCAATCCGTTGGGTTGTGCCATCCAGGGTAAGCCTATCGACCTGTTTTCCGGTACAAGAGGAAATCCACTGGTCAATCTGCTGTCAGCCACCGGAACAGTCAACGATCCATGGTCATCGGTTGATGACGGTGCTTCACGCATGAACACCTATGCTTCTATCAGCACCGGAACACAGGTATTAAGTGAAGTATTTGAGACGGTCGTCTTTAATACAGCAGCAAAGGCAGGGGATTCGTTGCAACTGGTCATAGAAGATCCCGGTGCGCAATTACTGGATCTGAATTTGCTGGGCGGCATGAGGATAACACCGTATAACGGCGGTACTGCGGGTCCGGTCATCACAAGTGCGCAGGCGGGTCTTTCTCTCCGGTTACTCACGCCGTCTTCATCAAAGTATAAACTGACTGTTCCTGTATCGTCTTCTTTTGATCGCGTGGATATTGCGCTGGGTGGCGTCGCGGGAGTACTGAGCCAGTTGCGGGTATATGATGTGCAACGCGTGATGCCCGTTCCGTTGGTGACCGGCAATACAGGCACCCGCACGGTGGATACCATCACCGTGTACAAAGGTTCCTCCCTGCAACTGAATGCAAACGCCAGCGATCCGGTGAGCTGGCATACAAGCGGAGGTTCACTGCTGGGCAATGGTCCCACTTATACCATCCCTTCCGTGATGACGGATGGAGTATACGTTGCCACCTCTACACGCAATGGCTGTGTGCAATTAACATCAAGCTATACCATTTTTGTGAAGGTGATAGAGCATGTGACATTACCTGTACGCGATCTGATCCTGAAGGGGAAGAAAGAAAAAGACCGTATTTCTATTCAATGGTCAGCTAAGGACGAATACGCTGTCAGCCATTACATATTGCAAAAGAAAGTTGAACAGGACTTCGTTGATATCGCTATGATCTTTGCAAAAGGTAACCACACAGATGTTGACTACAGTTTTGCTGATAACACTCCGGTCACCGGGGGGAATATTTACAGGCTGGGCATTCATGAACAAACTGGCGCTGTTCAATATTCCGGAGCCATAGAGGTGCTCTGGCAGCCGGATAGGATCTCTCCGGGCATCACTATTTTTCCCAACCCGGCAAAAAGAGATGACAGAATATATATCCAGGGCCTGGATGAAGGAAAGTATTCACTGTCGATCATAGGGGCGGGAGGCCAGTTGTATTTGCAGACCAGCATCATTGTGAACGGCAGCCAGCGCACCCCGTCATTGGCAACAGGAGAGCTGGTACCCGGTCTGTACTGGATGAAAGTAAGTGCTGTCGAAGGAACAGGTCAGCTGAACAGCACGAAGGCGTTCTGGATAAAATAAAACTGCCGCAGGTAATAGTAATTCCGGAAAACCGATTGGTTATCCATGCCATCCTGCCGGTGAGGGTCGGCAACCACGAAGGAACCATGCTGGATGATATGACATTATTGGATACAGTTCAATTAAATCAACTAGTATTTAATATCAAAAATACCTGCTGATACTTCCTGTGAAACCACGGTGCCCTGGTATGTTTTTGCTTTTAAAATACCCGTAAATGTTCCTTTCAATGTCTTTGCAACGGGGTCGAACGCAGTAATGATAACAGTGCCTTTCCCATCTTCTGTGCTGCTGCTGTAGATCAGGTTTGGACCTATGGTAATGGCATAACGGTCATTATAAGTAATTTCTGATTTGGCAGTGCCCTTGCATGTATAGGTGCCGGGTCCTGTAACATCATCAAGGTTAATGGTCAATCGTCTTGTGCGTTGACCTCCGGCATTTATGTTATTGCCGGTTATCCAGGAGCCAGTGATGCTCAATTCACCTGAGCTGTAGCTTGCAACGATCTTTTTATTCTCTGTATTATTGATATAGGTATCAAATGAGATGGGAGTTCCTGTCAGATTACAGGACAGTTTTGATACAAGCTCATTAACGGCAAAAGGTAATGTGCCAAGGTCCAGCTGCTGACCGTTTGCCAGCTCAATTTTCTTTTCCGGAGGCGCAACGTGTGTTGGCCTGGCAATAAAAGTCAACGTGTAATTACCGGCCGGAAGATATGGGAAGGTGAATGCACCCGTGTTAGGGTCAGGAATGACTGAAAATGTACTGGGCCCCGTTATTAAGGCATAGACGACTGCATTGGCGGGAGACACAATGCCGCTTATGCTGCTATTCCCCAGCGGCTGCAAAGGCGTAATGGCAATGCTGCCGAGGTCATTTGTTACACCGGCTGTAACTGTAATTTTTAAAGGAATGTGATTGAGGAAACGCGAAGTAGTGAAAAACACTAAAAAATAAGTTCCGGGTTTGACCGTGGTAAAATGGAAATTCCCATCACTGTCTGGTGTAATATGCAGCGTGTCCAATTGTGTGTCCTCGACAGGCATCAGCGTTAATTTGGTGACGGCATAAGCCGGCGTGATGGTTCCTTTGACATCGCCGGTTGCAGGCGGGTTCTCTTTGTCTTTTGTACAGGAAGAAAGAAATGCGGCGAAGCTGATCAGCAAAAAAAGGCGAAGTGTCATAGTCATGCGTGTTGCGCAAAGATATTCCCGCCTGTTCGCCGTAACAATCCCGCAGAATGGGTGATTTTTGCTGGTTACAGATTGATCAGCCGTTAAAAAGTGTACATTAGGATTGTCATGTTATTTGAAAAGATCGTTACTTATTTTCTTCCGGCCGAAGTCCGTTCAGATAAAACACATCCAAAGTACCATGCGCTCAGGGTGGTATTAAGTGCGACCCTGATCGGTCTGCCATTGATTCTGCTTTTCCCTGTTATACTATATGCGATCGGTAAGCCGTCGCTGGGGTTCCTGATCAATGCCGGCCTTATCGTGGTGATCATATTGTCCATAAAATTTTATGGCCATTACCGGATACCAATGACGGTCACTGCGCTCGTTTCGTATTTTATCATATACGATTGGATCAGGGATTCAGGGTATATCTATTCCTCCAATGTGAGTATTTTACACATGTATTTACTGGCAGCGATCTGGTCGGATAAAAAATACGGCTGGTGGGCGATATTTACCAACCTGTCATTGTTTGTCTTTATTTATTATAAAACGCCACAGCAGGTTGGGACCGGGGCAGTCGATCACGTACTTGGCAGTCCGCAATATGCATTGATGCTGAATCTGCTTATCACCATATTCTTCGGAGGTTTTCTGGCTTACCTGCAGCTCGACCAGGAAAAAGACCGGGCAAAGATCAGGGAACTGCAGGAACGGAAGATCAGCCTGCTGGATGAAGCCGTCAAACAAAGGACCGATCAGTTGAATAGTATCCGGGAAAATATTGCCAGGGATTTTCATGATCAGACTGGCAATATGCTGTCAGCCATTACCCGGCAGGCCGGCCTTCTCAGGATTCAGCTACAGGATAACGTTGCAGCAAAACCCGTGGTGGAAAGCATCATTCAGAACAGCAATGCACTCTACGCCGGCAGCAAGGATTTTTTATGGCATTTGAATCATCATAGCGACGACCCTGGAGAATTATTCGATTACCTCACTTCTTACGGACAACATTTTTACAACCAGTTCGATATTGCTTTTTCTTCCCTGGCGGAACAATGCAGCCGCGTACAGATCAGCCCGTCAGCCGCATTGAATCTTCTTTCTATCTTTAAAGAAGCCATGACCAATGTGGTGAAGCATTCCGGGGCCACTGAGGTTGAATTGAAGATGATCTGCCCGCCTGGTCTGATACTATATTCCTTAAAGGATAACGGATCATGGAAAGAACCTGAAGCCAACAGTGAGCATTACGGGCTTTTCAATATTGAGAAACGGTGCGCCGAAAACAAATTTATCTTTCAACTTTCACGTGAGCCGGAAGGTACGACCGTTTTAGTGGTTGTGCCGCTGATGCCGGATAAAAGTTAATATGAAAAAAAGGATTGTTATTATCGAAGATAATTCCCGGATCAGGGAAGGCTTTGCAGCGCTGATAAGCACTTCGCCGGATTATGAGATAGCCGGTCAGTACGGAAGCTGCAAACCGGCGCTCGATAAGCTGGAAGCCGATTCCCCGGACCTTGTACTGATGGATATCGATCTTCCGGGCATGAACGGGATCGAGGGAACGTTTCATATAAAGAAGGCAAGGCCAGACTGCATTGTATTGATCATTACTGTGCTGGAGGACAGCGAAAAAGTATTTCAGTCCTTATGCGCAGGAGCCGGCGGTTATATTATCAAGAATTCTGAAACGGATTCAGTGTTGCAGATCATTGCGGAAGCTTTTTCGGGAGGTGCTCCCATGACATTGCATATTGCGCGAATGGTCGTGCAGTCTTTTGCAAGACCACAGAATTCTCCATTATCCAACAGGGAGCAGGAAGTGCTGAAAGGGATTGCGGCAGGAAAAACGTATTCTAAAATTGCCCTGGATCTTTTCATCAGTAAAGAGACCGTACGAAGCCATATCAAGAATATCTATCAGAAACTTGCGGTAAATAGCAAGGCCGGGGCGCTGAAAGTGGCAGGGGATAACAAATGGCTCACGTGAGCAAGGACCCGGCAAATGAAAAAGGTGGTGATCGGCTCATGATCTGCACGCATCGGAAGAAGATTTTTAAAGCCGGTATTCTCAAATAAAAGGAAGAAGCGTCTGAGTGCGGCATCCGGTGGTGTAAATCTAATGTTACCCGGAACAGGCCGTTAAATCAATGATACAAATACGTATTATTGAGTCACAATTGTTTTATGATGAATAATCCAGGCGCGGCTAAGAAAAATGTATGGCTGAATATCCTGAGACTGGTGCAGCCGTATAAGAAAAAACTGCTTACCATATTCACGATCAGTATGCTTGCAACCGGGGTTTCCTTGCTCGAACCGCTTATATACCGGGAAGCAGTGAATGATATTGCGGGACTTTTTGTCAAACAGGCAAAAGATGATGCAAGGGCACAGGCAGGAGAAGATGTGCAGGAAGATGAAGGCCCATCGTTTCCTTTATTGGACAGGTTGACGGGTTACCAGGATTCATCTGTTCTGAAACACGATTCAACTTATTACACATACGATACGGTCAATTACCTTAAAGATACTGTAATCATCCAAACGCTTAAGCCGGGAATACATGGAAAACATCACCGGCAAAAGATCGTTACACTTAAACACAGGGAAAAGCTTCATGAAGCTAAGATTGTAAAGGAGCCGCACACTAAGACCTACGTGGCTCCGCGGACTCCTGGCCAGGCATTCCAGACCTTGCTGCTGGCCGTCCTTATCCTGTTCCTGATCAATATTGCGGGGCTTATATGCTGGCTTATTGGTGAAAATATGAATGTGCGGCTTTCCTGTAATATCGAGCGGAATTTTATCCGGAGAACATTCGGGCATGTTCTTAAACTGCCGTTGACATTTTTTACGAAACGTTCTACTGCCGCTCTTCAAAAGCAAATTGATCAGAGCGAAGAAATTTCAGGTACCGTCAGCTTTTTTACCAAAGATATATTCCCGGAGATCGTCAGTCTTATTGGGATCATTGCTATTATGTTTTGGCAAAACTGGGTACTGGCATTGCTGGCCTTGTCCATCATTCCATTTTATCTGTGGTTAACAGTAAGGTCTACGCGCAGGCTGGAGAAAGGGCTTACTGGTTATTATGAGAAATGGGAAGATGTTTCGTCGAGGATGCAGGATGCCCTCGTGGGCATTAAGACGGTCAAGTTGTCCGGTGCTGAAGACCGCGAGATGGCTCTACTGGATCGTCAGGCCGGGGCTGCTTATGCCGACTATATGGGCCGGTCCTTCATGTCCAATAAATACACTTTCCTGCAGATACTGCTGACATATGTTTCTATGTCGCTCGTACTTACTTATGGCGGATATCTTGCATTAAGGCATCAACTTACGCCGGGAGATGTGGTGATGTTCGTATCTTATCTTGATATGTTGTATTCCCCCATTGATAATCTTGCGGAGATCTGGTCGGAGATGCAGCAAAACGTGACCTCAGTTTCCCGTGCGTTCAGGCTACTGGACACAGCAGCGCCGGTTCAGCATGGAGAGGACCTTGCGTTGAGCAGGGGAGAGATCGAATTCAAAGAGGTTCATTTTAGTTACAATAACGATCGGGAAGTATTGAAAGGACTGTCTTTCACCGCAAGCCCCGGTGCAGTGACCGCACTGGTCGGTTCATCTGGTGCCGGAAAGACGACCACCGTCGATCTTATGCTGAAGCTATTTCAACCGCAAAGCGGACAGGTATTGATCGACGGACAGGATATTGCACTGATAGATGAATCTTCTATCCGGCGGAGTATCGGGATGGTCACCGCTGACGGTGCTATATTCCGGGGAACACTGGCTGACAATATCCGTTATAAAAGACCGGATGCCCCGATGGCGGAGGTTGAAGCAGCGGCTATCGCGGCTGGTATGCAAAACACCCTGCAACGTTTGCCGAAGGGACTTCAGACGGAAGTCGGCGAAGGAGGTTTTGGTCTCTCCATGGGAGAACGGCAACGGGTGCAGATAGCCCGGGTGATCGTGGATAAGCCAAGGATACTTATCCTGGATGAAGCTACGGCAAACCTTGACTATGCTACGGAGGCGGAGGTGAAGAAGACCATAGATAAGCTTAGGAAAGAAAATACCGTGATCATTATAGCGCATCGTTACTCAACAGTGAAAGATGCCGATCATGTCATAGTGTTGGATGGCGGTCAGATACTGGAAGAAGGCACTCCGGCTGAACTGGTTGAGCAGGGTGGATGGTTCGCTTCATTTGCCAACGCAGGAGAAGAGACTGAAGCCGAAGGAGAATACGACGAAGCAGCAGACGAAGAGGTTGAAGATGCCGTAGAAGAAGATGATGGGGATGAAAATGATGATGACGAGGTTGAGGAAGAGGAAGAATATCAAGAAGATGAAGATGAAGATGAAGAAGAAGAAGAAGAAGAAGAAGAAGAAGAAGAAGAAGAAGAAGATGATGATGATGATAGTGATAATGACGACGTGGATGCTGAAAGATAACGGGCAAAGATTTCATCGCGTGAGTAAACCACCCGCGCATGCCTGGTCATTGCGGACAGATCAGAAGGCGCTAACCTGCCCAACTTGCCAGTTATACTCTTACAGTTATGACCTGATGAACGAAACAATCTATAAAAGGACAAAAAGTAATTAATAAGATGAAGGGCTTTCCGCCGGAAAAGCGTAGATCCGCCATCATGCATTGAACGCTTACAAAGCTATAGCCAGCAAGTTGGGTTAACTAAAATGATTTGAATAATTATGGGTACAAAAGCATTTTTCAAGGAAAAACTCTGGCCCTTTCTTGCAGGGTTGGGAAGTGCCGGTATTATGGTGCTTGCATTTTTTATTCCGTCATTACAGGACCAATGGGACAGGTATCAATCCCGGAAGATCATCGACCAATATGAAATGCTTGGCAACGATTTCTACACGGAAGAGCGATATGATCTGGCAGAACAAGCCTATCAAAAAGCATTTGAATTATCAGAAAGCCGGCGGCTTGACCTGGATGTAAAAAGGCTGCAGGCTAAGGTCAACCGCATCAACATTGACCCCAAATGGGGTGGTACAATGCCGGAGGACCTGGAGGAGATCGACTTTCAGTATTTACTGCATTTGTTAAAGGGAAAAGAACAGGAGCAGGAACGCGTATCGACGCTGAACAGTTATGGGATCTTTCTTGCCGGGTCTCATAAAATGGCCCAGGCGGAACAATCTTTTAAAGAAGCGGTCCGGACAGATTCCAGCGATGTACTGGCATACATCAACCTTGGCAATTTATATGACCAGGAAAAGAAAAAAGACCTCGCCCTGCAATACTATCAAAAAGCCATCGGCATAGATAGCCTGAATGCCAGAGCTCGTTACAACCTGGGACTTTTATACATGGAAAAGGAGCAATGGCTGCTTGCCCGGCAGCAAATGGAGAAAGTAATTCAGGCTGACAGCTCCGATAATGATGCAAAAGCACAGTACCAGATCATTCAACATGAAATACAGGTATCAGGGCATTGAGGCCGCGAACAATTCCGTTAAGTTAACGGTACAGGCCATACATGGAACTCTCCGCCCGGATCAGGTCAGGAACAGCCGGGCAAATTTCAGGTAGCATCGAAGTTAATGCAAACCAGAATCGCGCACCCAGGATGCAGCATATCGCAGCTTAAAGTAAAACCGATACCAGAATCTGTTGACAGGCCACGCCGGGAATACTTCTATGACTGATCATCCGGTAGGCACGGTCAGCAATGGGGTACTGGCATGTTTCAGCACATGCACAGCAACGTCCGGAAGAAAAACATTCTCTATACCGTGATGCCGGTGAGTTCCCATAACGATCAGGTCTGCCTGTTGCTCAGTTGCGAATTCAACAATTGCTTCAGCGGAATCTCCCTGCCTGAGTGCTGTTTTTACCAGCGGGTCATTGATTTTCCTCTGCAGGTTATCCAGAAAAGCACTGGCTCCTTTTTCAATATCGTTTATCAGTTCTGCCGTAGCCTCGGAGTATGCACCTTCAAAGCCTGTTAAAGGAGAATAATCTGCCGCATAATAAGCGGCCTCATTTATGACATGGAGCAAGATGATTTCAGCATTCAGCTTTTGAGCGATCTCATATCCCACGCTGATTACTTTGTCTGCTGACTTATTCTGGTCGATTGCTATAATTATCTTTTTCATGTTGTTTGCTATTAGGGACGTTATGTCAGATCCTTGGGCCTCTTTTCCCGCCTCTGACCGGCATCTGTTCGGGAAAACGGTGCATGGGCATCCGTTCAATGTTTTGTTGTTGCTGCTCGCGACCGGTATTGAAGTGGTCGTTGTCAACTTTTGGCGGCGCAGGCTCGTTTCGATCGAGGCGCCTGAACTCTTTTGGATGCGGGTGGTCGATCGGAGGGCGGTATACACCTATTTCGGTGTCTTTATGGCTCACTGCCGCCGGGGATTTGACCTCCCGTATTTTGACAGCATCAATATGTTTACCGGTAAATTTCTGGACTTCCTCCACCTGTGGACCCCGTGAATAATACTGGTTGTGAACTTTTGTGGAGTTGAAATTATTAATGATGTTGATCCTGTTGATATTTACATTGACCACATTTCTCTCCACCATGTGGGAGTACACATCCCGGTCGTAAATATAATTCCTGTTACAAACATTCCAGTAAAACGCGGCTGGACGCCAGTGTTCAAATGAAAGGCCAACATATACTTCGGGCATCAGTGGCGCCCATGCATAATACTCATCAAAACTGCCCCAGGTGACCCATGCCGGGGACCACTCATAACCCGGGATCCACAACCATCCATAGAGGTCATCGTATATCCATCGTCCATAATGGAAGGTTGCCCAGCCCCAGTCGTAACCGGAATCCCAGAGCCAACCGTCAGTCGTATACCGCCAATGGCCATTCGTGAGATAGGGGCGGAACTCTCCGTCAATTTTAGGATGCCAGACATGACCGTAATTGGGATAGTCGATCCAGGTCCCATACGGAGTAAGTCCGTCATAGAAATTCTGATAAGAAATGCTGGCCGCAACAGTCTGTGATCTTGTCTTTCCCGGTACAAGCATTAACGCCAGCACAATGTTCAACACGAGCACTATTCTGAAGATCTTTTTCATGGCATCAAGTTTTTGAATTGGTCAATTATTTTTCAACTGCGGGTATTCCGCAATGAAGGTAACCTGATGAAAACGGTCACGCCGTTCCAAAAAGACGAATCGGTCATACCCGTCGGTGGCCGGGCAAAATCCAGCTTTTACAATTTTCTAAGCATGGATCATACATCATTGCCTGCCTGTTCATGGCCATATTCTGTGTAGAGCATGATCCTGGCCCTTTATTCCTACGTCAACCTAAGACGGATATGCATTATATTTAGATCTGGATGATAGTTCGTAATATAAAAACGTATCAGAGAATTTAACTTGTCGGCTTTATGCAAAAGGGGCGTTATCACTGGTTATTAAGGTCAGTTCGTTCATGGAAAAAATTAGGGCCGGGGTTGGTGACAGGTGCAAGCGATGATGATCCATCAGGTATTGCCACTTATTCCCAGGCCGGAGCAGCATTTGGTCTGAGTACACTATGGACGGCATTACTGACATTTCCACTGATGGCGGGCATCCAGGAAATGTGTGCCCGTATTGGACTTGCTACAACAAAGGGGCTGACAGGCACCCTGAAGAATAATTATCCGAAAGCAGTATTATACCTCATGCTGCTATTTAGCTTTCCCGCTATCGTGCTGAATATCGGTGCGGACATTGCCGGCATGGGAGCCGTAGGTAACCTTCTCTTCCCCAACATTCACCCTCATTTCTTTTGTGTTGTATTAACGCTTATTATCCTCATCTCAATTCTCTATTTTCCGTATCAGCGGATTGCCGCTATACTGAAATACCTGTGCGTGGCATTGTTTCTCTATTTCATCGTCCCGTTTCTGGAAAAGCAAAACTGGGGAGCGATCTTAAAATCGACATTTATCCCACATATACAGTTTAACAAGGATTTTATGTCGATACTGGTAGCGATCCTGGGCACCACAATTTCTCCCTATCTTTTTTTCTGGCAGGCGACAATGGAAGTGGAGAGTATAAAACGTCATCAACATTTTGTGTTGAATAAAAGAGTAATGAAGGAAATGCGGATGGATGTTGATTTTGGAATGTTGTTTTCTAACCTGGTAATGTGGTTTGTGATTCTTACAACCGGTACCGTCCTGTTCAATGGAGGCATTCATCAGATAGACACGGTTGAACAGGCCGCCAGTGCCTTAAAGCCGCTGGCCGGCGAATCCGCCTATTTGCTATTTGCCGTGGGAGTGATCGGCACCGGCCTGCTGGCAATTCCTGTTTTAAGCGGATCGCTTTCTTATATGTTCTGTGAGGCTTTTGGATGGAAGGAAGGACTTGACAGGAAATTCAATGAAGCCCGGCCATTCTATATCATTATTGCAATTTCGCTCATATTGGGATTGTCACTGGATTATATCGGGATCAGCCCGGTGCAGGCACTCATCTACTCCGCGATCTTATATGGATTGACAGCACCCGTACTGATCGCCATTATTCTTCATATCGCTAATAACAAAAACGTGATGGGTAAATACACAAACAACCGGAGGTCCAATGTACTTGGGTTTGTGACCCTCATCCTGATGACGATAGCGGCGGTAGCAATGCTTTATCTTCAATTTTTTGATTGACACAACCCGTCCTGATCAATTCAACTTGCCGTTACCCTGCAGCTTTCGTTTAATGAACTATGTACGCCCGTTAAACACAAAGTCTTTCATTGTATCATTTTTTATCTTTTTATATGATTATTCCGCACCAGACTTTAAAATCGGCCATCAACCGGTCATAAAGCTAATTGGCCGTGACCTCATTTATTGTCCGGGGTCTCTTCGTCCGTCAATAATTGCTTAAGCAGGCGAATATATTCTGTCAATTCCCTGAACTTTTGCTCGGTCTCTTTTGTGTTTTCCTGCAATGAAGTTTGCCGGATATGGATGATCTTGTCTTCAGCCATATTCAACACACTCAGGGCGTGTTTGATCTTTCTTCGGATGACAAGATCATCTTTGTGATGTGTTTCATAACTGGAGAAATTGTTTACGCCTATACCTATAAAAACGGATGCAAACCCCGAAATAGCTATTTCCATTGCGTTATCATTGGTGAGAAAGGTAAGAAAGATGATAGCAGTGCCCATCAGGATAAATAGATAGACATGAGGCCTGGAAAATGACCGCCAGAATTTATCAAAATGTTCCTTGATCATATACAAGTGTTTTAAAAAAGGAAGTGATCTGGTGCTGACTGTTTGTACGAAAGGCAAGCAACCTGAATCCACCCGGCAAAGGCATTACCCTGTTTGCAGGGAACAGTGTTATATATACTGCTTTCATAGACGATTTTTTGGGACAGGCTTTATACAGGAGAGTGTTTTCCCTCCTTGTATAAAAATAGCACAGTTCTATCGGCGCAGCCCGTCTTTATCGTTCAATGTACCTGATGCCGGGTGGAGAAGGCAAAAACGGTCTTTTTCAACCAATATTTAGTGGATGAAGCTCTTTCATTAATGCAACACTTCCGGAGACACCAGCACATAATCATATTTTTCGATCAGGGCATACGTATCTCTGTTCAGCGTATTATCGTAATTCAACCTGCTTCGTAAAGAGCGGATATCCACGAGCACCCATTTTGATCGATCATACAATTGAGAGAAGACTTTTGGGTTTTCATTCTGTTCAGCATAGAGATCGTCAACCAGCACGCCTTTTTCAGTAGTATATCTTGCCATGATATAGACGTTGGTGAAGTTACTGTTGTTTCGCTGTGAAAGCTCGTAAATGGCATTGCCTATATCGTACAGGTTGGTCTGCAGATTGATTCCTTTTGCAAGGTGATTGCCTCCCATTTTGAAGAAGACCTTACTGCCTTTGGCATTGTCGTAATAACGAAAGAAATTTCTTTTCATCAGGCTTGCCCTGCCTTCGTTATCGTTATCGCGGTAGATCTCTTTGGAAATCTCTATATCGTTCAGCATGGCTTTTAGCTTTTTCTGCCGGACGATCTTGCCCAGGCTGTCCAGAAGCTTTGTGTCGGGATACCACCATCTTGCCAGCAGGCTATCCACCACCGGTTTGAATCTTGTCTTTACTTTATTCGACTGGGCATTGAACGCTTTCGTGATGCCATAAGAAAAAGCCATTTGAAACTCCTGGTCGATACCCCAGATCTTGTAGCGCAAACGGTCAGCGGCGAGCAGGATCTGCGCATCTTCCTTTGACCGGAAGAACGGTATCGTTCCGATACCGGGATATCCTTCTTTAAAGATCTTTTCAAGCGTATCCGCCGGGCTGCTGGTTCGGGAGATCCGCATTAATTCACTTGCGATGAAGGGGCTTGTTTCCACGCAGAGGGTCTCATAACCATGTTTGCCCGCCGCTTCCATTGCAAAGGCAGTCAGCCGGGAGAGCAGGGGAGAATTATGGTATTCGCCCCAGGCAACAAACTCGTTTTTCGCAAACAACGCTGTTAACGTATCCCAGGCGCTGCCGGCAGGCCGGTCGCCCTCGAAACTGAAATAGGAGGTATGGGCAGCAATGCATTTATTGAGATTATCCAGATCGCCTGGCTTTTGCTTTGATTGCGCGTGGCTGCATACGAATGTAAAGAAGAATAATACCGCTAGTAAATTTCTCATTTTTATTAATTGAATGGTAAAAGATGAGGTGAGTTGTAGACACGGCAAAAATCTCCCGGATCAGCGCGCCGGGGAATTTTATTATGCAAACGCTTCTGAATATTATGCGAACAACGGATGACGAAACCGGTCTCCGTTAGTATAGTGTGGAGCATGATTCGGATAGCTGTTCCCGTCGTTTATATAAAAAACCTGCGAAAGCCATACACATCTCTATATTTGGTCCGCAAATCAGCAGATTCATGATGAAAAAAAGCAGACTTGTTTTATACTACTTACTGGCATGGATCTGCCTGGCGGCCTATTTGTATATAGATAATGTGGCCAATAAAAGAGGACCTCAGCCTTATGTCTGGTCAAATCTTTGCGCAAGTTTTATTGAGTTCAGTTTTTGTTTCTTTGTCGTTTACCCGCACCTGCTTCGCCGGAAAAAGATCCATCTTTTCATTGCGGGGCTCATTATAGCGGAGGCATTATTCGTGGGATCCCGGTACTTTATTGAAGAGGTGCTGTATTTGTGGATACTCGGCTATGGCAACTATGATCCTGGAGTAAAAATGCTTCATTACATTGGTGACAACTGGTGGCGGGCTTTGCAACCGGTCATATTCAGTTTTATCGCATGGGCGCTGCTGGAAACTTTTAGACGGGAACGGGAGACCGAACAATTAAAAAAGGAAAGGATACAAGCCGAATTGCTATTTCTCAAAACACAGATCAATCCGCATTTCCTGTACAATACGCTTAACTATATGTATTCGATGGCCTACCCGGTTTCGGATGCGTTAGCGCAAGCTATTGTCAAGTTATCAAACCTGATGCGGTATATGCTGCACAATAGTAGTGATGGAATGATCGATGGGCAATTAGAGATTGACTATCTTCATAATTATATAGAGATCTACAAGCTGCGTTTCCAGGAGCAATTCTTTGTAAACTTCCATGTCGAAGGCGGGTTCACGGGAAAACGGGTGGCTTCACTTATTTTGATCCCCTTTGTGGAGAATGCATTCAAACATGGAATTTTGGATGATGAGCAAAAGCCGGTGGAGATTGTGGTGAACATAAACAGCGACAAGCTGTTTTTCCGGGTGGTGAATCATATCCGTTATGGCGATAAAGACAGCTCCAGCGGAATCGGCCTGAACAATATCAGGCGGCGTTTGCAACTGATTTACCCTGACGCGCATGAACTGAGGATTGAGCAGGAAGATGATACTATTTATAAAGCAACTTTAACGATCAGCCTGGCCTGACAATTTAATCAACTTTTTATACTGCTGTTATGATCCGTTGTCTCGCTGTTGATGATGAAGCATACGCGACCAGAATGATCGGTGATTTTATCGCTAAGGTGCCGTACTTCGAGTTGGCCGGCGTTACGAATAATGCCATTGATGCATTGGACAGGGTGCGGGCAGGGGAGATCGACCTTGTTTTTCTGGATATCAGGATGCCGCAACTGACCGGGCTCGATTTTTTAAAACTGTGCGGGAACAAATGCAAAGTGATCCTGACGACCGCTTATGCGGAATATGCGCTGGATGGATTTGAATACAACGTAATAGATTACCTCGTAAAACCAATAGCGTTTGATCGCTTTTTCAAAGCTGCTGAAAAGGCTTTGGAAGTGATCAAACCTGCTAATAGCTCTGTCGCAATCCCGCAAGTTGAAACAAAGGATTACCTGTTTGTAAAGGGTGACAGTAAAAGTAAATTCATTAAAGTCAATTTTGACGAGATCTTATACATCGAAGGATTGAAAAATTATGTTTCGATCTTCACCATCTCGCAAAAGATCGTCACGTACCAGTCGCTTCGTGAACTGGAAGAGATCCTGCCTGGCTCATTTAGCCGGATCCACAAATCCTATATCGTGTCCATCGATAAGATCCGGATGATAGATGGGTATATGTTGTATATCGGGGAAAAGGCGATCCCGGTCGGAAATAGTTACAGGGATGAGTTTATGAAACAGATCCGGAAGGGATAGTTGTCAGCTTATTTGTTAGTTAAGCGATGCCGTATCCTGACATGGAAGTTGTGTTACCGACAGATACGGTCAAAAAAATCAGGTTATGTAAAAAACTTAGACGGCAAATTGTTACTTTGTAGTGGGTGCCGCCGTTTAACAGAATAGCTGAGCGGTTGCCGACCCGATCTCAGGTAACCAGGCTTATAAAGCTGCGGTTCGCAGGGCATTTATAATGGAATAAGGGATAAGTACGGATGAGCATCAGTAAAATAGACAGGAATGATAAAACCAGGAATTGATTTTAAAGCAGAAGCAAAGAGCTGGGGACTTTACTTCACCACAATATTATGCTCTATCTTTATTCATGAATTAGGACACTGTATGGTCGCATGGATCAATGGATTTTCAGCGATCCCTACGCCTGCCAAAGCATATTTAACAACATCCATCCCGCCACACCTGATGAATTATTTCTCGCTTGGCGGAATACTTGGTTCCATAATATTTACACTCACTATTTTTCCGGTTTACCTGTTTTCTTCCTATAAATTCAAGTCGGCCCTGCTGGCTGGCGCTATAGCCATGCCGGCAATTTATTCATTGAGGTTGCTCTTGCAAGGCCGTGGACATGACGGAACTGAATTTCAGCAGGCACAGGCAGCATTGGGCTTTAATTACTCCGGGCATTTTTTAGATGGCCTGTTCCTCGTATTGTTCATATTGGGAACTGCACTATGGATCTTCAAAGGAAAACCTACATACAAGATAGCGGGACGGCTATTATTGGGCGCAGTCTTAACGGTGGTTTTTGTTGTGTGGGTACAAAATATTAACAACGCGATCTTTGATCCGCTTTTCCGCCGGGACTGAAAGCTCTTAGAATTAAAGGCAATGTCGTTTAGTTAAGTCTTCGGCGGTTTGTCCTTGACTAAACGACATTGGAATTAAAGGATTGTTCATGCTAACTGAGTTTGCTCCGCAATTCTTAGTGTGGCAAACCGGGGCAAGTAACATCGCCTTGTTCTATCTATTAATTATATTCACTCAGTGACTACGGTCTTCTTTTCCAACCAGGCGATCATATTGATCACCAGATAATTCCAGTTCTGAAAACCTTTATTCAGTACAGGCGTGCCCTGCTCCGGTTCATAGTATTCATGCAATGCACCATTCTTTTCAAAGTCGCGGCCGAAAAGACGGATCGTTTTAAAGGCAAGATCTTTTGCTTCCTTATCAAAGCGATAATTTTTTAGACCTTCATACACCAGGTAATTGCTGATTCCCCAAACGGGCCCGAGCCAGTTAGATGGGTTACCCGAAGCGCGGACACTGTACATCTTCTCCATTTTTGAAAGCGTACGAACCCCATAGGTAGCTGCAAAGGTTTTTTCATTGTTGAAATGTTCGGTTACCATCCTGCGGGCCTGTTCCGGCGTAGCGATATCGGCCCACATGGCCAGAAAGCCAGACCATACACCAAGCCTTTGTATCAGTGCATCATAATTCCGCGGAAAGCCGCTGTGCAGCGAAAACTTAATACCGAGATTTACTTCAGGTTTGCTTGTTACCGGCAGAAGATTGATATCAACCGAGTAGAAAAACCCATCCCGCTCATCCCAGCAATGTTCCTGGATCGCCGTCTTGAGTTCATCAGCCATTTTATCGTATTCACGACCGATTTCACTGAGTTGTAAACGTCCGGCCAGGTAAACCATTGCCTTTAGTTCCTTATACATAAAGCAATTCAACAGAATTGATGCGGAGCTTCCGGCGGGGCGATAATAAGTGCTTGGATCATTATCCACTCCGATGGCAAGATCATTCTGCCAGTAGTACAACCCCGTCGCTTTATGTTTATGAAATGCTTCATAGTTGTTCATGAATGATTGCAGGAGATTGAATTTCTCGCGCAACCATTCCGCATCACCTTTTTGCTGCCGTGTGATAAATGCAGCATGCTGTGCCAGTACAGGTTTATGCATGTTTGCTTTATAAATATCCGGCGGCATTTCTCCCCGCGGGTTTGAATTCTGCCAGATGACGATAGGAATATAGCCATCGCTTCCCGCATACTTCAGAAAGTTGAGTACACAACCTTGCTCATATGCCAGCAGCTCTTTTACGTCTTCTGCATTTCCCTGGTCAGTGATGATTTGCCGGAGTGCAATATTGGTAAGCCAGGAATCCCAATCCCAGAGATCTTTTGCATACGCATCGCTGCCTGGTGTGATAAAAGGATAGGAGAGAGAACCCCCCGCAGGTTTCAGCATGCCTTTGTAATCTTTATAAACATGTTGTTTGATCAGCTCTTTATATTTGATGATATCGGCCGGCAATTGAGCGTGGAGCTGAATTGAAAAATTCAATCCAGCGCATAACACTACGACCCGAAATAAATTTCTGTGTTGTAAAGAAGTCATTCCTTTAATTTAAAAGTATTTACTGATCGTCTGCCAGATCGATTCGGCAATCAGTCGCATGCCTTTGTCGGACGGATGAGAGGCGACGCCTTCGTGAGCAAATTGCCCGATAGCCATATTTGTTTTATCTGCGGATAAACCCGATATCGATACAAAATCATAGCCGCGTTCCTTGGCGAGATCTTTAACGATGGTGTTTACATGATGATTTGTCCAGAAGCCATCCACCAGTATCTTGATCGCTTTATTTTCAGGATCGAGATAGTCGATCAGCTTTTTGTAATAACCTGCAAAGTTGTTGGAGAGAGCTGTGCTGTCTTTTACATTTTCGGAGATCTTTATGATCAGCATGTCGGGTTTCATATCACGGAATGGCTTCAATTGAGTCAGATCATAGGTGGTGTAATAGTTTTCAAACACCGATATGTTCTGACGTTTCACCTTTGTTCTTTTCCGTTCTTGATGTATGGCTCTTGTCAGTACGCTCACGAAATCGCTGTCGGGTACTGATGCCGCCATTCCCCAGTTTGCATTCCAGCCGATAGCGGGGCTGGGATCATGTGCAACGATGCTGTTTCCAAGTATCAGCACGTTCTTTATCTTTTTTCGTTTTACCTGCTGCGCTTCTGAATAAGCGCAGCAGCATAAAACGATGAATGTGATCAGGATCTTTGTTTTCATTATTGCTCTTTGGTGATCTTTTGTTTATTGATTTGCCTTGAGGATCCTGTGGATATAGTATCCCTGGCCGGATGAACGAAGAGACAGGATATACATACCCGGAGTCAGTGTGCTTATCTCAATTGAATTATTTCCTCCTCTCAGACGCCCCTGTTTGATCGTTGCTCCCTGTAGATTGATCAGTTGGTATGTCCATTCATTTTGATCTGATGGCATGTTGATCATAAGCCTGTCTGTAACGGGGTTAGGATACACATTTACCTGGAAAGGTTGTTCGTCGGTTGTCTTGATGTTTTCGGTGATCGGCTGAATGGCATTTTTTTGTACAACGCCATTTCCGGCATAAAACTCAAACGCATCCCAGTCAGAATAGTAATCTGTTGAGGATGCATGCTTGTCGTTTCTCACGACGATCCGGAGGGTGTGTTCTCCATTGGTCAGACCGGTTTTCTGATAACAAATTGCCTGGATCAGGTCGGTTGCGCTATAGGTGTCAGCGGTGCTGTCAAACACCCTGTCTATATAGATGTCGGCTTTTCCATGATCACTGCTTTTCTTGCCGATCCATCTTACGCCGGTTCCGGTGAATTTGAATTCGGCATAGCTGCCTGCTATATTGGAATAATGGGCGTCCTGCAGGTAATATCCCGAAACGGGAGTTGCAGGGCAATTGTAGTAGTACGTAGCGGTTGCATTATCATTTCGCCTGGACCAGCTTGATCCGGTTGAATCGTTGTACACTTCCATTTCAAGTACAGCATATCCCCAACTGCCGCCGGCATCCAATACACAGGCTGTTGGGTTTAACCGCAGATAACGATAAGCGGGTTTGCCGAAGCCGTTGTATGTCTTGGTGCCGCCCGTTCCCGCCGTTTCATTGATCAATGACTGCCATGTATAGCGGTCGTCTGATCCTTCAATGGTATATACAGATGCATAGTTGGTGGTGCCGGATTTGAACACAATGCGGTTGAATGCTTTCACTGCGCCAAGATCGATCGTCAGTTTCCACGGTGTTGTTCTGGAGCTCGCCTGCGCGTATGTGCCGTCATTTCCATCATTGGTCTTATCCGCGTTGTAACCGGTATACATTTCCTGGTCGGAGAGAACTGCTCTGTTCAATGCGAGATTGGCGGTGTTTGGTGCTGTTGCCGAATCGTTGTAAATCTCGAAATCGAGAATGGTGTGACCCCAGTCACCCGGACTTAATACCGCTGCTGTTGGATTCAGTCGCACATACCGGTATGTAGCGCTGCCAAAATTCTTGTATGTTTTGGTGAGACCGCTGCTCGCTGTTTCCGTTACGAATGTCGTCCAGGTGGAACCATTATTGGAGCCTTGTATTGTGTACTGCGAAGCATATTCACTGGCACCGGACTTGAAAACGATCCGGTTGAATTTTGTACTGCTGTCGAGATCAATGGTAAGTTTCCAGGGCGTAGTGCGTGAACTGCCTTGCGCGAAACCGGTGATCGTGCCATCAACAGCTTTGTCTGCACCATGACCGGTATACATTCCCTGGTCGGAAGTGGCGGTTTTGTTCAATGCAAGATTGTTCAATGCAGGTAAGGCTCCGTGGCTAATGTTCAGGTTGGATACATAGCTTTGAACATCGATGTTTCCGGATGTTGCATCTGTTACAATAGCGCCTTCTCTTACATAGTTTACAAAATTGACGCCGTTCACATCATGCGTACCATCTACACCTTTCAACAGGGATGGTCTTTCATATTTACCATTGTAGGTGAGATTGGATACGGTGATATTCCTGATCGATCCGGCATTTTCCCCGGTAAGACGTTCATCTGTTCTGAATTGAAAAATAGCGGAATTGCCGGCGGCTCTGAAAGAATCGATCCGGATATTGTCAAATACTACATCAGAGATCTGGTTGCCGCCATTGGGCCAGAGTTTGAAGCAGCCATTGAATTTGTCGAGATCGTACACGCCTTGCTGGTTTACGATATCTATATTTTGAAAACTAAGTTTACTGATCGGCTGACCGCCGCTGCTGCCGCTCAACCCGATCAACGCGATATGTGCATCATCGCCAAAGAACACACTATTCTTAAAAGTGTTGTTATTACCCGCTGCATAATGATACATCACCAGCAGATCATCACAGGCCCGGAAGAATACATTGTCGACAATTCCATTGGTTGATCCACTGAAATGCACGCCGTCTGAATTTACATCACGGCCGAATAAATGAACACCTTTCACCACAGGTCTCGTGGAGAAGTTCATTACGATCGACCACATAGGTGGATCAAGGATCGTGATGCCTTCCACTCTGTTATCAGCACCACTGATCATCCAGATAGCGCCGGTGCGGCCTTCGCTCTGTGGTGTGGTGAGCGTATGCCGCAGATCGCTGCAGTCAAGCAGGCCCCTGCCTTTGATAGTGATACGATCCACTGCATCGCTCATGAATGATCCTTTTACACTGGCTCCTCCGGGAATGTACACTGTCGTTCCTGTTTTACCGAGATAGAATGCTTCACCCGCATGCCAGTTGCCATAGGCTGTTGGCGAGATATAGGAAGAGATCGTGCTGCCATCAACAGCATATTCATAGCCAGGCATTGCTCCGCTGATCGCTTTGTTCAAAGCCAGGTTGACAGTTCCGCCAACCGCGTAGACCATAAACTCATTGATCACGGAGGCGAATACATAAGATGAAGCAGCATTGTTACCCAGGAGTTTCAGACGGACATATCTCGCGCTAACAGCGGTAAAAGTTTGAGTGATCGTTCCGGTAGCCGTATTGCCTGTGCCGTCATAGGCTGTTGTGTAAGCATCTCCCGCATTTAATTTTGTTTCCACCACGTATTTTACTTTTCCGGCATTGCTCTGATAGCTGCCCTGGTTCAGTCCGATCTTATTGATGGAATAGCTGGCACCCAGGTCAAGCTCCAGCCACAATCCGCTGGGAAGTGTATGCGCACCCGGTTTGAAATAGTACGTGTTCTTTCCCGCAGGTAATTCATAGGGTATCGGATCGCCAGGATTGATCGCATATACATTTGCTGCGCTCACAGATGGTGCATCCGTTTCAGGAAGATTTGTATTGATATGGAGCACTTCTGTTTCCCAGTCATTATTGATCCGCACAATGATCTTTCGCGGAGCATTGGGGTCTTGCGTTACAGGAAACGTAAGCGTGCTGCCGCTTTGTGTGGCATTGATGCCGTATGACCATGGCCTGATATCGTATGACGAAACAGTGCCGCCATTGTACGTAACCTTTATTTCCACTGATCCGGAAAAGTCAAAATTGACCATAGATGAATTATTGACCGCCCCACTCTGATGGCCCACTTTTACATTGTATTCGAAGAGGTCAGTCCAGGAAGCATCTCCCTGTTTCCGCACCTGAACCGTGAATTTTGTATTGGCCGTGGTACCAGATGGTGGACTCCAGACATTCAGTACGTTCTGTGCCGTTGCGATCATGTTGCAAAAGCAACAGGCAAGCACAAGCATAACAAGGTAGTTTTTCCGCATGGCAAATGGTATTTGATGATTAGTTGGATTGCTTTTTTGAGTTGGGGTCAAATGGATTCAGCATGGATTGTGTATTGGCGCTTTTGTTATTACCCGGTTCAGAGGCAAACTGCAGCTTCGTCATGAGGTATGCATGTTTGTTGAAGGTCAATGCACCTACGGGACGAAGCACACTTTGCAGGTCTGATGGAAATCCAGAATGACTGTAGCGAACAGGAAAGCGAATGCCTGTTATGGCCGGAGAGTTTAATGCAGGTGTGACTGCTTTCAGATAAACGGTGTTGTCATTTGGCTCAGCCACAAATATGGGATCGGTTTTATCATCTGCTCCCATCAGGTAAGGGCCGTAGTGAAGACTTCCGGTTACAGGTGAAGAGGTGAGTTGTGATGGCTGGATTGATCTGGCATTGGCTGTTTGTATAGAAACACGATATTTAAATCCAACGCGGATAACCGAACCTGCGGAAAGACTATTCAGTGATATATATCCATCTTTTGCGGTTGTTGTGTTCCTCTTGTTATTCACCCAGACTTCCATCTGTTCAGCCCAGGAAGGGATACGTAAATTGAGCTGCCCTGCTTTTGCGTCGATCGAATTCAGTTTGATACTGAAAAACTGCGATCCATTTACAGGTTTTTGTTTTGTAATAGTATAACCGATCGTTTTATCAATATAGGTGGTTTCTATATACAGATTTAATTTTATTCCGTCTGCTGTATGCTCTGTCATGTACTCATTTCTTACTTCGTACATCGCGCGAAGGCCGTGCATGGTGCAGCACCACCAGGAGGCGTGGAGAAAATCCGGACTTGATCCTTCAGCGTTGAGTACATGATGCCCAAAGTCACCGGTATAATACTGATTGAAGTAAAGGGCATTCAGCAGGGAGAACTCTCCTTTGTCGAGATAGCTCTTATCGCCCGTTACTTTATACAGGTCAAAACTCAGGCGGAGAAAATCGGCGGTAGAACATCCTTCATCACGGTCTACATCCATGTGCCCGAAATATTCCCGCACGCTGCCGAATGAAGTGTAGTCGTCTGAGCTGATCAGATCGTCATATTGTTTACGGACAAAATCGAGATGTTCTTTTTTATGATCATAATTGTAGAGCATCAAAACACCACGCAGCGTGCTCAGGTAGCCATGCGTATGTTGTTTACCGCGCGGTGGAAGTACAGGATATGTCTTCGCCGCGATGCTGGCGTATTTTGCATCACCGGAGAATTCCGTCAGCATAACCAGTCCTTCGATATATTGGGTAAAACAAATGATGCCCATGGCCATCATACCTTCCAGCCGTTTGGATACGGCGGGAGTGGAGCATACTTCGTAGGAACTGATGAAGAAGTCTCCCAAACGTTTTGCGGCCTGTAAGGCTTTATCATCGCGGTATTCTTTGTAATACTGCATCAGCCCAACGAGCAGTCTGCCGTTTCCCCAGAGAAGCGCCATGTGTTCGCCGCTGATCTTATCTTCTGTGAAGATGAGGTCTTTGCTGCCGAATCTTCCGTCTGCATGCTGAAAACTGATCAGCTTGCTTACCAGTTGCGGTAGTTGGATGCGGTTTGATTTTTTTGGAGCCATTGACAGCACTTCTATATAACGGCCGGAGAGATCACCGGAGAAATTGTAAAATCTTCTGGGGTTCGCGGGATCGAGGTTTACGTCTGCGAGGATGAATTGCTCGGTATACTGCGGGATCATTTTGTCTGTTGTCAGCCGGTTCAGGGTCATCTGCATGCGGTAGTCAAATTCATGACGGGAGAGGGAGTCGATGTTTCCTGTGTTGGTATTGTCCTGTGCGAATGATTGTTGCTGCAGAGCGATGCAACACAGCAGCATTGGAAGTTTAAGGTGATTGATAGTCATAGTATGGTTTTTTGAGTGGCGTGGTTTCCCGCAGATTTCGCAGATGATATATTCGTTAAAGATGAAAGCCGTTTATTGATTGAGATTTTCGGACATAGGGAGGTTCTGCGCAGATTTCGCTGATGATCTGCGTAATCTGCGAGGTATCTCACATTATCCCGGCGTTCAATAAGTAATGCCTATTCCATTTAAAAGAATATATAATCTGCGAAATCTGCGGGAGCCTACGCCCGTCTTTTATTTGTTAATTATACCCGGGATTCTCTTTCAAATTCGGATTGCTTGCTGTTCTCGGAATAGTAAGCGGCAGGTAATAGTTGCGTGGATAGAACGCCAGTGGAATGCCGTCGATATTATTTTCAATCAGCAATATGTATTTACGGGTATTGTAATCGAGCACATATCTCAATCCCCGCATTGATCCTGAAAAAGCCGTCTCTGCAATTCTCCACCGGCGTGCGTCCCAGTAGCGGTGGCCTTCATACGCCAGTTCTACTTTTCTTTCGTGCCGGATCTTGTTCCTGTCGATGGAAGTCAGCTTCACTATTCCCGCACGTTCGCGGATTGCATTTACTGCTTCCAGTGCTTCAGCCGTTTTACCGGTTTCAAAAGCTGCTTCCGCATAGTTCAGCAAGATTTCTCCCAACCGGAACACCTGTATGCTGGTGGTGGAATTGCTGTAAGTGCTGATATCATTATTCGGATCGAGATATTTCAATACACTGAATCCACAGTTATTCTGAAATTGATTTCCCTGCGGAAGAATGCCGTTAAAACTGTTACTTAATTCAACATCTCCATTAGGTTTGATGATGCCGTTATAAAAAGTAAGTGTACGACCGCGCCATTGCGTGTTCTCGGTTGCGATGGTGGCGAAGAAACGTGGATCTTTGTTGGCCCAGAGTTCTTCTGTTGTCCAGAGGCGATTGGAAATGGTAGCATCATCCAGTTTACCGGAACTGCCGTCGATGTGTTCGTATTCTTCGATCATTTCAAGATAGGGGACAAGTATTTGTCCGGCGCCCCATCCATTGGGTTTGGGTGTGCCAAGAAAATCATAGGCAATGCCGGTGCCGCCGTTTTCCATTGGTACGTTGTTGTGATCACGGGCGAGTATTACTTCTTCGTTCCATTTATCGGTGAACAGGTTCCGGTAATTGTTTATTTTATCATTAGGAAGCTTATTGTACAGGGAAAACTTTTTACTGTCGATGATCTCTTTTGCCGCATTGTAGGCTTCAGTATAGTATTGCTCTTTTTTGGTGGGATCAATACCGAGTACGCCATCCATTTGCACCGTACCGAACTGCGAGATGCTTCCTGCGTACAAGGCAGCACGGCATTTAAGCGCGATGGCTGCGTATTTGGAAGCGCGGCCGCGATCTGAGCCGGAGGACATTTCCGGAAGATCTCCTGCGATGGCATTCATTTCCGAGATCACAAAATCATAGATCGTTTGTTCTTTGTCCCTCGCAGGCGTAAGTGTTTCCGGTGGATCGGTGATGGATTGCGCTTTGGTGATCAATGGTATGCCGCCATAGCGTTTTACCATAGAGAAATAGGAGAAGGCGCGCAGGTATCTTGCTTCAGCAATGCGTTTCTTTTTCAGATCATCGCTGAGCGTGGTAGATGGGATACGTTCAATGAATTCGTTTGCTTTCCGGATGGTATTGTATCCCCAGTAGTCGAGCAGGCCGCCGTCTATTTTAAGATTGCCGTATTTGCGGAATGCACGGCTTCCCCACCACCAGCCGCCGTCTTTGCATTCATCGGTAACGGTAGTGATGTCAAAGAATCCGGATTTATAATCATCTGCCGAAAGCGGATTGAATTCAAGATCCCAGATCGTCATCTCAGCATAGATCTGTGTGAGAAATGCATCCGCCAGTGTAGGATCATTCCAGAGCACTGCATCTGAAACGATATCAAGCGGCGCTTTATCCAGTACACCTTTTGTGCAGGAGCTGAATGCAATCGCGCCTATCAGTAAGAATTTATTGATCTTTTTCACTGTAATAAATTTGTGTTTCTTTAAAATGAGATGTTCACACCCAGCGTTACTGTCAGTTGTTGAGGATAATAATAACCGCTGCTGCTGGACGGCGCCTCAGGATCCGTTTCATATTTGCGCAACGGATTGAAGGTGTAAAGATTTGTTCCTGCCGCATACACTCTTACCTGGTTGAATTTGATGCTGCGAAGCAGATGTGCCGGCAGGTTGTAACCGATAGAAAGTGTTTTCAAACGCAGGTAACCTGCTTTTTTATAATAATGATCTGAATGAAGTGAATTGGTTGCAGCCGTACTTCCCAGACGCGGAATAAATGCATCTGCTGTATTGTTTTGTTCCGTCCAGCGTAATTCATAATATACTCTTGGCGCAAGACCGTTTGCCTGGAGCAGGTTGATATTATTGAAATAGCCAAACGCGCCCTGGAACAATGCAGCCAGATCAAAGTTTTTGAATTTAAGATTCGTGTTAATGCCAAACATCCAGCGGGGAACAGTTCCCTTGCCGATCTCTACCTGGTCTTTCCAGTCGAGGATGCCATCTCCATTCACGTCTTTATAACGGATATCGCCTGGTTTGAGTGAAACATTGCCGCGGCCGTCCTGGTCAAATTTCAGTGCAGTTATTTCTGCTTCGCTGGTGAAAAGACCATCGGAGAGATAACCAAAATCCCTGTCAGTCCAGGTGCCTGATCTTTTGTAAACACGCGCTTGCTCCGGATCGGTATAATCAGGTTCTTCAAAATGTCCCCACTTGGCTCGTGAATAAGAAATGTTGCCGCTTATGTCCCACATAAAATCAGCGGAGCTTCCTGATGTGCCAAGTTGCAATTCGAACCCGCGGTCACTTAAGCTGTTCAGGTTTTCGGGTGGAAGATTTGCGCCGAATGTGGAAGGAAGACTGGTCAGCCGGTTGGCCGGAATGCCCGCACGTTCGCGATAGAACGCTTCGATCACACCATACAATTTCCGGTTGAACAAAGAGAAATCGATGCCGGCATTATAGATCCTGATACGTTCCCAGGTAAGATCAGGGTTTGCGAGACCGGTTGAAGTCATGCCGGTTTGCTGACTGCCGCCAAGCATTACAGGGCTGCCGGATACATATCCTGTGAGGTATTGAAAGTTACCGACGCCATCATTTCCAGACTGGCCAAAGCTTGCACGGAGTTTCAGGTTGTCCAGCGTGTTGCTGATGCCATCCATAAAACTTTCTTCTGTTACTCTCCATCCCAGGGAAACGCTTGGGAAATATCCCCAGCGTTTGTTGGAGGGAAATTTGGCAGATGCGTCAGCTCTCAGGGTTGATTCCAGGAGGTATTTTCCCTTGTAGGCATAGTTCAATCTCCCTACAAAACTTTTTCTTCCCATCTCTGCTGCATAACCATTGATGGTAGCACTTTCCAGTGTTCCCATAAAAAGCTGATCGATCGCTGTCGTAAGAAAATCTCTTCTTCCCCCGGAAAAGCCGTCATTGGCATAATCGATGATCTCCATCAGTGCCAGTGCAGATACATGATGGTCTGTAGCCAGTACACGATCATAGTTCAGGGAGAACTGACTTGTCAGAATACGGCTGCGGCCTGCACTCTGTGTCAGAAATGCTTTTTCATACAATGAACCCGCTTTGGTGTATGTTTCGCTGGCATAATCATACGTATAGAATGTCAGCGGCTTTACAAATGTTTTTCCGTAAGAACTATACTGGAGATAGTTGACGAATGCTTTTGCGGAAAGACCTCTGATGGGTTTGATAGCGTAGGTCAGTGCGATCGTTCCTCTGAGATTCTGGTTGTCTGTATTATCATAACCGGCAATATCGCTGTTGGTCATAAGATGTGCACCGCCTGTGCCGCCGCCTTGTGCGAAAGAATACTTCGTGGGGTCGGGAAGAGTGGCAGGATACATCGGAAAGGTTTGCCAGAAATCAGTCCATAAAGCACGCTCCTGCGAACGCCACGGGAAACGGCGGTATTCATTGGTGGCAGCGAGATCCAATTGCAGTGTAAGATCATCAGTGATCTTTGCATCGATGTTTGATTGAAGGTTATAGCGTTTATAATCGCCACCGTTGCCGCTTTTCCAGATCGATCCCTGGTCAACGAAGCCGAGAAAGCCGTAGTATTTTATCTTGTCGCTTCCGCCTCTTACAGACAGGTTGTGTTGTTGCTGCGGTGCAAATTTTCTGATCAGAATATTGTACCAGTCTGTGTTCGGATACTGGGGATCGGTGCCGTCATAAAACCGTTGCACCTGTTCTGCGGTATAAGGAGCTCCGGCATCAGGACGGCCGGAGTTCAGCCATGCTTCTCTTGACATTTCAGTGATCTGTCCGGAGCTGGACATTTTTGGAAAAGCCGTAATAGCCTGGGCAGTGTAAGAACTATTCAGTGAAATCGTAGGCTTGCCTGAACTACCGCGTTTGGTGGTAACAAGGATCACACCATTGCCTGCCCTTGATCCGTAGATCGCCGCAGAGCCATCTTTCAGAATGGTGACGGTTTCAATCTGGTTGGGGTCGATATTGTTGAATTCTGTTTCCACTCCATCCACAATGATAAGTGCGTTGCCAAATCCGCGAATGCTTAATGCTGCAGCGTCAGCGCCGGGTTGCCCGCTTGATTGAAGCGAGATCAGGCCGGGAAGCCTTCCCGCCAGTGTATTCGCTGTACTGGCAAGCGGAGCAGTTGTTAACTCTGCACCTTTCACAGTAGACACGGCGCCGGTCAGATTGGCTTTTCGTTGTTTGCCATAACCAACCACCACCACATCATCCATCTGCCTGATCTCTGCTTCCATTTGCGCATCCAGTTCGGAGCGGCTGCCGATCATTACTTCCAATGGTTTGAATCCTGTGCCGGTGATCAACAGAATGGAATTTTCTTCCACATCCGGAAGGCGATACTGGCCTGCGTCATTGGTAACGGCGCCGCGTTGCGTTCCTTTGATCGTTACTGAAATGCCAGACAATGGCTGACCATCAGTGCCGGTGATCTTCCCCGTGATGTTTTTGGTTGTATCGATCAGCAGTTTTGGCTGTTGGGAAATACTGCGTTTTTCGATCACGATGATACTGTTCTTGTTGACAGTATATTCAAACTTTGTGTTGGCGAAAAGAATGTTCAGCGTTTGCCGGAGCGTTCTTTTCTGCCGCGGAATGCTCAGCGGCGAAGCCGATGCTACCTGATTTTCGATGAATGCAAAGCGAAAGGGCGTTTGCTGTTCAATCTTCTTAAAGGCATTCTTCAATGGCTCGTTTTCCAGCCCGATCGTCAGGAAAGTTGAATCCAGTTCCTGGGCTTTACCCGGAGACGCAAACAGCAGCGACGCTCCGGTAAATAAGATGGCACATAGCAGGCTCGTTAGTTTCATAACAAATGACCAATGGTTAAAGGTGGTGCATTTGACAGGGGATCGCCTCACGGTTCGTCCCATGGCAAGAAAATCCATAATTTTACAGCAGTTTTAAATGTTTACGCGAATGTTTGAAACAACCGGCTATTCTGATCTTCACTCAGAGTAGCCTTTTTTGTAGGCAAGGTTCAATAGTTCAATAGTTTAAAGGTTTAAAAGTTTAAAGTTTAACAGCTAATAGTTGTCGGTATAAGTTTTTTAGACATGTGACAGGATCACAAACTTTTAAACTTTTAAACCTTTAAACTTTTAAACTTTTCTTCGCTCACTGGCAGCCGGCCCCTTTGATCGTAACGGTTCTTCCCCCGGCGTCTTTACTCCACGTGGCGCTGGTGAGGGTGCATATTACATCCAGCACCTGTTCAAGTCCGTTATCGCTCAGGAATGTGCCGGAGAAGCGGCAGTTGCGCATGGCTTCGTTTTCGAAGCGGATCGATACGCCATAGCGATTGGCGATCATGATCGCTGCCCTTTCCCAACTGATGTCTTCGAATACAAGGTCTTCTGTTTTCCACTGCATGATATCCCTTACTTCCACTTTTGATTGCAGCACCTCATGTGATTCGGTATTTACTACGATCTGATCGTTCTTCATAAGCAGGCCAAGTACTTTTTTATTTTCCATTACCTGCACTTTCCCACTGATCACGGTTACGGCCACATCTTTTTCTCCCGGGACAGCTTTGATGTTGAATGATGTGCCCAGTACTCTTGTTACGATACTGCCAGTGTGCACAAGGAAAGGTCTTTTCTCGTCACGCGTCACTTCAAAGAATGCTTCGCCCACAAGATTGACTTCGCGGAACTGTTCATTGAACACTGGCGGGTATTCCAGGCGGCTGTTGCCGTTCAGGGTGACCTTCGTTCCATCAGGAAGGCTGATCACCTGGTGAGGCTGTGTACTGCTTTGAACCGGATTGGCCTTAGCAAGTCGCTTGTCCTGTTTATCCTTCCCAAACAAAAAGAACAGTGCGAAAGCCAGTAATACGGATGCGGCAACTGCAGCATAGCGTGGCCATTTACGACGATACAACGGCAGGATCTTTGGCCCGGTCTCCATCAGCGCAGCCCTTTGCATCACTTCTTCATAGGTCTTCCCGCTGTCCAATTGATGCGCATTGAATTTTTCATCGGCATTATTTTCCCAATACTGTCTGATCTCATCAGACAAAAGATCATTGTCAGATAATTCCGACATCAATTGCCAGAATTCCTGCAGCTCCTCACGCGAGCATTCGTTTTTGATATATTTATTAAAAAGTAATTGCAGTCTCAACGGATTTGAGGACATAGATAAAGTTTAATTATCTACAGGACGTTGAAACAGATGTGGCAGGACTAGCCGGTCTGGATATTTTTTTTCCGATTTTACTTGCCGAGGAATACTGTCAGCAGGAGATAGGTCTCGATATCATTTGCTTTGAGGTAGTTCTTAATGCTTTTGATCGCCTCGATCATATGGTTCTTGACGGTGTTGCGGGAAAGATTGAGCTTTTGAGCGATCTGATCATGTGTAAGTCCTTCTTCACGGCTGAGCGTGAATACGAGGCGGCGCTGTGGTGATAATTGGCGTGCGGCTTTGCGTAAGATCTCTTTGAGTTCGAGATCGTGGAGGCGGACATCGGCAGGTATACCAGATCCGTGATCCATTTCCCGCTCTATGGCTTTCTGAAGTTTGGCATTACGGGCGGCGATCCGGAAGAAATCCATTGATTTATTATACCCGACTTTTTTGAGGAAAGCTTCGATATCACGGATCTCGAGGAGGAGTTCCCTGCCGGCCCACAGCTTTACAAAAATGTCGATGACGAGCTCTTCAGAAACCTCTTTCGATTTGGTGATGCCAAACAGGTGGGTGAACACAGTTTTATGGTATCTATCAAACAGGATCCTGAAAGAAGGTTCATCTCCCTCAGCAATTTTTTTCAAGAGGAGTTCGTCGTTGAGCATACGGCATGAGCAATTAGGGACTAAAACTAAGGAAATCCTGGAATATCCGGCAGACGCATAGAACCTGAGCGATCAGCACGAACGCAACTTGATGCAAATTCCAGGATACACAGGCAAGGTATTGCAAGAACATCTGTAATATTTTTATCATTCAGAACGGAAGTTACCTGCTAGTTATTCAAAGCGATTGCCCCTCTACCAGCACCGCATCAACCTTCAGGTTCTGAATAAAACTGCTGCCCGACAGGCAAGCCATCATACGGCTGTAAGCAAGTTTCCCCAGCTTATAACCGCTTGTTTCCACAAACGTGATATCAGGATAATAATAATGCGGAAGTATGCCATTACTGATAGCGATCACACCAAGTTCATCCGGAAGGGAAAGTTTCAATTGCTGCACTGCTTTCATTACTCCGGTCAGGATCTCATCACTCATGCAGAAGACGGCATCGGGTCTTTTTGCCTGTTGCAAGGCTGTCAGTGCCACCGTGTAGGCTTCGGCATTTGTATCGGCTTCAGCAAAGACAAGCTTTGTTTTACGAAGGCCTTGTTGTCCGAAAAAATCTTTGTAAGATTTTAGTCGTTCCTGTGTGATGGACATACGGCTATTGCCAAACACAGAAAGAATATGTTTCTTTTTCTTTTGGTAGAGCGTGGCAGCGGCCAGCTCGGCGGCCTTCCTGTCATCCATGCAGATCCTGTTGCAAACGATCTCTGCGGAAGGAACTTTATCAATAAAAATAACTTTAATGCCGGCTTCCTGCAATTTGAGGAAGCTGGTGATATCGCTTGTGCCCTTCGTGATCGCAGCAAACACGCCGGAGACGCGATTCTGTTTGCAGAACCGGATATTCATCAGTTCAATTGCCGGATCATCGCTTGACTGAAGAATCAACAATGAATACCCGTGCCTCCGTGCTTCTTCTTCCAGCGAAGAGATCACAGAGTCATAAAAAAAATTGCTGATGTCGGGAACGATCAGTCCAAATACCTTGCTGTTATTGGTGCGCAGGTTGATCGCATAAGTGTTGGGTTCGTATTCCATCATCTGCGCCAGTTCCCAGACCCGCTTTCTGGTAAACTCGGAAATATCCGGATGATTTTTCAGCGCCCGGGATACCGTTGAAATACTTAATCCAAGGCTGGCTGACAGCTTCTTTAGTGTAGTATTTGCTTTCATGATGGTGATCGTTATGATGGCGTTATCATGTTAAAAGCAAATGCCCGTCAGTGCCCGGATGATGATGATGATGTGGTAAGGCAATCCGGATTGATCTGCGGCATCGCTTCAGCATGCATAACGTCAACAAGCTACAATAAAGTTTTTTTGCACCGCAAACATTTTCGCAAACATTACCGCAAACGTTTGCAGGTTGGCGGGTATTCCCGGCATGCAGAAAGCGCCCCCTGCGTATTATGTTTGACAAACGATTACTTAATTTTCTTCATCAAAACAAGCCATATGAAAGGTCGACTGCTTATCGCGTTCCTTCTGTTCATGCTGAAACTGTCTGCACAGTCCCCGGTTATCAGGGGCAGCATTACCAACGAAAAAAATACACCTCTTGCAGGAGCCACCATCCTGTTTCAGCCTTCAGGCAAATCCATTATGTCTGGTCAGGACGGCAGTTTTAGTTTTTCAGAGCCAGGGCTTTCCGGCATTATTACATTACGTATTTCATACACCGGTTACGCAGCTGTGGAGCGGCAGATCGATCTGTCGCAGGGTGCTCCAGCCGAATTGATCATTGTAATGAAAAGTGATGTGCTCGCCCTTACAGATATTGTAGTCGTGGGAAACACCGGTAACCGGAACAAACTTAATTCCAGCGTATCCGTCAGCACCATCCGGCAGGAAGATCTCCAGCAATCAGCTCCGCGCACCACGGCCGAAATATTCCGGTCCATTCCCGGCATTAAAGCAGAAGCATCGGGCGGAGACGGTAATACCAATATCACTGTCCGGGGCGTGCCGATATCTGCGGGCGGTTCCAAATATTTGCAGCTCCACGAAGACGGGTTGCCGGTATTGCAATTTGGTGATATGTCTTTCGCCACGGCTGATATCTTTCTCCGCGCTGATCAAAGCATCAGTCGCATCGAAGCAATACGCGGCGGTTCCGCCTCTGTTCTGGCGACTAATTCGCCGGCCGGTATCATCAATTTCGTGAGCAGGACCGGTACGACCGAAGGTGGTAGTGTTGCGCTTACGACCGGTCTTGACTATGGAACTTTCCGTACGGATTTTAATTATGGCGGCCCGGTCAGCAATGGCTGGAGTTATCACGCCGGAGGTTTTTACCGTATAGGTGAGGGGCCGCGTACCGCAGGCTTCAGCGCCAACAATGGCGGCCAGTTGAAAATGAATCTTACCAAACAATTTGATAAAGGGTATATCCGCTTTTATACAAAATACCTGAATGATCGTGCTGCGGCCTACATGCCCATGCCTATCGAAGTAACGGGAACCAACAAGTCTCCTCATTATTCATCACTGGCAGGATTTGATGCGAAGAACGGTGCATTACAAAGTCCTTACCTGATGCAGGATTTTGGAACAGGAGTGGACGGTCAGCTCCGCAATGCCAGTGTGGCCGATGGTATGCATCCTGTTTCAACATCAGCAGGTGTAGAACTCAGCTTTAACCTCGGTAACGGATTCAAAGTAGAGAACCGCGGACGATATGCGGTCAACAGCGGCCGGTTCATTGCGCCGTTCCCCGCAAGTGTTGGTTCCACATCTTCTATCCTGGGCACCATTGCAGGTGCTACCGGCTGGAACCTGGCAGGCGCAAGTCTTTCTTATGCCAACGGAGGCGCAGCCTACACCGGCACGCAGGCAATGATCATTCACATGTTTGATGTAGAGCTGAACAACTTCAACAATTTTGCGAATGACTTTAAACTGTCCAAATCTTTCAAAGGCGGTAACGTGGTTGCCGGTTTTTATAAGTCGTTTCAGCATGTTGGCATGAGCTGGTTGTGGAACTCATACCTGACTGATGTAAATGGCAATGGCCTGCAACCGCTGCTTATTAAAAATGCCGCACAGACAGTAATGAACCCGCAGGGACAGTTTGCCTACGGCACACCGGTTTGGGGAAACCTGAAACGCAATTACGATACTCGGTATGATATTGCTGCTCCCTATGTGAACCTTTCATATGAACTCAACGATCAACTGACTTTTGACGGAGGACTGCGCTGGGATATCGGTAACGTGACAGGTACTTATACCGGCGGATCAGCAGCACAGAAAGATATGAATGGCGATGGCGTGATCGCACCCAATGAAACAAAGGTGGAAAGCATTGATTATACGACCACCAAACCGGTGAACTATGATTATAACTATGCATCCTATTCCCTTGGCCTGAACTATAAACTGGATGGTACCAAAGCTATTTTCGGGCGTTACAGCAGTGGTGCTACTACAAAAGCAGACCGCATCCTCTTTACCAATAATATTCTTGCTAATGGAGATGCGCGTGGCGTCAAAGATGCGATCCAGCAGGCGGAACTCGGTTTTAAAGGGAACTTCCAGCATTTCGGGATCTTTGTGACCGGCTTCTATGGCCGCATCAATGAACAGGGTGGATTTGAGGCGACAACGCAACGCGTGATCGAGAACCATTACAAATCGATGGGGGTGGAACTGGAACTGGCAGCAAGATTCCAGGCACTGGAAATAAAAGGCGGGTTAACCTTTACACATGCCGAGATCACGGATGGCTCGAATAAAGGCAACCGTCCCCGCCGCCAGGCACCCGTGATCTACAACCTGATACCAACGTACACGCATGGGTCTTTCAGCGCAGGCATTGCCGCTATCGGAACCTCCGGCTCTTATGCACAGGATGACAACCAGCTTAAATTCCGTGGATATGTATTGATCAATCCGTTCGTGCGTTACAAATTTGGTCAGTCACTGGCTGTATCAGTAAATGGAAACAACGTTTTCAATACACTGGGTATAACAGAAGCAGAGGAAGGTGCTATCACTGAAGGTGTTTCCAATATCATCCGCGCCCGTTCCGTGACCGGCAGAACGATTTCCGCGACGATCTCTTATAGCTTTTAAATATCGGCTTGCACATGCCCGATCTCCCGCATGATCTTACCGGTGATAAAATACTACAAGCCGGTAAGATCATACGGGAAAAAGATAGACCGGCCTGTCCGGATGGTAATGGTTCAACGAAGTCTTATAAAATGAAACATTTTCAAGGCGGCAGAAATCGCTAACTTATACTGTTGAAGATGAACAAGCAAAAATTGAAGATACCGTTCCGGGCCATCATCAACATGAACGTGGGCTTCTTTGGGATCCAATACAGTTTTGGATTGCAGCAGACCAACATGACGCCGATCTATTCCTTTCTTGGCGCCAACCCTGAGCAGATCCCTTTATTGAACCTCGCTGGGCCAATGACAGGATTGATCGTGCAGCCGATCATTGGTGCATTGAGTGATAAGACCACCAGCCGCTTCGGTAGACGCCGCCCTTATTTTTTGGTAGGCGCCATCATCTGCAGCATCTGCCTGCTGGCCATGCCATTCAGCCAAAGTCTTTGGATGGCCGCCGGTCTGCTCTGGATCCTGGATGCAGCCAACAACATGACCATGGAACCTTACCGGGCTTTCATCAGTGATCAGCTTCCGCCTGAACAGCATGCATCAGGTTTTTTAAGTCAGAGTTTTTTTACCGGACTTGGCATCACCCTTGCCAATCTTACACCGGGAATACTCGTGAGCCTGGGACTGATCAGTCTTAATGCGCGCAGCAGCAATCATATCACCTATACAACTTATGCGGCTTTTTTGATCGGAGCGGTTGTCTCTATCGGGACCATTCTTTATTCGGTGATGACGACGAAAGAGGAACCGATGAGCGCGGAAGAAAAACAACAACTGAGCCTGCAGCCGGGTGGTATTGGTAGGATATTCCGTGATATTTTTTCAGCGATCAGGGAGATGCCTGCAACGATGAAACAACTGGGCGTTGTATACCTGTTCAACTGGTATGCGATGTTTGTTTACTGGCAGTTCATCACCCTTTGCCTGGCAAGGACCATTTACCAGACAAACGATCCTTCTTCGGAAGGATTCAGTTCGGCGCAACTGCTGACCGGTACCGTAAACGGCATGTATAACATTGTAACATTCTGCACTGCCTTTGCACTGGCATGGATTGCCCGGAAGAAAGGCGCGACCCTTACTCATGCAGGAAGTTTATTGCTCGCGGGAGCCGGGTTGTTGCTGCTGCCCTTTATCCATTCATCCGCTTTGTTATTCATCCCGATGATCGGGTTGGGGATCGGATGGGCGAGTATGATGGGCACACCTTATGTGATCCTCGCAGGCAGTATTCCGCAGGAACGCAATGGTGTCTATATGGGTATTCTGAACATGTTCATTGTATTGCCCATGCTGCTGGAGACGATCTCTTTCCGGTTTATTTATGCGCACGTATTGAACAGTGATCCGGTGAATGCCATCCGCTTCGCGGGAAGCCTGATCATCATAGCGGGTATCATTACTTTTTTTATCAGATCACATACTGCAAAACAAAAAGTCATTGGCTTCAACTAATAAAAGAATGCATCATAATACGCAGGCATATCAACAGAGCATCGCGCTGCTGCGACAGGCTTCATCTCCCGGTGGGTTTGTGGCGGCCGTACAGCAACATGATAACTATCGAAGGGTTTGGACAAGAGATGGTGTTGTCTGCAGCCTGGCTGCCTTGTTGTCTGAAGACAGGGAACTGATCGCTACCGCGGCAGCAACCATTCAAACGATCTTTCAGCATCAGCATGCAGATGGTTTTATGCCGAGCAATGTTGATATAGAAACAGGCAAAGTCAGTTACGGCGGTATTGTTGGCCGCGCTGACAATCCATGCTGGGCTGTAATTGGTCTTTGTCAATACACCTTGTTGACACAGGACCTTTCACTGAGCAAACGATACCTTCCTGCTGTAGAGCATTGCTTCCGCCTGCTGACGGCATGGGAATTCAATGGCCGCCATTTGCTGTATGTTCCGCAAAGCGGTGACTGGGCCGATGAATACATTCAGCATGGCTATATATTATTTGAGCAACTCCTGCGGATCTGGGCACTCGAACTGGCAGGAGAGGTGTATGGCCGAAGCGAATGGATAGGAAAAGCAGCAAAGATCCGGAAGGTGGTACAGGATAATTACTGGCCCCGTGATGAAAGCAAGGCTTATTTCGCCAATCTTTATTCCAAACAACGGGATGCGTTCCGCGGCTACTGGCTGATGGGATTCAATCCATCCCGCGTGTATCCTTATTTTGATCTGCAGGCCAATTCACTCGCGATCCTGCTGAAGCTTGGAGACGAAGAAAAAATGGAAGGGCAAGTGGCGACTTACATGAAGCAACTGCTGGCAAAATATCATAACAATATGCTGCCCTCTTTTTACCCAGCTATTCTTGATACGGATGAAGACATGAAAGAGCTCCGCAACAATTTCGCGTATCAATTCCGCAATAAGCCGAATCAATTTCATAATGGTGGTCTCTGGCCGGTATGGAATGGATTGGCTGTACAGGCATTGCAATCTGCCGGCGAAATCGAAGCCGCGCGTACACTAACGGCCGGCATACATGCAGGCAACCAACAGGAAGGGAATAGTTTCAATGAGTGCCATGACGGATCAACTGCCGCTCCCTGCGGAGTGGCTTATTGTGCCTGGAGCGCAGCCGGTGCTGTGTTTGCTGAGAAGGCACTTGAAGGAAAAAAACTGATCAACCTATTTTCATAACAAGATGGACAAAAAAATACTGGCTATCGGTGAATTACTGATCGATGGCATTACTGATTCACCTGTTGAGGATCTTTCACAGGCAACTGCGTTGAAGTTGTATCCCGGTGGAAGCCCGGGTAACTTCTCCCGGTATCTCCATCGTTTGGGCATACCGGTCCGGCTTGTAGCAACGGTCGGTCAGGATGGCTTTGGAAAGATCTTGTTACAAAGAGTGCAGGAGGAGGGTATCGATATAGCAGGCATCCATCAAAGTAAAAGATATCACACATCTTTTATCGCGGTAGCCCGTACAAGCCATACCCCTGATTTTATCGCCTACCGTGATGCAGATATGCATATCGGAAAAGTGAATGAGTCGCTTATTGGTGCTTCATCACTTGTGCATACTACGGCATTTGCACTGAGCCGTGACCCCGCAAGGAAGAATATCTTACAGGCTTTAGAAACCGCTTCTCAGCAGGGGATCCCTGTATCGGTCGACTGGAACTATGCAACGCCGATCTGGGGAACGGAGAATGAAAGTGCGCAGGTATTTGCAAAGCTTCAGCAGTTCCGCCCGCTGTTCAAATTCAGTCTCGATGATGTTGAACGATTTACCGGTAGGAAAACTATCGCTGAAGCCTGCGATTGGCTGGACTCGATAGAAAGCACCTGTATTTGCCTGACCTGCGGAAGCCAGGGAGTTTATTACAGATCTATGGATACATCATGGCAATTTCAACCAGCAGAAAAAATTGAAGTGAAGAATGCTACCGGTGCCGGAGATGCTTTCTGGGCAGGATTCATCAGTACTTATGCAGAACATTTTTTCCTGGAATATGCTGTTACGAAAGGCATCCGTGTGGCTTCAATGCAACTTCAGAATAAATGGCAGACTGTTTAACAGGAATCAATAATATCCGTAGATCATTTTCAGTTTCATCAAGCCTGGTATGAGACGCACAGGTCCTATGGAGATTCAGCCATTCTTTGCTTATTACGCGACAGGATTACATTACTCATCAAACACTGTTTGTTCCCGCAATTAACTAACCCAACTTGCTGGATATTACCCTACAGTCGTTCGATGGCCGATGACTGATGGTCGACTTAACGCCATCGAAGAGACATAACCCGGTAATAGAGCGATGGTATGGTCGATAAGATGAATGATCTTCAGCCAAAAAGGAGGAAATCGGCCATCGGTCATCGGGCATCGAACTGCCTGGAGTTTATAACTAGCAAGTTGGGTTAACTAAACGCCTGACGGAATTCCAGCGGTGATAAATTTGTTTTCTTTTTGAAAAGTGTGCTAAAGGATTGCGCGTGTTCAAAGCCCAGTGCATAAGCGATCTCGCTGACGGAAAGACTTGTAGTGGAAAGTTTTTCCTTTGCTTTCGCGATCAGTTTTTCATGAATATGTTGCTGTGTGTTCTGCCCGGTATGGATCCGGAGCAGATCGCTGAGATAGTTGGGTGACAGGTTCATCTGCGCAGCAATATCCTGTACCGTGAGTAAGCCCTGTACATCGCTATTAAAGTGTTCATCGATCAGCTGCTCAAACCTGGTCAGCAATGAGGAATTATTATTCTTCCGGGTCAGGAATTGCCGCTCATAAAAACGGTTGGAGTATTTAAGTAGGCTCTCTATATGCGTCAGAATGATCTCCTGGGTATGCTTATCGATGTGCCGGCATTCCTTATCGATTTTATGGAGGATCGTGATCAGGTCATCTTCTTCCTCTGCAGACAGGTGCAATGCTTCGTGAACGGCGTAATCGAAGAAGCCATAACTATGAATACTGTTCGCCAGCGGATGCTTCAACAGAAAGTCGGGGTGAAAGATCAGGAGATAACCGGACCCGCATTCCGTGTTCTGCAGGTCCAGTTGTTGCACCTGGTTAGGTGCGGTAAAACTCAATACACCTTTATCATAATCGTAATGCTGCTGTCCATACCTGATCTTGCCTTTAGCGTCGCGTTTGAGTGCCACGCAATAAAAGCGGTTGACAAAACCTTTCCAGATCTCATCTTCCAAAAAAACGCTTTCTGCCAGGTTGATCACGCTTACCAGTGGGTGGCGGGGTTCTGGCAATGAGAGCAAGCGATGAAATTCCGATATGGAGTTAATGGCATTCATACAACGAATTTAATCAATTAAGCCCATGCTGAATTCATCATAGGGTGCGCCCGTATCCGTACCCAACGGAACGATGCTTTCCAGTTGAGAAAGATCTGCTTCCGTTAGTTCAATGGTAGTTGCGGCAAGATTTTGTTCCAGGTACTTTCTGCGTTTCGTTCCGGGGATCGGTATAATGCCCTTGCTCATGATCCAGGCCAAAGCCAGTTGTGAAGAGGTAACGTTCTTTGCTTCAGCCATTGCTTCAATCGCCTTTACCAGTTCGATATTCTTGTTGAACATATCCCCTTGGAAACGCGGGATCCCCCTGCGGAAATCATTTTCCGGCAGGTCATCGATGCTTTTGATCTGTCCCGATAAAAAACCGCGACCCAATGGGGAGTAAGCTACAAAACCGATACCCAGTTCTTTTAAAGTTGCCAGCACACCCCGTTCTTCCACCGTTCGTTCAAATAAAGAATACTCGCTTTGCACTGCTGTTACCGGATGTACGGCATGTGCGCGCTTCACCGTTTCAAACGATACTTCCGAGAGGCCGATATAGCCTACCTTACCCTCTTTCACCAATCCGGCCATTGCTTCAACTGTTTCCTCGATCGGTGTATTCTTATCGAGCCGGTGCAGGTAATAAAGATCGATATAATCCGTATTCAGGTTCTTTAGCGAACGCTCCAGCGACTTCTTTACATAGTCCTTTTTACCATTGATGGCCCAGGTCACTTTATTGTTATCATCGATCTCCCAACCGAACTTAGTAGCTATAATATACTCATCTCTTTTACCACTGATCGCTTTCGCAATAAGCTGTTCATTTTTGAACGGTCCATACAGATCTGCTGTATCCAGGAAATTACCGCCTGATTCCAGCGAACGATGGATCGTTGCAATAGCTTCCTGTTCATCCGCCGGGCCGTAGATATTCCCTTCTTCAAAACCGGTCATCCCCATACAACCGAGACCGATCACGGGCACAACCAGACCCTGGCTGCCCAATGCTGTTTGTTTTATTTCCATGATCCAAAGATCTGTAAGCCAGGTCGGAGAGATGTATGCAAATCCCTGAAGCTTGTAGGCAAATCGGGGAATGATCTTTTATTGACGTGGGATCGGTTGAATACACAAAGAAAGAACTTCCAGCCTTTCGTGTTACACAACCACGTGCCCACTGGCCGAGCAACGTCTGCTTTAAAACAGCCAACCGACTTTCGGCTACAACAACAGTCGTTTAGACTACACCTGTCTTGTTGGTTCATTGCAATTTTGAACCCACAAAACCAAAAGAAATGCTATTACAACACAGCCTGAAAAACTTTGTATTTACAATGCTATTGAGTTTGACCGGTATGCTGTCCTTTGCCCAAACGACGGGAAGCTTCAAAGGCAAACTCATTGAGCAGACTACCAAACAGCCCATAGCAGGTGCGAATGTCCAGATTGAAAAAGTCCAGCTTGGGACTACCAGTGATTCACTTGGCAATTTTGCCATTAACAATATACCCGCGGGAACGTACGCGGTCACTATTTCCTCAGTTGGTTATCAAACCAAATACATAAGCGAGATAGTGATCACTGCAGGGAAGACCTATTATTCGGAGATCGAGGTCATACAGCAAATCACGAGTTTGAATGATGTGGTGGTGCGGTCATTTAAAGGAGAAAACAATCCGCTGACGCCTGTTTCTACTTTTTCTTATTCAAGGGAAGAGATCTTTCGCAATCCCGGTGCACAGGGCGATATCATGCGGGCACTGAGCAGCCTGCCCGGTGTGGTGAGCAGTGGTGCACAATTCTCCGCCATTGCTGCAAGAGGACAGGGCACACAGGACAACGTGTATATGGTAGACGATATACCCATGTTCAATTTGTCGCACCTGGAAGCAGAAGGTTTTAACTCCGGCTTTAACGATCCGAATGGCGGGCGCTTCAGCATCTTTGCTCCCCGCGTGATCGATAATGTGCAATTTCAGAATGGTGGATTTGATGCGGTATATGGACGTAAGTCGTCTTCCTATCTTGGGTTGGGGATCAAGGAAGGAAACCGTGAAACCTGGTCGTTCGCAGGGCAGTTTGATCTGATAGGAGCTACGTTGATTGCCGATGGTCCTGTCTCAAAAAAGACAAGCGTATTTGCATCGGCAAGATATCAGAACTTCACATTACTGCAACGTGTACTGGATCTGCCGAATCCCATCAACATCAGTTTTGGCGACTATCTCATCAAAACCACCACACAACTCAATGCAAAGAACAAGCTCTCTTTCATTGCCATGTTCAATCCTGAAGCGCCCAGCAGAAGCATCGATGATATTGAACCGGGTTATGACATCAATGAAGATAACAGCGGCGGCACCACGCTCTTTGATCACACCGGCCGGAAAGCGGTGATAGGAGCGAACCTGCGGACTTTACTTAATAACACCAGCGTATTAAAAAATGTACTTTATTTCCGTTCTTCAACCGTAGACAACAACTTCGGGAATTTCACTCCTTTGTTAAGCAGCGGCGATACCGTACTTGATCCGAAATACGGCAGGTATGAAAATGATCTGAGACATATTAAAAACAACCAGCAGGAGATCGGCTACCGCTCTATCTATACAAAGCGGTTCCACAAACTTACGCTCACCGCCGGCATCGATGCGGCGATGGTGGATCTCGATTATGAACGGCTGTTAAAACGTACCGATACTGTTTACACCTTCCGCAGCTCGGACCACAGGCCCTCGCCATCACAATATTACCAGGTACTGGATCCGTCGCTATACAATTCAAGATTTGACGACCGCGCATTCAATGGGTCAGCTTATCTTACCGTATCGTGGAAGCTTAGCAACCGTATCACGTTAAATCCGGGTATCCGTTATGACTATACAGGCTTTGCAGAACAGCATACTGTCTCGCCGCGTTTGAGTGGCAGTATTTTGCTGGGTGGTAAACACAGTCTGAATTTTGCTTCAGGTATATATTACCAGGATGCGGGTTTATCGGATGTTGCCGGACAGAGCGCCGCCAACAAGCTTAAGAACGAGCGTACTTTTCAAAATATACTTGGTTACAAATACCAGTTTTCAAACGATCTGAAACTGGTAGTAGAAGGTTGGCATAAACAATTTGACGATGTAGTGGTGCAGCCCAATCGTGTGCAAAGCCTTCTCAACAATAACGGCACAGGTCATGCCTATGGCGCCGATATCAGCCTTACAAAAAGACTTTCTCAAAAATGGTACGGAGCTGTCAGCTACTCCTGGATGGAAAGCAAACGGGATGATCACAACGGTCTTGGTGAGTACGATTACACATTCAGCATTCCGCATAATTTCTCTTTGCTCGGTAGCTACAAGCCCAATAATAAGTGGATATTCTCGGGTAAATTCCGGTACAGCACCGGCCGCCCGGCAGATCAATACATCATACATAACGACGTGTTGAACAATCCTGACATGCTGCGTTATTCACAGGAAATTACTGCGATCAATGGAAGAAGATTGAATGATTACATTAGTCTTGATGTCCGCATTGATTATAATGTTCCTATGAAAAGAGGTGTATTCTCTGCCTTTGTGGACCTGGCAAATATCAACAACCAGTTCAATGTAAATTCGGAAATATTCATTCCGAATACCGGTAGAGTATATAATGCTGGTTTGGGCGTGTTTCCTTCATTTGGAGTGCGGGTTGAACTTTAAAATATAAGCATTAAAAAAACAGATCAATGGAATTGTCGAATAACACGATCCTGATCACAGGAGGTACAAGCGGTTTTGGTTTGGAGTTCACCAAAAGATTTTTAGCCCTCGGTAATACCGTGATCATTACGGGAAGGAATCAGGAAAAATTAGATGAGGTGAAAAGAATGTTCCCGGCGGTGCATTGTTTTCGAAGTAATGTTGGCTTCGCTGAGGATATCGAGGAACTCTTTGAAAAGGTGACCGGTCAGTTTCCTGACCTGAACATCCTGATCAATAATGCTGGTGAAATGCGCAAGATCAGCCTGCACCATCATCACGATCTCATAGATATTACAAGGGAAATCGATATCAATCTGATGGGGCCTGTGAGAATGGTGCAACAATTCCTGCCACACTTAAAAACCCGGAAGAATGCAGCTATTGTAAATGTCACTTCCGGAATTGCACTGATGGCGTTTCCCATAGCACCCATTTACAGCGCCAGCAAATCAGGATTGAGGGCGTATACACAGGCGCTCAGGGTACAACTGAAACACACCAGGATAAAAGTGATGGAACTGGTGGCTCCCGGTTCTAACACGCCATTGAATGATAAGTTTACGGAGGACAGGGCTGTGAATGAAAGAGCATTGATGGCGCCTGAAAAAATTGTGGAGGCCGCCATCAGGGGAATGGAAAAAGATCAGGAAGAAGTATATCCCGGTTTGTCAAAGTTGCTCCGGGTGTTGAGTCGGATCGCTCCGAAATTTTTACTAAGACAGGCTGCGAAAGCGGGCAGGGATTTTTATACAGCGGAATAACAGGGTGGTTGATATGGCGTAAGTTCCGCCTCCGGCGGACAGGTCCCGCTGATGTCGCAGATGTTGCCCCTTCGATTAATGAAAAATGTTTTTCTGTTGGGGCAGATTGTTACCGGATGTACTGATTGCGCAGATTAGCTGCTGATAGAAGGCTAATATCTGCGTAATCTGCGGATCCTGCTATCGAAATTTCACTTTATCAAATAAATTTTCGACAGCAGGAATGATAAAATCTGCGTAATCAGCGGGAACCTACGCCAATCTGTCTTGACCTGTTGCAATACCAATCGGCGCGCATAATTTGAAAATACGATTACCACTATGATCATTAATATGAACGAATACGTCTTTGGCTGGAAAAGGATCGCCTTTTTGATCACGCTTTTGCTGGTTAGCATTGTTGGCCAGATCGACAGGGTGCTTCCTTTTATCGTAGGCGAATCCATCAAAAATGAATTAGGTTTAAGCGACACGCAATTGGGTTTGATCACAGGCCTGGCATTTGCCGTTTGCTATTCATTGGCGGCACTGCCGTTGGCACGCATGTCGGACAGGGGAGGGGCAAGAAAAGTATTGGTTGCGTGTATAGTGATCTGGAGTGTCATGACAGGTGTTGGAGGAATGGCGACTGGCTTTTTAACATTGATGCTGTTGCGTTTTGGGGTAGCGCTTGGCGAAGCGGGTGGAACGCCTGCCAGTCATTTGTTGATCACGCAAAAACTTCCCTGGTCAATCCGGGGAAGGGCGATCGGATTATTCTCGATGGGTATTCCCCTCGGCACTATGGTAGGTTTTGCCCTTGGCGGTTGGGCGAGTGATAATATTGGTTGGCGGAATGCTTTCTTTGCAGCAGGTGCTTTAGGATTAGTGTTGGCGGTATTGGTAGTGCTGTTTGTGCGAGGTACCAAAGTACCTGCTGCAGGGAAAGTAGCCAACGACGGAGGATCGTTGAAAGCCGGCCGTGATTTGTTGCGTAAGCCCGCTTTTTTATGGTTGTTTATCGCGGCTAATTTATTAGGCTTTGCATCCGCACCGTTTTATGTTTTTACCACGCCGTTTTTAATACGAACTTATGAACTTACCGCAAGTGAAGTGGGACTGAAATTTGGCTTAACGCAGGGACTGCTCGGTATTGCTGCTACATTACTTGGTGGAAGATTTTTTGACAGGGCTATAGCAAGAGACTCGCAATCGTTGCTAAGACCGCCGGCAATCGTGGTATTAATTGCGGCCATATGCACCACTGCGGCTTTGTTCATGCCTACCGGTAATGCGGCGATCGCGCTGCTGGTGCCGGGAATGTTTTCGTTCGCATTTTTGTTACCGTATGCCTTTGGCGCCGGGCATTTAGTGGCAGGCAGTGGTAACAAGGCTCTTTCAACTGCTTTGTTGTTGCTGGGAGCAGGACTTTTGGGGCCTTCACTGGCTCCAGTATTGGTTGGCTTTATAAGTGATCATACCGTAACTTCAAACAGCGATGACGGCTTGAGATGGGGATTGTTGATCGGTCCATTGGCAAGTTTACTTTGTACAGTTGCGCTGTTCATCGCCAATAAAAGGTTAAGCGCCGGATAGTTTATAACAGTTTTTTATCCAAACAAATTAAAACATATGAAAGCGATCAGTATCATTCTGTTATTGGTATCGGCCTGTCTCAGCATCAAACATGGTTGGGACGCATTTCAACCGCTTGGCCCGGAACAGGAAAAGATGATGGGTAACCTTGGCATCACGCAAGCTACTATGCCTTATTTTGGCGTATTTTCCATTATCCTGGGATTGCTGTTGTTCTTTCCGCAAACTTTTTTTATCAGCAATGTGCTGAACGCTGTAACGATCGTATTGATCATGGCCTTGTCGTTGAGGGCAGGAGATACAAAAACTGCACTGATAGAAATCCCTTTTCTGGCACTACCGCTGATAATGATCTGGCTGAAATATCCGTTCAAATCCTAAAATCAAACAATGAATACACCTATCAGAATAAGTTCCATATCGCAGGCCCATAAAATGCAGGGCTTTGCGCCACCACCACATCCGTTGATCAGTATCATCGAGTGCGGCCAGCTGCAGGGAAGCCCCGGCATGAGTGTTACACTCGATTTTTATATGATTTCTATCAAAAGAAATTGTAACAACCTGATGTATGGACAACAGAAGTATGATTTTGACGAAGGCTTTATGGCATTTGTCGGGCCCAACCAGGTGTTAAGCGGGCAGGAACATGAACCCGGCTATGCACCTAAAGGCTGGATGCTATTTGTGCATCCCGATTTTTTCTGGGGTACTCCTCTGGCCAGGAAAATCAGGCAGTATGAGTTCTTCAATTATTCGGTGAATGAAGCTTTGTTTTTGTCGGAAAAAGAAGAGAAGATCATGAACGAGCTGGTGGCAAATATCATTCAGGAATGCAATGGGAATATCGATAAGTTCACCCAAGGCATCATCGTGTCGCACCTCGATGCGCTGCTGAATTATTCCGATCGCTTTTATCAACGGCAGTTCATCACCCGTCAGATCACCAATCATGGGATCCTTGATCGACTGAACGACCTGTTGGATGAATACTTTGATAAAGGAGATCTGATCAATAAGGGATTGCCCACAGTCGAATTCATCGCAGCATCGCTGAATGTATCTCCCGGTTACCTGCGTAGTTTACTGAAAACGCTTACGGGGCAAGGCACCCAACAGCACATACACGAAAAACTGATCGAAAAGGCCAAGGAGAAATTATCTACCACCAGCCTGACGGTAAGTGAGATTGCTTATGAGCTGGGCTTTGAACATCCCCAGTCCTTCAGCAAATTGTTTAAGAGCAAAACCAATATTTCCCCGTTGGAATTCAGGGCATCGTTCAATTAACCTGACTTGCCAGTTAAAATATTATAGTAGTTCGATGGCCGATGACCGATGGACGATGGCCGACTTACGCCATAGAAGGGACATAATCCGGTAGTACAGCGATGAAATTGTCGATAAAATGCAGGGACTTCGGCCAGAAGAGAGAAAATCGGCCATTAGCCATCGATCATCGGCCATCGAACTGCTTGAGATTATAACCAGCAAGTAGGGTTAGTGAGCTACTGCTTTGTTCGTTCTTGCCGTCTTCCCGCCTTACCGGTAAAATTAAACCGGGAACACGGTAAGGATGTCTCAAAAAAGCAACCTTGTCTTCAGTTAATGTGTAAAAACGCCAATACATGATGGAGGTTAACTAAACGGAAATGAAGCGATGAAATGGTCGACAAGATGAAGGACCTTCGGCCAAAAGGGGAGGAAACCGGCCATTAACCATCGCTCATCGAACTGTTTTAAGGTTAGAACCAGCAAGTTGGGTTAATTAACGCATTACATCAGATCCATTCATTTCCGGGTACTTCAACTATTTCGGCTCATAGCCCGGTCCAGTGAATGCCGGGCTATGAGCTGAGATATTATTATCTCACGACTGTTTCAATACCCTTATAAATAACTGTTCGTTGCGGTATTCCTTCTTTCAGTCCGTCACCGTTATTTCCGTCCACAAAGACAATATTGAAAACCCGTTGTGCCAATGAACCTGCAAAGCCGCCCTGCACAGTGCCGATGGTTAAGGTTTTCAATTTATCATTCCACCTGAAAGGAATAACGGTAAACTTTCCTTTTTCATAATTATAATTATTGCCCTCGTCCTCATACAAACTAAAGTTGCCGTCTGAGCCTTTATAAATTCTTATTTCAAGTGTATCAGATGGTAGCTCGCCGGTATACTGCATGATTTTCCCCATGGGTATGATAGAGCCTGCCTTTACAAACAACGGTATTCTATCCAGCGGGGCAGGAGTTGTTATTGATTGTCCGCCTGTAAATTTTTTGCCGGTCCAGAAATCATACCAGGACGCAGTTTTTGGTAAGTATACATTCATCTCTCTTATACCTGCGTTTGTTACAGGTGCAACCAACAGGGCTTTACCAAACATATATTGGTATGCCTGCTGTATGGCGGTAGTGTCTTTGCCAAAGTCCATCACTAACGGCCGCATCAGGGTAGAGCCGTTTTTAGAGATCTGCCAGGCCTGGGAATAGATATAAGGCATGAAGCGATAGCGCAGGTTCATCATGCTACGCATGTTATTTTCAACCGTCTCGCCGTATTTCCAGGGTTCTGTTTCTGTTTGATAACCGTGTATGCGGAAGATGGGACAGAAAGCGCCCCACTGAAACCAGCGCGTTAATATTTCATGGTATTTGACATCAGTATATTGATCACGGCCCGGACGAAAGAAGCCACCGATATCGGTTGTCCAGTATGGCATACCGGTAAGGTTGTAATTTAATCCTGCAACAATTTGCCTTTGAAAAGCATCCCAACTCCAGCCGATATCACCCGACCAGTTAATGGTGCCATACCGTTGTTGTCCTGCAAAGGCAGAACGGGTAAGAATGGCCACTCGTTTTTGAGGATCCGTATTGCGTTGTCCGTCATAGACAGCTTTGCTTACGAATAGAGGATAAGTGAGCCGGTAAAAATTACCGGGTCCGAAAAAAGTTTGTTTGTTCACCAAGGCATCATTTTCCGGCTCGGTTGCATCCATCCACCAGGAGTCAACGCCCAGGCGAAATAAGTTTTTGTTGATGGTATTCCAATGTGTAGTGCGGGCCTCGGGATTGAAAATATCTATCCAGAGGCTATTGGGTATGTACAGGTTCTTGTCAACATACTCTTTGGCCTCAGCGGATTTTTTGTCAGGATTCTCCCAAACTGAAATGGAAAATCGGGCATTAAGATCGTGCAGTTGCTTAATGAACTTTTCGGGATCAGGATAATTCTTCTCATCAAATTTTGGTATGCCCCATCCATATTTTCCCCAGTATTGCCAGTCCTGTACGATCACGTCCACCGGTAGTTTCCTTTTCCTGAATTCTTCAATTGCCTGTACCAATTCTTTACCCGACGCGTAACGTTCGCGGCATTGCCAAAAGCCATACGCCCAAAGCGGCAACATAGGCACATTACCTGAAAGATTCCTGTAACCGGCGATCACATCATCTGCATCCTTTCCATAAAAAACTACGTAATCAAGCGCTTTTGCATTATCAGAACGAAATACAGTTTCATTGCCTGCTTTTTTCCATGACAGCTTTGGCGTATTGCTCGTTTTACAAACCACCTCAACTGTATGCACTCCGGCTTTCAATGGAACGATCGCACTGGCAGCCGGCGGCAGCCATAGGTTGGTCTGATCAATAAAGGGTACGCCATCGATGACCAGCAGGTGGCGGTCTTCCATATTGCCCAGGTCTAGCATCATGGTATAGTCTCCGTCCTTATCAACACTGAATGTGCCGTTGTATACAGACTGACGTTGTGATACGCGTTGCGTACCTGAAGTAGTGGTAACTTCAATATCGGTTTTACCACCAGCGGATGTATCTTTTTTGGTAAGGGCAATGATGTTATCCGCCGGGTTAAATTCTGTAATGCCATATTGATGCCACAGCAATCCATATCCCTTGCTGGAATAAACAAATGGTATAGCTATCTGCGTGTTTACCTGTATGAGTTTGCGGGAAATATTCTTTAAATTGAACTGCTTGTCCTGGAACTGCCCGAGTCCAAAAATCAACTCATCATCAGGTGAATTAAATGTTTGTTCAGCCACATAACATGCCTGTTCTCCTGTCGTATTGGTTCTTAGTTTACGGCCTCCCGCTTTCTCACTCAGGAAAATCTTTCCTGTTTTATCGGCAAAGTCTATAAAGGAAGATTGTTTGTGAAAAGTAATTACCACTGAATTTGTCGTCAGGACAAGAGCATCTGTTTTCTCGAGAAATTTAACAGCGGGAAGTGTAGGTTTATTGATAAGTACGAATTCCTGTTGCTCCGCCTTCAGCTCTTTTTCCCATTGTACTCTTACCGCTTTGTCGGAAAGCGGGATTATGGATAATACTCCCTCGGATAACTGTATAGAAAGTTTTCCTTTCTGCCAAAGGTGTTTTTTATAGGTCTGCCCAAATAGCAATACCGGAGCTAATAGTGTAAATGCAAACAATAGTTTGAGTCTCATATTTATTATCTTGGTCTTGATTGTAATAACCGTTTTTTCACAGAAGTGAATTATCCTTACGATATTTTAATTCATTTCTTACTGTGTGTAATCTTCGCTCTATTCCGGACATCTTTATCGGATAACATCAGCATCATAAAGCCCCCGTCAATTGCTTAAGCAAGCAATTATAAATTTCAGCCGTAATATTTTTCTGGGTTCCTGCAGTGTTACTTCATACGGACGCTTAACTTTTTCCCGCTATAGAATACCTGTTTCTTTCTTCCATCGGGTAATACAATAGTGAAGGTCCTGTTTGGGATCATATTGGCAAAACTGCCTTTTCTGGCTTCTATCGTAAGAGTTTCAGCTTTGTTATTCCATCGGAAAAGGATTTCGGAATAATCGCCTTTCTCATAATTGTAATTGTCAAACTCATCCTCATAAAGAACGAATGAAGCATCTGCACCCGGATATACTTTAACAGTCAGGCTATCCCATTTTTTCTCAGTGGAATATTCTACTTCAGGACCGAAGGGAATGATGCTGCCTGCTTTTATATACACGGGAATCGTATTCAGACGGACTTCCTTTGTAATTTCCTGTCCGCCGCGTTGCAGGGAATCAGTCCAGAAGTCATACCAAGATGCGCCTGCCGGCAAGTACACTTTAACAGGCTTCTGTTGCGTAAAATCTATCTTTCCGGTCTTGCCATCCCCGTTACCATTCTGTTTGTCCCAGCCACTTTGTTCGTTTGTGTTTACTGCTTTTTCAGGCGTGTATTGCGGGTTAATGACCGGTGTCACGAGCACGGATCTGCCGAACATATATTCATTGCCCAGGTTCCATACTTTTTTATCTGTTGGGAAGTCCATTACGAGCGCCCGCATGAAGCTTGACTGATTTTTGGAAACGTCCCACGATGTAGCGTAAACATAGGGCAGCAAGGTGTAGCGAAGTTTGATAAATGCCTCGATCGCATCATAGACGGGTTCTCCTTTTTTACCAAACTGATATATTTCTCTTGGAACGTCAGTGCCATGCGAGCGCATCATTGGTGTGAACGTGCCGTATTGAAGCCATCTTACATACAATTCCTGGAACATGGGGTTCTTCGCGCCTGATCCGTTCCAGTCTTTATTATAAGAGCCTGCAAAAAAGCCGCCGAGGTCGGAGTTGAAATTGGGGTTGCCGGTCAATGTAAAGTTTAATCCCGCCGGAATTTGGTTCCGCAATGATTCCCATGAAGAGTTAACGTCACCTGACCAGGTACTGGCTCCATAACGTTGCTGGCCGGCGAAAGCCGAGCGCGTAAGAATGAACACCCGTTTATCTGAAGTGGTCGCCCGCTGATGGTCATATACGCCGCCAACAGACATCAACGGGTAAGCGTTGCGGACCTTACGAAAAGAACCGAGATAAGTTTTGGTATCAAAATCCTCAGGCTTTTGACTGAAATGGTCGGGCTCACTGGAATCCATCCACCATGCGTCTGTTCCCAAACTGAATATCCCCTTATTCAGATATTTCCAGTAAATATCCCTTGCATCGGGATTGTAAGCGTCGTATACGCGCACGCCAGACGGATAGCTCAGGTCCGGCGGCCAAAGATCACGGCCAGACTCAGGCCAGGTTTTGATATTGAACAACATCCCTTTTGCATCCAATTCACGGTAAGGTTTGGTCATAGGACCGAATGAAGACCAGATGGACACAGCCAGGCGTGCATTCATTCCATGTATATCCTCGATCATCTTCTTCGCGTTATTAAATTCAGGGCTGACAAATTCCATAGCATTCCATTGATAATTGTTTCCCCAGTATTGCCAGTCCTGTATGATCCCATCCAATGGAACTTTCAGGTCTCTGTACTTTCGTACTACATCCACAATCTCCTGCTGGCTTTTATACCGCTCCCTGCTTTGCCAGTAACCATATGTCCAGAGCGGGAACATGGGTACCTGTCCAGTGATATCGCGCATGCCGGCTACCACGCCGTCCGCATTGCCGCCATAGATAAAATAATAATCAATACCATCACCAACTTCGGATGTAAACGAAGTTGCCTGGGGATCATCATTAAATATTGTAGGTGAATAATTATCCCAAAAAAGTCCATAGCCTTTCACTGACTGGAAGAAAGTAACAAAGTCCCATGTATTGCCCTGCACCATTTTTACGTTCTGGTTGCGTTGAGACATTTTACCATTCTGGAGAATTCCCAGGCCGTATATTGCTTCGGAACTATCCAGTAGAAAAGATTGTGTAACAGAATTAGTGGGATTACTGGCATCGTTGAACGGTTTAAATAATGCACCATCCGGTTTTTCCTGCAGCAATAACCCGCCTTTTGATGATGTGAAAGAAATACTTCCGCTGGATAAATTCAAGGCTATTTTCAGCGTACGATTTGATAAACGAAGTTCGCCGGCATTTTCAGTTACATCAAAGCCTGACTTTTCCGCAGCCTTGATCACCGATAAGCTTTTAGGAGCAAAACTCTTTCCGGCCGGCCACTTTGTAACCCTGATGATATTTGGCCCATAATCCTGCAGTTCGATTTGTATATCACCAATGATCGTTTTTATGCCGGAAACGGTCTTTTGATAGTGTTGTGCCGCACAGCAGCAGCTGTACAGAAAGCAAAGCGAAAGGATAAATGGCTTCATTCGTTATTGTTAATATAGTTCACTAATACTGCATGATATAAACATAAACTACTTCCGGATAAAACCGGGGCAGCAAGAAATGATGTTAAAACGTTCATCATGCAAGTTCTGCCTGGATGGAACGGGAAAAGATTTGTGTCCGCGCATGTCCATCAACCGGAATCAGCAATAGTAAGCAAGAAATTAAAAAAAAAGATATAAATGGCATAACAGGAAGGAAATATTTGAAATTGAAAAATCCTTGCAGGCAGAGGTCGGATTTGTATAAAAAAAAGTCTGTTTTATATCAGCAGGGATTATTCTCTACGGCTAAATTTGTCTGGTCACGACGACGATGAGCCCGCCGGCCGCTTAATATTAAGCTTTTATCGCCGTTTTCTCATTATGCATTATCGCCTGAATCCTTGAGTCAGGCTCTATCTTTTTACCTGCATACCCCTGATGGGTTTGGAGAATCTATATTACAGCATAAAACTCCGCTCAATTGCCGCTTTTACAAGGGTGACGATTCAACACTGATGCACGCGGTTGCCGGGCTTTATTTTATGGATAATAATGTTACAGGCGTTGCTTCAGCAATTAAACACCAATGTCGTTTAGCTAACCCAACTTGCTAGTTATAATCCCAGGCAGTTCGATGGCCGGTTTCCTCCCTTTTGGCTGAAGGTCCTTCATCTTATCGACCATTTCATCGCTCTATTACCGGGTTATGCCCCTTCTATGGCGTTAAGTCGACCATCGGCCATCTAACGACTGTAGGGTTATAACCAGCAAGTTGGGTTAGCTAAACCGCTTCTGTATTACTTTCTTACCTGTAAAAAATAAACCGGGAAGACGGGGAGAACGGTAAGGATGTCTGAGAAAAGCATCTTGTCTTTAGTCGATGAATACAAAAGTCAAGCTGTGGCGGAGCTTAACTAAATGACATGATCGATGAGTTCACAGTACTTGACTGGGCGATATGAAAAATAAGTTCTCATTTAATTTACCGGCACATCGAAGAAAAACGGTGCGAACTATATTCCGGAATTTTATTTGCAGGTTGTAAAGCATAATGCCAAACAAATTTATATGTTTGGCCTGTTGGATTTCCTTTTTGTCGTTTATTTTGCAAAGCACACCTTCACATTGCTTCGTATCCGATCTGCAAATGCCGGAAGGGCAATTGTACTTTTTAATGGTATGACAGTTCTGTATCAAAGACCGCTGGTACCTGGCTGCTATTATTAAGCGAATGCGGCGATAATGATGATCGTGCTGCCGCTGGTTTTGTTTTGGATACCCTGGCGATGTGAAGCGGAATTACAAAGTATCTTGCTAATTGCTTATTATATGAAATCGTTCCTGGGAAAAGTTTTTTGCTTTGTGGCGCTCTTGCAACTGCTGGTTGGAGGTACCGCTTTTGCATCTGACTACCCGGTCAGTGTCTACCTCGGTATCGATCAGGGCTTGTCCAATAATTTCGTAAGATGCGTTTACCAGGATAAAAATGGCTTTATGTGGTTCGGAACCTATGATGGATTGAACCGCTACGATGGTTACGAATTTAAGATATTCAGGAATAACTTTAAAAATAACAGTTCCCTCATCAATAACTGGATCAACGCAATCAGCGAAGATGCAAAAGGAAATCTGTGGATCGGGACAAGACAGGGCGGATGTATTTATCAAAGCCTCTCCAATAGTTTTTCTGCTCTTCACTTCGTTACTCCAACGAAAAAGAAGTTACAACTCAATTCTGTGATCAGGGCAATTGAAGCAGATGGAAAAGGCAATATGTTCGTAGGTTCCACTGGTGAGGGTTTTCTTTTCTTCCCTAAAGGTGAAACCACGGGTTACAGAATACCGCTAGATGATGATCCGCAGGCGAATTATGATGTAACCGCCATAAAGGTCGCAAACAATAATAGTGTCTGGCTTTTTGTTGCAAACAGGGGACTATACCTTTATGAGTATAAAACGAACAAAATAAAACTTATAAATGCCACACTGAGATCCGCCAATTGTATAGATGCCACAAATGGCTTTCTGTGGATGGGTACAAATGAAGGGTTGTTCAGGTATAATGCCGGTTCCAATTCTTTTGATAAAGTTTACAATGAGGCGAGTAATAAATTAGACTATAACACGGTCTCAGGATTGACCGCGGATGAAAAGAACAATGAAATATGGATTGCCACTAATGGAGGTGGAGTGGTTGTGCTTAATACCGTAACCGATCAAACGAAAGTTCTGAGAAGTACAAAAGAGCCCAATTCTTTATCCAGCAATGCAACAGTATCGATCTGGATCGACGATCAATCCCGGAAATGGATTGCTACTTTAAGGGGTGGTGTTAACGTCATTGATCCAACTAAAGAACGTTTTCAGAATATTGTTTCCAGTTCCACTACGAGCAACACGCTTATCAGTAATTATATTTTGTCCTTCTACGAAGCGCCTGACAATGATTTGTGGATCGGTACGGACGGCGGCGGGCTGAGTGTATGGAACAGAAGGCTTAACTCTTTCACTAATTACCGTCATAGCAGTACAGATGTGCATTCTTTAAGCGATAATTTTGTTACTGACATTCAAGCCGATTCCGAAAACAGGATATGGATCACGACGTACCGGGGAGGTATAAACCGCTTTGATAACGGCAGGTTCGAACAATATGATTTTGTTGATCCATCGAATACTTCGTTTCATTTAAATCCTATAGGGCCGAATTTTATTGAAGATGCTGACAAGAATATCTGGGTAAGTGCCCAGCAATATGGCCTGTTCAGGTTGAACAGGCAAAAAAAGATTTTTGAGTTGTTTGATGACAGGCTTAAAGATTTATACGTATTGCGGGAAGACAGGAATAATGTTCTCTGGGCAGGCGGCATAAACCAGTTGATTCAGATTGACAGAGCCGGTAAAAAGCATCAATCTTATTTCATTGGTAAACCGATCACGACAATATTGGAGGACGTGTCAGGCAATTTTTGGATCGGCACAGAGGGTGGGGGATTGATCTTGTTTGACAGAAAGGGCGGGAAGATCATCACACGCTATACGACGGATGAAGGTCTTTGCAGCAATACCATATTAGCCATCCTGGAAGATCCCGAAGGTAATTTGTGGATGAGCACTTTTAATGGTCTTTCTAAATTCAATCCCCGCACTAATGTATGGAAGAATTACTACCAGGGTGATGGGTTGAAAAGTAATCAGTTCAATTATCGCGCGGCATTGAAATTAAGATCAGGTGAACTTGTTTTTGGCAGTATCAATGGATTTTCTTTGTTCCGCCCTGAAAGCATCGTTGCTACGAACAGTAATCCCAAAATTTTGTTCACTGACATTAAGGTAGACAATGCTTCCCTTGAAGGAAATTCTTTGCCCGGGATCAGAACTGATTCCAATCGCGTTAACTTTATTAAGATCCCATACAATAAGGCCATACTGTCATTTGAATTTGCTGCCCTGGAATATTCCGCACCGGGAAAAATTCAATACGCTTACTATCTCCAGGGCTGGGACAGGGATTGGAATTATGCCGGTAACACAAGGAAAGCTGTGTACAGTCATATCTCAGAAGGCAGCTATACATTTAAAGTTAAACATACCAATGCTGAGGGAGCCTGGAGCAACGACGAGCTATCGATCACAATTGTAGTGCTGCCACCATGGTATCGCTCGTGGTGGGCCTACCTGCTATATGCGATGACGATTGGCGCAGCGATCTATTATTACCTGCGATACCGGTCGCGCCAGACAAAGTTGCGCTATGAGGTGAGGATCGCACGGCTAAACGAAGAAAATGAGCGCGCTGAAAAGGAAAGAAGCATTGCTGAACTGGCAAAGGAGAAGGCGGAGAAAGAAAAAGGTCTTGTTGAACTGGCCGTGGAAAAAGCGGAATTGGAAAAGGAGAGGGCTGAGCGGGAAAAGGCAGAAGTGGAGCGGGAGAATGAACGCATCTTAAATGAAAAGGAAAGGGAACGCCATGAAAAGAAGATTTCTTTCTTCACTAATATCTCGCACGAGTTCAGAACACCGCTTACGCTGATCATCAACCCGGTTAAAGAGTTGTTACAAAAAAAGGCCGGCGAAAAAAGCGACAGGGATGAGCTGAATGTTGTATACCGCAATGCCCGGAGAATGCTTAGCCTGGTTGATCAATTGCTGTTATTCAGAAAAACGGAAAGTGGTTTGGATCAGGTAAAACCATCGCGGCTTAATCTTCATGACCTGGCTTATGAAGTGTATCTGTGTTTTGTTCAACAGGCAAAAACGCAGCATATCATGTACATTTTCGATTGTGCAAATGAGCATATTGAAATATATGCCGACCGGGAGAAGCTGGAGATCATCCTGTACAATCTTCTTTCCAACGCGTTAAAATATACTTCTCCGGGAGGCTGCGTCAGGCTTTCCATAGAAGAACGGGACGGGAATGCAGACATCATCGTAGCAGATAACGGGGCTGGAATATCGCCGGAAACAGGGGAGAAGATCTTTGATAAATTTTACAAAGCGGAACGAAAGAAGAATGATTCCAAAGCCGGTTTCGGGATCGGACTTTATCTTGTAAAACATTTTACCGAACAGCACAAAGGCTCCATCTCCTACACAAGTGAAGAGGGGGCAGGTACCGCGTTCACTGTTCGGCTTAAAAAAGGAAAACAACATTTTGATGAAGGTATTATCGTTTCGGAAACAGTGGCAGCTCCTCAGTTACTGGAAGCCATGAAAGATGAGCCTGCATCAGATGAGATCAACACAGGCGAGGCACCTTTGACAGAGCTGGTTTCTGAAAAAAAATCTATCCTGATCGTTGATGACGATGAATCCATCAGGCAATACCTTGCGCGCCTGCTTAAAGAAACACATCTGGTATACCAGGCTGAAGACGGCGAAACAGGGCTGGAAATGGCAAAGAAATACCTGCCGGACCTCATCATTTCTGATATACACATGAAGGAAATGAGTGGAATTGATCTTTGTAATGCCGTTAAAGAGAACGATCAGCTGAGTCATGTTCCGGTGATCTTACTAACGGGTACGACTTCCGATGAGCTCAGGCTAAAAGGAGTAGAAGGCGGGGCAGACGATTATATTGTAAAGCCGTTCGACAGTCAACTGCTCGTTGCGCGGGTGGTCACGGTTCTGCGGAACCGTAATATCGTTCAAAAGTATTTTTATAACGAAATAACCCTGAACAAAAACGATTTCAAGGTTTCGGTTGAGTACAAGGAGTTTGTGGACAAGTGCATCGCGATCGTAGAAAAGCACTTGAGTGATAAAAACTTTAATGTACAAACCTTGCTGACTGAAATGCGGATGAGCCACTCCAATCTTCTTCGAAAAGTAAAATTGGTATCCGGTCAGCCGGTGAACGCTTTTATCCGATCGATCCGGCTCAGAAAAGCTGCAGAGCTTTTTATCAATACCGATTATAGCATTAAGGAAACCGCTTACACCGTCGGTATCCGGGATATCAAATACTTCCGCGAACAATTCAACAAGCTTTTCGGCATGAATCCTTCGGATTATATAAAAAGATATCGTAAGGTGTACGGTCAGCGATATACGATTGACAAAGACTCGATCAACCCGGATAATTAAGATTGGGCAATGTCATTAAGTTAAAAAGGTTTGACTTTTAATAAGGAGTGGCGTAGGGGCCCCCTCTAAATCTCCCCCTTCAGGCTAATCGTTACCCAAATCTATGAGTGGCGTAAGGTTCCCTCCTCCGCTTCGCTACGGCGGACAGAGCCCGCAGATTTACGCAGATCTAAAACACGCAGATGCG
>QFQQ01000210.1 GCA_003243445.1 Citrobacter freundii
GACGTCCCCGTAGAAGACCGGCAAAGCTGCACGCCGACAAAGGCTACGACTTCAAGCGATGCCGAGCCCACCTGCGGCAGCGGGGCATCAATGGCCGAATTGCCAGACGAGGCATTGAGAGCAGCGAGACGCTGGGCAAACATCGGTGGGTGGTGGAGAGGACGCACAGCTGGTTTGCAGGCTTTGGCAAGCTGCGAATCCGCTTTTAACGACGGTTGGATATCCACGAAGCGCTGCTGAAATTGGCGGCAGCGATCATCTGCGCGCGCTTCGTGGATCGGTTGTGCTAGCCAGTCTAAAGCACAACAGAATAACTCTATTGATAGAGCCGATGCCACCGTTCAACAACAATTTCATCCAAAAGTCAATTAACCACTCTGAAATCAATGCCAAGGTGTGGAATCTTGAGATAAATTTCCACGTCGGGTCAGTGATATTTTCGTGTTGATTTGACTCTTTTCCCCGTGAGTACCAACGCATGGGCTGTGATATTTAGCAACTAAGCTGAAAACGGAAAATCCCAAACCTAGCCTGAGGAACTCTTCTCAACTAATATTTGGGAATTCATTACTTTTTCTGCTAGGCCATGCCATGCACCAGCCAGGAACGCTCAACAGCGCTTCATCAGATGCAGCACCAATCAGAGCAGTACTTTCTTGGGATTACTTTCGCACCGAGGGTATAAGTGTTGCGTCTTGGGCGAAAGAGAGAGGCTTCAACGAGCGTCTCGTGCGCGCCATCTTGCGAGGCGAGCGTAAGTGCCTGCGCGGCGAGAGCGCAAAAATCGCGAAGGAGCTTGGCTTGAAATAACCCCTCTTAAATTCGGCTAAAAGCCGCCTGCAAGCGATTGTTATCGCCATAAAGACAAGGCCTCGGCTTGCACCCCGAGGCCTCGTCAATCCGAGAAGCTTGCCTCACGGATCCCGCAGATCCAAATTTAGTCGCCCCGAGGCTGAGGGTCAAGCCTTCTCGCGTACCCATTTGTGGTGTCGTCACCTTCGTAGCAACGAAGCCTGAGGAGTGCTCTATGTGGACCGCAGCTGACTTTGGCTGGGGCGAGTTCGCCCGCGCCAACACTTTACCGCCCCCGCAGACCGGGCTCATGACCTTCGAAAAGCTCTATGCATTGATAGAAGCTGGATATGGTCAAGGACATTTCCAAAGATACAAGCCATGGCTGAGAGTAACAAAACGGGACCTCTCACCCAACAGCGTGATTGGCCACTTGCCCGCACCAACCCTTGGCCGCACACATCACTATCGCTCGATCGCCGAAAAAGAGACCATCCACATAGCGAAATGGCTGGGTGCAGTTGATGTGCGCGACCAATTTCCAGCTTGGCCATGGATGCACCAACATCCAGGAGTGGGTTTGCCAGGATTTGATGGAATCTCAAAGCTACGTGGCTTAATTTCCATCTCGAAGGAAGCTGGCATCGAACACGGGAACTACATAGGCACGAAAATACCGTATGTCGCCACAATCGACCTATTAACCACATGGATAAGCCCAGATAAAAAATATTACCTAATAGCACTACAAAACAAACCCGAGAAGATATCCAAATCACCAACCCCCAATACAAGACCTAAGCAACGGCTTGAAATTATAAGACGCTATTGCGTAGAATCAAATATAACTCACATAATCATCCACGCCGAAAACTTCCCGAGAGAACTGTCAGTAAATTTAGAATTCCTGGAACCAAATCTGCGGACACATGAGATTCAATCCATTGCAAATAGCCATCTTTACAAAAGGGTGCTGCACGAATTAAAAATCAACGGATACTCTGATCCACCTCAGAAAATAATCAACCACCTCGCAAGCAGAAACAAATCGCAATTAAGTATTCTGTACAAATTACTGCACCTAGCCTTGTGGCGCACAGATATTGATCATGATCTAACTTTACCTTACCGACCGTGTGATCCACTGACGAAGGGTGGTGAAAATTTTCTGCACGAATTACGTTGCGCATGGGGAGTACTTCAATGAAGGCACTTCCATTTACGTGCATGAGCGTTATAGACAATACGTTCGGAAATACAGAACTCGAAGGTTTGGTGCGAATCATTGGAATCAACAGCACAGCGCCGAATCCAACAGTGTGGCTAATCGACCTACAGCGCCCACACAAAAACAAGCCTAGGCACCGAAAATTCTACCTCAAAAGGCCATATCTCTTCTCGTTAGCGTCATTGATAAATCTAATTGAAAACAACAAATGTCGCGTAGTGGAATTATCAAAAGATCCT
>QFQQ01000211.1 GCA_003243445.1 Citrobacter freundii
TATATGAATAAATTAATGATAATACTGGTTGCGTTTTCTACTGTTTCTTTGATGTCTGGTTGCGTATCAGAAGAACAACGCTTAGCAAAGTGCGAAGCGAAGGGAATTAGCCGTGATGTTTGTTATCACGAAGAAAAAGAATATTGGAATAATTACAGTGCTAACATGAGTCGACTGCAGGCTGCTAATACACAAGCAGATGCTTTTAAAGAGTCTATGAGTGATCGCAAGAAGCATAAGCATTATGATGACGATTAATATTTTTGACCACGTACTTACTGTCTTGAGTGCTTATGTTCTTAACATTATAATCATTTATTAATTATTCAAATGCTTATGCTCAGGAATCACTCTCAAAAGCGTATTTTTTTCTGTATATAGTGATGAAATAATGCAGCGCCAGCATGGACTGCAATCAGAAGTAACAGATATTAGCGAGTTGACTCCCCCCAAGGCCAGAGGTATTTATGATAACAATGGCCTTACTTTGGTTTGAGAAAAACGCTTCGCCTGCTGTATGCAATCATTCTTTTGATGAAAGTTTGTACGGGAATACGTGCAGGGCATTGGCTGCAATGGGGTAAACACCAAGGCCTTCTGTTCGAGCTTTAATTTCCTCGAATGAGAGTGAAGGGGAAGGTTCTCGTCCTCCCCACAGATTAATACCTTCAGGAACATCGTCCCGACTGTACTCCTCGGCGATCTCAATAGTTCCGCCGCTATTCAATTCAATCACGATGCTTTTTCCGTCAACAGGAACGAGATTCCCTTCATTGTCAGTGATAAAGATTTTCATTTGCTTACCTCTTATTAGTACATTCATATGATAGCAAAATTGGAAGGAGGGATGTCATTATCGTTATGATCTTTCCAGGGATTATTTTTTATAAAAATCAATATCTTATGTTGTGGCTTTGGAAGTGTGACTGGGCGCATGGCGACTTTTGATTCTATCTACCATGCTCTGTAAAGATAAATTAGAACACGTCAATGCTCATCGCAACGACTGATCAGTTTTCACCACGGGACATGAGAATGCGCAAAGTACTTTTACCGGTAACCGCTGCGGTGTGTCTTTTTTTGATAGGTGTTTTTATTCTTAATATGCAGCTGTGGTATTCCTCTTCGACAGAAACCCTTGGAGGAGCCAGATATGCCGCGAAAAATATGGATAACATACTGGATGAAGCTTTCCAGGCAACTCGAACCGCTATGCACATCGCCGAAAAAAAATGCGATCTGGAGGGTCAATACCAACTTGGAACTGAAGCTGCACTTCGCCCTCATTTGCGAACGCTGATCATTATCCGACAGGGGAAGCTTTGGTGTACGTCACTGCCAGGTAATCGGATCTTGCTTAAGCAAATTCCGGTGATTGCTGATACAAATTTGCTGCTTACTCCCGCAAGAAATACGGAAAATGAGATACCCGTTCTGCTGTATCAAACTCGTTTTCAAACCAACCACATCATTGTCACCATTAGCGGGGTGCATATCCGTGGAGCATTGAATGTTCCGTTAAAGGGGGTGACATATTCACTACTCGTAGGTGACGAAGTGCTTGGTTTATTGGGCGATGTGGAAACCGTTACAGCAAGCTCACAGATGTCTGGTCAGGTGAATTCCGCAAAGTATCCGTTCAGCATTATTTATAATGAACCGCCATTGTTTAGTGCAAAAAGGCTGGTTACACAAGGTTCAGGGATTCTGGTTTTTATCCTGTTAATATCTTTCGCAGCCGCTTATGCCATTGATAAATATCTAAATAAGAACGATACCCCAGAAGAAACGTTGCGCAGAGCGATAGTAAAAGGAGAGATCGTGCCTTTTTATCAACCTATCGTAAATGGTCGTGAAGGGACGTTACGCGGTGTTGAAGTACTGGCCCGATGGAAACATCCAAAAGCCGGATATATCTCTCCTGCCTCCTTCATTCCCGTCGCCGAAAAATCAGGCCTGATAGTGCCACTAACTCAAAGTCTGATGAGGCAGGTTGCGGCGAATATGAACGCCATTGCCAGCAAACTGCCATCTGGATTCCATGTTGGTATTAACTTCAGCGCATCCCATATCACTTCCCCTACATTTGTTGAAGAGTGTCTGAAATTCAAAGATAGCTTCAGCCGCCATGATCTCAACCTGGTGATTGAAGTTACTGAGCGTGAGCCATTACATGTAGATGAAGAACTTGTGCAGAGGCTCAATATCCTGCATGAAAATGGCTTTGTGATTGCGCTTGATGATTTTGGTACGGGC
>QFQQ01000212.1 GCA_003243445.1 Citrobacter freundii
ATAAAGATTTTTCTGCTCCTGGACTTGATCAGCTTAGGAACCTGCTTCCGGGCAAGGGCTTTCATCAACCCATGTTCGCCGTATTTGTTGCTCATGCCGTAAATCTTCATAATCAGGGATGTTCCTGCGGTCAGAATGATACCGATGCACAGGTAAGTAGGAAGACCGATGATATACATTGCGGCAAAGACAATGAGCAGCGCCACGACACCACCGCCTAAATACCAGATATATTGTGCCTTCAAGCCTTTGAACTCGATGCTCTGGTTAATTCCTTTGTTAATTTGATAAACACTATTTGCCATAATATTTCCTTTTAATTATTTTATAATCGCATCCTGCTACGGGAACGTTCTGCTACCTGCTGCGAGGCGAGTATCACTTCTTTTGGAACAGTATGCCCGTTCACTTTTTCGGACAGTTGAATGACAGGAGTATCAATAACTTCTTCCGGTTCGGTTTCCGCTACCTGTTGCTGCTTCAACTGGTTTTCCTGTATCTTGATGGCTATCTGCCTTTCCAGATTAGCCAGTTCATTTTTCATTTGTTGTAATTCCGCTTCCTGTAAAAATGGTTTGGTAGTAAGCTGCTCCAGTTTGGGTATCTCTGTTTTCAGTTCGTTTAAAGTATGCTCATACTTTTCTTTCAGGCTTTCCACCCGGTCAATCGCATTAAGGAAATGTCTTGCCGCCAGCTTAGGATTGTCTGTATTCGGAAGCCCGTTGTTGTAAGTGTACTTAATACCGTCACTGCTTCGCTGCGCATAAAAGCTATTGGAATAGCGGTATTCAAAAACTCCGTTTTCCTCATAGGCTTCCTGCTGCCTGCGGATATACAGGCTGAAACCGTAGAGTGTACCTATCTGCGCTGTATGCTCATCTGCAACAGCAGGCTTCCAGTCCTGGTACAGCTTGATGATGTGTTTACCAATGGCTTCACTGTCCGTTGAACTGATAGTATCCAGTTTGATAGGGTTAACTTTTACACCGTCCTTATCCAGTTGAAGGCCGGCCTTGTACACTTTTTCATCTGCTGCAAGTTATCGAGCGTTTTAACGGTGGATGCCTGTTCATTTTGCAGATTTTCCAATTGGTATTTATTGCGTGCGATTTCTCTGAAGTGAGAAACTTTCAGGCTTTCCATTACAGCTATCTTCTTTTCCAGTTTTGATTTTTCCAATAATGAAGTGTCGCCGGACAGAATGGCTATATATTCGGAAAAATTCATCCCGCTTTTTTCGTCAATCGCACCTTCATCAATGGTACGCACGTTCAACTCACAATTTTTCATTTGCGAAATGAACGTCTGTTTATTCTTCAGAAGGTTGAATTTGTAATTGTCTAATGACTGTTCTACTGCGTAGATATAGTTCTGAACTTTGTTGCCGTAATATTCTTTGGCAATAAGATTGCCCTGGCGTGAGCCACGGCCATTACGTTGTTCCAGCTCTGACGGTTTCCAGGGAATATCAAGGTGGTGCATGGCCACTACACGTTGCTGCACATTTAGGCCGGTTCCGGCTTTTTCTGTGCTGCCCAATAAAATGCGAATCTCACCTCTGTTCATCTTACGGAACAGTTCGGGCTTTTTTGTATCTGTCCAGTCGTGAATAAAAGTGATTTCCCGTTCGGGAATATTAAAGTCCCTGATCAGTTTTTCTTTAACTGCATCGTAGATATTAAATTCAACAGGCTTGGGTGTACCAATGTCTGAGAAGATAATCTGTGTACCCTTATGCTCGGTAGTTTCTTTATAGATCTCTGCAATCTTGCGGGCACTGACATTTACTTTGTTGTCGGGATGATCACTATACTTCCACTCGTTGATCAATCGCATATCCGCCGACATTTTCTTAGCGTAGTTGGTTGCGATCAGCATTCTGCCTTTGTCTTCCTCTGGCGTCAACCTGCCACGACCAATCAATTCACCATTACCTGTTTTAGCGAATTGCATCAGGTTTTTAATGAACTCACATTGTTCAGGCGTTGGCTTTATGTTCACCAGCGTTTCACTCAATTCGGGCTTGTCAAGGTTTATATGTTTTGCCGTTTTGTAGTCGGTGATCTCGTTATAGAACAAAGCAAGCTCCGGTACTTTAATAAAATGCCTGAAGCGTTCTTTGGCAATGATCTCGTTGGTCACTGAAAATTCAAAGTCTGTTGTTTTACGTGCAAATACAGCAGCCCAACCATCAAAATTTTCAATATGCTGGCGTTCCATTTCTTTCGGACGCAGGTATTTAAACAGCGAACAACATATTCAGCGCCTTCTGGCTACCTTCTGTATTACCCAAACCAGCGACCCTGTTATGACGGGTAGTGAAAGTGAGATTTTTGTACTTATGGGATTCGTCCACAAATAAGTGATCAATACCCATTTCTTTGAAATTGATACCTGTGTCTTTCTTTTCCTCGATCTCTTTCAGGATAGATTTCAGTTTTCCCTCAAGGTTGTTCTTGCGTATCTCCAGCCCTTTGAGCATTTTCTTAGAGATGTCGCCGCCAAGATCTTTGACAGTTTCCAGGTCACGTTCAACATTGTCCAGTTCCGTTTGAAATATCTCTCTTTGTATCTCCGGCGACTGCGGTATCTTTCCGAATTGATCATGGGTAAGTATGATACAATCCCAATTGTTGTTCTTTATTTCATGGAAAAGCCGCAACCGTTGTGCGGGTGTAAAATCATTTTGCCCCGGAAACAGGATGCGAGCTTTAGGATAGGCTTTTTTATAGGTTTCTGCTATCTGGTTAACGTTTGCCTTTAGCGCAACAATCATAGGCTTATGCACAATACCTAATCTTTTCATCTCCTGTGCGGAGACGATCATGGTAAGGGTTTTGCCCAATCCTACTTCATGATCAACCAATGCCCCACGGTTCTGTATGATTCGCCAGGCTGCGTTCTTTTGTGAGCTATATAAATCCTCAATGCCTAATGCTTTTTTATCTAAGCCGGGAAAATTGAGGTGGTTGCCGTTGAACTCCCGCAATACATAGCAGTTGAACGTATCATTGTACAGGTTTTCCAAGTTCTTTTTCTCATCATCCGGTATTTCATTCAGCCAGTTAATGAAACCACTCCTTATCTGCTCGATCTTTTGGTGTGCCAGTTGTATGGCTTCATTATCGGGGACCCTGATGGTTGTATTATTAGGGCCTTTCACTTCATAAGTAAAGAAAGGGGTTGTATTCTCCAGTGCATGTTCCAGCAAAGTGTATCCGTAGGTAGTACGTCCGCTTTTCGGTGTAACAGCGAACTCTCTGGATACTTTGATATTCATTCCTGTGTTTACCTTGAAGGCATCCAGCGACGGAAAATAATTGATGGTAGTGTCCAGCTCGAATAGCGATGTAGCAAATCGCTCGTAGTATGAATTAGGTATCCAGCGTTCTCCTAAATTGAAATCCAGTAATTCAAACGGAATACGCTCCGGCTGCACCTTTGCGATGGCTTCCGCACTTCTTTTATAGTGCAGGTTATCCGGGAACTGACCGTACAGGTGTTCTGCCTGCCGCAGCTTTTCAACTACATTACCGCTCAAATACTGGTCTGCTGTTTCCCACTCATTGCTGGCAGGATTCATGTATACATGATTACCGAGGCGATTGATGACTTCGTTTTCATCTAACCCCATTGCCGCACTGATGAAGCCTGTATCTACCTTTCCGGTATCGTTGAGGCTATGAGCAAGGGCTTCAATGGGATCATCGGTTATGAACCGCTCCTTAACCTGATGAATGGAATGAGTTAATATATCTGCTTTAACAAACCGTTCTCCCTCTCTGCGTTCGAGCGAGGACAATGCAATAACTCCGAATGCGGTATCTTCCAGAATACGCCTGCGGTTATCAGGGTTGTTCAAAAGACCATATTCAACAACAAAATGTTCGTACTTGCTGTTGAGCTGATCCCTGTCTGCATTGTTGATTGTTTCCCCTGATACTTCTTTGGCTGCTAATTCGAGATAAGCGTCACGAAGTGCCGCATAGTTTTCATAGAAATGAATATTTCCCTGAAGACCCAGGGGCTGGAACACGGCCTGCTTGTATTCAGGATCGGGGTTGCCAATTGTGCCGACACTGCCCATGTGTACCACCAGCGTTCCTTCCTGGTAGTAAGGCTTTAGCCCGATAAATGGAAGCGGAACTTTTTGTTCAAACCGGAAAAAGCCTTCCAGTGTCTGGTCGCCCTCGTACCTGAAACT
>QFQQ01000099.1 GCA_003243445.1 Citrobacter freundii
AATGATTGCAAAAGGACGTGGCCGATATCGGATGCCAGATATTTTCGACACGTGCCCTTAACTAAACGACATTGAATTTTAATTGTGGGTGAGAAGTGCACAATCTATTGGCGATCGGGAGCGTCTTCCCAATAGGCGACTATTAAGGAATTTGCCGGATATAATACGCAATATCAGCAGGATATTGCGTATTATCGGGCCTGCTTCGCAAAAGAGCAAAAGCTTTTCCCTTTAAATAGAAATCGATAATTAGTCTATCGCCGTTTTTACGGTACAGCAATAATAAATGACTGCAGGTAGATATCAACGCTGACCATAACGTTTAGTAGAATGGAGAGAATAATGCAAATGAAGTCAATTAATAACTTCATAGTTGCTTTCATGATCACTTAAACCTTTGCCTGAGCAGGCTGATCTCTCTTGTTTCCGGCAGTTCTTCACAGGATATTTCATATTCCATCGTTCGTTCAGGCAAAATAGCAACACCCAATGCCTGCCGCTCTTTAAACCAAAGAACAACTTTATACAGTTTCGATTGCCTTTGCCTGTCTATTGCGGGATCAAAACTATACCGGATATCTGTTTTCCGGCGATCAAAATACAGAAAGACCGAGTCAAACATGTTTGCACTGTCGCTGGTGTTTCTGCTTGAATAATGTTCGGTCAGTTCTCCCCCTTTCGTGTCTGAATGGCTGAATTGGAGACTGTCCATTAAATGTGTGAAGTCTGCTTTATAACCGCGATTGAAGAGCATGGAATCGACCGGCAATGATAAACCTGGCGCCGCTTCATTCTCAAGTGTACTGTATAATATACCCATTGAATCCTTTTCATGGTATGCAAAATATTCAGCCACAGGACGGGTTGCAACCAGGCTGTCTTCCATGAATACCTGTTCCATTTTCGGAAGCTTATAAATTGTATAGTTGCCTGATCGCAAGATGTAGATCGTATCAGGCTTGTTAAAAAAATCCTTCACATGGCTCCATTGGGGAAAGCGGACGATCAGGCGCGTGGCATTGCAGGACTTAGATCCCGAACCGGACGAGCAGAAGATTGTCAAAACGCTTACAACGAGCGCATAAAAAGCTGCATGGAAAAAGCCCAGGGTTTTCTTATTCATCCGGAAATGATGGAGGTTTGCAGTCCGGTCCGTTGAAGGAACAGCATAAATAAAAAACCGCCGCAGGAACATTCCTGCAACGGATTGAAATTCAAGTGGATCCTGCCGGGCTCGAACCAGCGACCCTCTGATTATGAGTCAGATGCTCTAACCGACTGAGCTAAGGATCCGGTGCTGTTAAACAGCAAATATCTTTTAATTTTGGCCGGCCATCCGTCATCGCGAAACGCCTGTTTACCAGCCACGGAGGCGCAAAAGTAGCAAATAAAATTTATTACTTGCTTCTTAACCTATCTTTAACCGAAAGAAAAATATATTTGCGACCTTAAACTGATTTATGAAGAAAGTTGTTCTGTACGCTGTTAGTTGTTTGTTGATCACCTCTTTAGTTGCACAGGAAACACCCGACCCGCCAAAAAAGAAGAAAGAGAAACCTGTTATTAACCTCTCCGGTCGCGCCAATGACCACTTCATGCTCCAACTTGGTTACACCGGTTGGGCTGGCAAACCAGACTCCATCAACACCAGCGGATGGTCAAAAAGTTTCAACGTATACTTCATGTTTGATTTCCCGTTCAAGACAAATCCCAAGCTCAGCATGGCATTTGGACCGGGGATCGCTTCTGATCATATAAAATTCTCAGGCACTTATGTAGGTATCAAGGAAACAACGCCTACCCTCCAGTTCAGGGATGTGTCTGATACCAACCATTTTAAAAAAGTAAAACTGAACACCACTTACCTGGAGGCGCCGATCGAATTCCGTTATACTGCTAACCCGCTGAACAGCGATAAAAGCTTTAAATGGGCGATCGGTGTGAAAGTCGGTACCATGATCGACGCGCACACACGTAATAAAGACCTCGTAAATAAAGCCGGCCAGACCCTCAACAACTACAAAATGAAGGAAGCCAGCAAAAGATATTTCAACAGTACCCGCCTCGTAGGCACCGCGCGTGTTGGTCTCGGTCACTTCAGCCTCTATGGCAGCTACCAGATCACCACCCTCTTCAAGGAAGGCGTGGCGGCAGAGATCAGGCCATGGACGATCGGCCTCACACTGAGCGGACTATAAGAATAAAATTGTTCGCATTAACCGCATTAGTTGGAAACCATTCGCGTTCATTAGTGTTCATTCGGTTAATATTCGCGTGCTTAGGAAGTCAAAAAGTAAAGCGGTACGGTTTTTACTTTTTGACTTTTTACTTTTGCAGATATTTTGGTCAACTAAAAAAGAAAGCCCGCAAGGGCTGATGATCTTAAAAGAATTGAATGCTGGATAAAAAAAATATACTAAACGAAGAAAAGGCCGTCCTGGTCGGCCTTGTACATAAGGACCAGACCGAACAGCAGGTGCAGGAATACCTCGACGAACTGGCTTTCCTGGCGGAAACAGCCGGCGCCACTACATTGAAACGCTACACGCAAAAACTGCAGCATCCTGACAGCCGGACCTTTATCGGCAAGGGAAAACTGGAGGAGATCCGTTTGTACATACAGGGTAAGGACGTAGGCATTATCATTTTTGATGATGAACTTACCGGGGCGCAGATCAACAATATCGAAAAAGCACTTGGCGTAAAAACCATCGACCGCTCAGATCTGATCCTCGACATTTTTGCCCGCCGCGCAAAAACCGCACAGGCAAAAGCACAGGTAGAACTGGCACAATACCAGTACATCCTTCCCCGCCTGCGAGGTATGTGGAAACACCTGGAACGTCTCGGGGGCGGTATCGGTACAAGAGGTCCGGGCGAAACAGAGATTGAAACTGACCGCCGTATTGTTCGCGATAAGATCTCCTTGCTGAGAAAACGCCTTGCCGAGATCGATAAACAGGCATTCACCCAACGGAAAGACCGTGGTGAATTCATCCGCGTGGCACTGGTTGGTTACACGAACGTGGGCAAGTCGACCCTGATGACCCTGCTCAGTAAGAGTGATGTGTTTGCAGAAAATAAACTGTTTGCAACCCTTGATACCACCACCCGTAAGGTCGTCTTTGAAAATACGCCGTTCCTGCTGAGTGATACGGTTGGATTTATCCGCAAACTTCCTCACCATCTCGTGGAAAGCTTCAAAAGCACACTGGATGAAGTGCGCGAGGCAGATATCTTACTACACGTAGTGGATATATCACATCCTGCGTATGAAGATCAGCTCGCGGTAGTGAATAAAACCCTGCATGAACTGGGAGCAGACAATAAACCCATGCTGACCATCTTCAACAAGATGGATCTTTATGAAGAAAGAACCTTTGATGAATGGCTGGAGGAAAGTACCAAACACGAGATCCTCGAAGATCTTCGCGACCGATGGAACAATGAGACCGGAGGCAATGCCATTTTTATCTCCGCGATCGAACGCCGCAATCTCGATAAATTAAGAGAGGCGATACTGGGAAAAGTAAGGGAGATGTATAAAGTGCGTTATCCGTATAAAAGCGAATTCCTGTATTAACGATGCGTGGATCACCGTAGGTTGATCTTAGGTATTCCTTGACGGTAGACCATCGATCATCGAACATCGTGCATTGCGCATCGACCACCGCCTGAATACAACAAAATGTCTGAAAAAAAATACCGCTGGCACAAGATCGCTGATCATATCAACGAGATCAACTTCGGTTCGAATAATATCACAGAAACCGAAGCTGGCGGCAAACATATGTGCATTGCAAAACATAATGACAAGGTCTTTGCATTTGCCCGTAAATGCCCGCACGCAGGTGGCTGGATGAGCGAAGGTTTTATTGATGCCATGGGAAATGTCGTTTGCCCTTTGCATCGCTATAAATTCGATCTGAAGAATGGGAGAAATGTTACAGGTGAAGGATATTATCTGAAGAACTGGCCGGTGGAACTGAGGGATGATGGTGTGTATGTGGGGATTGAGGAAAATAAATTGTTCGGACTCTTTTGATGGAACGCGAATGGTGGACGAATGAGCGCGGATGTACGCGAATGGGTCGGTTGTAAATGGACTTTAATTGAATGCTACCGTGTATCCACATCTTTTTCAGCAATTCGAATGGCGTAAGGTTCCTCCTTCGGCGGACACGTCCCGCAGATTACGCAGATTTGTCATTCCTGCTATCGAAATATCATTTTATAAAAGGAAAATTTCCGTTTCAGCATGCGCGGATTACGCAGATGACAATCTGTTATCAGAAACTAATCTGCGAAATCTGCGTATCCAATAGAGATCCGGACCCGCAGTAAAAATATTTTTCATCAATAGTGAGGATAAATCTGCGAAATCTGCGGGACGTGTCCGCCGGAGGAGGAACCTTACGCCAGCCAAAGTAGGGGTACATGGTAGCTCATTTGTTGAGATCCCACTCTCACAGTTCTTAATGAAGTACAACTTAAACTACACGCTCACTATCACTCTCAAAAACGTCGCGGGAATTTCCGTGCGATTTTCATCCTTGCTCTGATTGCATCTTTCAAACAAAGCTTTCAGCTCTTCCAGTAATTCCGCTTCTTTTCCGTTCTTGCCTGCCGCTTCAAATGCATTCATTGTTGGCCCATAGTATGTCCTGAACGTATTCAGAAATTCCTCCGGTGAAGTTTCCGTGCGGAAGGTGAATGTATCTTTCAGGAAAGAAATGTTTTCCTTCTTTATACCAGCTGCTGTAAAACGTGCGATCACTTCCTCTTCTACTCCCCAGAGCATCGGGCTGATAAAACCTGCAGGCGGTGCGGGCGTATAGGCAGAACTGATCTTAAGGATCTGCGCCACAAGCGTCGGATCACCCGGGATCCAGTTGCCCATCACGATCTTACCGCCGGGTTTGGTTACTCTCACCATCTCTTTCGCAACATCCAGCGGACGTGACGCGAACATTGCGCCGAAAATGCTAACCACCATATCAAAACGATGATCTTGCAGGCCTGAAAGATCCGCTGCATCTCCTTCCTGGAACCGGATATTCGTCAGCCCTTCTTCTTTCGCGCGCTTATTACCCGCGGCAACAAGATTTGCCGCAATGTCTACACCCAGCACATTCGCGCCGAGTCTTGCCGCAGGGATGGCCGTCGTTCCATCACCACATCCAAGATCAAGCACTTCCATGCCTGGTTTTATATTCAGCTGGCTCACGAGATGCTCACCACTCTTGCGCATGTTCGCTGCCAGTCTGGTAAAATCGCCCTTTTCCCATAATGCTTTATTGGGGTTTACTGTCTCCGCTTTTGGCGTTGATAAGGTTGTGTCTGTGTTCATGATTAAAAGTTTGATGATTGAGAACACAAAAATCGGGAGATGAAATGAGCTGGCTTGTACTGAAAAGTCCAGATAGTTGACTGAAAGGGTCGGATGGGCTGGTTGGAGATGGTTTGAGTTGGTGATAGGAAAAAGGTTCCAGGGGTTCCAGGAGTTCTTCAAATGAATGGTCCCTATAGAAATGTAACATTCCGCAATCTGCGGTAGCAACCTCTGGAACCCCTGGAACTTCTGGAACCTTTACCGGCCTACACTACCGCTTCATTTGCGAGAGATCTGACTTCATTCAGCAGATCATCCATATCGAAAGGCTTGGCGACAAAGCTGTCCGCTCCTGCGCCGAGTGCAACTTTTTTGCCGGTTGTACTGGCTGAGATCGCCACTACACGCAGTTCCTTTCCGACAGGATCGCGCCTGAGCATCCGGATCAGCTGGTCCCCGGAAAGAAAGGGCATCCACAGATCGACCAGTATTACCGTGGGTTTATGGCGTTGAACGAGATCCATGACTTTCAGGCTATCCGCCTCGCAAATAGTATGAAAGTGAGGTCCGAAAGCAAGTCCCAGAACGTCCAGGATATCGGGATCATCGTCGCAGATCAACAAAGTTTTCTTGTGCATGCAAATTATATTATGTTCAACCAGTGGCTCGTGTACGTAAACGAGAGGTTATTTGTCCAGCAAATAGCTCACCAAAGTTTAAAAAACGGAATGCCGGACCCTTCAGGCGATAAATTTATCCAACACCTGCTGGAATGCGGCAGGGTCATAAGGCTTGGGCAATACACCGTCCGCATGGCAATCGGAACCGATAGCGTGGATATTTGCATTTCCCGAAAAGAGCACGATCGGTATATGCTGTGTGCAATCCGAGGTCTTGAGTAGCTGGCAAAGGCTACCACCGTCCAGCCCGCGCATCGTTACATCCATCAATATCAGGTCGGGTTGCAGCCGCATTACATTATCAAGCAGGTGCTCGCCGTTCAGGCTTGTCGCCACTTCATATCCCTGCCTGGTCAGTTTTGACTTCAACAGCACGAGCAGATCCATTTCATCATCAACCAGGAGTATCATCGGGTGCATAGGGTTTACTTGTCGTCTGTATATCATCAAATTTGCCGCCAGTTGCAAATGAGAGAGACCGGTTAGTCACCCGTCGTCATAACCTCACAAAGATTTCTCTCGGGGAAAACCCTGAAATTCCGCCTTCTGGCAGCGGTTAGCCCACCCGAAAAACAGCTCTGGCCTCAACTTGGCTATACCAAAGCCACATGAAGCGAATCCTGCATTTGGACGACGATGAGGAAATCATTGCAATCCTGCAATATATCCTCGGGAAAAATTATACGCTGTTCAGTACAACTGATCCGGGTACCGCCGAAGATAAGGTCAATGGCTTCCGCCCCGATCTTGTCCTTACAGAACATTTCGGCGAATTACTTCAGCCTGACAGCAGCCTGTTACAATACGCACGCTCCTCCGGTATACCCATTGTCCTTTTTTCTGCCTCGCCTGAAATAGCAGCCTACGCAGAGAAGTTTGGCCTGAACGGTTACATTGAAAAACCCGCAAGCATAGGGTATATCAGGGAATATGTGAGCAGGGTGTTGGAGGGGTGAAGGGAATCAAGGGGAGAGGTTTCAGAGGTTCCATAGGTTCCATAGGTTCCAGAGGTTCCAGAGGTCGGCAGTCGTTAAAGGATGAACAGTTGAAATAATTGGCAACTTAGTTTTTATTTTCCGTTTGTGCTAACCTCTGGAACTTCTGGAACCCCTGGAACTCCTGGAACCTCAACACCCTTTCGCCTCTCTGAAACTTTCTGGAACCCCCTCACCGCGGAAACCCTTCCTGCAACCTCTTCAACACCTGCATCCGGTAAAGCTTTCCTATCGCCAGCTCAGCATTATTTATATGTATGCGTTCTGTTGAAAACGAACTGACCTTATCTATCGCAATAATAAAAGAACGGTGGATCCGGATAAAGCATGCTTCAGGCAGGATCGCTTCCAATGCCGTCATGGAATGCTTGGTGATCAGCTCACCGGTTGTAGTATGCACGCGTACATAATCTTTCAGGCTTTCGATGTAAAGGATCTGGTCAAGAAAAACTTTCACCATTTTGCGGTCAGCACGGAAATACAGAAAGGATGATCCCGAAGTGCTGTCACCAGCAATTACAGTTGTATCAGTTGCTGTTTCCTGTGCAGGCAATGCTTTCATCACTGCTTTTAAAAAACGTTCAAAGCTGACAGGTTTAAGCAAATAGTCTGTCACATCCAGATCAAATGCCTGCAATGCATATTGTTCAAAAGCTGTTGTAAGGATCACTTTGGGAATAACAGGCATTGTCTTCAGCAACTCAATACCTGAGATCCTTGGCATTTGAATATCGAGAAAAAGAAGATCTATGGACTGTTGTTTTAACATGACCATAGCCTGCACGGCATTGGCACATTCTCCCGCGATTGTAAGCATGGGCAGCTGAGAGATATACCGCCGCAGCACTTCCCTTGCAGGTGGTTCATCATCCACGATCAGGCAGGTATATTTTCTGTCGGTCATTAGTTGATGACTTTATTTAGTTCGATCTTCAGGTTCACGAAAAACATTTCCGCTTCTTCATCTATCTGCAAAGTATGTTTTTGCGGATAAAGAAGCGCCAGCCTTTTGCGTACGTTGGCAATACCGATGCCACCTTCAGGATGCCGGATCTGCTCATCTTTACCATTCACCAGTTTCATGATCAGCTGGTCATGATTCAGTTCAATGGTCAGATTGATCCAGGGCCGTTCCAGCATTCCGCTTGCCCCATGTTTGAACGCATTTTCTATGAAAGGAAGCAACAGCAACGGGGAAATGAAGTGTGAGGAATGCTCCGGCATGTTGATGCTCAGATCAAGCGACTGGTCATAGCGAAGGGTTTCCAGTTGTACATAGTCGCTGATCAATTGCAGCTCCTTGTCAAGCGGCACCAGCGGCTTGTTTGCTTCATATAAAATATATCGCAGCATGGCTGATAGCCGGACGATCATAGCGGAAGCTCTTTCAGAGCCATCCTGTGCAAGCGAATAAATATTGTTCAGTGTATTGAATAAAAAATGCGGATGCAGTTGCGCTTTGAGCATCTGCAGTTCTGCATTGATCTTTTCTTTTTCAAGTGAAAGCGCTGACTGCTGTTTTTCATAAAAACATTTCATCAGTTTGATCGCAGCCGCAATTCCTCCAACCGTTACCGCGCCTCTCAATCCAGCCAGCATGGCAACGCCGATCGCGATCTTCTGCGGCGTATGCGGATTGCGTGCAACAAGATCCGATACGGAGCGGCTCATGAGATATCGTACCTGGTCAATAACGGTGATGGACATGATCGCCGCAAACACAGCTGTTAATAATACCAGTAATAAGGACGCGATCATTGCCTGCAGATACTTTCCCGGGATCACCAGTCTGGGTATCACGAAATACATCAGCGTATAAGCAAGAAAAACCTGCGGCAATAAAAATAATACTGCTTCCGGCAACGTCAGATAAAGACGCATCCAGAAGCTTTGACCGGTAAGTAAAGGAGATGGCGTAAATGAATACAGGAACAGTTGAAATAATAGCCACGAAGCCCAGAAACTCAAATGGCGGATCCATTTCCACTTGCGTTCATTAGAAAAGATAAAAGGTAATGTCAGCACCTGTGTTTTTTTCAAGATACACCATGCTTATCTTTTTTGACAACGACAATAAAGATATTCGCCGGATAACTGCTCTGGTAATGTAAAAGCCATTCGTCGACGCTGAACGGCCTATGCTGAAGGCCACGATCTTATACCTCATGAAGGCGATCGTACAGCGAATTTCCCTGTAAAAGAAAACGCAGGCATTTAGGTTTGTTCAAAATCTGAATATGAAACGCATTCTTTTCTTCTTCTTTTTCACTGTCACCGCTGCTGCGGCTTATTCGCAGATCGATACTGTCAGCTATCCCGAACAGCGGAAACAGATCATGGACATACTACACAAGTCAGGCCCGGGAACGGAAAAAAGTTGCGGTGACCTCGTCGCGGTCGGCCCTAAAGGCGATCTCTCATTATCCCGCAAGGAATGGGCTGCCGCACAATCAAAAGAACAGGTCGTTTTCAAATCAGTCCGGGTCGTTCCCGGCACCGAGATCATCAGGGTTTACGACGGAACCTCCGCTGTGGTCAATTTCCTGGCAGACGTGGCGCTGACTGTCGGTGGTAAGGACATCAGCCTGAAAGTGCGTCGCCTCGAAGTCTATCACAAGACCCCGTCAGGCTGGTGCATGGTAGCAGGGCAGGGAACACAGGTGGATGAGACCTTGTTTCCGGTTGACCGTTGATGGATGGGTGATGGTCGATGGTCGATGGTCGATGTTCGATGGTCGATGGTCGATGTTCGATCACGGGGTGAAAGCTGTGTTTTGATTTTAGAAATTATAATCTTTAAGCCTCCGAGTACTGCGTCACAATGGCATAGAAAAGGTGGCTGGTTGAATAGAATGGTAGGAAAAAGCCTCTTATCGGGTCAAAAAAGACCAAATTTCCGGTAGAACATAAATCGAACTAACCTAGAACAAGAACACATCTAACCTAGAACAAGAAGAAATAAAAAAATCACCTTTTACAATAAATCTGTCTGATCTGTCATCCTGGCACAATATATCCATACTAAAGCGCTGTATGCCCATCCACCATCGAACATCGAACATCGACCATCCAACATCGGCCATCGGCCATCGATCATCCACCCTCCACCCTCCAACTCCAATTGTAGATTTTATCCGACAAAAAAATACCCCTATCCGACTACAGGTTTTTTAATCCGGTTCTAATACATTTGATGCATCTAATTTTCCTGATTCGTAAATGTTTGCTGTATGAAAAAATGGCGTCGGGTCCTTCAGTGGCTATTTATCCGCCATGTGGCGGCTTTTGAAGAGGAGCTCTATCCGGAATTGGTGCATCAACCGGTAGCGGATGCGGAGGCGATCCGGTTGTCTGTGCGTCGTCATTTCAGGGTGGCCCGCCCGGATCAGCCATACCTGCTGGCTTATGATGCGGATTATGATACGATCGTTGAAGAGTTTTACCAGGAAGGTTGGGTCATTCAATTAAAAGTAGAGGAGGATGGGGGAATGGCTTATTATATTTCCCCGAGCCGCAGCATTATATCAGCACGCGTTTAAAAAGAAGGTTTCGACGGTTACAAACCTTAGAATTCGATCACACAAAACTACTTGCTTTCAAGCCCGGCCCTGCCGGGCTTATTTATTGAGTATCACCTGGCGACGGTCTGCCTATTTAATTTCTTCAAAATCAATATAATCCCCTTCCGGCTTCGCCTTCGGTTTGGGTTGTTGCGAAGATTGTTGCTGAAAAGGATTATTTCCCTGCTGCTGATTCATCTGCTGCTGCATCGCATCCTGCATCTGGCGGAACTGGCGTTTCATCTGTCTGCTCGCCTTGAATACGGGGATAACAAACTTGAAGATGAGGTTATAAAGAAACCAGGCCAATAAGAAATATAGAACGTATCTCAACATAGTGCGACAAAGCTACAATACTATCAATAATCAGACCGGCCACAGGTCATATACTTTGTTAAAGACCGGTGAGTTCCCGCCCATTACCGGCGAAAAGTATAAGTTTTGGAACGAATACTACTATTCCCTTACTTTTGCATCGGAAAAAGCGCAGTAAGAAGGGAACGGAGTCGTTCCCTTCTTCTATTATCGAACTTTAGGTTGCTGTTGAACCAGGTCGGTTCGATGTTCGATGCCCGATGTCCGATGGTCGGAATACAGATGAATCGTCTATTCCAGTCCATCAAGCGAACATCGAACATCGATCATCGGACATCAAAAAGCGGCTAATTGAAAGAATTATGGCTACCGACGGCTACATACCAATACTCGAACAAAAAATAAACGCCCTGATCGATGCAGACAAGGATGTTTTCCTGGTTGAGATCAGAATAAAACCGACAAACAATGTGAAAGTCTTCCTGGATTCCGATCTGGGAATCAGTATTGAGCGGTTGATCCAGTACAACCGGGCGTTGTATAAACAGCTGGAAGAAGAGAATATCTTTCCAAACGGAGATTTCTCCCTGGAAGTTTCGTCACCCGGACTGGACGAGCCGCTGAAATTGCACCGCCAGTACCTGAAGAACATCGGACGATTCGTGGAAGTGACGCTGGTGGACGGTGTAAAAAAAGAAGGAAAGCTGATCAGCACTTCTGAGGATGGAATTGTCATTGAAGAAGAAAAAGGAAAAGGAAAGAAAAAAGAGCTGATCCAGCAGGAAATTGCGTTCCCGGCCATAAAGATGACCAAAGTTCAAATCAAATTTTAAATAAAACAGACAACATTTCATTCAAATTAAATTAAAACCGCAAGCAGGGCCAGCAACGGCAGGGCAGCGGGTAACAAACTCAGTTCTATGGCAAGTATCAATCTTATAGAAGCATTCCAGGAGTTCAAGGATGCGGAAAATATTGACCGTCCCACGATGATGAAAGTGGTGGAGGACGTTTTCAAAACCCTGCTGCGTAAAAAGTACGGCAGTGATGAAAACTTTGATGTGATCGTGAATGCTGAGAAAGGTGACCTTGAGATCGTTCGTCACCGGATGATCGTTGAAGACGGACAGGTGGAAGATCCGCTTGCGCAGGTGGCTTATTCAGAAGCTACCAAGATTGAACCTGACTTTGAGGTGGGCGAAGAGTTATTCCAGGAAATAGACCTGTATGACTTTGGAAGGAGAGCGATCCTGGCAGCCAAACAAACACTGGCAAGCCGTATCAGTGATCTGAAAAAGAACGTACTGGCAAAAAAATATGGCGATAGGATCGGTGAGATCATCAGTGCCGAAGTTTACCAGGTATGGAAAAAAGAGATCCTGCTCCTGGACGAAGAAGGTAACGAACTGATCCTGCCGAAAAGCGAGCAGATCCCCCAGGATTACTTTAAAAAAGGAGAGAATATCCGTGCAGTGGTGAAAAAGGTTGATATGAAAAATAACAACCCCGTGATCATCCTCTCCCGTACTTCGCCTGATTTTCTGGCTAAATTATTGGAGATAGAAGTCCCGGAAATTTTCGACGGCCTTATCGTTATCAAAAAGATCGTTCGCGATCCGGGTGAAAGAGCAAAAGTGGCAGTGGAATCTTATGATGACAGGATCGACCCCGTGGGTGCCTGTGTGGGTATGAAAGGCAGCCGTATCCATGGCATTGTTCGTGAGCTGAAAAACGAAAATATCGACGTGATCAACTGGACCAGCAATATCCAGTTGCTTATCCAACGCTCCCTTACTCCAGCCAAGATCACCAGCATGGACCTCGATCAGGAAAAAAAACATGCAAGCGTTTATCTCAAACCGGACCAGGTATCCCTGGCCATCGGACGCCGTGGCGTGAACATTAAACTCGCCTGCGAGCTCACCGGTTTTGAACTGGACGTTTACCGCGATTCTGAAGAAGAAACTGAAGAATTCGATGTGGATCTTGAAGAATTCAGCGATGAAATTGAAACATGGGTGATCGAAGAGCTCAAACGCGTCGGTTGTGATACAGCCCGCAGCGTGCTCAACCTCACCCCCGAAGAACTCGAACGCCGCACCGATCTTGAAAAAGAAACGATCGCTGATGTGAGACGCGTGCTGCAGGCAGAGTTCGAAAAAGAATAGTAAGTAAAAAATAAAAAGTCAAAAGTCAAAAGTAACCCCGCCCTCAAATTGAGTAGCTTTGAACTGTTAAGCGGGGGCATTTTTACTTTTTACTTGGAAACGAATTAGAAAACTTTAAAACACTTAATGGCAGAATTAAAACTTCCAAGAGTATTAGCGGCCGCCAAGGAGTTCAACGTTGGCCAGGAAACCCTAGTGGACTTCCTGACTGGTAAGGGATTTTCCAAAGACGACCTGAAGTCTACGTCAAAACTGACGGAAGACATGTACCGTGCGTTGCAACAGGAATTCCAGGGCGACAAGGCGGCAAAAATGAAGAGCGACCAGGTGGACCTGCCAAAAGGTTCACAGGCCGAGGCGAAAAAGAAGAAAGAAGACGAAGAGATCAACTTCAAGAAGGATGAGAAGAAACCGGTTGTAGTGAAGAAAGAAGAACCAGTAGCAGCAACTCCTGCTCCGCCGCCAGTAGTGGAAGTGGAGGAAGAGCCTGCTAAACCTGTGGTGGTGGAAGAAGAACAGCCAAAGGAAAAAGAAGCGGAAGTAGTAAAGATCGAGGCGCCAGAGATCGTTACACCGAAAGTGATCGACAAGATCGACCTTTCCGCGATCGATTCTTCTACACGCCCTAAAAAAGTGATCAAGAAGAAAAATGAACAGGAAACGGAAGAACAACCCCCGGTCGAAGAGAAATCTGCCAGGGTGGAAGCAGATAAACCGGTGAAGAAAGAAGAACCTGTTGCGGTTGAACCTCCTGTTGCAGAGAAAAACGAAGAACCTCAGCCTGTAGTGGCAGCAACAACTGCCGTTCAGGAAGAAAAATCTGCGGCTACAGAAGAAGACGTTCCTCCTGTTATTACCAATATTAAAGCTGAAAAGATCGAAGGCCCAAGGATCCTTGGCAAGATCGATCTGCCGGTAGACAGTGACACCCGTCCTAAAAAAGATGAGAAACGCAAACGCAAGCGTATTCCGATCGAGAAAAGAGACAATACCACCGGCGGTGGTCAGCAACAAGGCCAGGGTCACGGGCAACAGGGTGGAGGTAACTTCAACCGTGGTGGCGGAGGTCAGCATGGCGGCGGTAACAGGCACGGTGGTCAGCAGGGTGGAGGTAACTTCAACCGTGGCGGCCAGCAAGGCGGCAACCGTCAGGGTGGCAACCAGCAGGGCGGTAACAGGCAAGGCGGTAACCGCCCGTCTATTACCAGACGTGAAGACAGACAGATCGACGAAAAAGAAATTCAACGGAAGATACAGGAGACACAAGCCAAACTTTCCGGCGGTGGCGGCAAAGGCAGGAATACCAAATCCAAGCTTCGCCGTGAGAAACGCCAGGAAATGGCCGACTCCATGAACGATGGCGGAGACGATAACAAACTGCAGGTAACGGAATTCATCAGTGTAAGCGAACTCGCCAACCTGATGGATGTAAGCTTCGCAGAAGTGATCAGCAAGTGTATGAGCCTTGGTATCATGGTATCGATCAACCAGCGTCTCGACGCGGAAGTGATCGAACTGGTAGCAAGCGAATTCGGTTTCGATGTTGAGTTCATTAACATGGAGAAACAGGCAGAGATGGAGGAGGAAGAAGATCAGGATGATGAAGAAGATCTCCAGCCACGCTCACCGATCGTTACGATCATGGGTCACGTTGACCATGGTAAAACATCATTGCTCGATTATATCCGTAGTGCGAATGTGGTTGCCGGTGAGGCGGGTGGTATCACCCAGCACATTGGTGCGTACCAGGTAACACTGCCAAACGGAAAAGAGATCACCTTCCTCGATACACCCGGTCACGAAGCGTTTACCGCGATGCGTGCACGTGGTGCGAAAGTGACGGATATCGCAGTGATCGTAATAGCAGCGGATGACGCGGTGATGCCTCAGACACGTGAGGCCATCAGCCACGCGCAGGCAGCCGGCGTACCAATGATCTTCGCGATCAACAAGATCGATAAAGACGGCGCAAATCCTCAAAAGATCTACGAACAGCTCTCTCAAATGAACCTGTTGGTGGAAGAATGGGGTGGTAAATACCAAAGCCAGGAAATTGCTGCGAAAAAAGGATTGAACATCGACAAATTGCTCGAGAAGATCCTGCTGGAAGCAGAACTCCTGGATCTGAAAGCAAACCCTGACCGTGAAGCATCCGGTACAATCATCGAAGCTTCGCTGGATAAAGGCCGTGGTTATGTCGCTACACTTCTGGTAGAAAATGGTACGCTCCATGCAGGTGACCTGGTTGTGAGCGGACAGCATTTCGGACGTGTAAAGGCAATGTTCAACGAGCGTAATAAACGTGAAGACTCCGCAGGCCCGTCTGCTCCGGCAGTGATCCTCGGTCTGAACGGCGCGCCACAGGCTGGTGAGAAATTCAGGGTATACGCAGACGAAGCAGAAGCAAAAGAGATCGCAAACCGCCGCGCCCAGATCCTGCGCGAACAAGGTATGCGTGCGAAGAAACATATTACACTCGATGAGATCGGACGCCGTCTGGCTCTCGGAAACTTCAAAGAACTGAACGTGATCATCAAAGGTGACGTGGACGGTTCTGTGGAAGCGTTGAGTGACTCACTGCAGAAACTCTCTACCGAGGAGATCGCAGTTCGCGTACTGCTCAAAGGCGTTGGACAGATCTCTGAAAGTGATGTGGTCCTCGCAACCGCATCCGATGCCGTGATCCTTGGCTTTAACGTCCGCCCTTCAGTTCAGGCCAACAGGCTTGCTGAAACGGAAGGCGTGGAGATCAAACTTTACTCTATCATCTACACGGCGATCGACGAGATCCGCAGCGCGATGGAAGGTATGCTTGAGCCAAAAGTTCAGGAGAAGATCGTGGCAAACGTGGAAGTGCGCGACGTATTCAAATTCGATAAAGCAACTGTTGCGGGCTGTTATGTACGCGACGGTAAGATCAAACGCGATTCGAAGATCCGCCTGATCCGCGATGGTATCGTAGTATACCCTGTGGGCGAAGGCGCTGTAGCTGAACTGGCTTCTCTGAAACGTTTCAAAGACGACGTAAAAGAAGTACAGGCAGGTATGGAATGCGGTCTGACCGTGAAGAATTACAGCGATATTAAAGTGGGTGATGTGGTGGAAGCGTATGAGGAAGAGGAAGTGAAACGGACACTCTAAATAAGTAAAAAGTCAAAAGTAAAAATTAAAAAATAGACGTTGCCAGACAGGAAAGTCCTTCCCGGCCGAAATGTTTTTTAATTTTTACTTTTGACTTTTTACTTCGTAACATTTTGTTAAATGCCCCGGCGGCTTGCCAGGGTAAACTATTTTTGACTCATGCTGAACATTAAAAGAATACTGAGTGCGATTTGCCTGCTCCTGGTCGGAGCAATGGCAGTAAATGCCCAGCCAAGGAAGGCGGTTGTAGACAAGATCGTAGCCGTGGTTGGCGACCGGATCATCCTGTACTCAGATATCCGTAACTCTATCGAAGATGCCAAACGCCAGGGCCAGAACGTTCCCGACAATGCGGAATGTATGCTGATGGAACAGGCACTCGTGTCAAAAGTACTGATGCTGCAGGCTGAAAAAGATTCCCTGCCTGTAACAGATGAAGAAGTGGAAGCTGAACTCGATCAGCGGATCCGTTACTTCGTTCAACAGCTCGGCACCCGCGAGGCATTGGAAGAATACGCAGGTAAAACGATCTATCAGATCAAAGATGACGCCCGCGAATCCGTAAAAGAAAGAAAGCTCGCTGACGCCATGCAGCAAAAGATCGTGGGTAGCGTAAAGATCACACCGACAGAAGTAAAAGCCTTCTTTGATAAGATCCCGAAAGACAGTTTACCCTTCTTTGAATCTGAACTGGAAGTAGGGCAGATCGCCATCTATCCAAAAGCCTCCCGCGACCTCGAAGAATACATCGTTACCGAAATGAATAACTACAAGCGCCAGGTTGAAAGCAAAGTGGCGACTTTCGAGCAACTTGTTCAGCGTTATTCAGAAGATCCGGGTAGTAAAGACCGCGGTGGTCAATACCAGATCAACCGCAACGAAAAGACCTGGGACCCCGTGTTTCTCTCTACCGCTTTCCGTTTGAAAGATGGAGAGATCTCCGCTCCGGTAAAAGGCAAATTCGGTTATCATATCATTCAGATGGTCCGCCGCAGTGGTGATGATGCGATCGTTCGCCACATCCTGCGCACACCGCCGATCACCGACGCGGAAATAGCACTTGCTAAAGCAAAGCTCGATTCCATCCGCACCAAGATCATCGCCGGTACGATCGGTTTCAGCGAAGCCTCCAAAAAATTCACAGAAGACGAAGCTGCCAAATACCAGGGCGCTTTCATTCTCAACCGCGACGGTTCTCCTTATGTAAACATCGATCAGCTGGATAAAGACATGGTCGCAACCATCCGCACACTGAATGTTGGCGACTATTCCGCTCCAACCGTATTTACAGACGAGCAGGGTAAAAAAGGCGTAAGGATTGTTTACCTGAAATCACGCTCCGAGCCACACCGCATGAACATGCGCGACGACTATAGCAAGATCGCACAGGGTGCACTGGAACAAAAGAAATCCGAGGCATTGAATAAATGGATCACATCGAAACTGCCTACCTATTATATCAGCGTTGACCCTGACTCAGCAGATGGCTGCAGTCAACTGGCAAAGTATAAGTTTGATGATGTGAAAGGGTTTTAGTCAGTAGATTTTAAACCGAAATATAAAAATCGTTATAGAAGCCCTCCGGTATCGGAAGGGCTTTTCTTTTTGACCAGAAAGCATTCTTCCCCCACAATTAAAATTCAATGTCGTTTAGTAAGAGACCAGGCAGCTTTTGCTTGTCACATCCCCGAATAGTAAAACTTTTTCTGGTCGTTCATCCTTTTCCTGCTCTGTTTTCCCGGGCGGGCTGATTAGTGCGATAACAATCTTCATTCCTGCCAGACCCGGGGTCGCTCAGATT
>QFQQ01000213.1 GCA_003243445.1 Citrobacter freundii
GTTGGAAAACCGTGGTCTGAAGAATTTCCATGATTACGTTCCATGTATTTTATAAACTACATTTTGAATTGACAAGTTGAAAGCAGAGAATAAAAAACTGGGAGGTAAGAGGAAATGCTGGTGGGCGTAAACAGGAAAGCGCCTCGCAATAATGCGTCATTTTTCAGATGTTATGCTTGATTTGGGAAACAATAATAGGGGATAGAGGGGCTTTTTGTCAGGAGCGGAGGCTCGCAGTGTCAGCGGTTTTCTAAAAGTGAATGGATTGTTTTGCAGGGAGTGATACAGCCTGGGCAATAACGGATTATATCGTTGGGTATTACAGTGTGCTCAGGATGCATGAATATAATGGTGAGTTACCACCAAACGAATCGGAAAACCAATACAGGAAAAAACGCTAACTCAGTGATCCGTCTTAGTTGACCACTACACCTTAAGCCCGCAGTTGGAATGCGGGCTTTTCACGTAAGCCTTGCAACGGGTGTTATGGTAAATCGACCAGATGTTGCTCGTTAATATCATTCAGTAAGTTATGGCCCTTTTCAGATACGCGATAATAATTCATCCCACCAGTTGTTCCCGGAACAATGTCCACTAACCCGGCCTCTGATAGATTGGAGACAAGCCTTGCAACGTTGCCAATGCCATCCATTTTTCTGATGCTCATTGCTCTATCAAGGTTGTACCAAGTCCAATTAACATCGTCTCTGGAAGCTAATAATTTCAGGATATTCAGTTCAGTATTATTTACCATAATGGGGCGTCCGGATGGTATAGGTCTTCTATGGCACCGCTTAACTTATAATCTTCAAGGGTGGCTGTATGTGTGTTGTTCCACAGAGTGTGGGCTTCAATGTCATCGACTGGCCTACCTGTTTCCCAACCTAAATTGCAGTAGCGCTCGAATTCCCGACACTCATGTGCGTAGTAATTTAAGTCTACTTGCTCAGGGGTGATTTCGCCATTAGCGGCTTTTTTTAGTCTATCAACCATAAAATCATTGGCACTGTCAGGACCAAAGCGAGATATGTGCTTTTCAACTGTGGCTATCCCTTTGTGTGTAATAATTACACCATCAGTTGTTAGGTTTTCTATTGGGCCCCCAGCCAATTCTGGATCGAATGGTCTTCCTGAGAAAGTGCCCCTGGCCCCGAAATATTCAAACTCATCCAGCTCAGGGAACCGCATTTTTCCCATCGTCAGTGCGGCTGCTGCCGAAGCGGCAGTAATGAGTAATCCCTTGTTGTCCATGACCTGATCGTAACCCGCTAGAGCATCACCACCGAGTTGTTCTGCCGCCTGATGGAATCCCTCAATGTTGCCATTATAGATGCCGCCAGCCGCCAAAAGCCTCCCGGCTGCTTTACTATTAATAGTTTTACCCGCCTGAGCGCGCTGTATAGGGGCATCGGAATCGTGATGTTTAATTGTCGGAGGCGGCTTCCTTCCTTGATGCTCGTTGAGGCTATATTCGTAGATTTGACGCACTGCCTGCTGAAAACCCTCGCTGTAGATATCCATAAAGCAGTCATAAATCAGATTACTTTCATCATCGAAATAGAACGGATTGCGGAAGTGATCCCATTTTTCCTTAGTGTTAACGCCGACCATCCAGCCGAGCTCCAGATTCCATTTCACCTCATCATAGAGTCCGTCGTATTCAGTAAGACGCTTGCGTTTGTAGGGTTGTGTTGCGAATCGGTGGTAAACCCCTCTCCGTCGCTTCGGGACGCTGTGAGGCAGAATGCGGTTGCGCTGGTCATATTCCAGGTAATCCAGTTCGTAAAAGATGCTCGCCATATCCAGCGCATCTCGTGGCGATAGAATGAACTGAATATCACTTGGAGCCAGTTCTCGCTCAGCATCCCACCTCATGTAAAGAGTGAACATTCCGTTTGTTCCTTATCCCATGTATTTGATAAGGATTATTTCGTTAAAGCGGCGAAAAATCAAACGGATTGGTTTTTGTGGTTGAGCTATTTTTGGTTTACTGGAAGGAAGAGTCACCATCGCTCTGGCAGCACTATTGCTGCTCAAAGCTGCTCAAAACGCCACGATGTAAGTAAGACCTTACCAATGTCCGCAGCCCGCTCTAAGCACACCTCAAGAAAACGATACATAATGCCGATCGCTAGACTTCGATCCCTTTCTGCTTCAGCTCTTTTCTAATCACACGTTTAATCCAGGCTGCCAACGATT
>QFQQ01000214.1 GCA_003243445.1 Citrobacter freundii
TCAGCTACTGGCTTCCAACCATCGTGAAGAGCTTTGGCGAGGTAGCCAACATTCTTTGAAGAGATTCCGGCGACAGAGATACGACCGTCTTTGGTCAGATAGACGGAGTAGTCCTTAATGAGACGTTCTACTTGTTGTGGGCTAATTCCGGTGAAGCAGAACATTCCAATTTGGTCAGTAATATGCTGCCAGTTCTTTTGAGAACCCTCCTTGGCCAGAAGATCACGCAATTGCTTACGCATAGAAATGATGCGGTCAGCCATTCCCTTTACATCAACAAGCCTAAAAATTCTTCAAAATTGAAAGCATAAAGCGAACCATTGCTTGTGGAGGGCAGGATCGTTTAAAATAGTTGTAACAAGTCTAGCTCCATGAATGGGAGGGTTTGAATACATTGGGCGGATAAGAATCTTCAACTGAGAAGCAGCACGATCGGCTTCGTCTTTGTCTGTCGTAATCAGAGAGAAAGCTCCAGCACGTTCTCCTGAAATTCATGATTTTAGAAACAACTACGTAAAAACCAACCATAAAGACCCATGTTCTTGGCAAATGATTGAGTAAAGCAGAGATTGTGGCCTTGGTCGACAAAATATCTTAAGGCGAAAGCATCACCGTCAACATCTCCGGAAGCGAATCCTTGGTAGGCCATGTCGAAGAATACAAACAGTTCGTTCTTTTTGCAAATCTCGGAAATTTTCTTCCACTGTTCTCGCTGAAACCAAATAACGTAAAATAAATCTAAAGATCATTCACCGTGGGATCAACTCCAGTTGGATTATGAGCGCAGGCATGGAGAAGTATAGCTGATCCTTTCGGAATGGCAGCAATATCAGCCAAGGCACCGGCCTCGTCAAATCCACAAGTCTTCTTATCGTAATAACGATAATTTTTGACATCGACTCCAACAAACCTAAAAAAAAGTGAACGTTGAAACATAAAAAAACAAACTTGAAAATAGGAACATGATTGCCCCAAGTAGGAGTTGGCTGATAGATGACCTTACTGGGGAAATACTTGGCCTAGACATATGAGATTACTAAAGCATTGTAAATAATATACCAGGAATTCTGATCCAATCCTAAGAGCACCAGTGCCAGAAATGCTCTGCATTGTTGTAATACGGTTAGATTTGAACACTTCCACCAAGTCGGTGTCGGCATATTCGAATTGGTCTTCCAACTCTTCGCTGATGTGTAGCTGGAGTCCAGACGTTTCACTCATTGAAACACTCCTTTTATATAACTACATGATTCCAAACTAAATAAAAAATCGACGGCATAAAAAGAGGGAGCCGAAGCCCCCTCTTTCTAAGCGATCAAATCACAGCTGGTCAAGAATTACTTCTTGCCTTCGCCGTCCTTGTTGTCGCCGCCAGCGTCCTTGTCCTTGGCACTTTCGCTGTACGAAGCGGCCGAGCGCTCCACATAGGTCAGGTAGCCTTGGCACACGCGTGCGACTTCAGAGCCGGTCAGGGTCAGACCCTTGATGGCGGCGTTGGCCATGCTGGTGACAGCACCGCGAACGGTAGTGGAACGGTTGCTCAGTTCCTTGTCTTCCTTGTCGCCACCGGAAGCGATCTTGTTGATCTCGGCAACGGCCTTGTCCAGGTTGGACTGGGCGGTAGCGATGGTCGACTTTTGGTTCATCAGTTCCTTGACCGATTCTTCCACGCCGTCCAGCACTGCCTTCATGGAAGCCACGTCCAGCACCGGCAGATTGCCGTCACCCTTGGCTTCAGCCTTGAACACCTTGGCACTGGCCTTTTGAGCAGCAGCGTAAGCTTCCTTGCCCTTCTTGGCAGCCTTGGGTTTGGTCACACGACCTGGAATTGAATGATTAGTGAGTTGGAAATGTGGAATTTTTGTAATAAAGTCTTTGGTACTTTTGAGCTATTAAATGCTAACTTCCTTGTATGAAACTTACCTTTGGTAACACGTCCCTTAGTGGCTTTCGGACTCTTCGGCGGAGAACCCTTCGGGCTGCCTGGAGTGGCCTCAACAGCGGGAGCATCGGCTACGGTAGCTTTCTTCGGCGCTGCCTTCTTCTTTGGCGAGGCCTTCTTTTTCGGGGATGCGGACTTTTTTGCTGGACGAGGGACCATTTTGGATAGTTTGAAGCTTTTAAACGAAAGCAAACGAAAGTCTAAACTCGGTGAATGATAAGAGTAGAATAAGGAAGTTAGCATTTAA
>QFQQ01000100.1 GCA_003243445.1 Citrobacter freundii
AGGAATTGAATATTTCTCTATTTGCTTGCGCAGATACGCAGATGACTCCCTTGTTTAACAGACCATCTGCGCATCTGCGGGTTTTATATCTGCGTAAATCTGCGGGAACCTTACGCCATTCATAGATTTGAGTAACGATTAGCCCCAAGGGGGAGACTTACCACCGCCTGAAATAAGAGATGTCAAATCGTATGAATACTTATATTCTATGCGATTTGACTTCTCTTTCATGATAACTGTTCTAAGTCTCCCCCTTGGGGGGAGATTTAGAGGGGGCCCTACGCCAGCGAGCCAATAGCTTTTCCTTAACTAAATGGTATTGACTTAACTTCAGCTATAAGAAGATACCCGTAGAAGAAAGCCCTTGTCCACACTGACAGGCATTTCTGTGAATAAAACCTATACACTGTTTTTAATGGTCTATGAGGGAAACTTATTGGTAAAAACCAATCGTAATACTCCGGTAGCGCTGAGACCCGCATCGGAAAAATTCTTTTTCATTAATAAAGAAACGCCTGTGGCCGTGGCGTTTATCAAACACTGTCAGCTGTATGGCATGATCAGCAACATGGATCTAATAGATGAATATAAAAAAACGAAGTATTGAGAGCCGTTAAGCCAACGGATATTTCACCCGTAAAAACCTTTAACAGGCAATATCCCGATTTCCTATCTTGACCACGTATTCAATTCCTGTATTAAAAATCAATTGTATGAACAACCTCAACGCTTTTTACAAGATTGGTACTATAGGCATAATACTGACAATAGCACTGCATATCCTGTTATCCATCATGCTTACAAACACATCTGTACACACCAGCTTTGCTATTGTGTATCCAAGCTGGATCGCATTTTTTGTGATGGGACAGTTGGCGAAGAAGAAGAGTGAAGAGTGATGTTCGATGATGGATGGTCGATGGTCGATGTTCGATGTTCGATGGCCGATGGCCGAATTCAAATTAGCCTATTTCTTATAATATCGAAAGCCTTACAATTATAGTAAGGCTTTCGATATTATAAAGACTTTCGGCAACGAATTCGACCATCGACCATCGGTCATCGAACATCCATTCTCAATAATCACGGATTTCCAAAAATGCTTTCCCGATACAGGCCGTAATATCGCCCGCGATCATTGCTTCTTTGGATAGCTGTCCGGCGGCAAGATCACCGGCGAGACCGTGAAGATAAACACCTAAGACAGCGGCATCGGAGCCGGAGTAGCCCTGTGCAAGCAGACCGGTAAGCAAACCGGTGAGCACATCACCGCTTCCGCCGGTAGCCATGCCTGCATTGCCGGTCGAATTGAAAAAGCGACGGCCATCGGGCAATGCGATGAGCGTGTGATGCCCTTTGAGAATGATCACCATGCTGAGCTCCTTCGCTTTTGAGGACGCAAGCTGGTAGCGATCGAATTCGTTAGCCGTATCGCCAAATAAACGCTGGAATTCTTTGGGATGTGGTGTAAGGACCGATCCTTTCGGCACCATTGAAAGCAATTCAGGTTCCTTTGCAATACTGTTCAATGCATCCGCATCGAGCACAACCGGCAAACGATAACGCTCAAATATTTCACGAAGTAATGTTCTTGTTTCGGACGCAGTGCCAAGACCAGGGCCAATACCGATCGCTTTGTAAATATCCAGCTCCATTTCGATCGTTGTGCTGATCGAATGATTTACGTCAGCACTCACCATTACTTCGGGCAATGATGTCTGCATGATCTCATAACCGCAACGCGGAAGATGACAGGTGACCAAGCCTGCACCGCTTCGTAAACAAGCGGAGGCGGATAGAACGGCAGCGCCGATCTTTCCAAAACTTCCTGCGATCATCAATGCATGACCATAAGTTCCTTTATGCCCGAAATCATTTCTTGGTTTGTAAAGCTGATGAATGATCGCTTTATCCGTCAGCCAGGTATCAGTTTGCTCCTGTTCATAAAATTCGGGGTGCAGCCCAATAACCAGTATATGCACTTCGCCTGAATAAGGTGCATTTTCCGCAGCGAGCAATGCCGGTTTGTATGTTTGAAAACTCAGTGTATGATCGGCCTTGATCACGGTATTCCCGGATGAAGACCGGTCGGCAAAAATGCCGCTGGGAAGATCGATTGAAATGATCGTTGCCCCGGATTGATTGATCTGGTTTACGAGATTGGCGGCCACACCTTCCAGTGCGCGGTTCAACCCGGAACCCAATAATGCGTCAACGATAAGAGTTGAAAATGTGAGCCCGGCCAATGCTTCATCCGCCTGTATAAAACGGATCTCCACAGGAGATTGATGCAGCCGGGAAAGGTTCGCCTGGAAATCATCCGTGCCTTTGTGTCCAAACTCGAGAATGTAAACCGTGACTGGTCTGTCTGCAAGTAATCTTGCTATGGCCAGCCCATCACCGCCATTGTTGCCTTTGCCACAAAAGATCGTGATCGCTTCATGGGGAAAATGCTGATCGATCCAGTTGGCAGATGCAGTAGCAGCTCTTTCCATCAGGTCGAGGGAAGAGACCGGCTCATGCTGGATCGTGTACTGATCCCACCGGCGGATCTGCTCTGCATTGAATATTTTCACAGTGTTATTTTTTCTTTTTTGAACCGGCTTTCGAAGAAGCTGTTTGCCTCACACCCACTGTTTTTTTCACGGGTGCTTTCTTCTTTGCTTCAGTCTTTGGCCTGGGTTTGGATTTGGGTTCAGGAGCATTTTCGCCTTCCTCATCGCCATCATTTCCCTGCATATAGTTCCCGAAAATATCATAGCATTTATGCGCAGTATTGTAAATGTTCCGGTTAAACTTATTGCCGAGAATGATCACTGTTGCCTTTTCATCCATCAGTCTTGCAAAGGCAGCATTGTAACCATGCCAGCGTCCGAAGTGATAGATCACTTTCTTTCCATTCGGCATCATCAGCATCCGGAAGCCAAGGCCGTAGTTGTGAATGGATGGACGTTCCAGGCTGTAGGGAGCAAAGGCAGAATCGAGCCATTGCTTTCTGAGCAGTTGATCGGTGTACAAGGCCTGGTCCCATTTCAAAAGGTCCTGTGGTGTTGAATAGATATTCTTGTCGCCATAAGTGCCTTCAAGAAAATCATTATCCCAAACCGTGCCATTGTAATTGAATGAAGGAATGGTTTGACCCATCTTCTCCAAGGTGAATACAAATGTATGCTCCATGCGCAGGGGAGAGAAATATTTCATTTGCATGTATTGGGGATATGGGATGCCGGTCACTTTTTCCATGATCATGGCGAGCAGCACAAAGTTTGTATTGCTATAGCTGAAGCGTTTGCCCGGGGCAAAGCTGCGAGGCGGTTTTTCCGTGTACAGTGCATTCAGCACGTCAGCATTGGTGACCTGTTTGCTCTTATCCCATTTCCCCTCTGACATAAAATAAAGATAGTTGGGCATACCGCTTCTATGATTGAGGAGCATTTTCACAGTCACGCCCGGATATGGCAGGCCCGGAAAGAATCGTTGTATGGAATCCTCTAATGAGATAAGGCTATCCTGCACAAGGCCGAGGATGGCAACTGCCATGAAGGTTTTACTGGTGGAGGCGATATGGATCGATGAAGTATCTGTGATGGGGTTTTTATGGCCAACATCGGAAAAGCCGGCATAGTGCTCATAGATCACGTTGCCATTTTTGGCGACGAGGATACCGCCGCTGAATCCGCGGCCGAGTAACATGCTGTCAAAGAAAGAAGTCAGGACCGATTTATAATGCTTCATCTCCTTTTCCGGAAGCGCACCGGGCACGGGAGCTTTATAGGCGGTGTCGGCAGTCTTCTCAGCGGTCGGGGTAGAGTTTTTGCAGCTATTCAACAGGGTCAGCAGGGCAAGGGCCAGTAAGATGTTTTTCAACCGGTATGTGTTTTTACAAAAATAAACCTTACGGGTGTTTGAACAAGGCGTTAACTTTTCCCCAACAAGATTTTTATGGTGAAAAACGCGGGGTCGGTTGTCCGTTGCCCGTTGTCTGCAATGTTTACAAGATGTCTGAATGAAGGTAGTGACTGTACTCTACAATAGTTATAGACTTCCTGACAACAGTCATGGACAACGGACAACAAATCTTATATTTGCAAATATGGCAGTCGAAAAAACTAGTTATCCGAAAGAGAAGATCAGGATCCTTTTCCTGGAAAATATCAGCGATCAGGCAGTTAAGAACTTTCAGTTGCAGGGTTATACCAAAGTTGAAAAGATCTCGAAGGCGCTTACAGAAGATGAGTTGATCAGGGAGATCAAAGACGTTCATATTCTCGGTATCCGTTCAAAAACACAGATCACACCAAAGGTGCTGGCCGCGGCGACGAAGCTGCAGGCGATCGGGTGTTTCTGTATCGGGGTGAACCAGGTGAACCTGGATGCGGCCACTAAAAATGGTGTTGTGGTATTTAACGCGCCTTATTCGAACACCCGTTCGGTTGCTGAGCTGGTGATCGGTTTAGCCATCATGCTGATCCGCCGTATACCTGATAAAAACAAAGCGGCGCATGAAGGCATCTGGATGAAGGAAGCAAAGGGCAGCTTTGAGCTGAGAGGAAAGACCCTTGGCATTATTGGTTATGGCAATATCGGCAGCCAGGTAAGCGTACTGGCGGAAGCGCTGGGTATGAAAGTGATCTTTTACGATGTGGAAACCAAGCTGCCTCTTGGCAATGCTTCCGACGGAAAGACGCTGAAAGATGTGCTGGGCAAAGCCGATGTGGTGACCATGCACGTGCCTGAAACACCACAGACAAAAAACATTATCAATAAAACCACTCTGAAGCAATTTAAAAAAGGAGCGATCCTGATCAACTATGCGAGAGGCGAAGTGGTGGATCTTGATGCGCTGAGCAAATCATTGAAAGAAGGTCACCTGGCTGGTGCAGCCATAGACGTATTTCCCTGGGAACCAGAGAAGAATGGCGATCGCTTCGAAACACCTTTACAAAATCTGCCAAACGTGATCCTGACGCCGCATATCGGCGGCTCAACCGAGGAAGCGCAACAGAATATCGGAGAAGACGTGAGCGTGAAGTTGTTCAATTACCTGGAAAAAGGCATCACGTTCGGATCTCATTCTGTTCCCGCGCTGGCATTACCTCCGCAGGAACGTTCACACCGGATCCTGCACATACACAAGAACGTGCCGGGGGTGCTGTCGCAGATCAATACACAATTGTCAAAACATAATATCAATATCGTCGGGCAATATCTGAAAACGAATGAAGAGATCGGGTATGTGGTGCTGGATGTGGACAGGCAGCTTTCGAATAAGGCGGTTCAGTTGCTGAAGGATATTAAGGAGACGATAAAGGTGAGGATGCTTTACTGATAAATTCAGCATAAAAAAACAGGCAACTTTCCGTTGCCTGTTTTTTTATGCTCATAGATGGGATCGCCTTGCATGATGAAGAAAACTGGCGGCAGATCTTTCTCATTGGGAATATAAAATTTAAATAGTAGTGTTACGGGCAGGCAGACTTTCCATTAGATTTTTTCAGATTAGCCATCGCTTCTTTGTGCCATTGGGAACGGCGATTGGGATTTCTCGCTGACTCAGCTTTCACATAATCGAGAAAGCAATCGAGCTGGTGATCAGTAAAATCGATAAAAGGTGTCATAACTGATCCAAACTTTTCCTTTTGACAGAAATAATAGTTGTCGCTGTACATTGTTTTACCCGGATTGCGGATAAAATCCTTCAACGATTTGCGGTCGGGTTTTCTTTCTTCAAGACCAGCCAGGCCCGGGCCAGTTCTATCCTCAAAAAGTACATGACAGTTTCTGCATCTTTTTTCCAAAACCATCCGGCCGGTATTGTAACACGCAGAATCGATAGGAGAAAAAATTTCTGAAGTAAATGAGTCGACTTCCGTGCGAGAGGGGCTACCTATTTTTCGGTCATCATCATCGCAACTGATCAAGAGTATAAGTGGTATCAATACCAATAAATATCTTTTCATCGGCAGTCAGGTTGGTCTGGCAAAGCTAAACGCGCTACAAGACCAAAAGTTTTAAAATGTCTTAGCTTTTTTTGACCTGAAACGCACAAATCTCAAAAACGCCTATAGACCGTAGAAAGACTATAGAAAGACCGTAGGAAGACCGAAGAAACAACGAGGAAGTACCGAAGAAAAATGCATTTTACATCATACATCCAGGCGGCACCAGCTTGCTAAAGCTTCTTAAGGATCTTTTTTGCCCTGGACCTGAATGCAGCGGTTTCCGTGTCCATCCGTTCTTCAATGATCGTTTTCAGTTCCGGCCTGATCTCAGGATATAACTCAGAAAGATTTTCAAGAACGGTCAGTGAAAATGCTTTTACAGCCGCTTTTTCCTGCGGATCCGCGATGTATTCAAAACAGAGATTCATCACCTGGCCCTGGAATTTTTCAGGGATCTGGATGTATTGAAACAACCGGATCGTATTCCGCCTGACGGCCGGATGTGTACCGGTGCGCTCCAGGTTTTTTATAAGACGGGGAAGATGTTTCCTGATCATTTCCGGATGCGCTTCGGCCACATAGCTCATTGGCCAGGCAGCCAGCTGCACAATACGGTATTCATCTTTCAGGAAAAGTTCTATCAATTCTGCAAACCGGACAGGCGAATCACCGATCCATTTCACCACTTTAAGACAGTTGGATTTGGAATGTTCCCTGAGGAGTTGCTCGCGAAGATTCATGGTGAATAGATAAATTTGGGACCAAAGCGTTTCAACGTAAAAAGTCAAAAGTAAAAATTTAAAAATGACCCGCGGTAAGATTGTGATATCAACAATGGCGGTGCTGATCATGTTCCTGATCGCGGCATCGTGTGATAATAAAAATATTAAAGAACCGAAGCCTGTGGTGATGCAGACGGATTTTGGTTTGAAAGATGGTGCGGTGAGCGCAATGAAAGGCGTGGCGTATGGTGTAGATGCCCGGTTGCCATTGTTTGATCTGACACATGAAATTCCTGCGTACAATATCTGGGAAGCCGCATATCGACTGAGCCAGACGGTTCCTTACTGGCCGGCTGAAACGGTTTTTGTGTCTGTGGTTGATCCTGGTGTCGGAACCAACCGCCAATCCGTTGTGGCCCGCTTAAAGAATGGCCAGTACATCGTAACGCCGGATAACGGCACGCTGACACTGCTTGCTGACGAGATCGGTATCGAATCGTTGAGACAGATCGATGAGGCGGTGAACCGTCGCGCCGGCTCATCCGGTTCATACACATTTCATGGCCGGGATGTGTATGCATACACCGCAGCGAGGCTGGCCTCAGGTAAGATCAGTTTTGAACAGGTTGGCCCGGAGCTTTCGCGTGATGTGATCCGGATCCCATACCAGCGGGCTGAACTCACCAACGGTGTTCTAAAAGGAAGCATTCCGATCCTGGATGTTCAATACGGCAATGCCTGGACAAATATCCCGGCTTCATTGATCAGGAAAGCAGGCATATCGGTCGGGGATAGTCTCAGCATTAAAATCCTCCATAATGATTCACTGATCTACAGTGACCGGGTCAAATTCGTGCACACGTTCGGAGAAGTTGCCGAAGGCAAAACGCTCGGGTATCTGAACAGCCTGATGAATTTTTCTGTGGCGATCAATATGGGAAACCTGGCTGAAGAAAAGAAAATCGGATCGGGAACCGGCTGGAGTGCGCAAATTTTCAGACACTGATTACGCGAATTGGTGAACTACCATCAAGTAATTCACAATCAATTAAAAGCCGCAACTTCAAATGCACAATTCGCGTAATCCGCGCTTAAAAATTGGCGCTCCAATTGTCTTATAATTTACATTATGTTAAATAAGATAGTGGCCAAAATCGCCTCCAAATCTCGCCTGGATCAATCCTGATTTCCAAGTGGACCCCACACTACTTCATTACTCTCCAGAGTCTTTTGTTCATTCCTGCCTCCTACGCCCCCATTCGCGTAATCCGTGCTTCCAAATCCGCGTATTCAAATTCTGTAATGCAAAAAAGCCTGGAAGCATAAACTTCCAGGCCTTTAATTCTATATCTGCGGTTCACGCCCATTCGCGAAATCCGCGTTCAAATCCGTGTTACCGGATCGTCCCATAGATATCATTCCATTTTTTCTCCTGCTCTGTATATTTCGCGATCTCTGCAGGTTTACCTTTTGCTCTGTCTTTTTTGTAGGTGTAGATATCGCCCAGGTAACCAGCTACGTTTTTGTATTGCTGTTTTTCAGGGCCGGTCAGGTTTGTTTTCTTTTGGAACAGCTCGCCCGCTTTTTCATAAGAAACGCGTGCTGCTTCATAGCTTTCGTCGAACTCCTTGTCAAGTGCATCTCTTTTTGCAATCAGGTCAGCTGGTGCTTTTGAACCTGGTTTTGCTGTTGCTTTTTTGATATCGGCAGCTACTGCATCTTTCTTTTCATTCAATGAGGAAGCTTTGTTGATATAATACTCACCCAGGTACAGGTTTGGCAAGGTTTCGTTTGTGTTCAGCTCAGCAGCCTTCTTGAATGTTGCGATCATTTTTGTTTCAAGTTCTGCTGCATTTGCCGGTTTCACCGCACCTTCTTTATCAGAATATAAGGTGTCGTAGATCAACTGACCAAGCAACAGGCTTGATTTGTAGTTGTTCGGATCATTGGCAAGTACCTGCTCCAGTCCTTTGATCTTTGCATCCAGTGATTCTTCCAGACCAACTGCAAAATCAGTTTTGTCGTATTTAAAGAATTCGCTTTTCGGATACAGTTCAGTACCGAGTGCTTTGTATTTATCAAATGCAGCCATGTCTTTCTTCTGGAAATTATAACGGACCAGGTATTTGTAGATGTCTTCAAAACCCGGACCCTGCAATTTCGCATCGGCCAGGCGTGCATAGTATTTTGCAGCGATGTCGGTCTTCTGATCGTTCTCTGCCATGATACCAGCCAGGATCAGGCTGTTTGTATCCATTGGTGCGGTGAACAGTTTCTTCTGGATCATGTAATCAGAAAGCGCGATCGTTCTTTCAAATTTTGGAAGACCGCTGGACCATTTTTTATCCTGGTAGTCTTTATAACCCGCGTTGAAGTAAGTCGTATGCAGAAATGAAGGCGCGTTCTTATATGGAATATCTTCCAGCAGTTTTCCATCGGGTTGCATTTCCTGGTATTTGGTGAATGCAGCGAAAGCTTCTTCTCTCATTTGTTCCGCCTGTGCCGCATTTTTGGGATCATCGGCAAGTGCGGCATAGATCGTTGCTTTCAGGATGTAAGCTTCCGGTTTGGAAGTGAATTTCGGATTCGTCATTCCCTTGTCCAGGTCCTTCTTGGCATCCTCATACTTATTAAATAAGATGTTGTTTTTGATACCATCATAGTTCTGCGCTTTCGTAAGCAAGGCAAACGTCAGCATCGTTAAAATGAACGTGGTCTTTTTCATTATTTTAATTGAATTAATAAATAATTAAATGAGTTATTCACCGCTCTTTGTTTCTTCTGCATCTGAAGATGAATCCGGCGTTGTATCGGTTGCGTCATTGCCTTCGTTCGCGATCTCGCCTTCTGCAGCCGGAGGCTGTATTGCCTGGGGCTCGCCGCCTTCAACAACAGGTGCAAGTCCTTCAACCGGTGCGGTTTCTACCTGTTCCTCATCCAGTTTGGTGATCGCTGCAATTTCATCGCCTTCATCGAGCCGGATCAGTTTGACGCCTTGTGTGGCACGTCCCTGTTCGCTCACGTTGGCTACTTTCATCCGGATCGTCACGCCGCTTTTGCAGGTGATCATCAGATCTTCGTTTTCCAGCACATCGAGAATGCCTACGAGATTTCCGGTCTTCTCCGTCACGTTGATCGTTTTCACGCCTTTACCGCCACGGTTGGTAAAGCGGTATTCATCTACCGGTGTACGCTTTCCGAATCCTTTATCGCTCACCACCAGTACTGTTTTGGATGCATCGGTCTCAGGGTTTACACAAATCATACCAACAACCTCATCTTTTTCATCATCCACTTCAATTCCTGCCACGCCAATGGCGCCACGGCCTGTTGCGCGTACTTTTTCTTCGGAGAAACGGATCGCGCGGCCGCTTTTCACTGCCATCATGATCTCTGAATGTCCGTCGGTCATTTTTGCTTCCAGCAGTTCGTCGCCTTCGACAACGGTGATCGCATTCACACCGGTTTGACGCGGTCTGCTGAATTCCTGCAATTCTGTTTTCTTGATGATACCTTTCTTGGTACAGAGTACGATATTGTGTGAATTGACGAACTCTTCGTCCTTCAGATCTTTCACGTCAATGATCGCGCGGACTTTATCATCCGGAGGTATTTGGATAAGGTTCTGGATCGCCCTGCCCTTGCTTGTTTTCTCTCCTTCGGGGATCTCATACACATTGAGCCAGTAGCAACGTCCTTTTTCGGTAAAGAACAGGAGCGTATGATGGGTGGAAGCTACGAAAAGATGTTCAATATAATCCTCTTCCCGTGTTTTTCCTCCCAGTACGCCACGGCCGCCACGGCGTTGTGCGCGGTAATCTTCAGCAGGTGTGCGTTTGATATAGCCAAGATGCGAGATAGTGATCACTACTGCCTCTTCCTTGATCAGGTCTTTAATTCTTACTTCATTGTCGAGGTAAGTGATCTCCGTCTTTCTTTCATCACCGTATTTGTCTTTGATCTCCAGCAATTCTTTTCTGATCACCCCATAGCGGAGGTCTTCATTGGCCAGGAGTTCGCGGAGTTCTCCGATCAGCTTCATCAGCTCATCGTATTCTTCTTTGATCTTCTCGCGCTCCATGCCTGTCAAACGTTGCAGACGCAGTTCCAGGATCGCTTTTGCCTGGATCTCATCAAGTCCCCAGCCTGCATTGACCAGGTTGTCTTTCGCAACCTCCGGCGTTGAAGAGGCACGGATCATGGCGATCACTTCATCCAGGTGATCAAGTGCAATCAGGTAACCCTGCAGGATATGCGCTCTTTTTTCCGCTTCCCTCAGTTCGAATTGTGTACGGCGGATCACCACTTCATGACGGAACTCCACGAACTCCACGATCAGGTCGCGAAGGTTCAATGTCTTTGGTCTGCCTTTTACGATCGCAACGTTGTTGATACCGTAAGAAGTTTGCAGTTCCGTCAGTTTATACAATTGGTTCACGATCACATTTGCCACTCCGTCCCTTTTCAGATCGATGACGATACGTGTACCTTCTTTGTTGTTTGATTCGTTGTTGACGTGTGCAATACCATCGATCAGTTTTTCATTGACCAGTTCGCCGATGCGATTGGTCAGCGCATCCCTGTTCACCTGGTAAGGAACTTCTGTGATGATGATCTGTTCGCGGCCGCTTGGTTTTGTTTCAATGGTCAGACGGCCTCTTACCACTACACGTCCGCGGCCATAGTGCATGGCGGCTTTCACACCTTCCATTCCGTAAATGATCCCTGCGGTTGGAAAGTCGGGCGCTTTCACGTGTTGCATCAGTTCATCCACTGTCACGTCACGTTTATCGATGTATGCCACGCAACCGTCAATGGTTTCAGAAAGGTTATGCGGCATCATGTTCGTAGCCATACCCACGGCAATACCGCTACTGCCATTGATCAGCAGTTGAGGAATCCTTGTAGGAAGAATGGATGGTTCTTTCTCTGAATCATCGAAGTTAAGCTGGAAGTCAACGGTGTCTTTCTCGATGTCATCCAGCATATGTTCGCCGAGACGATCGAGCCTGACTTCCGTATATCGCATTGCCGCCGGATCATCACCATCCTGGTTACCGAAGTTACCCTGGCCATCGACCAGTGTATAGCGCATATTCCATTCCTGTGCGAGACGGGCCATGGCGAAGTAAACCGATGAATCACCATGCGGGTGATATTTACCCAACACCTCACCTACCACACGCGCGGATTTTTTGTAAGGTTTGTTATGATTCAACCCGAGTTCATTCATCGCGAAAAGGATCCGCCGGTGAACTGGTTTGAAACCGTCTCTTACATCCGGTAGTGCGCGGCCTACGATCACTGACATGGAGTAATCGATGTAGGCAGTCTTCATCTGCTCCTCGATATTGACGGGAATGATCCTGTCAATATCACTCGTTTCCTGTGGTTCAAAATTCTCTTCCATAATTATTCGGGATTCTTGTGTATTCGCTGCTCAAAATCAGCGCTTTTAAGGGCTTGCAAATCTACCTTTTTTGGTACTCAAAACCTGATAAAGAAGGTGAATTTTCGGGGTAGTTTTCCACGGTTTGTGGATTACGTTTTTGAGAGAGACGACGGACCGCCGACCGCAGACCGCAGTACCAGGTTTCAGAAAGGAAAATGCTCTAGATACAGGAACAAAATGTATATCTCAAACCCGTATATAATTTGCGATCCTGAGGCATGATACCGCGGTCGGCGGTCCGTGGTCGGCGGTCCGTGGTCGGCGGTCTCCCAACTTATAACATTCCCTTTGCACCTGACGGCATGGATTTTACGTTTAACAGGATAACCGTTTTTATTAACAGTAAAAACTTAGCAGTCAGAGATTAGTGCCCGATTTTTGCGTTGTGGATACTGTTTGGGACGGTGATCCTGTTTGTTTAACTACCAATTGAGAACGATATGGCAAATTATCTGCTGTTGCGTGACAACAAGGAAAGCGGGCCTTTCGCTGCGGAAGACCTGGTGAAGATGGGACTGAAGCCTTATGACCTCGTATGGGTGCAGGGCAAAAGTGCGGCATGGCGTTATCCCAGCGAGATCGACGAATTGAAGCCGTATGCACCGGAAGTGGAAGAACAACCCTTTGACCGGTTTTACAAGAAACCTGCGGCTACAGAAACCGCGCAGCAGGCCATCCAGCCGGTAAAGCAGGCCGCAACTGTGAATGATCAATACGAAGCATACCTGCCAAAACTGACCACTGAGCAGGAACAACCCGTTAAGAAAAGATCCGTTTTTGTGACCATGCCCGGACAGGTTGCAGAAAGAAAAGTGGCGGTAAGGCCAACACCGGTCACGAAACCCAAACCCGCACCGACTCCTATCCCCGATTATACATTGCCGGAGGCGGAAGAAACGATCAGCATTACAGAAAATCCCGTAGCTAAGATCAACTACTCGCAGCCGCTGGATGAGATCAAGGAGATGTATGTAAAAACGCTGAAGGACCGCAAAGACAAGATCGCACGCAAGAGCTTTCTGAAGATCAGCCTGAAAAGAGCCGCGGTTGTTGCCGGCCTGATCGGTATTGGTCTGCTGGCTGGTTTTATTCTTAAGTCCAGGCCAGCGGCAAATGCTCAACTGGCGCAGCAGCTCCCGGTAACCAACACGCTTGCGGTTACCAATGATCAGCAGCAAACAACGCCTCAACAACCCCCTTCCCAGGAAACACAAACAATAGACCCTCCTGCGGAAACAACACCCAATGATCAACCGGTAACTCAACCGGTAACTGCCGCTCCGCAAATGCATGACAAAGTTGCCGCAGAAAAGCCGCAAAGCCAGCGGTCAGCACCTGCACCAATTACCGGTTCAGATGAGCCCCGGCCCAAAAAAGAAAAAACATCCCTACCCGCGGAAACAGCGGAAATAAAAGATACAAGAAAGCCTCTTGCTGTAATGCCTTCTGCAGATACACGCAAAAAAGAAAACCAGGAAGAATATGCTGCTGCTGAAACCAACCCGGTTACAGGTGAGCGTACTAAAACGGTGAGAATGGTTCCTCCACCTGTTTCCTCCAATGAAAAAACTTCGCGTACAGAGAATGAACTCCCTTCGTCAACAAGAAATACAACTACAGCAAGCACCAATGCGCTGTCCGGTCTTGGTGACAAAGTGAGTGTTTCAAGCAATGATTACAAACGCGTGGCATTGGGTGGCATTCGTAATCTCGAATTGACTGTCAGCAATCATTCCAAATACGATCTTGATGAAGTAGCGGTAGAATTGCAATACCTGAAACCTGGTGATCAAATACTGAAAACACAGATCGTGCAATTCAAATCCGTTGGTGCGAATAATACGGAGACTCTGCGCATTCCTGATACGAACAGAGGAGTAAAAGTGCAGTTCAGGATCGTGCGGATCGGAAGCAGTCAGTTAGTGGACAGGTGAGTATTGAATAGTCGTAAAGTATGATGCTATCCGAGGTTAAATGAAGATCTGCCCTCTGAAAAGGATTTCCTCTGGCCCCACGATTTTAAGGAGCGAAGATTTTGTTACGTGAGGTTTCCTCCTCCGGCTTATTCAAAACTGATAGCTAACAACTCCATTCTATACGCGCAGCATTCCCCGGAATCCTCTCACTGCATAATATGATGAAGCACCGTTATGGTAAACAAATACGGTGTTGTATCTCCTGTCGCAAAACAACGCTCCACCGAGTTCACGTATTTCTTTGGGCGTCCTGATCCAGCTTGAAGTTTTTGTATCAAAATCGCCAAGCGTTTGAAGAGCCCTGTATTGTTCCTCGTCAAGTATTTCTATGCCCATTTCGTTGGCCATATCGATAGCGCTGTTCGCTGGTTTGTGTTCTTTCCTGGAATCGAGCGCTTCACGGTCGTAGCAGATGCTGCGTCGCTCTTTGGGCGTTTCGGGTGAGCAATCACAGAACAGGTATTCATCTGTCTTTTTATCGTGACCGATCACATCGGGCTCCCCTCCTGTTCTTTCCATTTCATCGAGAGACCGGAGCTTGGCCGGATCTGCTTCGAGCTTTGCCTGCACTTTTGCCCAGTCAATACCTTTGTGCCTGCTCATATTCTTCTCAAATCTTGCCTGTAAAATTCTGAGCAATTCGTCGCCGGAGGAAGAGGATAATTTTTGTTTTGAAGAAGCTTGTTTGGCCATCATTTTTAATTGAGGGAGATAAAATGATAAAGAACCAAGCTACGATATTAAGCCCGTTTAATCACCCTGAATACAGCATATCGTCATATAAAAAAAGAAACCTTCCGTTAAAAGAAGGTTTCTTGAATAAGTTATTCGGGTCAACTATAATGAGCGGCAAAACCGATCATCAAACATCGGACATACTATTTACCGAACGCCCAGGAAATACCTGCCTGGATCACGCCATTTTTAAAGTCAGGATCGATGTTGTTTACGCCGGAGAAGTCGCCAACTTTGGACAGACCAGCGATATAGCGCGCACCTATGCCAAAGCCACCTTTGCTTTGGAATCCGAGACCGCCTGCAATTGCGAGATCAAGATCTTTTGCGAAGTTGTTGATCGTTTGATCACCTACGTCTTCATTGATCTTGAAACCAACCTGGGGACCAGCTTCCAGGTAAAAACCACTGCTTGTTCTGAAGCGCGCCATTACCGGAACTGTGATGTAAGTGAGCTTCAGATCATATTCTGCTCCGCCGATATCTTCCACTTTGGCTCCCTGGGTAGACACCATCGCCTCAGGTTGAATAGAAAAGGCGCCAAACCCGATATTCAAAAAGCCGCCGGCATGAAAACCGACCAGGGCCTTTTTATCAACATTCTGAAAATTACCACCTGTGAAGTTTGAGATATTTACACCGGCCTTTAAACCTCCCGTAAGACTCTGGCTAAAACCGGTAACACCGGCAAGCAGAAAAACAGCTACAAATACTTTTTTCATAAAAATTAGTTTGTTATTACCATAGCGCGATTCAAATAGAGTGCCAAGAGGGAAATACTTCCAGGTAAATACACCCGTTAACTAAAAAGTCAAAAATCAAAAGTAAAAAGTCAAAAAAGCTCCGGTCGATAATACCTGCTTGTCCTGGAATGACTGGTATTTTTACTTTTTACTTTTGATTTTTGACTTTTTAATTACCAGATATTTGCCAGATGAAACACATTCTTTTATTCGGTGCCGGGAAATCGGCAACTGTACTGATCAACTACCTGCTTGAGCATGCGGCTACTGAACAGTGGAAGCTCGTGGTTGCAGATGCGAACCTGAAGCTGGCGCAGGAAAAGATCAATCATTCCCCTTATGGAGAAGCTGTTTCCTTTGATATCCATGATGCAGAAAAAAGGAGGATGTACATCAGCCAGGCGGATCTGGTAATATCCATGCTGCCACCGGTATTGCATACTACGGTCGCAAAAGATTGCCTCGAAGCCGGCAAACATTTGCTTACCGCTTCCTATGTGGATGACGAAATGCGCAGCATGGCAGCATCCATAAAGGCCAAAGGCCTGCTCTTCCTGTGTGAGATGGGCCTTGATCCCGGTATTGACCATATGAGTGCGATGAAGATCATTGATTCAGTAAGACATAAAGGGGGAAAAATAACCTCATTCAGGTCTCATTGCGGAGGATTAGTCGCCCCGGAAAGTGATGACAATCCCTGGCATTATAAGATCAGCTGGAATTCCCGCAATATCATCCTCGCCGGGAAAGCGGGTGCACATTATCGTGAAGACGGAAATGAAGTGCGGGTTCCTTATGAGGAATTGTATTCTCCGGATAGAAAAGTATTGGTGCCCGGCCATGGTGTATTCAGCTGGTATCCCAATCGTGATTCGTTAAGCTATGCACCGCTTTATGGTTTGGAAGATACATCCACTTTTGTCCGCACAACATTGCGTCATCCGGAATTTATGATGGGTTGGAAAAATGTGATCGAACTGCAACTGACCGACGAGACACCTGCTTACGAAAGTGATGGAAAAACATTGCATGAAGTATTCCAGGAACATATGAACAAACACGGTTTTGGAGAGTGGCTTGAAAATAAACTGACGGCCGGTTTTTCCAAAACAAAGAATGTGCTGGAGGGCCTGCTGAAGATCATGGAAGCAGAAAACAAAGCAGCAGAAAAAGGCGAAGAGATCCCCAAATCTTTTCTTGCCGCGGACGCTATGGGAGAAATTGAAGAGATCGAGATGGAAGAAGTGAAATCCAGTGCGGCTTCCCTGGTTAGCTCACAAATACATGAAGCTAATATAACGCTGAAGCAATTATTCTACCTGGGCCTTGATGATAAGACCACGCTTGTCAATAAGGGTTTCTGCAGCCCTGCCGATCTTTTGCAGACCGCTGTTGACACAAAGCTAAGTCTGCAACCACATGATAAAGACATGATCGTAATGCTGCATGAATTCGGTTATGAACTCAATGGCGAATCCCATACGATCAACAGCTCACTCGTTGTAAAAGGCGAAGACAGTCTAAAGACCGCCATGGCCAAAACAGTCGGCCTCCCGCTTGCCATCGCGGCAAAACTTATTCTGAACGGAACACTAGTCGTAAGAGGATTGAATATCCCTACTTCGAAAGAGATTTATGAGCCGGTGTTGAGAGAGTTGGAAGAATATGGGGTTGGGTTTGAAGAGAGCTGAAAAAAGGTTTCAGAGGCTTTATAGGTTCCATAGGTTTCAGAAGTTCCAGAGGTTTCATAGGTTGCTACCGCAATCTGTAAATTGTTGCCTGATCAGGATAATACTATTTTTAGAAGTCTCTGGTTTAACTTCTGACAGTTACAAATTCAGGAGATAGAGCCTTTACAAATAGCGGTAGCAACCTATGAAACCTCTGGAACCTATGAAACCTCTGGAACCTCTCCCTACTCCACCGTCCTATCCCTCATTAGTATTTGCAGATCGCGGCAGCAACCT
>QFQQ01000215.1 GCA_003243445.1 Citrobacter freundii
AACTGCTGGCCGAACGTAAAACCGCTGACCCAGCCAGTTCCTACACCGCGAAACTGTATGCCAGCGGCACCAAACGCATTGCGCAGAAAGTGGGTGAAGAAGGCGTAGAAACCGCACTGGCTGCGACGGTGAACGACCGTTTTGAGCTGACAAATGAAGCCTCTGATCTGATGTATCACCTGCTGGTGCTGCTGCAGGATCAGGACCTCGACCTAACGACGGTGATTGAGAATTTACGTAAGCGTCATCAGTAAGTTGCAGAGCAGATATGAAAAAACCGGGTACTGCCCGGTTTTTTGTTGTCAGGTTCAGACTTACTCTGCTTTTGCGTTGTAACCACGCAGAGCATTTCGCCCCAGCACCACACCGGCACCAATCATCCCACCGAGCAGAACCGCCAGCACCAGGGTAATCGCTTTTTTCGGACTGTCACGACGAACAGGTAAGATTGGTTTCATCACATAACGATAGGTATGTACACTTTCAGGTGCTACTTTCAATGCCTGTACCGCCAACAAGTTCTGGAGTGTCTGATAGTATTGGTCGGAGAAACTTAACGGGCGGGTTGCCTCATTTTTAACCATGGACGAAAGCGCCTGGCTTCCGAGCATAAACATAGTATCCTGCGAGACCTGATCTGCCTGCTGGACCTGCGGCAACTTAATATTAGACTGCTCCGCAACCTTAAGAGCCTGATTTATCTGCGCAATTCGCAATGCTTTTTGCTCTTTAGCCACAGTTTCTTGTGCTTCAAGCGACTTTTGCAAATCAGCAATTCGATTAGCTATGCTCATGGAAAGGTCAGAATTCAGTTCTTTTGCAACACTATCATCAACCTGTTGAATATATTGTGCCAAAATCTTTTGGGCATCCTCTGCAGATCCGCTCGAGTAGGTTATCTTTAAGGGTAATGTTTGACCTTTAATCGCGGCTTCTATACTCACAAAGTCTGGTTTAGATTGTTTGGCTAAAGTTTCTGCTAATGCGGAAAATGCCGAGCTAAAACGCCCAACAAAGCTAGCCTGAACATCAGTTACTCTAGGTGCATTATCGCCAAATAATACGTCCATTGCATTATTGTAACTGGCAAGCTGACCAGCATCTGGCTGTGTAACAATCGCTGTGGAGGTCCATTTCTCCTTCGCAACCGCCAAATAACCAACAGCACAGGCAATAGCAATAACGATAGCAACAATAATCGTCAATTTCCCACGCCAGAGCTGCATCAATAAATCAATCAGATCAATCTGCTCCGGATCGTTACTGCGCCCGGATACGTTGTTATCACTCACAGACATAGATATCCTAAATGAGGAAGACTAAAACTGGCATTAGTTTAGTCATAAATAGGTGTAATGCCATAGGATTATTGATTAAAAAAACAGATTATTTAAGTGATTTTAATTGGTATTTTAATCACTACTGAAAAGAGGAAGTGATTTATTAAAGCTGTCAATACTCCGGGTTCCCACTCTGAACAAAAACGTCGGTCGAAAGGCTAAATATTGGTCAGCTGACTTGCCCACGCTTTTGCGCGTTAAATTCACCGAATGAATACATAATAACTGACCCGTTAAATTGGCAAGCGTGAAAAAAGATAACGATTAGCTTTTTTGCCATCTAACGGTATCATTTCACTCCTGGTAGCACCTGCTGGTGCCTGGCTACCCTTTAGCCGAAAAGAGGAACGAACATGAAATACCTGGTTACGGGTGCCGCTGGCTTCATCGGCTTCCACGTTAGCAAACGCCTCCTTGAGGCAGGCCATCAAGTAGTCGGGATTGATAATCTGAACGATTACTACGACGTTAGCCTTAAGCGGGCTCGTCTGGCGTTACTGGTACATCCCGGTTTCCATTTTCACAAGATTGATCTAGCTGACCGGGACAGCATGGCGGCGCTCTTCGCCTCAGAGCATTTTGAGCGTGTGATTCATCTTGCTGCCCAGGCGGGAGTACGTTATTCACTCGAAAACCCGCATGCGTACGCCGACGCAAATCTCACTGGCTTTCTGAACATACTGGAAGGCTGTCGGCACAATAAAATTCAGCATTTACTCTATGCATCCTCCAGTTCGGTATACGGCCTGAATCGCAAAATGCCTTTCTCAACGGATGATTCTGTTGATCACCCCGTGTCCCTGTACGCGGCAACCAAAAAAGCCAATGAACTGATGGCGCACAC
>QFQQ01000216.1 GCA_003243445.1 Citrobacter freundii
AGCAGCAGCGCCACCGAGACGATGGCCCGCACCAGCCAGCGGCGCGGGTCGGCCGCCTGGGATTTTGGAAGATGCCCCGAAACGGGGTTCTGGGTTTGCGTTGTGAACGCCATAAAGCACCTGTTTGCCCCGGGCCTTGTGGGCCAGGACTTCCTTCTTGATGAAAACCACAGTTTCCATCAATGAAATGATTTATCAAAGTTTGATTCCATCCATAAAATTGATGGATGGAATGGACACTCGACAGGCTGAAGCATTTCGTGGCGGTGGCCGAAGCCGGCACCATGACCGAGGCCGCCCGTCGCCTGGGCCGTGCGCAATCGGCCGTGAGCACGGCCATCGGCCTGCTGGAAGCCGACCTGGGGCTGGAGCTCTTCGACCGCGTGGGGCGCCGCGTGCAGCTGACGGCGGCAGGGGAGGTGATGCTGCTGGAGGCCCGGTCCCTGCTGCACCAGGCCCAGGCCATGGACCACCGCGCCCGCGCCCTGGCCGCAGGCGGGCAGGCACGCCTGGCCGTTGCGCTGGACGAGGCATTGCCCTATGTGCCGCTGGCCCAGCTGTTCAAGGAGCTGGCGGCGCGCTTTCCGGCCATGGAGCTGACCGTGCTGAACGGCACGGCCTCCGAAGTGGCCGGGCATGTGGCGGCGCAGCGTGCCCAGGTCGCCTTCCAGTTCGACCGAGCGCCTGCGCCGGCCACCTGTGCCCAGCGCCATATCGGCAGCGTGCCGCAGACCATTTGCGTGGCCAAGGGCCATGTGCTCGATGGCACGGCGGCCCTCACGCGCAGGCAGCTGGCCGCGCACCGCCAGTTGCTGATGCACATCGAGGGCGTGGAGGACACCGTGCTCAGTCCCGCCGTCTGGCGCTCCAACAGCTTCTATGTGATTGCCGACATGGTGGCCGACGGCCTGGGCTGGGCCATCCTGCCGGTCAATATTGCCGAGTTCGGCGATCTGCGCCCGCATCTGCGGCAACGCGCCTGCGAGGGGCTGGCGCTGCCGCCGCTGACCGTGCGCATGCTCTGGCTGGAAGGGCTGGCGCCCGGGGCCGAAGCGCTGTGGATGCGCCAGCGCCTGGCCGAGCTGCTGGCCTTGATGGCCACGGCCTGAGCGGCCTGAGCGGCCTGAGCGGTCTGAGCGGTCTGGGCTGGCGCGGGCGTTGCGGCCGTGTTCAGGTGCAGGCGGCGGCTGCGTCTTCGGCAGGCGGGCTCTCTTTCGCTCGTGCCTGGCGTGCGGCCAGCACGCCCAGGGCCCACATGGCGACACCGGCCAGCAGCGCCACCACGAAGGAAATGCGTGCGCCCCATAGGTCGGTGGCCCAGCCTGCGGCGGCCGCACCCAGGGCCACGCCCATGGCAATGCCGGTCAGCAGCCAGGTCATGCCTTCGGTCAGGCGCTGGTGCGGCACCTGCTGCTCCACCAGGCCCATGGCCACGGTGATGGTCGGGCCGAAGGTAATGCCGGCCAGCAATACGGCCAGGGTCAGCGTGAACACATTGGTGGCCAGCAGCAGGGGCACGGCCGTGATGCAGACCGAGGCGCCCACCCAGGCAATCTGGCGGTGCAGCGGCGCCTTCAGGCGCAGCGTGCCGAACACCAGTCCCATCACGCAGGACCCCAGCGCATAGAACGAGAGCACGATGCTGGCCGCCGCTGGCTGGCCCTGCTGCGTGGCAAAGGCCACGCTGGCCACGTCGATGGTGCCCACGATGATGCCCTGGGCCAGCATGAACAGCGCCAGCGTGCGCACCACGGGATGGCGGGCCAGCGACTGCTGGCGCGTGCGCTGCTGCGATGTGTCCACGGGCGGCTCTGTGCGGCGCCGGGCCACGAACAGCGCCACGCCCACCAGCAGCAGCAAGGAGGCGGCCAGCGGCCCCGCCTCGGGGAACAGCACCATGCTCAGGCCCACCGACAGGGGCGGGCCGACGATGAAGCAGACATCGTCCAGCACGGCCTCCAGCGCATAGGCCGTCTGCAGCTGGGGCGTGCCGCGCAGCAGCACGGTCCAGCGTGCGCGCACCATGGCCGGCATGCTGGGCAGGGCGCCCACCAGCGCTGCCAGCACCAGCAGCAGCCAATCCGGCCCCTGCCAATGCGCGCAGGCCAGCAGCGCGAACATGGCGGCAGCACTCACGGCCGCTGCCCAGGGCAGGACCTTGCGCTGGCCA
>QFQQ01000101.1 GCA_003243445.1 Citrobacter freundii
GTGGGGCTCGACGACTGGACAGCGCCAGCTGGTCAGGAGCCGAAGGGGGCCAGCACCCTGACATTTTAGATTTCAAAAACACAGGGAAGCAGCAGAAGGAACAGGAACAGGAACAGGAACAGGAACAGGAACAGGAACAGGAACAGGAACAGGAACAGGAACAGGAACAGGCAGTGTATTATCACCGGCAGGAAAAAAACCTCACACACTGGCCAGAAAAAACTATCACCCGGCATGAGAAAAATCCGGCCAGCGACAGGCAGAATGCTTCAGGACTGACGCTACTTTTTAACCTCATCCTCTTTTCTGGCATATTCCGGGGCATTTTTGTCAGGCAGCTGCTCACTGAACTGACGGTAATAGTGCAACCGCCCCCAAAAATACGCTCTGAGATGTTCAGGCAGATCTCTGACCACCAGTTCAGCGACCACCGGCATAGCCAGCCTTTCTTTATACGCCACGCCTGAAGCGACCAGGTCAATGGCCACCTTATCCTGCTCTTCTTTCGATGTTGCGGCGAGATTAAATCCGGACATCATATACTCCGACAGAAAGGGAAACCGGCGGTAAGTGTACGCCATCTGAGTCAGGGGGGGAAAAGGACGGGGAGCGGCGCGAAGCGCGGCGCGAATCCATCCTCCCGCAGGCGCCAGCCTGCAGGGTTTTTCGCGCGGGCTGACAGGCGGCATAACCGCCTGCCATCATGCTTACCTGCCCTTTCCTCCCTGTAAGATAAAGTGACCGCCGATGTACACGGCACACTGACAGGTCATGTACTCGCAGATTTCATCCACGACCTGCGCGGTTGTCAGTTCGCGCTGGTCGGCATCACGGCGGCGGGCATTAATCAGTGCTTTGTACTGGCGAAGAATTTCGCGGGTTTCCGGTTTAATATTCACGGCTCACTCCTTCTTATGCGTCGATCGCGGTCTGTAACTGGCGCATGGCGTCCAGTTCTTCAGCCACAAATGCATCTGCATTACCACCCCCTTCTTCTGCCACGGCGTACAACCGATTTAGTTCACTGCCTGCCAGTAACATTATTTTTTGCAATGCTCTGGCCGGAACGCTGACATCACGTATTGCGCGGCGCTCGTCCATCAGTTCTTCAGTGATGCCACGGACCATGCTCACATCGGCCCCCTGATCATACGTCGCATCCAGTCGCTGCATGACGCACGTAATATCGTCCTCGGACAAAGGCCATTCACTGGTCAACATGCGGATGTCCTCACGGGTAATACAGAGAACCAGCAATGCTTCATCGGATGACAGGTTATATTTCAGGAGATCGGTCATGATTTCTTTCACGGGTGCGTACATAGTTTTATCCTTTTAAAAAAGGGGCGGCATCGCCGCCCCGTCGGTTAATCAGTCAAGCGCGGCGTAAATGGCGTTGCATTCAGGGTGAAAAGCGATGTGATTCCAGAGCTGGGTATCACGCAGCATATACAGGTGAGTGAGTGCGGCGTTGCCGCAGTCGTGATGCGTCCAGCAACGGCGGTTAATGGCAAGCGAGGTCAGAATAATTCCGGCGGCGTCGGCGCTGACGGTACGATCAAACCAGTTTTCACCGTTGATCATGTGAATCCGACCGCAGTCGGGCATCATGTACCCGCCGCCGTCCTGCAGACGGATGAAATGCCAGAAACCCCCGTTGTATTCGGGCATCCACTGTTTTGCCAGGGCATACACCTGTAATTCAGCCAGCATAAAATCGGTGCCGAACATGTACGGCAGGAAAGAAAGGCGGTCGGATTCTTCGACGTTAAGGGTGTGCTGACGTGTAGCTAACTGCATGGTAAACCTCCGTAATCACATATTCCGCAACACCGGGCGGTGCCGTGCATCCAGACCAGTCGGGCGATCGGTCGGGGATACAAGGGCGCAAGGGAAGCCGCAGCCTGACGCGCACGGCAGACGGGAGCTGAAGGGTGAGACCGTGAAACCTGAGCGGTCGAACGACCGGAAGATAACGGCTGACGTGAAGGAAGGACCGGGTGACCGCCGCGTGCACTTTACCCTTGTATCCCCGACAGCCCGACTACGATGGATGCACGGCACAGCCCGCACACGACACCGGACTGACAGAGTGGAAAACCACCAGGCCACGTCACGCAGGGACGGGGCCGCCATAAAAGCGGAGCCGGCGACATCCTTCAGGGTTGATTCAGGGGGCCTCCGCCCCCTGCTGTTCGCTACACTGGCCGGATTGCTGACAGGGCATTGCAGACAAGACTGATTTCTGCGCGCGCTTCTGCCATGACCTCATGTAACAGGGTTAAATCCATCCACCGGCGCGGAGGCTCCCCGGGAATACGCAGCACATCACACATCTGGCCACATGCCAGGATTTGATCCACTTTGTCACTGATAACAAAGAACTCCACGGCACTGTAACGCGCCCCTTTGTTCAGGATAGCATCGAGCACCACCGGTAGCCTGTCGTCATCGTCGTCCAGCCAGCAGGGCAAATCGTTTTCCTTCACCACCAGACGGAAATTTCGGGTCTGCCGGTAAAACAGCGTTTCCCCGCGCGTGGTCAGCGCTGCCTGTATCCGGCGTGCATCTTCCCGAACCTGCCGGGAGATATCCCGCACAGCGCGGGACAGGCAGTCCGTTACCGCCTGAATCTCCGGCTCTGTCAGCCATTCCCCGGCCCAGGGAAAAGTTATCCGTGTCCCGTCCTCCGGAAGCTGCGGGTCGTCGGCATAACGGCTGCCGGACAAAATAATCTGTGCCTGTGTTCCGGTTATTTTTGTCATGGCACGTTGCAACGCGGCGGGTACGTCACCGACACAGAGCAAAGGCAGCAGGTGAACGATATCAACTGCATCCAGACGGACATAAATGCTTATCCATCCCGGTTTGTGCGGAGCACACTGTTCAACATCGGTATGGTCGGGCCATCCATAATCAGCAATCAAATCGCGCGCACGGCGCATCACAAGGGCGTTTAAGGTGGTGGTTTCCTGCATAATGGGTTCCTCTGAACGGGATCAGTCCACGCCGCCGGGGCGGCGTGGGGATTCAGTTTTTCAGTAAGGCGCGCACTTTCGCCGTATCAGCCAGGCGGCGGGCAACGCTGTCCGGCACCGGATGGTTGTCATCCCGGGCGGTCCATTCCCTGTGCCATAACGCCTGTTCGGCGGTCATCAGCAGGGTTTCAAGCAGGTCAGCCGGCACCATCACCGCCGGAACGGCTTCTTTCACCTGATCAATCAGGTCCATCACCGCACAAGAAGGCACTCCAGAATCAAGGCGCTGGTCTTCCGGTATGGCATCTATACGCGCCAGCACCGCCTTTATGTCCTGTTCAGAAACGGCACATTCAATGCCGTCAGCCAGCCCTTCGATATCCGCTGGCGACCAGATAATCAGGGTCAGCGGGGTTTCTGCGGGATACTGCTCACTCAGCAACCGGCAGAGGGTTTCACAGGTTCCGTACATGTTTTTTCTCCGTTAATTCTGTGGGGCGGCAACGCCGCCCGTCGTCAGTCCTGAAAACTCTCGTCCAGCATGAGGATCTGATTGAATGCCTTATCCAGCAGTTCACTGGCACGGCGTAAACTTACCCCGGCGAGCCGCTCCGGTAGCCCGTCATGCCGGTAGTGATACTTTTCTTCCAGCACTTTCATGGTGGTTTTCAGGTCACATAAATTGTTTGCCAGCCCGGCAATATCGTGGCGCAGGGCCTCATGTCCGTCGTAGTTCATCACGCGGCCTCCGGATAAAAGACGTCGTTGGCGGCCGGGCGCTGCATGGCGCGCTGCACGGCTGACAGGCGGGTAATCCCGGCTTTGTGGTACTGCTCCATCAGCTCAATGCCGATATAACGGCGCCCAGCCTGGACGGCGGCCACACAGGTGGAGCCGGAACCGGCAAACGGATCGAGAACAATGGCGTTCGGGTGTGTGAAGCTCTCGATCAACGGTTGCAGGCTGGTAACAGGTTTTTCGGTCGGGTGGTGGCGGTTGCCGCTGTATTTCCAGCCCAGCACATCCGGTAACGGGTCCTGCGGCAGCGCCGGACGGCCTTTCGCCAGGATATAGGCGCATTCATGGCGATAGCCGACATAGGCCGATTTCGACGAGTAGGTTTTGGTGAAAACCAGATGCCCGACGACACTGAATCTGGCACTTTTCCACGCGGCCATGAAACGATCGACGCGGTTCCAGCCGTAGAAACTGACCGTCAGTGCGTCTTTTTTCAGGACGCGGTACATCTCATTGCAGGCGGGTTGCAGCCATTCATCAGTTTTGTCACCGGCAATACTGCGCCCGGAACGGTCACGGAACCCGACCAGATACGGGGGATCGGTGAGGATGAAATCAACGGCTCGATCCGGAAAGCCGGACATAATATCGACGCAGTTACCCAGGATAAAACGGGACATAGGGACACCTCGTGGTTACAGGGGGCATCCAGGAGGACGTCGGTACGACGTCCGTTCCCTGCTGCCCGGAGCCTGTACGCCGCGACCGGTAACGGGTCAAGCTGACCGTGGAATACCGCAGCCGTCAGTTTTTTCGACGGCAAGGATATGCCGCGAAAGCGGCTTGAAGGGCGCTCCTTAAAGTGCGAGTGGATGGCGTAAAATTACAGCGACGCCGGACAGGAGCGGAAAAACCGCCCGTCCCGTGTCGGCCCGGGCGCGGCACACTGGCTCCGGGCAGTGGATATCCCCGCGCCAGGCGCGGCATGGATGAGGAGCAGCGCGACATCATTATTCCTCCCTGAAGTACCGGGCAGTCACCCTGCCCGGTATTCCGTCAGCGGGTGATATCCCGCCAGTCATTCCCCCACTCGTCGCGCAGTACCGGCGCATCCGGCGCGCCGGTCACTGTCCACGCATCGAGGAACTTCAGGCCACGCAGGATGCTGTTCTCCACGTCATCGAGCAGAACGATGCTGTTAAACCAGACCACGCCTGCGGCATATTCCCACCGATGCCGGTCATCCTCGCGTTGCAGCGATGGCCACCAGGTGCGTCCCATTTCCAGAACGCCCGCTTCGGCCTGCGCCAGGTCACTCGCGGAAACCAGGTAATACACCATCATTTCAGTGCCACCGACGTCGACACTCAGGCCAGCAAGCCAGGTATTCAGATTTAATTCCATGTTATTCCGGGCGGTTTCCCGCCCGCCTCCGGTCAGCCGCCAAAGTGCGCCACGTTGTTGATAATCCACTCCGGGCCGGTTACGTCCGGGAAACTGTCCTCATCGTCCGGGTCAGCTTCGCCCCACTCCAGCTCGTCAGTGATGTACAAGTCCGTTTCGCCACTGACGTACCGGGCATAACCGCAGTAATTGCAGCCCTGCTCTGCAAACCAGTGCTCCACCTCCCCGCCATACCGCTGACTGAGTTCAGCCACAACGTCCTCGCCAACCGGACTCCAGGGGGTGTCAAAATCCACCGTCAGCGTGTTCTCTCCGGCGAAACAGATATTTGCCTCATAGCCAACTGGCCACTTGCAACCGTACCGGGTCAGATAGTGGTCATATGACGACGGGACACCCGTCAGCAAACCACCGTTAAAGCCGTTCACCTCGATATTCAGACGCGTCGGCAGGACATCACGCAAATCCACTGGCTCTGCGGCAAACAAATCATCACCAGCATCGCACAGGCTGTTCCACCATTCCTCCACCGGCGCAGGCCGGAAACTGTTTCCCCAGTCAAAAGATTTTTGCTTGTACAGCTGCAGGATGACTACCTGTTCCGGTTCACTGAGGGTAGCCCAGCGGGCATGCCCGATATGGCTGTCCAGCCAGCACTGATGCAGCTTCTGGCAGGTTTCCACATCCAGCACAGCTCCGGCCATAAACATCGCCAGCCAGTCGCTGTATGCCTGGACTGAAGGCCGGTTGTCTGCAGCCGCACCGTAAGAAACCAGTTGCGGATATGGCGCGTAATGTTGCTCTGTCAGGGGGCGCAGTATCCCCGCGCAGCCTGCAAGGAAAAGCTGAATACCTTCTTTTCTGGCGCGGCGATGCAGAGACAACTCACCTCCGGCAATCCACGTTTTGAGGGCATCACTGTTTTGAATACTGCTGAACATCAGTCGGTTGGCACACCAGTTCGGCATGGGAAGCTCCTTACACAGTCAGGGTGGGCAGGAGGCATCACCGCGATACCGTTCCCTGCCGCACGCTGCCTGTTCGTCGCGTCCGGTAACGGGTCAACGCCGACCGTGGAATACCGCAGCCGTCAGTTGTTTCGACGGCCAGGATATGCCGCGAAAGCGGCTTGAAGGGCGCGCCTTAAACTGGCGAGGGCATGGCGTACAATCACAACGACGCCGGGCCTGAGCGATAAAGAAGCCCGTCCCGTGTCCGTCCGGGCGCGGCACACTGGCAGCGGGTGGCAGGCTGATTCCGGCAAGAAGAACATCAGTGAGGGAGCGAAAGAGAGTTGTTATGACACGAGCCCTGTCCACAGTTAAGGGAGGAAAAGTCTGTGGATAAGCTGGACACAGCACGCTGTATTACAGGTGCAATGCCCACATGAGGGAGTTGTATTTTTTTTGCGCAAAAACAGAGGGTGGGAAATACTGACTATTTTGTCAGTCCCAGCTTTTTCATGTATTTAATGACGGATTCAGGTCGCCGCTGGTATTCACTGGCGAAACTCCCGACATCGAAACTTGATGAACCAGCCTGTTCAATAAGGTGCTGAATTTCAGCCTCTTCCCAGGGGCTACCATGTCGTGGACAGGTGTGCTTATAGCCAGCTCCGGGCGAAGACATCTTTATTAGACTGGATTGAATTTCAGACAGCGTCTGATGTTCAATATCCTCAATAAGCCCGAGCTCCTGTATCTCCCGGACGTTCTTCAGGAACTGGCGGATAAGCTTTCCATGTTCTCTGGCATCAACCACCGGCATTTTAGAATAACCCTTTTGCATTGCTGCGGGTTTCATCTTCAGCATTGGGGGTTTGAGAGGATAAATTAGTCTCAGTCCGTTCAGCTGGTACATTTTCCTTTATCCTGCCCTGTAAAAGCGCTTCGACTTCACGAGGGTAAACCGCTTTAAGCAGCTGCATCAGATCGTCAAACGATGTATTCCTGTTCAGTAACTCGCTGAACAGGAACGGAAGACGCTCATCCTGCTTTCCAAAAGCAAACCCTGTAAGCAGCGCGGCGCGCCATAAACGTCCCCTTTCCCCCTGGGGTGTTTCATCTGTTTTCTGGCAGACAAAACGGTCCGCTTCGTTGGTTTCAGGATTCAGGTAAAACGTGATTTTGCGTCGCGTATCCATTGTTTTTATCCAATAAGGTACATGCCGTTAACGAGATCAAATTGGGATGAACGAGTTTTATAAAAGCGTTCTTCCCTGACCCCACAGTGTTTCTTCACATGATCGGCGATCAATTCAGCACCTCCGCCGATAACCATTACATGGGAGTATCCCTCAAAGCGGTTGATGGCTTCAATAACCCTGTTAACAAGTCGGTGGTGAGCGTTCTCAATCGCTTCACGAACCAGTTCAATTCGTGACGTGTCATTGATACGTGATGAGAGATAAGAAGCATCGTTACGATGAATGATAATATCGTCAGCCAGATAGCTACTCCCTTTGGTTCTTGCCACGGACAGCGCCTCTTTTACCGCACCGGTGATCAAGGATACACCGAGGGTTGAATCACCATAAATACGCGAAATCCCTCGCATTTTCCCCATAACCTGAGAAATATCAAGCGTGGTTCCCCCCAGATCAACAATCAGGAGTGAATCCAGTTCGTTAAGATTTTTTACCACCTCAAAACCTGCTGGGATGGACTCGGGCATAACCTCGACATGCTTAATGGTGAAAGTCTTGCCACCATTAAGTTCGACCGGTCGCAGCAGATTCGCTTTTTTACGTTCAATGTTTGCCTTATTAGGCTGGTTATTTTTATCGTAATACTCAGATAAAGGCAGGCTCACTACCACATCGACTTCACAAGGTTCGATCCCGCTGTTAAGCAACGCATGGTGAACGGCAACAACATTCACATCGCTGTATTGCCAGGCGACGTTCGTGGTAACCACAGCATCAGGGCTGATAGGATCAAAAGAGTATTGCTCACCATTCAACATATAGTTGAACGCTTGTTGTCCACCAAATGCAACAGCCCATTCACGCTTAAAGCTGTTAGGGCTGATTGACTGCCTGACCTCATCATCCTTCCACTGAAGTTTGATATTAGTTGATCCGTCATCGATATAAATTTTCATTGAATGTCACCTGGGTAGTTGAAAACGCCTTAGAGAACAAAAAGAGATGTATTAGAGAACTATTGGTGAATTATACATAAACAACAGCCCCTATCAATAAGAAAAGAACACTGGTTGAGATAAATTAGAGAACAATTTATGCAAGTAAAGAGATGTCGGATCTGACGCTGAGCAAAGAAATATTCATCGCGAATACAACATGATGAAGCCGTCGGCATACAGAACACTTGCGAAAAAGAAAAAAGAAGAAATTATACTGTATATAAAAACAGGTATTTTAAGAGGTATGCCGTGTTACTTTTTCTTGCTCCCGAACAGGAGCCGGTGCAGTCCACTGCTCCGCTGTTCACCGAACGTTGCCCGGCGGGTTTTCCGTCGCCAGCCGCCGATTACACGGAGGAGGAACTTGACCTGAATGCCTATTGTATCCGGCGTCCGGCTGCAACTTTCTTCGTCAGGGCTATCGGGGATTCGATGCGGGATATGGGTCTGCATTCCGGCGATTTAATGGTTGTCGACAAAGCTGAGAAACCCATGCAGGGGGATATTGTCATCGCGGAAACAGATGGCGAGTTCACCGTTAAGCGCCTGCAGCTGAAGCCCCGTATCGCCCTGCTGCCGATGAATCCAGCCTACCCCACGCTTTATCCGGAAGAACTGCAGATTTTCGGGGTGGTGACGGCTTTTATACACAAAACCCGGAGCACAGACTGATGTTTGCTTTGGCTGACGTTAACAGTTTTTACGCGAGCTGCGAGAAAGTATTTCGTCCCGATTTGCGTGACAGGCCTGTGGTGGTTCTGAGTAACAACGATGGTTGTGTAATCGCGCGCAGCGCTGAAGCGAAACGGCTGGGCATAAAAATGGGAGTGCCGTGGTTTCAGCTGAAGTCGGTAAAATTTCCGGAGCCGGTCATCGCGTTCTCCAGTAATTACGCCCTCTACGCCTCCATGTCGAACAGGGTCATGGTTCATCTGGAAGCGCTGGCGCCACGCGTTGAGCAGTACTCCATTGACGAGATGTTCTTGGATATTCGCGGTATTGACAGCTGCATCGATTTCGAGGATTTCGGCCGGCAGCTGCGTGAGCACGTTCGTTCCGGCACGGGGCTGACCATCGGCGTCGGAATGGGACCTACGAAAACCCTGGCGAAGTCAGCACAATGGGCTTCCAAAGAGTGGCCACAATTTGGCGGCGTACTGGCGTTAACGCCGGGTAATCCCCGCCGTACAGAAAAACTGCTGTCACTGCAGCCGGTGGAGGAAATCTGGGGGGTGGGTCGCAGGATCTCAAAGAAGCTGAACACAATGGGGATCACCACAGCACTGCAGCTGGCCCGCGCGAATCCAACGTTCATCAGGAAAAATTTTAATGTGGTTCTGGAGAGAACGGTCCGGGAACTCAATGGAGAAAGCTGTATTTCACTGGAGGAAGCACCGCCCCCCAAACAGCAGATAGTCTGCAGCCGGAGTTTTGGTGAACGTGTCACGACTTATGAGGCGATGCGGCAGGCTGTCTGTCAGCACGCTGAACGTGCCGCCGAAAAGCTGCGCGGCGCGCGTCAATTCTGCAGGCATATTGCCGTGTTCTTGAAAACATCGCCGTTTGCCGTAAATGAGCCCTACTACGGTAATCTGGCCAGTGAAAAATTGCTCATCCCCACGCAGGATACACGGGACATCATAGCCGCAGCAGTGAAAGCACTGGACAGGATCTGGGTGGATGGTCACCGCTATGCAAAGGCGGGCTGTATGCTCAACGATTTCACTCCAACCGGGGTTTCTCAGCTCAATTTATTTGATGAAGTGCAGCCGCGGGAACAGAGCAAGAAACTGATGAAAACCCTGGATGGTATTAACCATTCAGGACTCGGAAAAATATGGTTTGCTGGGCGTGGGATTGCACCTGAGTGGCAAATGAAGCGTGACATGCTTTCCCCCGCGTACACTACTCGTTGGAAAGAAATACCCGTTGCGAGGATTGGATAAAGCCGTTTTTAGAAAGGAGACAGTGCTCGCCGCAGCCGAGCGACCGGGCATCGCCCGCGAGTGAGCGAGGAAGCACCAGGGAAAGGTACCTGCATGTTCAGCTTACGCCCAAAATCAAATGTTAGCCCTCTTCTTTGAGCTCTTATCCACTTATCCACCGTCATATTTTTATAAGATCTTTTTAAAATAGTTTTTAGGTTTACCTTTTTAGACCTCCTTTGAGCCCTTATGTACTGCGGGTTCCAGAGGATCCTTTGTGACAATTTGCCCTTTCATTGTGACAAATCACCCTCATTTACCCTATTGAACTGTGACTATCTGCCCTGAACCCTGTGACAAATTGCCCTCTGCGATCCATTTGAATCACAAACTTATCCCTGACTGTTGACTCTTTTTGATGAAATGTGACAATCTTAAAATCTGTCACATTTTAAATGGAACGGTCATGACGGAAGTTGCGGTAATAAACCATAAAAAGCGCAAAAATAGCCCTCGTATAGTTCAGTCTAATGAGCTTACCGAAGCAGCTTATAGTCTCTCTCGTGATCAGAAGCGTATGCTGTATTTGTTCGTCGATCAGATCCGTAAATCAGATGGCTCGCTTCAGGAGCATGATGGTATCTGTGAAATACAGGTAGCTCATTATGCAGCAACATTTGGATTAACCTCTGCCGAAGCCAGTAAGGATATACGTCAGGCGCTCAAAGGCTTTGCTGGTAAAGAGGTCGTATTTTACCGACCTGAAGAGGATGCTAACGGTGAAAAAGGGTTAGAGTCTTTCCCCTGGTTCATTAAACGTGCACACAGCCCTTCCCGAGGACTGTACAGTGTTCATATAAACCCCTATCTGATTCCATTTTTTATTGGTTTGCAGAACAGATTTACCCAATTCAGGCTTAGCGAAACAAAGGAGATAACTAATCCCTATGCTATGCGGCTGTATGAATCTCTCTGCCAGTACAGAAAACCCGATGGTTCAGGCTGTGTGTCGCTCAAAGTAGACTGGATAATGGAACGTTACCAGCTGCCGCAAAGTTATCAACGAATGCCTGATTTTCGACGCCGTTTCCTTCAGGCAAGTGTTGATGAAATCAATAGCAGAACGCCGATGCGGCTGAGTTATATAGAGAAAAAGAAAGGACGACAGACAACTCATATTGTCTTTTCTTTCAGTGATATAGTAGCAAACTCTCTCTAAATCATGAGGGCAGATAGTCACACTTTCGAGGGTTGAATGTCACACTTTCTCAGGGCAAATTGTCACAGATAATGGTGGACTCAGGGCTATTTGTCACACTTGGGATGGTTTTCAGCTCTCTGATACCCACGAAATCAAGCCTGAACCCCTATATTTTTTTGAAGGCAGATTGTCACTCTTAGCTAAGAGCAATTTGTCACACTTCTTTCAGGGCATTTTGTCACAGAAGAAATGTTAAACACTAACAGAGTAATTCTCCTGGTTGCCCTAAAGTTGAGTGCAATTTGTCACACTTTACATCCCGTGAAACCTTAAAGTGCATCATTGGGAAAAAATTAGTGGTATCTCTTTTCCGCCGAGGAAAGGGGGTGGCGTTATAAAGTTGCCTGCATTTTGCTTGTAGAGCTAGTTATCGTTCCTGTCGTTCCCCTTCTGCCAGGGATATCTATAACAGTGGAAACCTGGCATTAAGAGTTAGTCTGTGAAGTTGATTATCATTTTTTCATGAAATCATGCTTTCATTATTTCATTTTATTGCGATACATTTCATACCCAGCCATTATCATTTCAGTCATAGATATCCCCTGCTCCGCAGCATAAGCTTTCATTTCTTTGTGCTTAGAGACAGGTACTTTTATCTGGATAGGCTTCACAGAAGATTCAGGAGCTGCGCTTCGTCCTGTAACATCCAGAGTTGGTTCATCATCTTTTGGTGGATCAATTTTGATAGTACTTTTCGGGCCTTTCATAGAGAACCTCACACATAAAATGAATTAATGAAATCATGCTATCATGAATTAATTATATCATGAACCTCTTCAATCATTTGTTTTGCGAGTTCGTTTAAAGATTTAAATGATGTTTCATGTAGTGCGCGCCCGGCATCAAGGGCTTCGCCATAGCTTGTCTTAAAAGGTATAACCGTTTTCAGTACTTTGTAACCCCATGCTTTAATCGTTTCCTGAGCTTTTTCCCCCTGAGAAGGAGACGGAGATTTAGCTACAGCGAATACGATTTTGCTCTTATCAATCCCTTTTTTTATCAATTCGCGGGCTAGCTCGAGTGAAGGCTCAAGATCATCGATTGTCGTTCCTGTCGAGATAATTACCAGGTCTGATTCATCTGCTACGTCGAGCGATGTTGTCTCTGCAGCTGGACGGCCATCAATAATTAATAAATGGCAGCTGTCCTTCATTTTGACTGCTGTATCAACCCGACGGTAAAGAGCACAGTCAATTTGACTTAGTCCACTTTTTTCCCTTCGCTCAGTCCATTTGAATGATGTCTGTTGCTTTACATCCATATCAGCCAGATGAGTCTTCCATCCAGCCTCCGTAAATCCTACAGCCAGTGTTCTGGATTCGGTGCTTTTGGAACCACCACCCTTCTGACCAATTACTGATATAACCTTACCCATGATATCATCCTTTCATTAAATCATGATTTCATTATAAATGAGTTTGTGCAAATCAAACTATGACACAGAGTACTATGCAATAACAATATGAAATCATGATTTAATGATATAAGGAAAACATGAACATCATAACTATGTGAAATTGTTCACGATAACCAGTCATTAAATAATGATTTAATGATTTAATGATTTAATGACTAAAGGGAAAGGTGGGCAGGTATGAATAATTTCACGGTCAAACTGTATTTTGATAGCAAGTCATCACCCCGATTATTTGGCGCAGATGAACAAGATTCGTCTTCGATACAGACTGAATTTCAACAAGCATTGAAGAAATCACGCGACTGTAACTCGTATGCTGTCTGTTTATGTACAGGCAGAGAACTACCGCTGGCTGTGAAGTTAAAAAATGAGAAGCATCATCTGGCACGCTTCCCTCTCACTGGCAATAAACATAAGGATGAGTGTCGTTTCTATAGCCGCCTCTCACCTGAAGGTGCGCAAGGCACTTACAACAATGATGCGATCACTGAAAAGCCAGACGGCATTATCAACGTAAAGCTGGATTATGCTTTGCAGACAAAATCAGTATCTGATGATATTCCTGCAACCCCTCTGACTGGTGATGCTTCCCGTAAACGTAAAAGAGGCACAGTGTCTCTGTGCGGCCTAATGCACTTGCTCTGGGAAAATTCAGGATATAACCGATGGTTTCCAAAGATGGATGGAGTGAGGTCATCAACATTACTTGGCTTCCATCTTTGGACTCAAGCATGTGAAATTGAAATTGGCAAAACACGATTGTCAAAGGTATTGCTTACGCCTGCAGTGACCGGTTCAAGAGATAGTGCTCGGAACAGTGGGGCTGTAGAATTCGCCAGGCAGAATAAATGCAGGATGGTAGTCGTGGCCGAACTGGCAAAATACTCTGATAAATACATCTCAGGGGTAAACCGTCTGCCTGTGAAGGATTTTGCAGGTATGCCTTTTCTTGGTCTTGATACCTCCAGATGGAATTCTGCCATTGAGAGATTTCCACATGAATTCAGTGGCTGGAAAAATGGATATAAAATTTTCATCATTGCTCTGACAGATGTGCCCAGCGCTAAGTCAGCTCAGGTTCGCCAGCTTGCCATGATGATGACGAGTGAGCGCTTTATACCGCTTGATTCGCAATATGAAGGCACGATGGAACAAAAATTATACGAGTTACAGCGGTCCTTTTTTAAACCACTAAGATATGACTCTTCCGAGATGGAGTTTCATCCCGACTTTTGTCTGCTCGATGTGCAGTCTCAAAATCATATGCCTTTCCCGATTGAGGTGTGGGGGATGAAAGCCGATGCTTACATTGCTCATCGGCGCGAGAAAGAAAGATGGTACAACCGTGAATTTGGTGAGAAAGGATGGTGGTCCTGGGACGCAACCATAAGCGATAAGTTGGCTATTGATTCATCCTTCCCATCAAAGAAAATATCTGGCTACACTAACTTAATGAAAGAATGAAAGAATGAAAGAATGAAAGAATGAAAGAATGAAAGAATGAAAGAATGAAAGAATGAAATCATGATTTTGTATTGTTTTTTAATGACCTTCTCTTTATAAGAAGGCCTGATACTTCCAATGCAACAAAGCTTTCAAATTGTTGTACGCATGATGAAATACTTTCCCGGGCCGGTCTTAATGATGTTGATCATCGAGCCATCCTTGTTTACACCAACACACTGAAAACTATGTCTCTCGTAGCCATTGTCGTAGATGGTTTTTCCTTGCTCTAGCTTCACAATCCCGTTATCGATACAGGAAACGACCTCATTTTTTAACGAAATATCGTCGTTTTCATTTTCATTTAAGCACTCGCTGTAATATGAATGAATTTCTTCCGGATAGGTATTGTCGTCGTGAAAAGACAGAGCTATTGTTCGTTTTGGGTCAGATATTTTTTTTCAACATGGCCACCGCATCAGCTTCCGGCATCTGGAACTGAACCCTGTGGCGTGCAGCCACATCGAGTGCAAACACCTTCGTGTACACTTCCGTCGAGCTTATCGACTTATGTCCCATCAGGCTCTGCAGCACCTTCAGCGGAATACCATTGTACAGCATATGCATGGCATAGGAATGCCGGAAAGTATGTGGCGTCACCGGGACGGAGAACGTCACGCCATCGGCTGCCGCGGCATCTACCGCTTCATTCAGCCAGGTACGCACTGTGCGGTCGGTAATTTCCCAGATACGTGCCTTCTCCATTCTGCCGGTACGTTTATTGCGACGCTCGAGCGGGATTTTCAGCGTGGCCACCATCATCTCCAGCTGGCTGACGTACTGTTTATCTGAAAGCGGCACCAGACGATGCGCCTGATTGCCGGCAGGCATTCTTCCGGCTGTTCTGGCCGCCTTTTCCGCTCTCTGTTTCAGGGTTGCCAGCTGCACAAACGAATAGGGCGGAGCCAGCGAAAAATCAGCCCGCGTCAAGGCCAGCGCTTCATTGATCCGTGCGCCGGTATTCCACAGAGTGGCCAGCAGCATTTTGCGGTGCAGATCCGGCACGTAATGGAGCAGGGCGCTCACTTCCGGCGCCAGCAGATACTTCGGCAGTTCGTCCTGGACGATCGCCATCTGACGCAGGGCCAGAGCGGCCGGATAATCGATGGCCACGGGTAGCAGGATTTTTTCCTGGGCGTAAACCTGTCCGGGAATAGAAGGGTAATTCATGATACCTCGGGTGTTTCATCACTTTCTGGTGAAAACGTCTGGCACTCCACGGAGCCATGAAAAGAGTGGAACTCATCCAGCGTAACCAGCACGCGACGACCACTCTTCCGGGGAAACATTCTCCGCATCTCAGGGGTAAGCTGGTTACGTTCCCATCCGTAAGGAAAGATAATGCTGTAGTCACTTCTCTCAGGGAAAATATCAGGGCCTGCGACGATACGAGCTACTTCCTGATTCAGACGCTCTCCACGCCAGCCATAAGCTGCCAGCCGTTTGCGGATACGACCGATCGGAAAACGTTTATCAGAGTGACGGGGAAAGGTCATTTTCCCGTCCTCACCTCGTATGAGGCCAAACATATCCAGCGACTGCCGGCAGAATATTTTTCGACCGAGAAAATACCCACTCATTTTTTCCATTACAGACTCCCGGAGTAATCATTTTATCAAAGTAAGTTACGCAGACTCACAATCGAATTTTTCCAGATGCAGGAACAAGCTCATCCAGAGTGCTGGCACAAACTTCCGTCAAAATGACTTCCTCATGCTTAGCAATGATTTCGCTGACAGGAACCGAGCCTTCGAGCGTCCGGGTGTTCCTTGGGGGAGTTACAAAAATCCAGTCACCTGACATCTGAGCTCCAGCAACATTATCCTCATCGTCGCATTCTGATGGTTGCCATTCCCCGACTTCCTGTCCTTTATCATTGAGTAATACCGTGATGGTATCTCCACAACCTGAGGGCGAGTGCCGCATAGAAATATCGCCATACTCAGTCTCTAACTGGTGTGCAATCCCCCTGAGCTGGTCGAGCATTCCCATATCCACATTTAACAGGTTATTGTTGTCATCTTCTGCTTCGTTATCTCGCTGCAAATCATCCATTAATATCCCCCCGCTTATCCGGATATCAGAATCAAAATTTTTCCATTCCCGGTGTTTATTTATTGTTGAGAAATCCCGTCCTGCCCGACCTTCAGGGTGGACATGTTGTTTGTACTGGCGTGAAAGAAAGCGTTCTCATGTCAAACGGCTTCTTGCCTGCAGGCCTCAGCGTTTTTGCTGCAGTCATGTCAAAAAAGCGAGAGCCAGAACAAACAGCAGCGTCAGTATCTTGTCCTGCGTGGACAGTCCCAAAAACATCTGGATGATTCTCAGTAATAACTCACACATATCAACAAGCCCCTCATGATTCAGAATCTTTGAGGTCCGATAGTAAGGAGTTTGTACTTTGCGTATTTTGTAAAGTCCGGTAATGCCTCTGTCGAAGACTGAGCGCGCTTCCCCTGACACCGAATGAAACCATCACTCAGAGTAATCACACTCCCCGGCATAATATTTTGCCACGACCATCCTTTTCGCACGGTGCTGACTCTGTCCGGACATTTCTGTGTTAATTGATGCCGGCATTATCACCCTGAGTGACAGTACCGGGCGCATTCAGAATTTTCCCGACGCTCTTAGGAATTTTCTCACACCTGTAACACGGGTGATGATAACCATTGATGTAGTCCCTTACGAATATCATAACTCAGGTGATAATAAGTAGACGTATAACTACTGAGTTAAATTACCGGATGGCTGTTTTCGGGTGATCCGATTTTTTGCCTATTCACGACTTTCCGGAAGTGTACCACGGTCAGGGAATAAGCGAAGCGGTCTTTTCCGCCCCTGAGAACCTGGTCAGATAAAGAGGAATTAACACAACATATAGAAGATAATTCCGCTGATAGAGTGGCATATGTTGTGTTTCCTGGCCGCAGTGCGCCGGCGTGTGGAGGAAAGATCCGAGACTGCCTTTTTTCGGATCCCGGATGACAAAACGCATGATATTTCCTGTAAATGCAATTATTCATAACATTTATATTCATATATG
>QFQQ01000016.1 GCA_003243445.1 Citrobacter freundii
TGCAGACAAAACATGAGCACCAGAAAGAAAACAATGCAGCAAAATAACCAGGTCATGGAAAATGAAGAGCGGTTTCGCGCATTTGTCATGGCAACCTCCGATATCGTTTACCGAATGAGTCCCGACTGGCGCGTAATGCAACAGCTGACAAATGGTGAATCCCCTTCTGATAACGGTGAACCGGTCAATGACTGGATGGAGAAATATGTCTTCGCTGAAGATCTGGACAAGGTACAGGAAGCGATCAGGCTTGCGATCGAAACAAAGAGCATGTTTCAGCTGGAGCACCGTGTACAGCACGCGGATGGTACCATAGGCTGGACTTTCTCCCGCGCCGTTCCGATACTTGACAATAATGGCGGGATCATTGAATGGTTCGGCGCCGCCAATGATGTGACCGCGCAAAAACGCGCAGAAGAAGCTTCAAGCGAAGCAAAAAATCTTGCTGAACAACAAAAGCGCCTGTATGAAACCATCACCGCCAGCACCCCCGATCTTATTTATGTATTCGATCTGAACTATAAATTCACTTATGCCAACGAAGCATTGTTGACAATGTGGGGAAAGACCTGGGAAAATGCCATCGGCAAAGATCTACTGGCTAATGGTTATGAACCCTGGCATGCCGAAATGCACGAGCGCGAGATCGACAAAGTAGTGGAAACAAAAATGCCGATCCGCGGAGAAGTATCTTTCCCGCACGCAAAATTTGGCCGGCGTATTTACGATTACATCTTCACCCCTGTTTTCAATGATAACGGTGAGGTGGAAGCGATCGCAGGAACAACGCGGGACATCACGGATATCCGGCTTGCGGAGATCACGCTTAGCGAAAGTGAAGCCAGGTTCCGCAATATGGCGGAAGGAACAAATATCTATATTACTATGACAGATGAAACCGGGAAGGCTCTTTACTTCAACCAGGCGTGGAGCAAACTTACCGGCAAACCCATGAATGACCTGATTGGTAATCATTTTACAGATCTTATTCATCCCGATGACCGTGAAAAGCATATGGAGATCTACCGTCTGGCCATTGAAGCGGAAGCTCCGTTTCATAGCAGCTTTCGTGTGCAGGCCAGAGATGGCAAATACAGGTGGCTGCTGGTTGATGGTTCGGTCCGCCGCTATAATGACGATTCGTTTGCCGGGCATATCGGTGCTGCAGTCGATATCACAGAATTGAAAGAAGATGAACAACGGAAGAACGATTTCATCAGCATGGTAAGTCATGAACTAAAAACACCCCTTACTTCTACCCTTGCGTATATACAGATCTCAAAAGCAAAGGCCGCTGATAATAAAGATGATTTTACAGTGTCCATGCTAGAGCGGACAGAAAAACAGGTGAGAAAGATGACGGCAATGATCAATAGCTTCCTGAACATGTCGAGACTTGAGTCAGGCAAGATCCATATCGACCGGGAAAAATTTGACATGGCGGAACTGATCAGAGAGATCGAAGAAGAAACGATCGCGACGCTGACAACCCATCAGGTTGTGTTCACTCCGGCAACTGCAACCCGTGTGACGGCGGATTATGATAAGATCGGCCAGGTGATCCAGAATTTTATCAGTAATGCCGCCAAGTATTCCGCTAAAAATTCTACCATACAAGTACATTGTGATGATGTCGACGGCAATATCCGTGTAAGCGTAAAAGATGAAGGAATAGGGATCAGGGAAGAAGATCTGCCCCGTCTTTTCGAACGCTTCTATCGCGTGCGGGATGTTGAAACAAGAAATATTTCCGGTTTTGGCATCGGTTTGTACTTATGCGCCGAGATCATCAAACGGCATAACGGGAAGATCTGGGCCGAAAGCAGATTGGGAGAAGGAAGCACATTCTATTTTACCCTGCCCTGCTGCTGATCGTCTGCGATCCGTTCACCGCAACAGGTATTTAATATAATTGCCAGGCCTCTCTGTGCGCAGTCTGGCCATCAGCCATTACATCTATAAGGGAGCTTTCCCCGATATTTCGTATTTTCCTGTCTGCGCGATTCTTTCCCACCCAAAAACAAACCGGTTTTCATGAAAACACGCAATAGCTCGTTGTACTTTCTATTGGTTGCGGGCGGCTGCACTTTTTCGCATCTTCGGGTGGCGGGACAGATGGTATTGGGCTTGAATAAAGACAGCCTGAAAAAGGTGATCAGGCAATTGAAAGAGGATACGGTTAAAGTTAACAACTTCATTACGCTGGGTCAGCAATACGAAAACAATATACCTGACTCCGCGGTTTATTATTATCAGGAAGCCGGGCAGCTTGCGCGGAAATTGAATTATGCATCGGGCGTTGTGCGCTATGTAAATAATTATACCGCCGTGCTGAATGTGCAGGGAAAATTTGATGAATCATTAAAGCTTCATGAAGAAGCATTAGCGATCACTGAAAAAAACCATCTGCCGGAATTGCGGGTAAAAACACTGATGAATATCGGCGTGGTTTATCAATTAAAAGGAGATTACAAAGCTGCGGCGGACCATTATCTTAAAAACCTGCCTGCACTGGAACAAACTGCTCCGCAGGAAACACTATCTCTTTTATATTGTAATTTAAGCAGCTTATATCGTACACTCAATCAGCCGCAAAAAACACTGGAGTTTGCAAAAAAATCAGTTGCGGCAGCCGGGAAAAGCAAAGAGCCCTATACAATTGGAAGAGCTTATCACTGTATGGCCAACGCCTTGCAAAATGCAGGGAAGGATAAGGAACGCGAACAATATCTCCATCGTGCTTACGACATCGGCAAACAGCTTGATGATATAGATCTGCAGGAAACGGCGTTGATCAATCTCGGAGACCTGCTTAATATTTCCGCGCCCCCGGGACAGGCCATTCCATTTTTCAAACAGGCATTGCCGCTTGCTGACTCGCTGAACGACGTTTATGGAAAATCGTTGATTTTGCAGGGAATGGGACATGCATTGTTCAGGAACAAACAATTCAAGGAAGCAGAATTGACTGCCACAGAAACACTGCGCTTCTCACGCGAAACAGATCAGCGTGAGACCGAAACAAAAGCTCTGCTATTATTATCTGATATCAAGATCGCATTGAATCAACTCGATTCATCTATATTTTACAGGAACAGATATGACTCCGTTTATGGATCTCTCATCAACAAAGATCTTGTAAAAAATATCCAGGAACTGGAAACGCAATACCAGGTACAAAAAAAGCAATCGGAGTTATTAAAACAACAACTGCTGCTGGAGCAGAAGAATCGCGAAACCGCGAGACAAAGAACCTGGCTTTGGTTGCTGATCGCCGGATTGACCATGATGGCGATCCTCCTATTCTGGGGTATCCGTTATTACCGTCAGCGCCGGTTACTGGACCAGAAAAATCTTGAAGCCTTGAAAGCCGGCCAGGAAAACCTCCGTCTGAAAAGTGTAATGGAAGGTCAGCTGCTCGAGCGCCAGCGCATCAGCCAGGAAATGCATGATGATATGGGCTCAGGCCTCACCTCCATGCTATTCCTGAGCCGCACCATCCAGGGACAGGATAATGTGGTATCAAGAATAAAACAGACCGCACAGGATCTCATTCAGAAAATGAACGAGATCATCTGGATCATGAATCACGAACAGGATACACTTGACCGGCTGGTCGCTTACATGCGGATCCATATTGCGGAATCGCTGGATAATGCAGGTATTGATTACAGCTTTACCGCCACCGATCCGCTACCAGCTATGCCGCTCAACCAGGAATACCGGCGGAATATTTACCTGTGCAGTAAAGAAGCAGTACACAATTGCATCAAGCACGCAGGAGCAACAAAAGTTGAGATCATGGTAAATATAACCGATCACCTCGAGGTGATCATCAAAGACAACGGGCGCGGTATCACCGGCAATAAGAACAGCGCGGGTAACGGACTTGGCAATATGAAAAGGAGAATGGAACAGGCGGGCGGCGTATTTACCATCCAGTCAGGTGAACAGGGAACGACTGTGATATTGAATGCGCCTTTGCCGGTATAACGAATGTTATAGCAATAATTAAAAAGAGAATGCCAATTTTATTCCATGGAACCGATTCGTATAAGCATAGTAGAGGATATTGACGAAATACGCGAAGGCTTGCGGTTTATCATTTCGCAAACAGCGGGTTTTGAATTTGTGTCTGCGTATAATAATGCCGAAGCCGCGTTGACCGGCCTGATGCGGGAACTTCCCGCGATCGTTATCATGGATATCGGACTGCCCGAGAGCACGGGTATAGATTGTATCAAACGTCTGAAAGCCCTTAAAGCTCCGATGCAGTTTGTGATCTTCACCGTGTATGAAGACAGCGACCAGGTCTTCGAGGCATTATCAGCCGGAGCCAGTGGTTACCTGCTGAAAAATTCCCCGCCCGATAAGATCATTTCCGCACTTAAGGAGATGCACGAAGGCGGCTCTCCCATGAGCCTCAGCATCGCCCGCAAAGTGGTCAGCTCATTCCAGCGGCCGGTACAGGAAAACGAACTCTCCGACCGCGAAATGGAAGTCCTCACCCTGCTTGCAAAGGGCCTGCTCTATAAAGAGATCGCCGGCAAGCTCTCTATCTCCAAAGGAACCGTCAGTCAGCACGTGCATAATATCTACGAAAAACTGCATGTACAAAACCGGACAGAAGCGATCAATAAGGTGTTTGGGAATACGGGAGTGTGATGGATGATCGATGTTGGATGATCGATGATCGATGATGGATGGTGGATGATCGATGTCAGACTGAAAGCTGAAGAGAAGAGATATTTCACCACACAGGCACAGCATCGTAATATGTTGTCCGGCAAAAGTTGCATCAGCTTAATTTTCCCTGATAAATTCCTTTCCCTTCTTCGAAGTCTAAGGAAATTTCCTCTGTCATCCCGGGCGGTCAATGTCATTAAGTTAAGGGGTGAAGTGACTCGGATGTTCCCGGCCCCAGGATCAAAGTCCGGGGCAGGCCAGGCAAATTTAGATCACTATCGAACTTAGTATAAGCCAGAGCCGGGATCTCCACAATTGAAGCGCTCCCGGCTCTGGCAGTAAGAAGACTCAATGACATAACAATTCTTTCCTGCACACCCTGCATTAATCGTCCGCCATCGACGACCGAACATCGACCATCGAACACCGATCATCGAACATCGAACATCCTATAACTTTCGTTCTATTGCTTCACATCTCCCATGCTAATAGCTTTACAACAACAAAATCGCTATTACCATGAAATCATACACAATCTTTTTCGTCGTCCTGCTTACGCTTCCGTTTGTTGGATCGGCACAAATACAACGAAAGGGCACCTATGGAAATGCGGCCGCCGGTTATGGCAGTTACATACTGGATCTGTATGAATATGCCGGCGGGCGTAATATTTATATCGATCAGAAATTTTCCGGGCCTGTCGTTTCACTGGGTATTGAAAAGAAATCTGCGTGGACGAAAAATCAGTTTGTATTTGATGTTGGCGGAGATCTCACAGGAGGGTTTGCTATAAAGACCAACTTGAAAGCGACAGGTAACATCGTTGGAACCACCAGCGGAGGTTACCTGATCGGATTGAAAGGATCATTTAAAGCTGGGTATGTTTTTTCTGATAAAGAAGGAACAGCGATCCCGTTGATCGGTCTTGGCCCGTATTTCAATTACATCAACAGCGGCGGTGATAATGCAATGGGCAATTACATATACGGATTGCAGGCATCGGTTGGCGTCGAGCTTCCATTGAAGAAACTATTACTAACGCCAGAAATACATGTTGGTCTGGCGAGTTGGGGCTGGTCTGATGAAATGGAGCAGAATGGCCAACCCGGCATGTTCGAGATCAAAATCAAACTGGCTAAAAAATTCTAATCATCATTGGTCATGAAACCATATACTATTGTCCTTTGCCTACTCTGTCTGCCGTTTGCGGTGATATCGCAAACAACAGAATATTTCACTGCAGACTGGAAAAAAACAAAGAATAAAGATAAAGCCACTTATTACCGGATCATCCGGTACACCTCCGATGGGCAGCCTACAGGAGTGGTCAACGATTATTATATGACCGGACAGCTGCAATGGAAAGGCGTGATCCTTTCGATTGATAAAAAAGGAAATGAAACCAGGCAGGGATGGTGCACCTGGCTGTATCCGAACGGGAGTTTTCAACAGCAAAGTTTTTACCGCCAGGGATTACTGGATAGCACCACTTACTACTGGAATGAGAACGGCGACCTTACCGGCCAGGAAGATTACCGGCAAAATGTTCTTCATGGCGCCTGGATCAGGTATTTCCCAAACAAAAAACCAAGACTGGTTGCAGTATATGAAAATGGCGCGTTGAAAGACGGTCTTTATCTTGAATACGATGAAAATGATATACCAGCCGCCATTTATCCTGAATGGTTCACTGACGCGACCAAATGGACATTGTACAACAGCAATGATTACAGCGCGGCACTAAAAGACAAGAAGCTTTGGCTGAACAGTAGAACCGGAAAGTTCAGGGCGCTTGGATATAAGTATCTCCCGTTGACATCGACCGGCAATTTCTCGATCGAAACCACTGTCTCCATTGAGAAATCATCCAATAATTTCAAAAGCCATGGCATTATTTGGGGCGCAAAAGATGCCAGCAACTATGACTATTTCGTGATCTCAGACGATGGCAGATTTTCTGTCGGCTATCTTCAACAAGGCGTTGATGTGAGCACGGTAAAATGGACGGCATCACCGGCGATCAAAACAGGTAAAGCCACCAATGCATTGAAGGTAATAAAGATCGGTGCGCAATACACATTTGCAGTGAATGGCCAGGTGGTTGCGACCAGTAATTTTCTGTCATTGATGGGCGACTACGCCGGAGCGACGATTGCTTCAGGGGTCGAGAACATTGCGTTCGAAAGATTTATCGTTCAGCAGGTAGCCGCAGATAACTCAGGTGGAAACGATAACCAGGCATCCGTTGCCGTAGAATGGAATGTAAGCGGCAGTGGCATACTGATCGACAAGAACGGATTTATTGCCACAAACGAGCATGTGATCGCAGGAGCAAAAGCCATTGAAGTGGAATTCACAAAAGACAATAAGAAATATACATTCAAAGCCGAAATAGTGAAAGCAGATGCCGGGCAGGATCTCGCGATCTTAAAGATCAACGATACACGGTATGCATCATTCAAGCCCGCTGCCCTTCCCTACAGCATCAGCAATAAACTCCTTGATATCGGTTCAAGTGTATTTGCGCTCGGCTATCCGGAGATCATGAAACTTGGAACAAACATCAAATTCACCGACGGAAAGATCAGCGCGCAAACGGGGTCCCAGGACAATCCATACTGGTACCAGATCACAGTGCCGATACAACATGGCAATAGCGGCGGACCATTATTTGATAATGATGGAAATCTTGTTGGATTGACAAATGCCGGCTTTTTAGGAACAATGGAGAACGTAGCTTATGCGATCAAAAGCGAATTACTACTTAAGCTGCTGACGAATAGCTTTCCGGGAAAATATATTCCACCGGTAAACACGCTAAAAGATAAACCACTGACAGAAAAGATAAAACTTTTAAAACCGTATGTTACATTGATCAAAGCAAAGATCTGAAACAAACAACTGTTCATTACCTAAACATCTGGTGGAGATGCTGGCATGTTTTGTTCACCATAAGCATGTAACCAGCCCTCTTACTATTTTATTTGAAATTGATTTGAATAGATCTCTATAAATATATTTTCAAACCGTACCGGTCCTTTCACTGTTCACTCAGCCTTCGCCTCAATTCGGCTAACTTAAGATTGACCATCGCATTCATCTCCGGTAATTTTGCATAACATTAAACCTTATCAGACATGCATGCAAAAATCTTAATCGGCTTATTAGCCATACTGGCTACATCATCTTCGTTTAACACGGCTGGAATCGATCCCGTATCAGCACAGGTAACAAAAACCATTGCCTTTCAGGACAAAGTAGATCAGGCAAATTTCACAGGACATTTCGAGATCGTTCTTGTGCCTTCTTATAGCGACAAGGTCATTGTGGAGGGAGAACAGTCAATCGTTGAGCAAGTGGAAACAGCGTTCAGGAACGGAAAACTTTCGGTCTACGATAACCGTTTCGACAAAAGAAAAGCGGTAAGGATCTATGTGGCAGCAAAAGAATTGTCTCAACTATTCGTATACGGCCAGGGATCTGTTACTTCAGAAGGTAAACTGATTTCCAGTTTATCGAAAATGCTTCTGGATGGAGAGATCGAAGTAAAAGTGAATGCAACCTGCAAGCTGAACGTAACGGCAGGCTATGATTATGATCTTGTGCCAGGAAAATAATAACCCTGAATATAGATCCTGTAGGATCAGAAAGTGCGGGCCTTGTGTCCGCACTTTTTTTTTAAAGGTCTGCCGGATAAACTGCATCAACCAAACAGATCGAAACATGTGCAGGTATTTTTAGTCTGGTAATTATGTAACTTGATTTTTATTGCGCCGGTCTATCAGACATAACATTAAGATAACCCCCAAAACAACAGCCTTCTTCACTTCTTCCTGTACTATTGTGTCCGTTTTTATTGAACGAATGTTCAGCGAATCATACTCACTATATGTCTAAGATGCATCGAAACAAACAGAAAGCTATACACCTGGCGGGAAGAATATTAATTATATTTACAGAAGTATAGTATTTCACCTATTACTGTACCATTTCGATTGCTATAAGCCACTTATTCTCCAGGCGTATCAATGATACGTCCACTCCGCCGGGGGTATCCGTAACTCCCCTTTTCCGCATTCACATGCGGGAAGGTCCTTATATTAAAAATCAATTCAGGCATTTTTCACCAAAAAACAATCTAACTGTTTTATGAAAAGAAAGCTTTGCTTAGCTGCATCCCTTTACCTATTGGGATTAGGAAATGCAATGGCCCACACTCCGCCCCGCCCGGAGTTCTACTTCCAGGCAAATCAGCGACAGACCGTAGTAGGTGTTGTAACCGGCACTGACGGGACTGCGCTTGTGGGAGCCACGATCAAATCGGCGGCTTCCGGCAAAACCACCACCACCAATGAACATGGTGAATTCAGTATCGAAACCGCACAGGGCGAGAAACTGACCGTCAGCTATGTTGGTTTCACTACCATGGAAGTGGAAGTAAAAGGAGACAATCTGCACATAACTATGAAAGAGTCCGGCCGCCAACTGGATGAAGTGGTGCTTGTTGGCTATGGTAGCCAGACCAGGAAAGATGTGACAGGTGCTCTTACACAATTGAAGGGTGACAATATCAGGCAAGGCATCAACATTTCCGTTGACAACTTATTGCAGGGAAGAGTGGCCGGCGTTCGTATCGCGCAATCAAGCGGCGAACCGGGTGCTGGCGTTGACGTGTTCATCAGGGGCGTTGGTTCCATTCGCAGCGGCAGCACGCCTCTCTTTGTAGTGGACGGTGTTCCGCTGAGTAACGACGGAGTGAGTGCGGCAGGCGCCAACTTCGGTCTCGGAAACTCTGAAGCAAAAAATCCCCTCAACTTTTTAAACACGAGCGACATTGAAACCGTGACGATACTGAAAGACGCATCGGCTGCGGCAATCTATGGTGCCCGTGGTTCAAATGGCGTTGTGCTGATCACAACGAAAAAAGGCCGCCGCGACAGACCAATGCTGAGCTATGATATGTATGTCGGCACATCCAAAGTGATCAAAAAACTTGATGTACTCTCGGCCGGCGAATATCGCTCGGCGATCAAAGATCAGGCTTACGATCACAAATCAAATACCGACTGGCAGGATGAGTTATATCGCAATGCGTTCTCCCAAAACCATAACGTCACTTTTGCAAAAGCAACAAGTACCGGAAACTACCTCGCATCTGTTTCCCGTATGACGCAGGATGGTATCGTTAAGAACAGTAGTTTCAAAAGGACCACTGCACGTTTGAATGCGGAAGAGTCTTTCTTTGACGACAAACGCCTCACGGTCCGCCTGAACCTTACTGCCAGCGATATCCAGGAAACCGGTATCCCGAATGGTGCAAACGGCGGTTCTGACGGACAGCTGATCACGCATATCCTTATGGCTAATCCTACGCGTTCCGTGTTTGACCAGGACGGCAAATACACCAACTTCAACATGAACGCGCATTATAACCCTGCTTACCTGCTCAGCGTTTATGACGATAAGACCAATACGTTCCGCGTACTTGGCAACCTCGAAGCACGATTGAAACTGGTAAAAGGGCTTGAATACAGGTTCAATTATGGTGTTGATAAATCAACGTCGGAACGCAACACCACCATGTTCCCTAACGTGACAGACCGTACACCACTGGGCGCATACTCTCAAAGCAACCTGTCATCACTGACCACATTGATCGACAATTATCTTACTTATAAACTGGGGATCTCCAAACACCAGTTTGAAGTACTTGGCGGTATGTCATATCAAAAATTCCAGTTCTCCGGAACAACCTTCGGCGTAGAAAAGATCGCTGACCGGGCAACAGGTGTGGCACCGGAATATAATCCCGGTTATTCAGGAACAGCACTTCCGCCAAGCGGATACGCACAGGAGAACGAGTTGCAATCATTCTTCGGAAGGATCAATTATAACTACGACAATAAATACCTGTTCACTACTTCATTGCGTGCGGATGGTTCAACCCGCTTTGGTGAAGACAATAAATATGGTTACTTCCCATCATTCGCGTTGGGTTGGGTGATTTCCCGTGAAGACTTTATGTCGGATGTATCCGGCATCAAAGAATTAAAGCTGAGAGCGAGTTGGGGGCAAACCGGTAACCAGGAAGTGCCAAACAAGATCACACAGGCGAGCTATTCACTGGCGCCAACAGCAGGTTATTACCTGAACAGTGACCTGGTACTGGTAAATGGTATTCTTGTAAACCGTACAGCCAACCCGAAACTGAAATGGGAAGTGGTTGAGCAGTACAATATCGGTGCTGACTTTGATCTCTGGGGAAGCAAACTGTACGGCTCTATCGAGTATTATAACAAAACAACAAAAGATCCGATCCTGAATATCCCCTCTGAGCCACTGAGTCCGACAACCACTGTCTGGAAAAACGTGGACGCCCGTATCATCAACAAAGGCTTTGAAGTAACGCTTGGTTCACGTCTCGTGAATACAAAAGATCTGACATGGTCAGTTGATGTGAATGGCGCCACTGTGAACAACACGATCAAAGATCTGCCTGTTTCTGAACTCTATTCAGGCAGCATTTCCGGTCCGGGCCTCTCTGGTGTAAATGCCAACATTTATAAAAATGGTTATGAAGCAGGTTCTTTCTTTATGTTGAAACACCTGGGTTATGACGCAAATGGCAAAGACATCTTTGAAGATAAAACAGGTGATGGCGCTATCAATCCGGATGATCGCGAGATCTTCCAGGGTGCGATCCCAAACTTCACCTTCGGCCTGAATACACAATTGCGTTACAAACAGTTTGATCTTTCTGCCTCATTCATTGGCCAGACTGGTGGTTATCTTGTAAACAATACGGCCCTGAATCTGAACATTAACAGCCTTGCATCCGACCGTAACGTTCTCCGGAAATTTTATGAAGCCGGTGCAAATACAGCGAATCCTGTTGTCCTTTCATCACTTTACCTCGAGAAATCGGACTTTGTTCGCCTGAACAACCTGCGTCTTGGCTACACATTCAAAACGCCAAAATTTGAGTGGTTGCAATCCCTGAATATTTATGTAAGTGCACAAAACCTGTTCACGATCACTAATTATTCCGGTTACGATCCGTTGGTGAACACAACAAAAACTGTTGGTGGCAACCAATCACTCGGTATTGATTATACCACTTATCCTGCGGCAAAAACACTGATCCTTGGTGCAACTGTAAACTTTTAAACATCAGCAATGAAAACAAACGCAATAAAATTACCTTTTATACTCCTGGCAGCTTCGGTGATCACCAGCTGTACAAAACTGCATGAAGAAGTAATTGACGAAGTGCTCGGCTCCGGCGCGGCCAGCCCGGAAAATGCGATCGCGGCTGCGTATGGCAATCTCGGCGACGGAACATTTGTTGACCATGGCAGCGTGTTCGCCTTGCAGGAATATCCGACGGATGAAGCGTTGCTGCCGACCCGCGGCAGTGACTGGGGTGACGGCGGCAAATGGAGAGCAATGCATGAATTCACCTGGGGACCTGATAATGCGGTAGTGACTACCACATGGGATCAGTTGAATAATGGCATCATAAAATCACTGACAGCGATCACCAATATCAATACTTCAAACAATGCAAACAAAGCCCTGTTGCTTGCGGAAGCAAAAGGCCTGCTGGCATTTTATACCTATCACACACTTGACCTCTTTGGACAGGCACCTTATCGCGATCCGCTGACACCCGGCGCCCCACTGGTGATCCGTAAAGCGGATACGGCTATTGATGAACTGATCACTGAAGTGGAAAGTCTGCTTCCAAACCTCGCAAATCTCGGCGATCAATCCACACACAATGGCCGTTTCACCAAACAAGCCGCTTACGGCTTGCTGGCGGATATGTACCTGAACCGTGCTGTACTGAAGAACCGATATGGTGCAACGTTCAATTTCAGCGAAGCTGCAATTGGCGGGACCGGAACAGATATGGACAAAGTGATCCAGTACACATCCGAGATCATCAACAATCCAAAATTCAAACTGGAAAGCAATTACTTCAAAAATTTCGACCTGGATAATTCCGGAAGATCCGAACTGGTGTTTGTGGTTACTCAAAAGAATACAACGCTCCGTAATAGCGACAACGACTTTGTGTATATGTCGATGGAACGAAACCAGAAACCCTCCCCTGCTAACCGCGGCACGAATGCAAGCTGTATTACGCCTGAATTCTATCACACATGGGACGGGAATCATGACGATCCGCGTTTTCAGCGGCATTACCAGTATGCAGACGGCACCTGGTTCATGAATGATGGTACGGACATAAGCGTTCCTGCAACAAGCATTGTTCCCGGTAGCAATAATCTGCCATGGTTCCACTTCAACCGCGGCTTGCAGGTGGGTCAACAGTATGGTCCTATCCTGCTGAACAGTGCGAGCTTTGAAATGGTGACTGGACGCATTAAAGTCTCCAAACTGTTCTGCGAAAAGAATACAACCCTTGCAATGGATTTTACTCCCGAGCTGAACTTCGACAATCCTTCGCAGGCTGTATTTACGCAGGCACAGATCAACCGCGGCGTGCGTGTATTCAAATACGAATTCGATCCTGAGCGTGGCAACTCAGCAAGCAATGTGGATATTCCGCTGTACCGGCTGGGTGGATTGTACTGCATGCGTGCAGAAGCATATTTCCGCAAAAACCAAACAGCAGAGGCACTGGCTGATATCAACCTGCTGCGCACGAGCAGAACACGCGAAGCATTGTACAATAACGAAGCCGGTAAACCACTGGTTGTCCTTACAGAAACAGCGCTATACAATGAGATCGGTTTTGAAATGTATTGGGAAATGAACCGCAGAAAGCAAATGATCCGTTTTAATAAGTTTGATCTGCCCGGAACGGCAAAGCCGGCCTCCCAACCTTTCCGCAGGATTTATCCTATACCTCAATCCACCATGGACGCGTCAAAGGCATACACACAGAATGATAAATACTGATCATCGTTTATTTACTTAACAGAAAGCCACTGCAGCAATGCGGTGGCTTTCTGTTTTCAGGATTGCTATCTACCGAAACAAAAAACTTTTTATCAGGCAGGATAAAATCCTATTTTTGCAATCATCAGATGATCTGTTGAATTAATCAAAGTATGCTTATTGTAAAGAAATCCCTTTCGGAAGAAGTTGCTGAAAAGCTGAAAGAACAGATTGCCGCGAAGAAATATTTGCCGGGCGACAGACTCCCCGTGGAGCCGGAACTGATGAAGATGTTCGGAGTGGGAAGATCTTCAGTCCGCGAGGCGATCAAACTCCTGGTTAATTCGGGCCTTCTCCGCGTGCAACAGGGGTTGGGAACCTTTGTGGAAGATGCGCACAAACACAAGGAAACAGTGGATCAGCGACTGAAGCGCGCGAAGGAACAGGATCTGGACGAAGTAAGGCAGATCCTTGAACTCAAGATTGCTGAGAAAGCTGCAAAACACAGGACCAGCAAGGATCTCAGGGAAATGAGAGAATGCCTGGAGCGGAGAAAAAAAGCAGCTGAGGACAAATCACTCGTCGAGTGTGTTGAAGCAGACATTGCCTTTCATACAGCCATTGCAACTGCTTCCGGCAATTCAATCCTTGCCGATCTTTACAAAGCCGCGGCAAGCCATCTCACACAATGGTTCCTGTCAAGGTACGACAGTACACAAATCTTTGCAGCCACCTACTCTTTGCACAAACGACTGTATGAAGCCATTGAAGCAAAAGATCCGGCAAAAGCATGGAAACTCGCTTCCGAGATCATTGCACGTTAAAAAATTTATTGTAAAACATCAGATGATCTGATAAATCAAGTTTATGTCCGTCAAAACAATCGACCAATCTCCCACCAGCAAGACCGTTTACAGTATCCTGTTCACTATAAGCCTGGGACATTTTATCAATGATATGCTTCAGTCCGTAGTTCCTTCAGTTTATCCTATTATAAAATCCAGCTATGATCTCAGCTTTTCACAGGTTGGCCTGATCACACTTACGTATCAGCTTACAGCATCCATCCTCCAGCCGTTTGTCGGTTATTTCACTGACAGGAAGCCCAGACCTTATTCACTGGTGATCGGGATGGGTTCTACGCTGGCGGGATTGATCGCCGTTTCGCTTGCGTCCTCTTTTCATCAGATACTTGCAGCCGTTGCATTTATAGGGATTGGTTCATCCATTTTTCACCCGGAATCTTCACGTGTGGCGCATCTTGCCGCCGGTGGAAAGAAAGGACTCGCGCAATCAATTTTCCAGGTTGGCGGTAATGCCGGAAGCGCTATAGGCCCCCTGCTTGCAGCAGCGATTGTTGCTCCGCGCGGACAGTTTTATATTATCTGGTTTGCCATTGTTGCACTGCTTGGAATGTTTGTACTGTCATTCATTGCAAAATGGTATCAGCAGCACTTGCATGAACGTGCGGTGAGTAAGATAAAAACTTCAGCGATCAACACGCAGCACTTATCCAACGGAAAGATCGCTTTCGCCATGATCATCCTGCTGATCCTGATCTTCTCCAAATATTTCTATATGGCGAGCATGACCAGCTATTACACCTTCTACCTGATCAATAAATTTCATGTTACCGTTGCGCAGTCACAGGTTTACCTGTTTGCATTTCTCGGGGCTGTTGCTGCCGGAACGATCCTTGGCGGCCCGCTCGGGGACCGGTTTGGCAGGAAAGCGATCATCTGGGTATCCATTCTGGGAGCAGCTCCATTTACCCTTTTACTGCCCCACGTATCGCTGACCTTTACTGTCATCTTATCGGTGTTGATCGGCCTGATCATTTCCTCTGCATTCTCTGCAATCCTGGTATATGCCACTGAACTTGTTCCGGGCAAAGTTGGACTGATCGCCGGGCTTTTCTTCGGTCTTGCATTTGGTATGGGTGGATTGGGTTCCGCTGTATTGGGCAGACTTGCGGACAAGACGAGCGTTGAACACGTTTTTAATATCTGCGCTTATCTTCCATTGATCGGCATGCTGACTGTATTCCTGCCGGCTATTGAGAAAAAGAATAGATAAACAAGAATACAGCGCTTCCCGGAAAGTAAGTACTCGTGCAGATAGATTTGCTTTCAAAAATAACGGACTCAATGATCGGGTTCAGTTGCCCGGGCATTGGCTATCAAAAAAATGCCCCGGCTGAGAACAACCGGGGCCTGTCGAAACTAACTGCTTATGAGAAATTGTTAAATACTGAATTGATATTCTAATATAATTAAAAAATGTCATTTTTCAATAAACCTGGAAAATCCATTCAATTTCTTTTAAAAAATTTTCAGGGAAATAGGATTGCGCGACATCCAGAACCGTCCCCGGCAAATCGTTCGTTAAGTCGGCCATCAGCCATCGGTCATCGGCCATCGAACTACTATAATACGTTAACTGGCAAGTCGGGTTAATTATGCCAGTATACTCCTGATACGAGCAATAACGAATCAGCCTCCTCAACCTGTTGCCGGATCTCTTCAACAGAAGGCATCTGCCCTGCCAGCGTAAGCACTGATACAGTTATATTCTTCTTCCTGAAATAACCGGTTGCTGCGTGTACAATGCGTGCGGAATTGCCCTCATCCCCACGGATGGAGCCGTTTATTATAAGAACCTGACTGCTTTTCATATTCCTTTATCTGAAAATCAAACTAACGGAAATTATCCCGGACTTTAACGTTAGTGCATTTTTTCTATAGCAGGCATGTTTAAAAAGAGGAGGCAACAAGTCCGGCATGACTGTCATACATCCGGAATTCTTTTCTTCATAACTGATAAGCCCGAAGCCGTAGAATTAAAGAGACAGATAATCCGAGCCTTTGCTTACCTGGTATTGACCGATGTGAAATCTGATCACTACCAACTAAGCTGACATCAAACCCAAGTCAATGTGATTGTAAAACTCAGAGATAATACCATGGATTTCTTTTCGCGGCCGTGGTATATTTGCGGAGATTGCGCCAGAAGGCTAACACCATGTAAATAATGATCGGAGAACCCATCGTGAGCAGCGAAGTGTATATAAAATACTGACGGATCTTGCTCGTCGCAATTCCCATCCTGTTGCCAATGGCCGAACAAACGCCAAAAGCATTCCATTCCACAAACTCTTTAAACCGGTTCATAATGCTAATGTAAAAAAAAGCGGCATTTTCTGCAAACTGTGGTTACCCACATAGCGCCAGTTTTGTTAAAAAAGGACACTTACTGTATCACAACCGCACAATAACGAGCAATAAACAAACATCAACTGACTGAAATTCAAAAAATTAGCACTCTGGCACCAGCTTGGTTAACTGTAAGCCAGTTAAATCGTCAGCCATGTTCAAAAGCAATATCCGTATCGCCTGGAGAAATCTGGTCAAACATCGCAGCTTTGCCCTCATCAATATCATGGGACTTGCGCTGAGTATGACCTGCGGTATTATCATTTTCGTATTGATCCGGCATCACCTGAGCTTTGACAATTTTCATGCGGATGCTGATCGCATTTACCGTGTGGTAACGGAACAGCATCGCGATAACATCTCTTACTCCTCAAGCGTGCCCTCGCCCTTCGGAAAGGCTTTCCGGAACGATTATTCATTTGCAGAGAAAACTGCCCGAGTTGCGACGTTCACCAATGAACAGGTCAACGTGACGATTAATGGTGAAACAAAAAAATTCAAGGAGTCCGGCGGTATCGCGTTCACAGAATCCGAATATTTTGACATCTTTCATTATCCATTGATCAATGGAAATAAGAACACCGCGCTGGCAACACCCAACACAGCGATCATCACGGAAAAGATCGCTCATAAATATTTCGGAGAGGCCAATCCCATCAATCAAACTCTTACGATCGCAAACAAAGTTGAAGCAAAAATAACCGGCGTACTGAAAGATCTGCCTGATAACACTGACCAGCAAACAGAGATCTTTGTGTCTTATGCAAACCTGAAAGATTATAACGAATGGCTTGCCGGTGACGATGCCTGGGGCGGAATGACAGCAGCTATGCGTTGTTACACAAAATTAAAACCAGGTGTAACACCGGAACAGGTTGAAGCAGTCCTGCCCAGCTACGTGAAAAAGTTCAGAGCGGGTAATAAAAATATTCATCATTACAAACTTCAGCCACTTACCGACATTCATTTTGATGCGCGCTACGGTGGTGTAATGGAAAAACGAAACCTGTGGATCCTCTCATTTATCGGCATCTTCCTGCTGATAACTGCCTGTGTAAACTTTGTCAATCTGGCAACCGCACAGGCATTAAGACGTTCAAAAGAGGTTGGCATCCGTAAAGTGATCGGAGGACTGCGTTCACAATTATTCTGGCAATTCATTGGAGAAACCGCCATGATCACGATCATCGCGGCAGCATTGGGGTTGCTGCTGGCGAATATTGCATTGCCTTACCTGAACAACTGGCTTGGTACGGTAATGCATATTAATGTTCTGCAATCATGGCAACTGTCCGCCTTTATTATAGTACTGATCACGGTTGTTACATTTTTCGCGGGCGCCTATCCGGGATTGATCCTTTCCGGTTTCCGTCCGATCGCAGCAATCAAAGGAAAGATATCGCAGCATCAGCTTGGAGGGTTCAACACGAGACGTACATTGATCGTTGGGCAATTCACGATATCCTTTTTACTAATCATCGGAATGATCATTGTAGCGAAGCAGGTACAGTTTTCCAAGGAAACATCCATGGGGTTTGATAAAGATGCGATCGTTATTGTGCCCACCGGAGACGGCAATACAGGTTCTTTGCAGTCTCTCAAAGCCAGGCTGGCAAAGATCCCCGGAGTCGAAAAGATCTCTTTATGTTATGAACCGCCTTCATCAAAAGCGAACTGGAACACATCGGTGAAATTTGATAACAGAGAGGAAGATGAACCATTCCGCACAAGTGTGAAGTCTGCCGACGACCAGTTCCTTTCTACTTTCGATATTCAACTTGTTGCAGGCAGGAATCTTTTCCCTGCGGACAGTGCGAGGGAATTACTGATCAATGAAACGATGGTAAAAAAGTTGGGATTGAATTCGGCCAATGAAGCGATCGGGAGAAAACTTACTATCAGTAAAAGCCCGCCCCTGCCTATTGTTGGAGTGGTAAAAGATTTCCACGATCAATCTTTCCATGAGGATATAAACGCCGTTTGTATCTGGACCAGTCCTGATGATTTTGACAATTACGCTATCAAGATCAACGGTGCTCATATTCCGCAAACCCTGGCATCGATAGAAAAAACATGGACCCAAACCTTTGCCAGCCAGGTATACGAATTTGAATTCCTGGATGATCGTATTGCTGCGTATTATAAAAACGAGGATTTCATGCTGCAGGGCATCAGCATCTTTTGTTTGATCGCCATTTTCATTGGTTGCCTTGGTTTGTATGGGTTGGTTTCTTTTATGGTTGCACAGAAAACCAGGGAGATCGGCATCCGCAAAGTTCTTGGCAGCACGCCCGGCCAATTAATGTGGATCTTCGGCCGCGAGTTCAGTCGCCTTATACTGATCGCCTTTGTTATTGCCTCGCCTGTTGCATGGTGGCTTATGACAAACTGGTTAAAAGATTTTGAGTACCGGACCGATATCACCGGGTGGGTATTTGCAATAGCCCTGGGTTCAATTGGGGTGATTGCCGCGCTGACGGTCGGGTATCATACGGTGAGGGCGGCGCTCTCTAACCCGGTAAAGAATCTTCGGTCAGAATGATGATCGTTGCCGGTTGTCCGGATTACAGCTGACCTTTGCCGCTGATTATTCGGCTTCTATCGTGGCGCGCCGGGCAACTGGCAGCAGGCAACGGGCAACCGGAACGGATAATTCCCAGCTCCAGGGCATTTTTACCTGCCTGAACGCATTTTCTTCAGTTTCAATGGGGAAAAAACGGTGATTTGTCGTAAATTCGCAGCACTTTTATAAGTCGTCGTCACCGTCGCGTCATTTTTCCCAATCCCCGCCTCTGGTCTTCAATGACCTGACAATGACCGATGACCCAATATCTAAACTCAAATTATATCCACATGGTATTTGATCTCGACCTCATTAAAAAAATCTATGCTGAAATGCCGGGTAAGATTGCTGCAGCCCGTCAGACTATCGGCAAGCCCCTGACTCTTACCGAAAAAATCCTATACTCACACTTGCACGGCGCTTTACCGCCGACTCCTTATACACGCGGAAAGCACTATGTTGACTTCGCTCCGGATCGTGTGGCGATGCAGGATGCAACTGCACAAATGGCACTGCTTCAGTTCATGACTTGCGGTCGCGACAAAGTAGCGGTACCTTCTACCGTACACTGTGATCACCTTATCCAGGCGAAAACCGGCGCTGTGGCTGATCTTGCTACAGCTAACGAAGTGAATAAAGAAGTGTATGATTTCCTCGCTTCCATTTCCAATAAATATGGCATCGGTTTCTGGAAACCCGGTGCTGGTATCATCCACCAGGTGGTACTCGAAAACTATGCATTCCCGGGCGGCATGATGATCGGTACCGATTCTCACACGCCAAACGCAGGTGGTCTCGGAATGGTGGCGATCGGCGTTGGTGGTGCAGATGCGGTTGACGTAATGGCTGGCCTGCCATGGGAATTGAAAATGCCAAAAGTGATCGGTGTTAAACTCACTGGTAAACTGAATGGCTGGACCTCTTGTAAAGACGTGATCCTCTGGGTTGCCGGACAACTGACGGTAAAAGGCGGTACCGGTGCCATCGTTGAATACTTTGGTGAAGGTGCAGATAACATGAGCGCAACCGGTAAAGGCACCGTTTGTAACATGGGTGCCGAGATCGGTGCAACCTGCTCATTGTTTGCATACGACGAAAAAATGAGTGCATACCTGCAATCAACCGGCCGCGCTGAAGTAGCTGCGCTGGCAGATGGCATCAAAGAACACCTGCGTCCTGACCCAGAAGTTTACGCTAACCCTGCTGAATATTATGATCAGTTGCTTGAGCTCGATCTCAGCACACTGGAGCCATATGTGAACGGACCATTCACTCCGGATCTTGCAACTCCTATCTCCAAAATGGCTGAAGCAGTTAAAGCAAACGGCTGGCCCGAAAAACTGGAAGTGGCATTGATCGGTAGCTGTACAAACTCTTCTTATGAAGATATCAGCCGTTCTGCAAGCATTGTAAAAAATGCGATCAACAAGGGTCTGAAAGCAAATTCTGAATTCACCATCACTCCGGGCAGCGAACTCGTTCGCTTCACGATCGAGCGCGATGGATTCATCAATACATTCGAAAGCGTTGGTGGTGTGGTACTGGCAAATGCCTGCGGACCTTGTATCGGTCAGTGGGCTCGTCATATCGACGATCCTAACCGCAAGAACACGATCATCACTTCGTTCAACCGCAACTTTGCCAAACGTAATGACGGTCTCGCCAGCACACACGCATTTGTGGCAAGCCCTGAGATCGTTACTGCAATGGCGATCGCAGGAAGTATATCTTTCAATCCATTGACAGATAAACTGAAGAATGCAAAAGGCGAAGAGGTATTGCTTGACGAACCTTCCGGCTACGAACTTCCTCCAAAGGGATTCGCAGTGGAAGATGCGGGATACCAGGCACCAGCTGAAGATGGCAGCCAGGTGAAAGTAGTGGTTCAGCCGGACAGTCAGCGTCTCCAGCTCCTGCAGGCATTCGCTCCATGGGAAGGACACGATCTGCAAGGCCTGAAACTGCTGATCAAAGCAAAAGGAAAATGTACAACGGACCACATCTCTATGGCTGGTCCATGGTTGAAATTCCGTGGCCACCTCGATAATATCAGTAATAACATGCTGATCGGTGCCATCAACTATTTCAACGATAAAACCGACAGTGTTAAGAACCAGCTGACCGGTGAATACGGACCTGTTCCTGCAACCGCCCGCGCTTATAAAGCTGCGCATATCGGTAGTGTAGTTGTAGGTGATGAGAACTATGGTGAAGGCAGCAGCCGTGAGCACGCGGCAATGGAGCCACGCCACCTCGGTGTCAGAGCGATCATCGTACGCAGCTTCGCCCGTATCCACGAAACAAACCTGAAAAAACAGGGTATGCTGGCGCTTACGTTTGCAAATAAAGAAGATTACGATAAAGTGCAGGAAGACGATAATATCGATATTGAAAACCTGACAGCTTTTGCTCCGGGTCAGCCACTGCGTGTTGAACTTAACCACGCAGACGGAACAAAAGATGTGATCGAAGTAAACCACACTTATAATGAACAACAGATCGAGTGGTTCAAAGCGGGTGGTGCACTGAATGTGATCCGTGCTGAGTTTGCAAGAAAGCAGGCGGGTAAATAAGGGATCAAGTTTAGTTTAGATATAGAACCCGGGAGTTAATCCCGGGTTTTTATTTATAGACAATCGTACCGGTTATGCCGCGTATATTAGCAGATCGTACCACATGAATATTAGTCTGATGTACCCTTGGTTTGCAACCTGATTATTAACGGCATTATAGACTATTAATTCATGGCCTGATTATATCTAAAAGATAGATAATGGATAATAATATAGATAAACGACTGGAAAAACTGACCAATTTAAGTGAAGGGTATAAAGCATATTTATATGATTGTGACGGCACTTTGGCCGACAATATGGAGGCGCATAAACAAACTTATATAGAAGTTGCCGCGCAGCAAGGACTCACTATCGATGGCGCGATCATCGACGAACTGGCCGGCTGGCCGATCAGGGATGTGCTGACCGAGATCAACCGCCGCTACAACAGCCATCTCGATCCGGATGAATTCAGCCGGAGGAAATACGAACTCTTTCATTCGAGTTATATCAATAAGACAAAACCGATCCCTCATGTGGTGGATCACCTGAAAGCACATGCGGGTAAGGTAAAGATCGCCGTCGTGTCGGGCAGCAGCAGACCGGCAGTGACAAAAACGCTGGAAATACTCGGCCTCACCTATCTCGTAGAAGCGGTTGTATGTGCAGGCGAAACAGAACGCGGCAAGCCCTTCGCTGATCCGTTTCTGAAAGCAGCGGAACTACTAAATGTAGCTCCTTCCGACTGCCTGGTATTTGAAGATGGAAATCCAGGCACACAGGCAGCAGAAGCCGCAGGAATGAAATGGGTAAGGATCGATAAACTGTGAAAAATGTAATGATTGAAGATAGATGTCAGATGTGGGGAGCTTAACATCTATTATCGAAATAATTACGGCATCTTCATTTCAACCTGATATCCGGAACTGTAAAGATTTTGACTTTGTTTACCAGATCCTGCCTGTTCGCGCTTGTGAGCCCTGTTACAAATTTTAAAGCCTCGCTGCCATAGCTGCGTTTGCTTACACCAAAAAGAATGACGCCGTTCCTACCCCCAGGGCCCGTATATTTTTTATAACGGTAGATATTCCGTTCGGCGATATTGATCTGCTTACCGTCTGCGGAATTTGCTGTTACTACAAAATCCAGTACATATTCGTCGCTGGCTGCATGATAAAACGTTTCAAAATTGACGTATGGATTGGCCTGTTTCATTGCCTTCAGTTCTGCAACTTTTGCATCAAACGCTTCTTTGACTGTTAACGAAGATATTACTACTTCAAGCAGTAACATACTTTTGAAATCATCGACGGTCTCTCCTTTTGGCAGATATTCCTGTTTATAATATTGGCCCGACGGATGTGCACTCCATGCAAGAGTGAAAGATGTATTATTAAAAGAGAGCTGAGCAGGTGTATTCAGATAATTCACTGGTGCAGTATTCTGGCTGTAAGAAAAGCTTGTGATGAGTAAAGCAATCAGCAGCACGCTGCAACGAAAAATGGGTTTCATGCGTGTGATAAAAGGTAATAGATAAAGTTTACGGGATAAAATTAGATGCACGCGGGTACCCGCTGAAAGATTTATTAGCAGAACACCGTTTTGGGTAAATAGAACGCAGGTGAAACTAATTGAACCGTTTTAAAAAGCAGAAAACTGCCTTATAAACTGCCGCGCAGGTATTGCAGCGCCACTGAACCCTTGATTGCCCATGTTTGTCTTGTCAATGGCTGCCCGGCAAAGATCACACCGATGAACCGGTAGATCACTTTATTATCTCCCGTCCGGAACCGGCCGATCACGGGCGCGCCTGAATACCCTTGCGCAGCATAGGGTTTGATAAAATAATAATACCGCGAAGTGCCGCCAAGTATAGCTCTCGCGCTATCGGACGAATTGGGGAAGTTCACCCGCAATGATGCATCATAATCTGCAAACCCCTGCAGATTGACTTGTCCATCCAATCGTTGCTGCCTGGAATAAAATGTGGGTATAGCTCCCGGCTCCGTCGGAAATCCAAACACCAGCACTTCTTCCGGTACTGCATCAAAATAAGCGGCATCAATAAGATCGTTTATGAAATAAATATCTGCGTCATCAGGCAGCGCAAGCGGGATCTTGAGCAGATCGATCCGGTCAACCATGCTAAAGATCTCGGTCTCACCGGTTGCCTCATCGCTCACATCGATGGGCAATAATTTTGTTTCCGTTGAATACTTAACCGGGTATTTGAGAAAAAGCGTATCCGAATTAAACGTGATCGATTGCTTAAGCGGACTCATTCCCTTGATCGCATGATAATTACTCACCAGGAAAGTCGTATCCCCCGATCTGTAAAAAAAAGCTGTTCCCGTAAATTGTTGCTTTCCCGAAAGGGCGAAAATGGGATAACTGTATCTCGAAAGAGCAGTACTGTCCTGGCTTGCCTTTGCAGAAGAAAATGCCGGAAGCGCCATACACACGGCCAGGAAACGGGATAGGATCGACGTTTTCATAGATAGATTAAATTACGAAAACGTGGTCAAAAAATCAGGCCAGTATGGTCAGCATAATGTTAAAAATCCCGCGAGCGATGCCCGATGATCGATGGTCGATGGTCGCATTTATAGTTTGCACATTCTTGATTTTCTCTGTGATGCTAACAGGATTCAGCTCTTACTATCTGAATCCTGCTACCAACTATCGAATATCTACCATCGATCATCGATCATCCCTCCTTGGTCTTCTGCTCCATCTGCGCAATGATCTTATTCACCTCATTCTCCGTCGAACGCAGCTTTCCCTGGCAATACGTGATCAGTTCTGAAGCACGCTTTACCTTTTGCGCGAGCACATCTACCGATACTGATTCATTTTGTATGGCTTCCGCTATTTCAGCCAGCTCGCGGTAAGCTTCTTCATATGATAAAATCTTTTCCGTCATACTTTTTTTGTTGATTTACCGTAGCAAGTATTTCTTTGTTCTTTAGAATGATGGAGATATCTTTTCCTTCCTGAGCTTTATCAGGATCACTTGTCACTTCTCCATCGACCTTTACGATCGCAAATCCTTTCTTCAGAATATTATCGGGTGACATCATTTTTGCAATTGCTTTGTGATGATTCAGATAACCTTCATGATTACGAAAATAACCGGCCTTGAAGATCTTAATATTACTTACAATATTGTCTAACGCATTCTTTTGTGCAGATACAAGAATACTCGGTTTTGTTAATACAACAGATCCCAGCTTAAGCAGTTCACGATTCTTTTCCAGCAAAAGATCACCGGTCCTGTTCACTACGGTCTGATGCGCTTTTACCAGCAGTGATTTGTGATCGGCCAGTAAAGTCTGGGTTTTATTTGAAACGATTGATTTAAGCCCGGCCAATGCATTTTGTCTTTTCAAAAACAATTGCTGTGAACGGATCAATATATTCTTTTGCAAAGCGATCACTTCATCCTCAAATGCGCGGTTATGTGCAATGATAAATTCTGCCGCCTTTGTTGGCGTTTTTACAGAAGTATGCGCCATCATATCCGCGACAGTAAGATTCACCTGGTGACCTATTCCGGTAATGATCGGCATCGGAAATTTTGCAATGATCTTTGCCAGCGGGTACTGATCAAAGATCAAAAAATCAGTTTGGGCGCCGCCGCCCCTGATCATTACCACAGCATCGTAGGCTATGCCGGAATGAAAAACCTCCAGCAGTTTATTAAAGATCAGCTCCGCTTTCACCTCTCCCTGCACGATCGTATAAAAAGGATCTGCCTGGATCTTATATCCAAAAGTATTTGATTCAAGGGTATGAAGAAAGTCCTGCAGACCTGCAGAAGAACTGGAGGTGATCACTGCGATCCGTTGAATTACCGCCGCAAGCTTTTTTTCTTTATTCGCTGTGATGTACTGATCTCCCACTTTCCGGATAAACCCGGGATTGTCATTCATCAGCTTTTGAAGTGTTTGCTGCTTTTGCAATTCCAGCGCGCCAATGGTGAAGTTGCTGTCCACATCCAGCAAGGTGAGTTTTAACCCATATGATGCATGATAATTCACTGACACTTTCATCATCACTTCAATATCATTCCTGAAGCGCTGACCGGTAACGCGCTGAAATTCTAAAATGCGTTCATGTCCCTGCGACCATGCAGCAGCCTGCATTTTTGCAATGATCTGCGTTCCGCTGCTGGCTTTTTCAACCAGGTCAAAATAGTGATGTCCTTTTGTAGCCTGGAAACTATAATTGGTCACCTCCGCTACCACCCAATACTGTTGATTGATAAAGGTTGCGTTGATGGCCCGGGCAATGGAACTGGTCAGTTCAGAAAGTCGTATATGAGCTGTGGCAGACAAGGAGGCAAAGGTACGAATTTGAGCATTGCGGGCCGGAAGACCATAGTCAGGAGCACAAAATTTTGAGTTGGGTTAGCTGCCGGAATTTCGATAGATGAATAATTTACTTTTTGGAATACCATAAGGAATAGCCAAGCCGAAGGAACGATAGGTTATATAGATTTTCATACCGGGCACTCAGATCGAAACGCTCGTTGAGTTTCCAGCCGAAGGTTGGAGACCAGAGGAATCTGAATTTAATAGATGTCTTTACGATAGGGAATGGAGACTGATCGATAGAAGTGACCCGGTTCTGGCCATAGCCAATATCGCCACCCACATAGAAACCTCCCGGCAACATCACCTTCATTCCAACCCTGAAATTATACTGCGGATCAAGCGCGTAATTCCCTTTGCTGTTATTCATCGCGATGCCTGCACGTGCAGTAATCCCCTCCCGAAATTCCCGTTGAGCAAATATATCGGCCGCAAACCAGGCACTGCCATTCAGATCGATTCCCGGTGAAATACCTGCCTGTAACGACCAGCGGCCCGGATTTCTTTTAAGCGACCGGCCGTTTGCCGTCACCGGCAGGTCCAATGCGGTAATCCCAAACTGCCAGCCGATCCAGCTTTTGGAGCCACGCTCAAATAAAGCTGTTCCGGTGTAAGGGATCACATTTTTGTAACCCTGTTCTTTATAACCCTGGTTATCGGTATAGTGATGATAGACCGGTCCGGCAAACAACAACATGCTTTTGAACACCTGCACGTTCAATGAAGCGCTGGCCTGGAACAACCGGTTATCCCAGCTCCCTGCATCTGCAAACTGATAGTTCACTTCCGTGGAAACGGACAGCTTTTCATTTAGAATAAAATCATGACCAAGACCTAAACCTGCAGTATACAATCTATTATTGCCGGAAAAATTCGCCCCTGCCATTAACACGCTGTACAATTTGGAATTGCCAAGCTTCAATGAAAGATTGGCATTCGTCAGATCGGTTGCATACAGGGATAACCGGCGATATCCATCTTTTCCTTTCACTAAATTCAATAATCCAAGGCTATAGCCATCCGAGGTATCCGCAATATTGATCAGACCTATTTGCAAGCCTTTTAATTTCTTTGTGCGGTTCACTGCGGCGATCTGCACACCTTTTACCAGGCCTTCCGAACGATTGATCAAACCCGATACCTGCACACCCAGCATGGTATCCCTGACCATGTTATGCAAACCCGCCAACTGCACGCCATAAAGCGATCCGCGGATAATGTTTACAACGCCCGAAAGTTGAAGGTTCCGCGCATTTCCGATATTATAGTTAAACAACCCACCAACTGCAAGACGCGTCGTACCCCTTCGTCTCGTGCCAAGAGCACCCAATGCCACTTTGGAATCTTTTGTTACCGGAACATTCGATGTGGTAACAGTCTCCAGCTCTACTGTTTTCATGGCCTGCAATGAAAACAACAATTGCCTGTCCGAAGAAGCCCTTACCTCCATAAAGCCATCTGAATAAAAATCCTTTCGCGCAGCGATATAATCAACTTTATGATCCGAAGGGATTTTCAATTCAAAATATCCCCCCATATCTGTTTCCACACCGAAAGCGTCGGCCAGTGTGCTCACCCGCGCGCCTTCTATTACCCTGCCGGACGCAGCATCCTTTACTATACCGGAAAGAATAAAGTAGGAATGACGGGGTTGAATAATAATATACCCAGACTGCTCCTCATATTCATAGTCATCGCGGAACAGCAGATACAATAACTGTCCGATTGTTTTCTTTTCCTCATCCAAAGAATACATTTTTCTCAGGGGAAGAATATCCGTTTTATAGGAAAAACGGATGCCCGTTTTCTTTGCCAACAGATCCAGGCAGGCAGCAGCATTTTCGTTCCTTACGGTAAAGTTGCCAACCGTTGAATTCAATGCCGCCGGCATTGCCGGTTGAGACCAGGATGATAAGGCCATCAGGCACACAACCATTGCCAGTAATAGTCCTTTCTTATCTGTACAAAACAATTTCATTTCCTTTCTGATCAACTTTAATGTTTAATGTATTACTGACGACTTTCAATATGTCCATCAATCCTGTGTCATTGAACGTTCCTGTCAACTGATCATTCCGCAGCTCTTCATTTTCAATAATGATATTAGCTTCGAACGCGTCATTCAGCTTCTCCACCAGTTGCCAGAGCGGAGTGCCGCGACATTCAAATCTTTTCGAACGATAATAGTTATACAGGCTGTCTTTCACCGTTTCTTTTACCATCAAGGGCTTCCCGGTTATCGATGTAAGTCTTTCGCCCGGAGACAACTCTACAATACCTCCCGCTTTCTTTACCTGCACCAATCCTGTTTCCACAACGATCTCTGTGGATTCGCCAGTCGTCCTGATATTGAATGAAGTGCCGATCACTTTCACTTCCACATCTCCTGCATTGATCAGGAAAGGTTTTTGAGCATCATGCGCAACTGAAAAAAAGGCTTCTCCGCTAAGCCTGACGCTCCGTTTGTCTTTTCCGAATAAGGCATTGTAGCTAAGGGAAGATTTTTTATTAAGGGTGATAACAGAACCATCCGGGAGCGTATCGTTTTTAATGACAGCTTCTGCTGTTATTGTATTGACAACAGGGCGATCGCTGATTTGCCATACAAGAACAGCGGCAATAACCCCGATCAACATAGCCGCTGCAGCCATTTTCAGCCACCTGAATCTGACGACCTTTGTTACCTGTCTATCAGCAATGCGATCTTTAAAACTTAGCCACTCTGCTTCCTCATCCACCCTGGATATATCAACCTCAACTGAGGTTTTATCCCAGGCTGCCCTTAACTTATCAAAATAAAGCTGATGATCCTGGTGGGCATCTAACCACGCGTCTACTTCACGGCGTTGCTCCCGTGGCAATTCCTCCAGCAGGTAGCTGACCAGCCGGCTTTCATTTATTCCCCCCGTAAATTTTATTGCCATGATCGATCATTTACCTGTGTAACCATAAAAGAAAAAATAACGGCAGATAATCCTTCAGCTTCACGCGGAATATCTTCAATGCTTTTGTGATATGTTTTTCGACAGCTTTAACCGAAATCCCCAATTTATCCGCAATCTCTCCATATTTCAATTCCTCATACCGGCTCATCTGAAACACTATCCGGCATTTATCCGGCAATTCCTGAAGCACTTCAGCAATTGCTTTTTGCAGATCACGCACCCCGGATTTTTCTGCCGAAGAGACCGTATCGTTCATGAACTGTTGCCTGGCTTTGTTATGCGAAGACCAGGATCTGATCCTTTTGAGATGATTGATGCTTTCATTATACACTGCTCTGTATAGATAAGCATTCAAAGAAATATCATTGCTCAACAACTCTTTTCTCTTCCACAATTTGAAAAAAACCTGCTGCACGATCTCCTTAGCTGCTGCTTCCTCTTTCACCATTGCAAACGCGTGCACATACAAATTCCTGAACTGGGATTTGAACAATCGTTCAAACACCAATTCTTCTTCCGGTCTGTCTCTTTTGTCGAATTCCGAAGCCATCATACTATGACCACTGCATATTTTTTGTCCACGCGCCTGCACTTATAACTGTAAAACAGTCCAACAAAGCCCTACCCTACCTATGAGTGAATATTTTCCGGGCAAAGAACGGGAACTGTTGGCAAATGGCCGAGCGGATGGTCAGTGGTGATAATTATCAGCCATCTGCCAGCTGAGAACATCAGCGATCCAAAAGCCGGCCATCGAACATCACGCATCAAGCGTCCCTTCTCTCAATTTCACTTTCCCCGGCTTCAATCCCCATTTCCCCCACCTCGGCGTGATAAATCTGGCGGAAAGATCTGTAATCCGGAGTTTTGAAATGCCTAATGAAATAATATGAAAAAGATCACCAGGACCACGCTGACCATTTTTTGCTGCCTGCATTTGCTGATCAGTTGTGAGCAAGCCGGACCTGAAAAGTATTTCAGCATTACAGTGCTGAACAGCAATATGATCGTCGGATTTGCAAATGAAGGTTTCCTGCGTGAATTGAATCAACCCTCCGTCACACTCGTTGAAGGTACGCGTGATCAGACCAGACCTATGAAGCGCAGGGATGTGGTGAATGACCGTATCCGTTTTGTAGAAGGCAATCTTAAAAAGCTAAGAGAACTGAAAGAAACAACCGACACAAAAGAAATATTACAAGCCTCCATCCGGCTACATGAATTTATTCTGCCGGTCTACAAAACCGAGTATCAGCAGTTGGCCGATATGTATGACGACGGCGCGCCAGCTGACAAGATCCGTAATTCGGCTGACGCTATTCACGATAAATACAGTGCAGGATTTGAAGAACGATATAACATACTGATCAATTCAGGAAAGATGTTTGCATCAAAATATAAGATCCCGGTGAACTGGGCGAATTAACACCATTCGCTTTAGTGAACATCGGGGATCATTTTGCGAAATTGACGCGAATGCAAAAACAGATGATCCTTCCACACATTATCTATCCACATGACTTGCTTATGTTTCAGGTATAAAAGATAATGAGATTACAAGCCTTTTGTTTCTGTGCTTTTCACTTCGCATTATATCAACTTGTGTTTCGTATAAGGGCATCACCTGCGGCAGAAAAATAGTCAGTGAATCATTCGCTGATCTTTTCACAAGTATTTTCTGAAATAACAGGAATTGAAAAAGGAGAAACAATCCGTTTTCGCATATCAATTTCTTCACATCTATTTGCTAATCAACCACTATCGATCAAAATCAACCCTGCCGCTCAACCACCCATACGCCCGCTGAACCACTTATTTTACCGATCATCAGCAATACTCTACCATTCTTGGAGTGGCAGACCCGCTGGTCCCCATTCCTCTTAAGGGATTGTTAACGCTGCCATAACTTTGGTCCTTCAATTAAACGCAGTATATCTGCAATGTAAAATGAGCAACATATTTCTGGATCACTTCTCTTTTCGTTTCGTGGAAAGAAAAAGAATAAGACTCCCGGAAATCTCCAGCCTGGTTCACATTTTCCCTACACAGTAAAGATTCACCGAAGACACTTTCGCTATTAGCAAGACAGGTTTTGCTTAGCACGCACATGTCCCATCATCGCGAAAGCAACTGGCGCATCAGTCATGTTGCATCAGTAAAGTCATTCCCGTGGCATATACGCCACCTGCAATGTTATGCCTCTGCATGACTGCAGTATTCCCATGCAATATTGAAAAGTAAACAACCATAAACGGGGTGTAATGGCCCCCTTATTTCTAAACCAAAAACAATTCAACATGGTAAGCTTCGGCAAAAAGATCCTGTCGGCCTTTGTAGAAGTGAAAGACAAGGAACAAACAGTTCCTGAGCAACACACTCCAAAGCCAGCAACGGAACCGGTTCAGCGCATTGCGCCTGCTCAGAACAGTGAAAAGTTTAAACTGTATTTCGAAAAACTTTTTCATGATGCCAATATCCCCGGTCCTGATTACTTCGAATTCTCGAAGATGATCGAAGCCATGAGCGGCATTGCTGATGAAAGGTCGAGATATGCAGCCGCATTTGCCGGCCTGAGCGTTCAGGGGCTCGATAAGATCAAACTGCTGTCTACTGCTGCGGATTATCTGCAGGTGTTAAAAACAGACGCAGCCAATTTCGACTCGACCGTGGATGCAGCGCTCAGGGAAAAAGTACTGGATAAACAGGAAGAAATAAAAGAAAAAACAAAACGCATCTCGTTGCTCACAAAAGAGATCGAAGATCTCAATGAACAGGTTAACATCCTGCACAGGGAGATCAAAGACAATGAAGAAAAAATTGAAAGCAACAGCGGTGCATATAAACAGGAAATGGAGATCATGACCAGCAGGATACTGCAGGATATTGATAAGATCAAAACACATATATCATAAAACCAAAAACATGAACATGAACAACGTTTTAATGAAACCTAAAAAAGCCGGTTGGTTCTCTGAACCGAAAAACCTGGCAACAACAGTGATCGGGCTGTCCCTCTTTGCAGGGCTGGCTTATGGATTCCTGACATTTGTCCTGCCATGGCTGGTAGGCGTGACCTGGAATCTTGTCAACCTGATCATTGGAGGAACGATACTCGGCTTTCTGCTGATGATCGTCACCAACAAAAAATTCTGGCGCGCGCTCAGGTATTTCTCGGAGTTCATTGCAAACTATACGATCGGTATAGCCATTGAACTTAACCCGTTTAATATACTTGAAGCAAAGATTGAACAGGGCTATCGCGACCGTCACACCTTGTATCAACAGGGGATAAAGCTGAAAGGAAAGCAAAGCGAGTTGATGGACAAGATCTCTGAAAAAGAAAAGGAGATGAAACTAAATGCGCAAAAAGTAAAGATCATTCAATCTGAAGGTGGAAACACCCGGCAGATGGATCTGTATGCAAACAACGTGCTGCGTTGCCGGGAGTACATAGACAACGTAAGCCCAATCGTGGGCGACCTGAACAAACTTGTCCGATTCGCTGATATGGCTTACGAGGAAAGCGGTATCATGCTGGAAGACGCGAAGCTTGATCTTGACGCAAAAAAAGATCTGTACTATTCAGTAACCACGGGCATGTCTGCCGTAACAAGCGCGATGAAAGCGTTTAAAGGCGATGATGATCTGAACCGCGATGCCGAAAAAGCACTGGCGATACTGAAAGAAAGGATCGGCGAAAAGATCGGTCATATCAAATCAGCCATCGATGTAACATCGAAATTCATGGACGACCGTGTGCTCGAAGACAAAGCGAAGTCCGCCCAGGCCATTGAGCTGATCGACAGCTTCAGCATGGATAAGGACTTCAACTATTCAAAAGATGTATTGGAAAGTAACAAGCAGGGAGGAAAGCTGAAGGATGTAACGATCACCAATACACACCGCGGACTTCTCGACTAACGCGAATGTTTCGCGAATGAGCGCAGATGCGCGAATAATACCCTCCTTTTTCTGACGATTACCACGTCTGTCAGAAAAGTTACGAAGAACATAACCAGTGGTCAGCTGCCCGCTGAATGACGGAACAGGATACATAAAAAAATGTATGCCTGTAGCCGGATGGGCAATCCATGCCTTAAGAAAACCAATAACAAATTATAGTAAACTATTCGTGAACATCCGCGCTCATCAGCGTCGGATTCGCGAACCAAATTTTAAGATATGTCAGTTAAATTAAAACCCGCAGGTAAATTATTGATCATTGGAGCTGTTATCGCAGCCGGTATTGTAAGTATCAGATGGTATCAGAACAGGCCCAAAGAAGTGGGTGAATCTGTTGAAGTAGGTAAAGTGGCATTGCCTGATGCGCCGGAAGCTTCGTTGGGTGGTAATGCAGTAAAACTTCCCACTCCTTCAGCTAACCCCGCTGTAAATGGCGGCCTGGAGATCAAATGGGAGCGTATGGCATGGAACAGCCAGTTCTCGGGTATGTATGCCAACGGTGGCGTGAGAACAACGAAAGGATCGTTATTTGACAAAGCCAGACTCGATATTACCTATATCCGTCAGGATGATTGTAACAAACAAATGGCTGACCTGGTAAAGTTCGCCGGCGATTACAAAACCAATCAGAACACACCCGGTGTGCTGATCACTTTCATGGGTGATGGTATGCCTGCTTTTATGACTTCATTGTCAAAGGAGCTGGAGCCTCTTGGCCCCGAATACCAACCAATCATCATCCCGGTGACACACGGTAAATCGTATGGTGAAGACCAGGTGATGGCACCACCATCCTGGAAACAGGATCCGCATAATGCGATCGGTAAAAGCGTAGCAGGTGTACTGCGTGACGGGGATATCAATATTCTCCTGAAATGGGCTGGTGATAATGGTTTGAAAGTAAACCCTGATGAAACCACCTATGACCCATCCGCTATCAACCTGATCGCTGCCAATGACTTCCTTGATGCACCCAACAAGTATATCACCGGTTATACCGAAAAAAGAAGAATGGTAGTGAATGGTAAAACAACAGGGCGCGATACAACCGTTGGTGTGGACGGTGTGGCTACCTGGACTCCGGGCGACGTAAATATCGCCTCTAAGAAAGGTGGTCTTGTCACCATCGCCAACACAAAGCAGTATGCTTCGCAAATGCCTAATCAGACCATTGCGATCAAGAAATGGGCGTATGATCACCGTACCGATATCGAGAACATGATCATCGCGCTGGCACAGGCCGGCGACCAGGTAAGATCATATACTGACGCACGCGAGTTCGCGGCAAAGGTAAGTGCGGAAGTATACCAGGAACAGGATGCCGCTTATTGGCTGAAATACTATAACGGTATTGAAGAGAAAGATGTGCTGGGTCTCAAAGTAAACCTTGGTGGTTCAACAGTCTTTAACCTTTCGGACATGGCAAATACCTACGGGCTTGGTGAAGACAAGGTTGACCGGTATAAAGCTGTATACAACACCTTCGGTAACCTGATGATGAAAATGTATCCGCAACTGATGCCTGCTTTTACACCTTATGAAAAAGCGGTGGATAAATCGTTCCTGCTCTCGGTAATTTCCAATCACCCGGAATTGCTGCAGGGTAAGGCGATCGAGACAAGCTATGCGAATGAGATCACATCCGAAGTGTCATCAAAATCGTACAGCATCGAGTTTGAAACAGGTTCGGCCAATATCAAACCCGCTTCATATAAGCTGTTGAATGAGATATTCGAATCGGCTGTTGTTGCGGAAGGTTTGAAACTGGGTATATATGGTCACACCGACAATGTTGGTTCAGACCAGACCAATATTCCATTATCTGAGCAACGTGCAAATGCTGTTAAAGCATACCTGCTCAAAAAAGGTTTGAAGGAAACACGTATCGAAGCCAAAGGCTTTGGCGCGTCAAAGCCCATTGCGAGCAATAACACCGAACTGGGCCGTAGTCAGAACAGACGTGTAGAGATCGTGCTTGGCGAATAACGGATCTTACAGGACGGTTGAATAAACAACTGGCGTGGCTTATCTCATGATTTGCACCACTGAGGAACATGCCCGCCAGTTTTAAAAATGAATCTTAAAAAGAAACAATGATCACATCCATCAAAAAAATATTCCAGCCATTTGAAAGGATCAACAGGACAAGCCTCCTGATCCTTATTGGCGGACAGATCGTAGTGGCCCTTGTACTATGGCATTTCAGTTCAAACGGATTGATCCCAAGACCAGGAAAAGTAGCGAAAGCATTCGTTGAGCTGATCGGTTCAAAAACATTCCTTGACAACCTGCTGGTAAGTCTTGGACTGACATTGAAGGCAATGTTCTATTCGATCATGATCACGCTGTTCTTTGCTTACCTGTCAGTCATTCCATTTTTCAGAAGTCTTACCAACTTCCTTGTCAAATGCCGTTACCTGACACTTACCGGCCTGATCTTTATTTTCACCTTGCTGACCAATGATGGCAGCCAGTTAAAACTATCATTGCTCGTATTTGGCATCGTACCGTTTTTTGTCACTTCATTTCTTTCTGTGATCGTTCATATCAACCGGCAGGAATATGAATTATGTCAAACGCTTGGCTACAGTAAATGGCAGACGCTTTACGAAGTGATCATCGTTGGAAAAGCTGACCAGGTGTTGGAGATCCTGCGGCAGAACTTTGCGATTGCATGGCTAATGATCACATTGGTGGAAGGTTTAAGCATGAGTGAAGGTGGTATTGGTACACTCCTGATCAAATACAATAAATACAATGATCTTACCAATGTACTGGCTTTACAGTTCGTGATCTTTTTGATCGGTCTTGGTTTTGATCTTCTATTGGGTTCATTAAGAAAATGGTTATTCCCTTATACAAACATTCAAAGAGCATAACAATGACAATATTCAGTAAAGAAGAGATCCTATTACAGGTGAAAGATGTCAATCTTTCTTATGAAAAAAAACCGATCCTTCGGGATATCAATCTCACGGTACGGAACATCACACGCCCCGGCATGCAGCAGGGACAGGTGATCTCACTGGTTGGCCGGAGCGGCATCGGTAAGACGCAGCTGTTCCGCGTACTGGCCGGCCTTCAGCAGCCCGCCTCCGGTGAAGTATTGATCAGAGAAAAAAAGAAGGTCAAAGCCGGGGACATGGGCGTGATCTTCCAGCACTATTATTTATTTGAATGGAGAACGATACAAACTTCCCTGATGCAGGCTGCATCCAGGAATCCATTGTTAAAAGGAAAAGAAAAAGAAACGATCAGGGCTTATGCCGAAAACTTTAATCTGATAGAACACCTCCATAAATATCCGCAACAGCTTTCCGGTGGTCAGCGGCAACGGGTGAGCATCATTCAGCAATTGCTGAAAGGATCGGATTTCTTATTGCTGGACGAACCTTTCTCCGGGCTTGACGTGATAGTCCTGGACAAGATCGTAAAACTCCTGCTGCAGGTCTCTACATCAGATGAATTAAAAACGCTGATCATCGTATCGCATGATATTGAAACGGCCACTGCTATTTCAGATACGGTTTTCATTCTCGGACAGGAAGAAGGCAAAGCCGGGTCCACCATCGTCCGCGAGATAGACCTGATCGAAAGAGATCTGGCCTGGCAGGAGAACATTATGGAAGAAAAAAGATTCAGGGAGACGATTGAGGAGATAAAGAGGTTGCTGTAGGGTTTGAGGGTACGGGTTTCAGGGGTCCCAGGGGTTTGAGAGGTTTGGGAAGTTTGGGAGGTTTGGAAAGTTTCATACGTTTAATAGGTTTAATAGGTTTCATAGGTTGGCTTCGCACGCGACACTTTAGTTGGTCATCTATACATTTTTGGGTGCCTGCAGTTAAAGACTTTAAACCCTAAGATGTAGTCCGCGAAGCAAACCTATGAAACCTATTAAACCTATTAAACGTATGAAACCTCCCAAACTTCCCAAACCTATCAAACCTCTCAAACCCCTAAAACCCTTGGAACCCTACTCCTCCATCCTCCACACCACTCCCCCCTTCATCACCATCTTCACCGTTTCAATCACCTTTATATTTTCCGCCGGATTGCCCGGCACGGCGATCAGGTCCGCAAACGCATCTTTCCTGATGACGCCGATCTTTCCGCTCCAGCCAAAGATCGTCGCATTGCCGTTGGTAACAGCTTTCAGCACCTCCATTGGTTTCATTCCATACTCGACCATCTTTTCAAGTTCTATGTAATTCTTTCCATGGGTAAACACCCCCACATCACCACCAGCGCAGATCGTTACGCCCGCTTCGAGTGCTTGTTTAAAGATCTTCCTTTTCTGGATGATCCGTTCGGGTTCAGGAAGTGAACCTGGCTTCCAACCGTTATATGTACTGATCGATTCATCTGCCGATATAGTTGGACAGAGTGCAACACCTTTTTCCTTCATCATCCTGAAGATCTCCGGAGTTCCATTGGTACCATGTTCGATGGTATGTACACCGGCGATGATCGCTCTGCGCATTCCTTCTTCTGTGCTTGCATGCGCTACTACATAGCGGCCGCTGGAAGCTGCCACTTCGACCACAGCTTTTAGCTCTTCGATAGTAAACGTCGGCATAGCCTGATCGTTCAAGCCCCAGCGATAGTCCGCGTATACTTTTATCACATCAGCACCGGCGCCGATCTGTGTACGCACCTCCCGCGTGAGGCCTTCCACACCATCCGCTTCGGCGGCCCCACGGGGAAGATCGAGTTCCGCAATCTCATTTTTTACACCATAACTTCCTGTTGCAACAATTGCCCTCGTTGCAATGATCAGCCGCGGTCCGGGTATCAAACCTTTCTCGATGCTTTGTTTCAAGCCCACGTCTTCATAACCTACTCCTTCGGTGCCAAGATCCCGGAATGTGGTAAAGCCGGCTAATAAGGTCGCCTCAGCATGTTGCGCGGCACGGATCGTCCGTTCGGCACGAGACTCTTTCAGCAACTGGTCTTTCCAGCTGACTTCATTGTAAGGATGAAGAAAAAGATGACCATGGCCCTCAATAAATCCAGGGAGAAGTGTCTGCCCTTTTAACAAAATAAGTTTTGCTGATGAGGGCACGGAAAAAGAACCGGCTTTCCCTGCGGCAATGATCTTATTTCCCTGCACCAGCACTTCCCATCTCTCCTGCATCTGCTCACCATCAAAAACCCGGTCAGGCCTCAAAAGAAATATTGTATCCCTGTTTTGAGAAAACGCGTAAGATCCGCAAATGAATAATGCGATCGTCAGTAATAAGCGGCAGGACATGCAGTTTTTTTTCAAACTTAAATTTTTCCGGCTAACAGTGAAAGATTCTTTTACCGGCAATCTTTATTTCTTCCCTTCCTTCCCATCTTACCGGTATAAATAAACGATAAGACGGGGACGGGAAGAAATAAAGGCGCAGGATCTCCCTTATGTGTTTGAAAAACCGGTTTCGTACCGCCAATAACCCGTTTGGTGGAACGTTTTTCGCCCCGCCCCCGCCCTGTTATACGTTTGTCCTGTCAAACAGAAACCAAGTCACTAACATAAACAAATTATCTATGAGACTCTTTATCCTTTCCGTGCTGCTTCTGAGCACTTCAGCCTCTTTCAGCCAAAACATCAGCGGACGGGTGAATGACCAGCAGAACGCCCCCGCAGCATCTGCCACGATCAGCCTGCTCCGCGCAAAAGATTCATCGGTGGTAAAACTGGAAGTTTCCAAAGCTGATGGGTCATATCAATTCAATGATGTACAGGCGGGACAATACCTGGTAAAAGCAACGCTTGCAGGACACACCCCCGCTTTCTCCAACACGATCAGTGCGGAATCCGCCAATGTCTCCGTTCCCGATCTTATAATAAAGAAATCCGTTTCTGAAATGAAAGGCGTAACGGTGACTGCGGTAAAACCATTGGTAGAGATCAAAGCAGATAAAACAATTGTAAACGTAGAAGGAACGATCAACGCAACAGGTTCTGACATGCTTGAGCTGCTGCGCAAATCTCCCGGCGTGATGGTTGATAAAGACGACAACATCAGCATGGCGGGCAAGACCGGCGTACAGGTCTACATCGATGGCCGGCCAAGCCCGCTCTCCGGTGAAGACCTCTCAAGATACCTGAAAAGCATTCAATCATCACAGGTTGAATCAATCCAGTTGATCACTAACCCGTCCGCCAAATACGAAGCAGCCGGTAATGCCGGGATCATCAATATCGTTCTTAAAAAGAATAAAGCATTTGGCACAAACGGGTCCGTTTCCGCAGGATGGAATATCGGCACATTTCCCAAATACAACGGAAGCGTTTCTCTTAACCACCGCAACTCGAAACTCAATATATTCGGGAACGCCGGCGTGAATCGCTCAAAAATGATCACCACACTCAACACCTATCGCACTATCCCCGACTCTGTATTTGATCAGCGCGGAACCTTGCTGAACCGGATGACCAGCTACAATGTGAAAGTTGGCGCAGATTATTTTGTCAACAAACAAACAACCATCGGAACGATCGTTACGGGCAATTTTGCCGACATGGAGTTATTAACCAACAATACAACGCCTATTGCAGGTAAACAAACCGGCGAGATCAGCAGGATACTTGTTGCGGGAAGTAATAATCAACGTAACAACGATAACATCAATGCCAATCTGAACTTCACCCGCACCGGTACAAAAGGTAAAAACCTTTCCCTGAATGCAGACTACGGTTACTACAATATCAAAAGCCACCAATTACAACCAAATGAATATTATGATCCCACAGGTCAGACCCTGCTGAGCCGCACCGCGATCACCATGATCACTCCTGCGAGAATCGATATCTATTCCATGAAAGCAGACTACGAGCAGACAATGGGTAAAGGAAAGATCGAATTCGGAGGTAAAGCAGGTTATGTAAAAACCGATAATGATTTCCAGCAGTATGATGATCACCTGGTGAAAGACCTTGACAGGAGCAACCGTTTTTTATATAAAGAAAACATCAACGCACTGTATATAAACTACTCCCGCCCGTTCAAGGGTTTTATGATCCAGGCCGGACTGCGGGGCGAGAATACAAATATTGAAGGAACATCCAGCGCGTTCAGAAAAGATGGCAGCAATCATCTTCCTTATGACTCTACATTCAAACGTCATTACACTGATCTTTTCCCAAGTGCAGCGATAACGTTCAACAAAAATCCGATGAGCCAGATAAGTGTGACTTACAGCCGCCGCATCGACCGTCCGTCTTATCAGCAATTGAACCAGTTCGAACTGAGATTGAGCGAATATTATTCCATGAGGGGAAATATCAACCTGAGACCTCAATACACCAATAGTTTTGGTCTCACGCACACTTATAAATACAAACTGACCACCACCCTGAATTACAGCATCGTTAAAGACATGTTCACACAGGTAACAGATACCACAGATGTTTCCAAATCCTTTGTAACACTGAGAAACCTTGCATCTCAAAAAGTGTTGAACCTGAACCTGAGCTATATGATCCGCAAAGGAAATTACATGGCCATTATTAACACTGCAGGCAACTATTCAAGCTATAAAGCCAATATAGATAACCGCCCAGTTAGCCAGGATGCATTTGGATTCAACGGCTTTATGCAAAACAGTCTGACCTTCTCCAAAACATGGACAGCCGAACTCACCGGCTTCTATTATGCACCAACCCTGATGATGGGCATGCTGAAAACAAAAGGTATGTGGAGCACGGATGCAGGCATTCAAAAGAAGATCTGGAATGGCAAAGGCAATATCAAAGCATCAGTTAGCGATATTTTCCATAGCCTGAAGTTCAGAGGAACTACTGATTTCTCCGGTCAGCAAACAACCAACAACGTACGTTTTGAAAGCCGCATGTTCAAACTCAACTTCACTTACCGTTTTGGCAGCAGCCAGGTAAAAGCCGCCCGCCAACGCAGCACCGGTACAGATGAAGAAAACAAACGTGCGACCCAATCAGCCAGCAGCAATGGTGTAAACTTATAAAAACCACTTATCCAAAGCGCTGAAAACGGTCTGGCTGTTTTCAGCGCTTTTCCTTTAACCAAAGAAGGCTGCAAACAACCGGATCACGGTAAGACAGTTTCCCCTAATTTTATCAGGTTATGCAAAAGCAACGATTCAAACTTTACAAGCTGTTCCTGATCATGGTCGGGATCTACGCGGTATTCTTCCTGATAAATTTTGCCGTCAGCGGCTTTTTGCTTGCGATGAAGACAAGGCCTTCTTATCTCCGCCCGAATTACCTGTTGCTTACGGCAGTGAGCATTGTATTCCATTCACTGTTCCTCTACTTTTCATTGAACCAGTTTTACAAGCTTCTTTCAACAAGAGGCAAAGCCATACAGTACATCGGAACTTTTGCGTTGATGGCAGTATCTTACCTGCTCTATCTTCTGCTAAGCGATAAGATCTCCAGCGTATCTCAGGAAGAGTTTGCCAAAAAACTTACGCCCGGCGTCGTCGTTTTCTCCTATACGATCAGTATTATCCTGTTCGCTGCACTGGCTTTCTTTATAGCCTATATCGTTTACCTGGTGGATGCAAAAAAGCAACGCAATGTTCTTGAAAAACAGAAAACAGAACTGGAGATAGAAAAAGCAAACGCAAACCTTAATTTCCTGAAGGCACAGATCAACCCTCACTTTTTGCATAATACATTGAATTACCTGTATGCAAAATCAATCCCGTATTCGGCAGAGCTTTCCGAAGGCATTCTTACTTTAAGTGAGATAATGCGCTACGCGTTAAGCGATAATCTTTCCAAGGATGGAAAAGCAATGCTGAAAGATGAGATCGAACATGTAAGAAATGTGATCCGTATCAACCAGCTTCGGTTCAGCAATAACCTGAAAGTAAATTTTGACGTCAAAGGCGTGATCAATGGAACCAAAATCATCCCTTTTGTGCTGATCACGATCGTAGAGAACGCATTCAAACACGGCGATGTAAAAAGCAGTGAACATCCGATCGAGTTATTACTGGAGACCGGCGACAATACGCTTTACTTTTATGCAAGAAATAAAAAGAAAACCGGCCCCAAGGAAATATCAACAGGTATCGGGCTGGATAATATCCGCAAGCGGCTGGAGCTTGCTTATGGAAAGGATTACGTGCTGGACATTCATGATGAACAGGATTTCTATACAACCCGTTTAAGCATTTATCATTTATGATCAATTGTATTATTGTAGACGACGAGCAGCATGCTATCGACATCCTGCAGCACTACGCTCAGCAGGTGCCTATGCTGAACCTGGTAGCGACTACTACCAATCCGATAGAAGCATTGCAGATCGTAGCAACAAAACCCGTAGATCTTGTATTCCTCGATATACAAATGCCGGAATTATCAGGTATTGATTTTATCAAAGCACTTGGTGGTAAAACCAGCGTGATACTCACTACAGCCTATAGCGAATTCGCACTCGAAGGATATGAACTGGATGTGGTTGATTATTTATTAAAGCCGGTCCGCCTTCCGCGCTTTCTGGCAGCCGTACAAAAAGCCGCTAAAGCAATAAGCGATCCGTCACCATCAGAGAAGCCGAAAGAAACTGAAGAAGACTACATTTTCGTAAAAACAGAACTAAAGGGCAAACTGCTTAAAATAAACCTTGCCGACATCGACTATATCGAAGGCATGAAAAACTATGTAGCGATCTACTGTGCCGGCAAGAAAACGCTCGTCAATACCAGTATGAAAGAACTGGAAGAGCGCCTCCCCGAACGTCAGTTCATGCGTGTCCACAAATCATTTATCATCGCCATCGACCGCATCACCGGTATCGAAGGAAACCGCATCCTGCTTAAGAACGTAAGCGCAGAGATCCTTATGGGAGAGAATTATAAGACGGCGCTTATGGAGAGGGTGAAGGGGAGGATCATATAGGTCTGATAGGTTTGATAGGTTTCAGGAGTTCCAGAGGTTCCAGAGGTTCCAGAGGTTGGGATCGTTGAAAGATCAAGAGATTGATCTTTCAATTACTCGTTTCATTAGAATACTATTAAAAAGTTTTAGGGTTTATATAAAAAAAAGAGTTCGAAACTTCAGCGCACCCAACTTCTGGAACCTCTGGAACTCCTGAAACCTCTGGAACCTCTAAAACCTGTTAACCTTCCCTTATTACGATTTTACGTTTCTCTCGCACAATCGGGCATTGTGTTTGAAATGTTTTATTACTTAAAACATTCAGACAATGAAAAGACTATGGCCCGGCATCGCAGTGATGCTACTGATTATGACCGGTTGTGCAAAGGATCCACTGAACAACCTCTCCCCTGACGAAGCGCGGCTTTATATCACCAACAAAAACGACAGCGTTTCGTTTTCTTCTTATGCCACTTTCAGAATTGCTGATTCTGTGGCAGTTGTACATAACAATCAATTGCAGGAACATACGCGGACAGCATTTGATGCACAGATGATTGAAGCTGTGGCGGCACAAATGCAGCAGAAAGGTTATACACGTGTGCAGGCAGGCGCTACTCCTGATATCGGGATCGCGATCAGCCGTGTTTACAACGACTATTCCGGAGTGTACAGTTATCCGGATTATTGGGGCGGGTACGGAGGTTACTGGGATCCATTTTATTGGGGTTATCCGGGCTATGGGTATTATTTTCCCGGGATCATCGGCACCTATACTGTTACAGATGGCGCAGTCTCCATCGATATGTTTGATGTGAAGAATGCCGCGTCCAACAACAGTATCCGCTTTCTTTGGAATGGATTGATCAGGGGGAATGGCACTTTCTCGGACGGCAATATCAATAAAAATGTGCAGGCGCTTTTTGATCAATCATCTTATTTAACCCGTAACTAATTCAAATTTGTCACTCATGCGATCATATAAATATATGCTGCTATCTGCATTGCTTTTTGCTGCAGCAGGCAGCCAAGCTCAGCAGGGCGAACTCAGAGCTACAGCAAGTTATTCTGTTGCGATACCGATGGGAAGTTTTAAAGATAATGTTGTCTCTAAAACATCTTTCCGAGGAGTGGATGTAAACATTCTTTATGGCCTCAGCTCAAAAGTATCTGTCGGTCTTACAAGCGGCTATCAGAACTTTTATGAAAAATATCCACGCCAGGTATACAAGCAGAGCGATGGAAGTGATATTTCCGCAGTTGTTTCCAATTCGGTACAGCAGGTTCCGTTTCTCGCGACGGTGAGATATGATTTTATGCAAACAGGAACCATCCGTCCTTATGCACTGGCTGGTGTAGGTGGTCAGTTCATTGTTAACCAGCAATACCTTGGCGAGTATACGAATGATAACACGAACCGCTTCAGCTTTGCAGCAAGACCGGAAGTAGGCGTATTTATCCCTTTCGGAAAAGAATCGTTAACTGGTGTGAATCTTGGCGCTTACTATAATTATATTCCATATAATAAAGGGGGTATTGAGAATATGAATTCCGTGGGAATCAAACTGGGCATTGGTTTTCCAATGCGTAATTAATCCAACTTGCCAGTTATGACCCTACAGTCGTTCGATGGCCGATGACCGATGGCTGATGGTCGACTTAACGCCATAGAAGGAGCATAACCCGGTAATAGAGCGATGAAATGCTCGATAAGATGAAGGACCTTCAGCCGAAAGGGAGGACACCGGCCATCAGCCATCGGTCATCGGCCATCGAACGGCCTGGGATTATAACTAGCAAGTTGGGTTAATTAGGCAGGAAAATAGAACCTAACTTACTTCAGTAGCTTCATTTCGCAACAGTATATAAATAGCAATTGAAAAACGGCTTCCGCTTTTCAAGATCAAGGAACAAAATTCAGCTTTGTTCCTTTTTTTATATTCTTCGTTATGGGAACCCCAGTTGAGGAGATACGATCTTTTATAGGCTGCAACCTGCGCATTGAATTAAGTGTTACTTTGCAAAAAATCAATCCACTTGGAACAATCAACCGTTCTTGATCCCATACTGCTCGACAGTGCCCTGTATGTATTCGCCCTGGAAGTAGAAGCTTCCACCGCATTCACGCATACCGAAGCGCTGTTCACCGGCGTCGGCAAATTGCACACTTCCTATACGCTGTTAAAAAGAATTGGAGAGAAAAAACCTGCTATGATCATCAACCTTGGCTCAGCGGGAAGTAATACATTTTCCCGTGGAGAAGTGGTCTGCTGTACCAAATTCATTCAGCGCGATATGGATGTAACCGCATTAGGCTTTGAGAAATACCAGACGCCTTTCTCTACTGACCCGATCGTACTCGAGCATGGCTTCTCCCTCGGACACTTACCACAAGGCATCTGCGGCAGCGGCGACAGTTTTGAAGTTGACCATCGCGTAACACAATACAATGTAATCGACATGGAAGCCTATACCATCGCGTGGATCGCCAAACAGGAGAACATCCCGTTCCTGTGCTTAAAATACATCTCTGATGGCGCAGATGGAAAAGCTGCGGAACATTGGCAGGAAGCCGTGAAGCACGCGGCGGAGGGGTTGAAGGCGGCGTTGTATGGACGGGAGTGAAGGTCTGCTCAAGGTTCGAGGAGTTTCAGAGGTTCCAGGAGTTCCAGAGGTTTGAGAAGTTTGAGAAGTTTGAGAGGTTTGAGAAGTTTCGGAGGTTTGGGAGGTTTGGGAGGTTCATAGTATCGGAAAATTGCAATTCCTGATAAATAAAGTTCAATTAAGTGGTGTTAAGTTTCAACTTTTAAAACCCAAGCGTCGCGCGCGAAGCCAACCTCTTAAACCTATGAAACCTATTAAACCTATGAAACTTCTGAAACTTCTCAAACCTCCCAAACCTCTGAAACTCCTGGAACCTCCCTCAGAAATACGTTTCCGCCGTAAGTCCGAAATTCAACAACAGATTTTCCCTGTTCGTTCTTGAAAGCCTGTTATAATTCAGCGAAGTTGTGATCCCCAGCCATTTCCGCAGCTTAAGCGTAAGTGTGCTTGATGATCTGATAATGTAGTCATCAAAATTTGCCAGTGAGGGCTGCCAGTAATCCCATGTATCAAGCACAATGAGATCTTTAATGGTTAGGTGAAATTTTATCCGAAGTGAATTACGGAAGGTGTTGTATTTGTCCCTCACCTGGGGAGCCAGTTCCAGGTTATTGGTTTCATACAAAACGCCGTTGCTTACTACCAGCTCAAGGTCTTTACGATTGAAGATATTATAACCAATACCAATTCCCCCCTGGAACTGATGATTGATCTTTAATGAATAACTCGTGGTATAGGTTCCCAATCCCCAGTAATAAAGACGCTGCATATTCTTGAGCAGATCAAAATTCAAAGCGGAGGAGAAATCGTTATTGGTAAGATTGCTATTGGATTTACCATAGATCCAACTGTTGGAACTATTAAGCGTGGCTTTCTTTTTATTCATGGTGAACGAAACACCATTATTAAAAATATAAGAGCGGCCATCATTTGTCTTATTATAGGTACCCGTCGCAGCATACTTCAGGTAGTAATTCACACTATCATTGAATTGAGAGAATGCATGATTTGCTATTCCCATGAACATGATAATACATATAATAAACTGCCGCGTAAAACTTTTCACCATCTGAATTATTGAGCTTTCTTCCAGCGCAAAAATACGTCACAAATATTACACCACCTCGGTTACGCATCATCAATCCATTTCACCGCATTGTATAGATAATTAAAACGGTCATGATACACTGTACCATGACCGTTCTTCTCCCGTAAACCCGCGTCGGTTTACAATGACTCTGTATATTTTTTAAAATTATCCAGTATTGCCTGCCAGCCGCCTCTTTGCATATCGAGTGAATGCTGTGTCTCCGCTTCGAATGTCTCTACCACTTTGGTCTGATTACCTTCACTGGTGAAGATGATCTCCACTTTTCGTCCGTCACCCATGGTGTATTTGATCAGTTCATTTTGCCTGACCACATCATACACACCGCCAAAATCAAAGCTGAAGCTGCCGTCTTTCGCGGCCATGGTTGTAGAAAAACTTCCACCTTCACGGAGATCATTTGTGGCAGCAGGTGCATGCCAGTCGTCTGATGCTGCACACCATTTGGTGATATGTTCGGGTTTATTCCATGACTCCCAAACTTTAGATACGGGGGCGTTCACAATTGTATCGACTGTAATGAAGTTCTTTGTTGCGGTTTCCATAAATGTTTGTTTTATCGTTATTGTTTTGATAATGCAAACATAAGTCCTGCCTGCCGAACTATTGTGGTGTATTCATGACATTGAACGGGCGGTTTGCGACAGCGGCGTTCTCCGGGTCAATTTCCAAAACGATAGGAAAATGTGCCCGTGATTGAATTATATCCTCCCTTCGTAGACGCAGTGGCGTTCATTACAGGACCTCCATTCACTGTATATTCTATTTGCTGCAATTGGATCTTTTGCAACCCCCAGTTATAGGAAGCAGATAAACCCAGGTAGAATTTCTTCCCTACCCTGCACTCCAGTGTGAGATTTGTATTTGCCAGAAAAAAAGCATCAGTCTGGTAAAGCGTTTTATATGAATATTCCACTCTGTCGCCGTTCTGATAACCGACCGATCCAAGCGAACCACCGCCATCGTATTTTCCTGTAACATTAAAGATCAAACCGCCTGCAGGTCTGACAGCAATACGATCATTGAAAAATGACCATCTTCCGCCAATACGCATGGGTACCTGCGCAAATCGTCTTCCCGTTCCCGATGTGGAAAATTCGCTGCCAAGCCTAACTCCCTGGTGATATTCCCTGGTGTAGACCCCGCCTTCCACATAAAAATGTGAAGACAATAGCTTTCTTACCGTAATCCCAAAATATCCCGAACCAAGGTCAGGCGACAGAAAGCGACCGCCAGGATCGTCCATCTTATAATGATCATCCGACCAACCGGCTTCAGCTGAAATAAATACAGAGGATTTTTGTGAATAGCAGCAAACACTGAGAAGGATTAAAAGAGACAGAATGGTGGCGCGTGACATTGTAAAGGCTTGTTATTGGATAAAAATAGAACACGCCCGTATATATCGATTGTTAAAATGTATCAATTGCGGAATGTAGCTACTGTAATGCTGTCATCATTGTGTCTGAAGCCGTCAACCGGGAAAACACATTTTCACCGGGTGTCCTGACTGCCGGTTGTCGACCGGTCACTACACCCTGGCATCCTGCCATATCGGAAGCGATAAATGGCTGCTACATGCCAGCCGTCATTTTTTTGAAATTTGAAAAATTCATTCCCGAATTATTCTTGAAGAATTTACTGAAATGCGCCAGATCTTCAAACCCCAGCAAATATGCGATCTCCTTCATGCTGCGATCTGAATAATAGGCCAGTCGTTTTGCCTCCAGCACGATCTGCTGCTGTATATGATAACTCACAGGGAAACCGGAAATCTTTTTTACAATTCGGTTCAGATGGCCGGGTGTAACACAAAATTCATCTGCATAGTCCGACACCATTTTCTTTGTACTAAAATGCTTTTTCAGCGAATCCATAAACCTGCTCACCAGATCCTTTTCCGCTCCCGATGCGATCCGCATGGTCACCTGATCCATTTTTTGAGAGAGATAAAGAATGAAGATCCTGAATAATCCTTTCAAAATCCCCTGCCGTGTACTTCCGTAATACGTAAACTCACGTCTTATCTTCATCAATATATCCTCTGCTTCTACGCGCACTTCCTCATCAGTTTTGATCACAAGCGGACCTTCGAATGCATTGCAACCATTATTCAGCAACAGCAAAGCTTCCGATCCAGACAAATGAAAGAAGTCCGGTTCCAGAGACAGATAGTATCCCTCCATGCCCTGCACTGGCTGAAGACTTCGGTACTGTCCCGGACGGAGCAGATACACATTGCCGGGTAAAAGTTCCATTTCCACATGATCTATGATCAGGTGGCCACGGCCAGATTTCACCCAGATCATTTCATAGTTTCTTAGCCGTACTACCGGATCCCGACGATGTTGAAAAAGCCATTCGAGCATATGCATTTCGAATGTTGCCGCACCGGCAGCAGCGCCATAGATGTTCTGGTTTAGCGAAGAAGTGGCAGATGTCATAAAACGGTATTGAATCATGCCGGATATCCAAGCGTTATGCCATATTTGCAAAAATTTGTTTTTCAAATAAATAGAAGAAAAAGCGACTTATGCTTCAACGAAATATCGACAATTCTGAAAGAGGAACTTTGATATTTCGCCAAACCTGATGCGGGAAAAAAGCGGGGGAAGTTCAGACAGCGTGCTTTTTAGAAGTTCATCTGCTGACTGCATTGATCAATACATTAAGCATCTGCTGCTGATCCGTAAGACGTCCCAGTTCGGCTTCCACGTTCACATAGGTCTTCTTTTTGCGGCCATAATACACACTTAGCGAACCATCATCGGTCGCTTTTTTATTGTGCTGGAGCACGACATTATAGCCTGACTTTTTCATTTTCCTGAAAATGGCCGCGCTTGTTGTCAGGAAAAAATTATCTGCATCATGCTGATCCGACTGATGAACGCTTTGCGCTTCCTTCCGCAGATCACCGTCGCCTGTATAACTGTCTATAGAAAGATCACCATCCTCATTATTATGCAATGCAACGATGGTTTTTGCAGTTGAAGGTATCTTTGCTTTCATAAACGAAGCAAACCGTCTTACAGCTTTGGTTGCTGCTGGCGATATACTCTTATTGAGCAGTCTTAACGTCTCCTTGATTCCCGCCTCTGTAAAGATGCGGTTGGGATCAAACCGGTAAATGCGTCCGTTCATCGAAAAACTGATGAAGCGTTCGTTATTATTTTCAATATTGATCAGTATTCCTCCACACGCTGCCAGTACATTTTTCGCAGCAAGCAGGGAGGTATATTCGTTATGATGAAGATTGATGAAGGCTGTATTTTTTACTTTTCCGTAAACGGCAGTTTTTACAATGATGCGTTTGTCGCCCAACTGATGCCAGGAGATTTTTTCTACGGGTACAAGCCTCTTGTCTTGCGCAGTACAAAAGACCGCCGTAAACAATAGTACTATGGTCTGCAAAAAATAGTTCATCAGTAATATTCAAACTGTGTATCCTTTTCCCTTCGTGAGTAAGATCATTCCGCCACAATTCCTGCAAGGGCAATCAACCCGATCATCGAAACCGGCAGGGTATCACCGTTTCTAAGAACCGCAAGTGTAATTCATTAAATATCCCTAAAAAATCATTCCATATATGAACAGATCCCGATTATGGCAGGTTAATTGGCTCAAAGGAGAAAAACATCGGCATGATCCAACCGTCCGGCACTTATCGTATCCAGTTCAACCCGCAATTCACCTTTAATCATCTCGCCGCAATCCTTGATTACCTGAACGCGCTGGGGATCACTACGATCTACGCCTCACCGTTACTGCAACCCGCTAAGGGAAGTTCACACGGCTATGACGGCATCAACCCGGCTGCGCTCAATCCTGAATTGGGAACTGAAGAAGATCTCGAAAATCTGGCGATGAAGATCCGTGAAAAAGGCATGAGCTGGATCCAGGACATTGTACCCAATCACCTTGCTTTCGACACCAATAATCTTTGGCTGAAAGATGTGCTGGAAAGAGGGATCAACTCACCGTATGCGAACTATTTTGATATTGACTGGGAACATCCCTTTTATCATCACAAACTAATGGTTCCTTTCCTTGGCGCTTCATTGCAGGAGTGCCTGCAAAAGGGTGAGATCAGGCTCGCCTTCCAAACCGAAGGATTCTTTATCTGCTATTATGAAAATCATTACCCGGTAAATATCGAAACATATCCATTGCTGCTGTCCGGCTGTTTTGGTGAAGAAGGAAATCACGTCAATGCATCCATCAGCGCGCTGATCAACAACAACAATATCGAAGTTGATCACTGGAATAATATGAAGACAGCCTTGCTGAATGAACTGCAAAGCGGTACAGACTGTATCAACTCAAGGTTAAATGAGCTCAATAAAGATATACCGTTGCTGATGCAGATCCTTTCCGCGCAACATTATGTTTTATGTCATCATATCATTTCACATACGCAGATAAATTACCGGCGCTTTTTTAATGTAAATGGATTGATCTGTTTATGCATGGAAGATGAACAGGTTTTTTATGATTATCACCGGTACACACATGGCATGTACGAAAAAGGATACATACAGGGATTACGTATAGATCATATCGATGGATTAAAAAATCCAAGAGCTTATATCGATCGGCTTCGTTCTGTATTTGGAAAGGACTGCTATATCATTGTAGAGAAAATACTGGATGTAAAGGAAGAGCTACCGGGTTCATTTGATATACAAGGTACAAGTGGCTATGAATTTCTTTCTTATATCAACCAGCTGATCACGGATAACCGGGGCTCGGATAAATTGTTGCGATTCTACCAGCAACTGGTGCCAGAGTTCAGGGATTATGACACGATCGTGTTTGACAATAAACTATCAAATCTTGATACGTATCTGAATGGCGAGTGGGACAATCTTCTCCGTCTTCTTCTTTCACTAAATCTGGTGGAAGACGAAGAGATCAAGATCACAAACCTCAAAATGGCGCTGGGTGTACTGATGGCCGCATATCCCGTGTACCGGGCGTATATCGAAGATTTTCCGCTGGAAGAAAATGATCAGCGGTTGGTGGATATGGCACTTGAGATTGCAAAAGAAAGATATCCGGCGCTCCGGTATGAACTAAGTGTATTGTATGATCTTTTCAAACCGCATGAAGATCCGATAAAGACGGCGAACAGGCTGACGTTTGTACAGCGGCTGATGCAGTTCACCGGGCCGTTAGCGGCAAAAGGTGTTGAGGATACAACATTCTATCGTTACAATGTATTGATCTCACATAATGAAGTGGGAGATGAACCCTGTGTGCTGGGGATCGATATCCAGACATTTCACGATAAAATGCAACAGCGGCAAAGGCAGAATCCTATGTCGTTCAACTGTACCTCCACGCATGATACAAAGCGTGGAGAAGACAATCGTATCCGCATCAACATTATCAGTGAAATGGCGGAGCAGTGGATCGCACTTGTAAAAAAATGGATGGAGCGGAATGATCCGCTGAAGAAGATCGCTATCGGCGTAAAAGCGCCGATCGTAAACGATGAATACTTTATTTACCAGGCCATCATGGGTGGTTTCCCGGAGGATCTGGAACTGACAGATGAATTCAGAGATCGCACTAAAAGGTATGTGATCAAAGCGCTGCGTGAATCGAAGTTCATGAGTGATCATGTAGAACCGAACCTGGATTATGAAGAAGCCTGTTCTGCATTCATAGATCAGCTTCTCGATCCGGATCAATCTTTCCTTTCTACGATGATGCCGTTCGTTGCAAGCATTCTTCGTTATGCAAACATCTATACCATGGTGCAGGTGATCATCAAGACGACAGCCCCCGGCATCCCTGATATATACCAGGGATGCGAACTTTGGGATCTGAGTTATGTGGATCCCGATAACCGCCGCCCCGTTAACTATAAGTTGCGAAATGAATTATTGCATCAGCTCAATGAAAAAGAACAACAGGACCCGCAGGAGCTTTTACATTGGGCGAACGAACATTATTTACTTGGCACGCAAAAAATGTTCGTTACAAAAGAGATCCTTGAGTTGCGCAAGCAATTCCCTTCGTTATTTATAAAAGGCGAATACATTCCGGTATACCCGGTGGACAGAGAAAGAAATGTGATCGCGTTTGTCCGGCGCTTGCAGGAACAATGGGTGTTGATCGTATTGCCGTTAGCTATTGCTGCGCAGCCTGAGATCACTGCAGTAATTGAACTACCTGCTGACGCGCCCGTCAATTGGAAGAATATCTTTACCGGAGAGATTTTGACGGGAAGAAAGTGGGAAGTGAAAGACTTGTTCAGGCTGTTTCCTGTTGCAGTGTTTCAAAGTCAAAACTAAATCCAGGAAATTTTTGAAAACCCTGCTAGTTTTAAATGATCGCGATCGCTCTGAAGGTCATGTATCTTCCCGGTAAAAAGATCAAAACAACAACAGAAAAAAACATTATTTCCTGTTGAAAATCCCATACGCCTGGGCTTCTCCGTATTTAGCTTAGCAATATGAAGAAGCGGAGAAACGGCGATAAGGTGTATGACAAGATCCTACGGGAGAGTTTTGAGAACCTGAGCCATGTTCTGTTACATCATTTTTTTCCTGGGCTGAAATCCACGGCGGTGGCGTTGCCCAATACAATGCGTCAGCATATAAAAGAGCAGGAAGCTGATGCCGTATTAAGAATAGAGGCAAAAGGTGAAGAGGAGTTCATTTTTCATCTCGAATTCCAAAAAGGCAATGACCGGAATATGGCTAAAAGGATGGCATCGTATGACTTTATGCTTCACCTGAAATACAATGCGAATGTTATTGGAATGGTGATCTATATCGGCGAAAAGCCGATGAAAATGGACGATACGGTGTCATTTAATGATAACTATTATCGATGTGAGGTGATGGATATCAGAAAAATTGACGCTGAATTATTTTTAAAATCTGACAAGGCACGGGAAACAGTCCTTGCGATTTTAGGCTCATACAAGATGGAGGATAGTCGAATAATTATTCAAAAAATATTAGCTAGGTTGCATGAGTTATTGCCTCACTCACCGGCAGAGTTGAAAGACCGGGTAAAAGAGCTGGAGATCGTGAGTCAACTAAGAAGCAAATTCATTCAGGAACAAATCTTAGAGGAGGAAAAAAATATGCCTGTACATTTTGACATTAAAAAAGACTTGCGTTATCAGCAGGGCGTAACCGAAGGCTTAGCCAAAGGAGAAAGAAGAGGTGTACGCAGAGGCCGTATTGAAGGTGGGCTTGTAACTGCTTTAAGAATTGCAAAAACACTACTAGATAACGGCTATGATATTATTGAAGTCAGTAAGAATACCGGCATAGACATATCGGAACTTCGGAAAGCACTAAAAGACAGTGGGTCAAATAATTGATCGATACAAGGTAACTTGACTACAAAGTGCATATTCACAAACAGGCTTTAGAACAGGAAAAACATGCCTATACATTTTGACATTAAAAAAGACCTGCGTTATCAGCAGGGCGTAACTGAAGGCTTAGCCAAAGGAGAAAGAATAGGTGAAAAAAGAGGCGAAAGAAGAGGTGAAAGAAGAGGCGAAAGGAGAGGTGTACTCAGAGGCCGTATTGAAGGTGAGCTTGTAACTGCTTTAAGAATTGCAAAAACACTATTAGATAACGGTTATGATATTCTTGAAGTCAGTAAAAATACCGGCATAGATATATCGACACTTCGGAAAGCATTAAAAGCCGGCGAACAAAATAACTGAGCGATAGCAAAAGCAGGATAATGGTTAAGCCATGAGTAGGCCCATCAGGAACAAATGCGGCAGGTTGAACATCTTGCCTATCCGGTATTGACAAAACCTGGCATAGCAAGCTGTAGCAGAAAAATGAAGTCGGACAAACTCAATTTGAAAATTGAAAACTTCCGGATAATGATCACAAGCAGCATCCGGTCTTTTACGTTTCGGACCTGGCTACTTTATGCTTTTACGAATTTTTTCTGCCACCGCCATTCCGTTGCTCAAAGCTGCCTCAACTGTTCCCGGAGATTTTCCCTCATAAAAAGCCTCACCGCCAAAAAAGATCGTATTGCCGGGTGGTGTGTTGAATAATTTCAATGCGGCAGCACTCGCCGGCGTAGTATAACTGTAACCTCCGTCGGCCCATTCATCATGCGCCCAGTTGAATACATGCGATTCCAAAAGCATTCCCTGGATTTCGGCATAGCTTAATTGGAATATACCAGAAAGAGAGTGTAGGGCCAGTGAGAGCAGCTGATCGTTTCCCGCATTGATGAGTTCGTCGGCCGGGGAGCCACCAAGCCAGCCTGTCAACAGGGTATCGCCTGGCTGTTGCACCCACCATGTCGGTACCTGTTCTTCACTGATGATAAACCCTGCATCCGGTTGCTTGTTCTGCCAAAAAGGTTGATTAAAATCGAGCACGAATTTGATCACGCTGCCGTAGCCCATTTCCTGAGCCGCATCGAGATAAGGATCGATTGTGGGAACAAAACGGATAGCGTCCACGGCCTCGCGGCTTTGCAGCAAACCAAGCGGAATGGTGATCAGTATTTTTTCCGCTTCATAAAACGTATCAGGATCTTTATAGGCTTTTACGGCACTTTCTCTCCATTCGATCAGCCTGACCGGTGAATTATAAACGATCTTGCAGCCAAGCCTGATGCATTCTTTTTCCAGGAAGCGGATCAGCGGCATATAACCGGTGTCAATACGAAAGTTATCATCCGTTTCATTCATCCATTCTTCCAGTAAAGATTTCAGGCTTACGCGGCTGATATCAGCCAGGTCAAATCCTTCTGCAAAACGCGTGATATGTTTGCGGAGCAAAAAATGCTTTTCATCCGAATAATGTTTCTGCAAAAAAGCCAGCATGGTCATATCATCTTTTTCCTGCTGCATTTTTTCCATCAATTCATCCCAGCCTTCGATCATTCCCTCGGATAGCTCCCAGTTTCCATCCTTTACCTGGTAGAAATTTCCCTGCGCAGGTGAATAGGTCAACCCGGCCTGTCTGATCAGGTCAAGTGTAATGGGCAGTTTTCCGTGAACAAACTCTGCGCCCGGTTCGATATGCTTTTTTCCCGGCCGATAAATTGTGCGGATGCGGCCGCCCGGTTCTGCGCGGGCTTCAAGTATGGTTACAGCGTGATGAAGAGCCAGTTGTTTTGCGGCCATTAATCCCGCCGCGCCGGCGCCCACGATGATGATCTCAGAAGTTGTTTGGGTATTCACGACCCCGAAGTTGCGAAATTCATACCATTCGGCAAGTTTATGCTTTTGCAAGCGAGCGCTTCCAGAATCTGTACTGATTGTACATCAGGATGTTTACGACCATCGATAGAAGGAAAACGGCGACCATAAAGCAGGCCCTGATCGTATACCTATTCGACTCAAGTACGACCAGCTTGCCGCCATCAGCGCTGCGGAGGTTAATGAGTTGATTGGGCCGGAATTCGGCCGCGCGGCAATCAGGGCCGTACAACCGGATCTCAAACAGGTTCCGGGCATATTCTACAGCCACAAATTTGTTCCATTTTTTACAAACGCTGCTATTGTTCACCACCCGCCCCTGCACTTTCGCTCCGCGTTGGGCCACATAATAATCCCTGAGAGTATAAAAGGCGAGGAAAAAGGTACAAACCAACATCATCAGCGCACCGACGACCCCCAAAACCAGTTTACGTTTTTTCATCCTGTGATTCTGTTACTCTGCTTGCCGTTGAAAGCGAAGATCAAAGACCGGTGTCCGGTATTGTTCAGCTAAGCGACACTGGGTTAAATATACTATCTCCGGTTGATATCTGACACCCGTAATAATTCGATTATTTAATCAAACACAAAGAATACCGTAATTCCGGTATACAAATCCGGGAATTCCACTAAGCCGATAGAGTATATCTATCATCCGGAAGGGAAACGGGTACGTACTGCGGAAATAAACTCATTAACGAAATTTCCTGAACCTATCGTAAACCAATTACTCCCTTTACCGGGAAGATTCACGTTCACCACTGGCAGCGAGTCCTGCGATGCCTCTTCCCTGATCAGCTATCCGCAGCCCCTGACACCCGCATTCGTCCATTTTTTTCCCCATTCCGCCCCTAAACATTTCATCTTTCTCAACTATACCTGCTATTTATCAAAGAAACGTATGTTTACACACACCAGATTGTCCATGGCTCTTTTTTTGTCTTAAATCAAATAAATAAAGCCACAATCAAATCTTGAACCTGAGGATGAAGAGACTGATCATTTTCCTGAGCATCATACCGTCGCTGGCAAAAGCCCAAACAGCACCGAACGCGATCCCGCAGAACAAGCCGATCACGGATACTTCGGAGCAGATGGATCTTGTCGATGTGGCCAAAAAACTGTTTCATATCAGCCCAAAGAAGATCAAGGAAGACCGTGAACGGAAGGTTTACTTTTCCCTGCTGCCATTCAGCAATGCACCCGGCGGAACCGGTCGCGCGCTGGTGACCAGCACCACGGCAGGCATCTACCTGGGGCCAAAAAAAACGACCAATAAATCCAGCGCCACCTTTGCCCCCTACTGGAATTTCAAAGGCAGGTTTGGATTGCCGCTCCGCACCAGCATATGGTTACCCCGTAATACCTGGAACATACAGGGCGATATGCGTTTTCTGGTTTACCCGCAAAACACCTGGAGTACGGGTAGCACGCGTGATAACGACCGCAAGATCATGGTAGATTACAAATACATCCGGTTTTATCAGACTGCATTGAAACGCATCAAACCACATTTCTTTGCCGGGGTCGGCTATAATCTCGATTATCGTTTCGGTATAGAAACGAATGATAGTGTCTATGACCTGAAATCATTCACTGGTTATCCATTCGGCACCAACAGTCATTCCCTGGCTTCGGGTATTACCTTTAATGCTGTATATGATACAAGACTTAACCTGATCAACCCGTTACCGGGGTTTTATGCAAACCTGTCCTACCGCGTCAATCCGGGTTTTCTCGGCAATCAGCAGCCCTGGCATTCGGTCTATCTTGATGTAAGGAAATATATTTCCATGAACCCCGCCAAGCCAACACAACAGAACACACTGGCCCTCTGGTCTTATTTCTGGAAAGTGCTGAACAATGGCGCGCCTTATCTCGATCTGCCCAGTACCGGCTGGGATGCCTACAACCGTTCTGCCCGCGGCATTGATCAGAACCGGTACAGAGGAAAAACTTTATTGTATCTGGAAGCGGAGTATCGCCGTGACATCACCAATAACGGACTGCTCGGATTCGTGGTATTTGCAAATACGAACACGGTCAGTGGCAATAAGTCGCTGTTCCGCGACTGGCATCCCGCAGCCGGTGCAGGCATCAGGATCAAATGCAGTAAAGTGTCTGGCACCAACCTCGGAATCGATTATGGCTTCAGTAAAGGCTACCAGGCCATCGTGATCAATATCTGCGAAGCATTCTGATCCGAGGGATCATTCTCCTTCATTGCTATATTTGCGCCATGCGCAAGAAACAGCTTTTACTGACTGCATTGTCAGTGGTATTGCTTGCCGGTTTCTTTTTCCTTCCGGAAAACAGGGAATGGGCAGTTAAACTGATCGGCTACGGGCAGGAGTTTCCCAATCAAACCAAACACATGGATAAGAGCACAAGGCTCTCCAAACGGTTTGGCACTGAATACAATTATTCAGTCTCCATTGCCAAAAACCTGCGAAAGAACGGGCAGCAGGATCAATTAATACTCATGCCACCTACCAATTACTTTACTCACGCAGGCTTGAAGTATCATGTACCCGAACCCGCAGTCTTCTATTATTTTACGGGAATAAAAACAGTTTGGGCTGACAGCAAAGAGGCGATCAATGCTTCTTTATTTGTGCATGTAAGAGACAGCAATATACTGATCGGATCAGGAGTGGACAAGCGCGCTTTGCAGGATACCATTTCATCATTCAAAAAATATGGAGTGGAATTATGATGAATATCCTGATGATATTATTGCTGACCCTGGTCCAATTCTTCACCGGTTTTGGCTTGCTGGGCTTCTTTAAAATAAAGATAAAAACCGGGCTTTACCTTTCCCTGTCATTATTATCAGGCATTGCTGTTTTTTCTTTCATTCCTTTTTTGCTTGAATTGATCAGGCTATCGCTGACCGAAGTGAACATATTTTTATCGTTGCTTGCTGTTTGTATATGGCTGAATATTCATTTCAAAAAGAATTGGCTATTGCTCAGACAACAGCTCAGCAAAAACAAATTCAGGGTTTACGTTTATGAATGGCCCGTATTTATCTGCCTGTTCTTTATTGTGGCGTTAAGCGTGTGGAGATGTTTTTATCTGCCTCCAACGCCAAGAGATCTTACATCCGGCGCAGAGGTGATCGCAGAATATGCGGTGCGCGAAAAGACCATGATCAATTCTGTGTTTGACGTAAACCTGGAGACAACGAATAACCAGTTCAAGCCGCCCTTCATCACCTCACTGCAGATCATCTATAAATACGCTGGATTTACTTTTGGACAGCTCTGGCTCAGTACGGTTTTTATCTGCGCGCTGGTCTTTCTTTACCATGCTTTATGCCGTTATCTGCACCGGATTCTTGCGGGGTTACTGCTGATCATGTTTGTAGCCATCCCCGAGATGTATGCATATACATTCATGGTTCTGTTTGATTACAGCAATGCGATATTCTTCTTTCTTTCTTTTTACTTTCTTATTGAATATTTTAAAAGACGACGAACCAATTACTTTGCATTGTCCGGCTTATTGATGGGAATCGCAGTATACATCCGTTCAGAGACGCTGATACTTGCGGGGCTGGCGGCCCCGGTCATCCTCGTACATCATATAAAAAACAGGGATAGTTTCAAAAAACTGATCATGTTAGGCGCCTGGTTCTTTGTGCCCGCAGTTGTACTTTACGTATTATCGATCACTTTATATTTCAATTATTACCTGCCGGTAAAATATGATGTACAGGGCCTGGTGAACCCAGATCTCACCAACCTGCGTCCTTTATGGGACCGGCTCTGCGCCATGAACAGGCAGCTTATTTTCAGCAATGAAAAACCGGGTTATTATGCCTATTTCTTCTACATTTTCTTAATGGTTCTGATTGCAGACCTGTTATTCAATTACCGCATGAATAAGAACTCGCGTAACTGGCTTTTTGCGGTGATCGTAGTGTACCTCGGCATGCCGGTATTGGGATATTTATTGCCGCTGCTGGACATCGATCATTCGACCAAGAGAGGATTGTTCAAGATCTTTCCATTGATGTTATTGTATATGGGAACGAGCGGGGTATTGAGGGATGTATCGCAGAGGATGTGCAGGTGGGAGGTACAGGAAGTTTCAGAGGTTTAATAGGTTTAATAGGTTCCAGAGGTTGCCTCCGCGGGGCCGAAACCTTAAGGCTCATCGTATGAGAAGTTGAAAGGGTATATACCTAAATCTCTCAGACCGCAGTAGCAACCTTCCAAACCTCCCAAACTTATCAAACTTCTCAAACCTCTCAAACCTTTTCCACCCTACTCGGATTTCAAACTCTTCACCGGACTCACCAACGCCGCCTTCACCGCTTTGTATCCCACGGTGATCCATGCAATGAACACCGAACCGATGATCGCCAGCAGGAATACACCCATACCAATGGAGGTGTGATAATAAAAGCCCCCCAGCCAGTTATTCATAAAATAATAGGCAATTGGTGACGAGATCACAAACGCCACCAGGATCAGTACTGTAAATTCCCTGGAGAACATGTATACGATACTTTGCACAGAAGCTCCCAGCACTTTGCGTATACCCACTTCTTTTGTTTTTTGTACAGCCATAAAAGATACCAGCCCGTACAAACCGAGACAGGAGATCAATATTGCAAGAAAGGAGAATATTTTAAATAACTGTGCAGTCACATTTTCATTCTCATAAAAGCGACCAATACGCTCATCGAGGAAGAGCGGATCATACATATAAGTTGGGTAAAAACCAGTAAACAATTTTCTTACGTCTGCGAGCGTACCTGTCATGGTTTCTGTCTTCATTTTCACTGCCAGCCATTCGTAAGCATCATAATTCGTGGACACCACCGTAGGAAGGATCGCGTCCCGGAGTGATTTATTATTATAATCTTTCATTATACCTACAACAGGTACCTGCTGAGCCCAGCCCTTCAGCTTAATGCGTTTGCCGATTACATCCTGTGGGTTACTGAAGCCAAGCTTTTTTACAAAAAGTTCGTTCACCACCACCTCCCTTACCGTATCACTTTCATAAGGCGCCCGGCCGGCGACAAGCGGAACGCCGAATGTGGCGAAATAACTTGTATCAGCAAACTGACAAGCCACTAGATAATCTTTTTCCTTTACTTCGTTTTCATAAGTAAAACCGGTGGTCCAGGCCCAGTCACTTGTCGGCGCTTCCATGCACAGGCTCACATTGCTGACGCCCGCTATATGCGACATCTGTGATTTTAATGCCGGGTAACGCGTCTTCAATGTGCTGTCACTCGGCAGATTGATCAGTACCACTCCTTCTTTATCAAAGCCCATCGGTTGATTGCTGAAGTAGTTCATTTGTTTTACCACCACGATCGTTCCGATGATGAGCAATTGTGCGATCACAAACTGGAACACCACCAATCCCCTTCTTAATGAAATACCACTCTTTGATTCTGCTTTTACTTTGCTTTTGAATGCCATCATTGGTTTGAACCCGGACAATACCAGTGCGGGATAAACGCCCGCGAGTAATGTAACAATGGTTCCTGTCACCAGCAGGTATACCAGGATCATCGGGTGCCGGATCAAATCCAGAGAAAGATCTTTCTTCATCAGGCTATTCAACAACGGAAGAAAGACCCATACAAGTAAACAACCAATTAATACAGAAATGAAAGTAACGAGAGCCGTTTCCTGCAGGAATTGACGCATGAGCTGGGAGCGGTTCCCTCCCAATACTTTCCTGACACCGATCTCCTTTGCGCGGTTAACCGATTGTGCAGTAGTCAGATTAATAAAATTGATACATGCTACCAGCAGCAGGAAAATACCGATCAGCCCGAGTGACCACAACTCTGTTTTGGAACGACCACCCGTTCCAAAGGTTTCATAATTTTTATCAAGATGGATCTGTGATAAAGCTTGAAACCTCAACTGACGTTTTATCTCATTATCCGGTTTGTAATGTTTTTTTTCAAATGCATCCAGCTGCGTTTGCAATGATGAAAGCTGATGTCCTTCGCGGGCGAGAACAAAACATTCGGCATTGCCGCGCACTTCTTCCCAATTTTCCGCCGCAAACATATTGGGCGCTCTCTCTTTAAGTGTAGCGAGAGATGCTGACATCCGTATGGGAATATCCGTATTACCCGGCATATCTTTAAATACGCCGACAACCCGCAGCGACATTCTGAACGACCACATTTGGATCGTTTGCCCCATAGCGGCAGCCGGATTATCAAAATACTTGTTTGCGAGGCTTTCACATAAAACGACCGTATTAGGTTCAGCTATCGCTTTTGCATCGCCCACGATCCAGTTAAAGTTGAACATGTCGAAGATCTCCGGTTCACCCCAGTACAAACCGCTATTTTCCTTGAAACGTTTTTCTTCTTCCAATCCTTTTGATGGCACATAGATCTGTGCGTTGCCCACCGTTGCCAGTGTTCCCACTTTTTCCAACTGCGGAAAGTCCATTTTCATTGCCGGCGGCAATGGCAATGGAAAGCTTACATTGTGCGAAGCCACCTCCCCATTGCTTTTCCAGATACGGTCCGTGGTGAGACGATAGATCCTGTCTTTCTTCGCATGAAAATCATCATATGACAATTCATAACGAATGATCAGGAACAACATCAGACTTGCAGCAATGCCGACCGCAAGACCCATAATATTTATCAATGAAAAACTTTTACGCTTCCACAATACACGTATCGCAGTCTTGAAAAGATTTTGAAACATAAAAATGGTTTTGGCCCGGTTTACAGCTGTTGAGTGCTCATTTGCAACCAAAGCCAATACCATTTTTTAGTCCATTGATTATCAACTGCGAAAAAAGAACCGGAGGAATGAGGTGTTCGGTTTTGATACGCGAGATGTACGGTTACGGGAGAGCTGGCGGACCACAGACCGCAGTACCATAATACAGATAGTTGTGTACGATAAACCCGAAGACCAATCCAGTCAATATATAAATTAATAAAAGAAATAAGAGACCATACTTCGGATCATTCCGGTTTATCCTTATACCAACCTGACGAAGATCCTTACTATCACCGGACGAAGATAGTTGCTCACCGGTTGGGATGAGACCACTCGGTGATGAACGGCAGTTTCACCGATGCATACTTTGATTTGTTCAACTGGTCCTTCAATTTTTTAAAGGTCTCAAACGGACCTTTGGTCACAAACATATTCACCAGCCAGGCCGGAATGGAACCACCCGGATCGGCTTCCAATGTATAATCGAGATGTACGAGGTTTGTTCCTTTAGGAGTGATGATCCATCTGCCGAACGACTTTTCCACTCTCACAACACCTTTCTTTTCGGCGATATAATGAGGTTCAACAGGTCCGTCGATCGTCACCACTTTGGTAGCCGGATCCTGCCTGGCGATCAGGTGCGCTACAAAATCGCGGTTACTAAAGGGCCATGGGAGACTAACTTCTGAGTGATAGATCAGTTCAGACGGCGAGATCTGCTTGAGTACTGTACTTGATTTGGTGCTGTACACCCACTCGGTTCCCGCATTCGCGTCCATTACAACGGCAGTGAGTTTGGAAAGCGTGGTATTCAATTCACAACTCACTTTGATCGCTTTGAGATTTGAGTTCTCCTGCGTTTTCGTGTATACCTTGATATTTTCCTTATCCAGTTTCAGTGTCCATTCCTTTTGCGCCTGCACATTCACCATAACCGCAAGCAGCAACAGAATTATTCCTATTCGTTTTACCATACCAGTTTGCTTTTGATTCATTCGTTGGCCTGTTTTTCGATATTCGATAACCGATGTTCGATGGTCGACTTACTTTCGAAAATGTCTCTTGTCCAGCAAGTCACAGATCGTTGAGGTTCTTCTGCCCGGATCCTAACTTCTACCAACGATCATCGAACATCCTACTCGCCCCAGGCGCTGATCACCAGTTTCCTTCCTCCCCCATGATCCCTGTGTTCACAAAGATAAATACCCTGCCAGATGCCGAGTGCGGGCCGTCCGTTACGGATTGGGATCAGCACTGAACTTCCCAGCAAAGCCGCTTTCAGATGAGCGGGCATATCATCCGGCCCTTCATCTGTATGTACATAGTCCGGATCATTTTCCGGAACAGCCTTATTAAAGAACATTTCAAAATCATCCCTCACTGTCGGATCCGCATTCTCATTGATCGTAAGCGACGCGGATGTATGCTGAATAAATACCTGCAGCATTCCTTTTTTGAGCTCTTTAAGCTCCGGCACGGATTGCAGTACTTCATTCGTTATTAAATGAAATCCCCGGGGAAAGGGCCGGAGTTGAAGCTGGTGCTGGATGAAGGTCATGAAGGGAGTTTGGGGTTTAACAAGTAAAAGGGAGAAAGGTTGGGGAGGTCCCAGGGGTTTTAGAGGTTCAAGAGGTTCAAGAGGTTCCAGAAGTTCCAGAGGTTCCAGCGGTTGCTGCCGCTGCCTGTAAATTTCTGCCTTCGGCGAACTGGCACTCATGCGGAAATCCACGACCAATCCAACGTCCGTGTAACACTCCATAAGCTTTAATATCGACACATGTAGAATTAAAATATAGTCATAGCAAAAAACCAAGCGCTAAGCGAACTTATGAAACCTCCCAAACCTCCCAAACTTCTCAAACCTCTGAAACCTCTGAAACTTCTGGAACCTCTGGAACCTTTGAAACCTCTGAAGCAAACTTCCCAAACCTCCCTAATTGCCTCTCCCAACTTTTCTTTATCATTGCGCATGATCAACGGACAAAAGGTAGTAGTAGTTCTTCCGGCATACAATGCGGCGAAAACATTGGGACAAACTTATGCAGAGATCGACCGGGGGATAGTCGATGAGGTGATCCTGGTGGATGACGCCAGTAAGGATAATACGATAGAGATCGCGAAACTGGTGGGTATTACACATATAGTGCGGCATGAACGGAACAAGGGTTACGGCGGGAACCAGAAATCGTGTTACGATAAAGCATTGGAGATCGGTGCCGATATTGTGGTGATGCTTCACCCGGATTACCAGTACACACCTGCTTTGATCGGACCGATGGTCTCGATCATTTCCAATAAAGTGTATCCCGTGGTGTTCGGATCGCGCATTCTTGGAATGGGTGCACGCAAAGGAGGAATGCCGCTTTATAAATACATTTTCAACCGCTTTCTGACGGCTTCGCAGAATTTGCTGATGGGTCAGAAACTATCAGAATATCATACCGGATACAGGGCTTTCCACCGCAACGTCCTGGAAGCGGTCCCATTTCATAATAACTCAGATGATTTCGTTTTTGATAATGAAATGGTCGCCCAGATTTTCTTTAAAGGTTTTGAAATCGCGGAAGTGACCTGCCCTACCCGTTACTTCGATGAAGCTTCGTCTATCAATTTCAGCCGTAGTGTGAAGTATGGATTGGGGGTTTTGCGGGTGAGCATGCAGTATGCGTTGCAGAAGGCGCGACTTGGAAAATTCAGGATCTTCAGGGGAATGTAGACCAGCCGGGCCGGACAGGCGACGAACACGAGTTACAGGTTTGACATGAATATCACCAGGTTCACACAGGTGATTTATACAAAACTGAGCTTTATACAGCCATCTGTTTTACGCCTGTAAACGGATTTTGTATATTATCTTCAATACACAAAATCACTCTGCGAAATGACCACCAGCAAGCAGTATCTTTTTATTTACCGGGTAATACTGCTTTGCCTGGCCTTCCTTCCCGCTGCCTCTTTTGTACGCGCACAGGATAGCATCACACTGGCTATTGCTCCGGGATATGATAAGGCATCAGGCACGCATCGTTTTTTCCTTGGGGAAAATTACCGGAAACTTTGGGCAGTACCGGTAAAGCTTCGCATTATTCATCTAAGCACTGAAAAAGGCGGATTGTCCATTTTACAGGAAGGAGGCGGACTGCAAACCCGTTCATTACGGTTGCGTGATAAAACGGGGAAAGACTGGGTACTGCGAAGCGTGCAGAAATATCCTGAAAGAGCCTTACCTCCGAGATTAAAAGAAACAGTGGCGCGCGACATCCTCCGCGATCAGATCAGCACTTCCAATCCGTTTGCAGCCGCAACAGTTCCTCCGCTGGCCGAAGCGATCGGTATCCCGCATTCAAACCCCGAGATCGTATATGTGGCAGCCGATACCGCACTGGGGCAATATGGCGAAGAATTCGCCAACAAGATCTTTTTACTGGAAGAACGGGAACCGGTTGAATCACAAAAAACAGATAATACAACGCGTGTACAGGAACGCTTACAGGAAGACCACGACAATACGGTTGACCAGACAACTGTGTTGCGCGCGCGCTTGCTCGACATGTTACTGGGCGACTGGGACCGTCACGAAGATCAGTGGCGCTGGGAACGAAAAAAAGATCAGAAGGAAATCGTATACACGCCCATTCCACGGGACAGGGACCAGGTTTACTATAAAACATCCGGAGTATTTCCCTGGATTGTAGCCCATCAATGGCTTAAATCAAAATTCCAACCATACAGTAATGAGATCCGTGATATCAACGGATGGAACTTCAATGCCCGTTATTTCGATCGTTATTTCCTTACCTCGCTGGATGAGGCCGACTGGAAAAAACAGATCAGCTTTATCCAATCGAAACTAACCGATGCAGTGATCCGCAATGCCATCGGACGGATGCCGGATAGCATTTTTCAACTGGCGGGAGAACAAACGATCCGTACAATGATCGCACGAAGGAATAACCTGGAGAAAATGGCGATCGGATATTACCGGTTCCTTTCTGTTTATGTGGATGTACCGGCATCAGACAAACGCGAGTTATTTGATATCCGCCAGGAAGGCGATAATGTGGTGGTGGAGATCTATAAACAAAAGAAAGATACTTCCCGGGATGAAGTGATCTACCGGCGAAGTTTCGACCCCCGCGTTACAAAGGAGATCCGTTTGTATGGCTTTGATGGCAAAGACGAATTCCGGGTTCACGCGCCGGTAAAGGCCCCGATCCGGATCCGGATGATCGGCGGCGGCGGTGAAGATCTTTTTGTGATCGATAGCAATATGGATAACAAAAAGAACCTCTTTGTATATGACCGGTCTGACAAGAACAACCACTTCCCTTCCCGGAAACTTGCGAAAGTAATTACGGACACGGACAGCAGCATCAATTCATTTGATCCAAAAAGCTTTCAGTATGACCGATTTGAACCGATCATACTGGCACATTACAATACCGATATCGGCATCAGCCTGATCGCAGGCGCTTCATTGACAAAGCACGGTTTCCGGCGCACTCCTTATGCATTCAGGCATCAGCTGCTGATGGATTATTCTTTTGCAAGGAAATCCTTTCTTTTTACCTACACAGCGGATTATAAAAAAGCATTCGGAAAGAACGACCTGAACATCAATGTAACATCACGCGGGCCAAACAATGTCAGCAACTTTTTCGGACTCGGCAATGAAAGCATTTTTGAAGATAAAGGCGATAAAAAGATCCTTTTTTATCGCAACCGGTATGACTATGTGGACGCAGACATAAGGATCAGCCGAACCTGGAACAACCTCACGGTGAACGGCGGCATAGCCGGTCAGTATTACACCAGCAAAGCAGCTAATAATACTTCCAAATACCTGAAGGATTTTGACCAGCAGCATCCCGCAGAAAAAGTGTTTGCATCCAAATTTTATGCGGGTCTTGTATCTTCCGCAGAGCTGGATACAAGAACGAATAAAGCATTTCCTTCCCAGGGCCTGCACTGGTATACAAAGCTGAACGCCATGCGTCAGTTGGGTGATGAGCATGATACTTACGGACAGATCAGTTCTGAATTCAGCTTCTATCTCAATCCTGACAAACAATCGCGGCTGATCTTTGCCAACAGGACCGGTGCCGGCACCACAGTGGGTGATGCCTCTTATTTCCAGTTGCTTAAACTCGGCGGACCACAAACCTTACGGGGCTATCATACCTGGCGCTTCTCGGGGAAAACCATGTTATATAATAATCTTGAACTACGCTTAAAACTGTTCGATTTCAACTCATATCTATTCCCCGGCTCCATCGGCATCATCGGCTTCGATGATATCGGAAGGGTCTGGTTACCGGGCGAACACTCTACGGAATGGCATAATGGCTATGGCGCGGGGATATATATTGTACCCGTAGAACTGGTGCTGTTGCAATTCTCGAAAGGATATTCAAAGGAAGGCTCGATCAATTACCTGACGATCGGGTACAGGTTTTAAAGAGAGTTGTCAGTTGTCCTGTCTCCGATGTAAGTGTATTTAATCATTAGATATACAGGTACACTGCGGACAACGGACTACTGACAACGCCTTTCTTCACTGTATCCCCTTCACCCTCTCATTCAACTGCTGCAAAAAACCAATTGCCTGATCCAGTTCTTTTCCGGACACGCCTTCCAGCGCCTGTATATACAGGGAAGCGGAGATGCTCACGGCGTTCTCCTGTAGCTTCCGGCCCGCCGGGGTAAGATGAATGATGCGGGCCCGGCCGTCGGCGGCATCTTGTTTATGGCGTACGAGTCCGCGGGTGATGAGATTGGTCAGTACGCGGGTAACGGTGGTCTTATCCCGCTCGAGGCGACGGCTGATCTCCTGTTGATTGATGCCGTCTTCCTGGGCGAGGAGCATGAGTATGCTGAACTGCTCGGAAGTAACAGGTAAGCCGTTGCGCTGAAAGGCAACCGTTAATGCCCGGTTAAAGTGATGGGCAAAAGAAGATATCTGATAAATGATATTATCGTCGAAACCTTTCTCGGGCATGGTCAATTTAGTTGTAGGTACAACTAAGTTACTCCCTGGCAGCTGATTTCTCCAAGGGAAATCAGCTATTTTTTCCCTGCGGACCCTGTTTTTTCATAGTGAAAACCGGGTTTCTCCTATGAAAAAGTGACAAAGGCCCGGTCAAAAAACATCATTTCCCCTCGGAAAAAGAGCTTTTGCGATTATCAGTTATCCCCATAAAATCAGTTTTTTTCAGTTTTTCCCTATGAAAAAAACGGGAAGGATGCAATAGAAGAAAAAATACCGGTTTTTTCATAGGGAAACAACAATGAAACGCAGGACTGTAAAGGGTTTCAGCGGACAAATATATAAGTAAACAAAATGCAGAAAAACATCCTTCCTCCTATGAAAAACCGTGTTTTCAGAGGGACAGTTATAAACAATTCTTCAACATTGTTCACAAGAGGTGTTGTTTGTATATAAAGCAATTGCTTATATTAGCTATGGTTTAGAACAATATTTTTTAACTAACCATTAAATTCAGCACAATGGCTACAAAGAAGAAAGCAGCAAAAAAAGCGGCTCCTAAAAAGGCAGCAAAGAAAGCAGCTCCTAAGAAAGCGGCGAAAAAAGCAGCACCTAAAAAAGCAGCGAAAAAAGCAGCACCCAAAAAGAAATCTGCCCGCAAACCTAACGCAGCGTTTATGGCTCCCCTCACTCCAAGCGCAGCGCTTGCTGATGTGATCGGAAACAAAGCGGTTCCACGTACAGAGATCATCAAAAAGATCTGGGACTATATCAAAAAGAACAAATTACAGGATCAGAAGAACAAACGTATGATCAACGCTGATGCAAAACTGAAAACACTGTTTGCAGGCAAAGCGCAGATCTCTATGTTTGACCTCGCTAAGATCGTAGGTAAAAACGTTAGCTAAGCAGCCTGCTATATAGGATAACATTGAAGCTTCAACGGATGTTGAGGCTTTTTTTGTGGGGAAGATTGAGGGAGGTTTGAAAGGTTTGAGAAGTTTGGGAGGTTTAGGAGGTTGTTACGAAGTGTCGGGTAAAAACGGCGATGGGCTGGTTATTGATCTATTTGTAAAGGGGAAGATGCACGCAACTGCTGATGATCGTGCACTCCTCACCCACAATTAAAATTGTGAGCTAAACGACCAGGCTGCATTCGGGAAATTGATTCGAAGAGTGAGCTGATGGAAATAGATGTTCAGTTATTTTGAGGTGCGACTAGCCCACAATTTTAATTGTGGGTGAGGAGTGCGCGATCATTTTTTATGAGAGGATCACATCTTAAACATACAAGCGAAACATGCTAACCATCCTGCCCCGACTGTTAAGCGCTAAATTTTACCGGACAGCAATAGTCACAACCTACACACAACCTCACGAGCCAGACGAACTATATAATTATAAGCAACGAATTCGCAAACCCAGCAAACAAACCTCTCAAACCTCTGGAACTTCTGGAACTCCTGAAACCTCTGGAACCTCCGCCCCCCCCGAAACCTCTCACTTCAAAAACTCCTTCGAAATCCCATCATACTTCAGCAACAACTCATTCGCCTTTCCATCTTTATCAAACACCGATTCCCAGGTATTCAGCGGCTCCCAGATGCAAGCACCTTTGCCTTTACCATTCGGCAGTCCAAAGGCGATCGTATTGACCTCATCTTTTAATTGGGAATATTCGACAACGATCACGTCTTTATTGTAGCGCCGGACGAGATCATTCAGGTTGTTGCTAAGATCGGCGAGGGTGCCATGCCATTTTGGATAATAAGACTCTCCTATCACATCAAAGTGAACGCCGCGGGCAAGCATGTTGTCGATAAAGAATACCGACTCATGGTTTTGTCCACCCAGCGCCACATGCAACATCATTATCACGCCGGGATCGACGGATTTCACGGCGGCGGTGCCCGCATTTACTAACTGCGCGAGCTGATCAAAATCAGCCACATTGCCATCGGGCCATACAATGCCGTGATTGATCTCATTGCCCACCTGCACCATATCAGGCGTTGTCCCCTGGTCTTTTAGTTCCTGCATTACCTTCCTGGTGAAATCATACAGCGCTTTTTTCAGGTCGGGAAATGAAAGCCCCTTCCATGCAGCCGGTTTGAATTGCTTGCCGGGATCGGCCCAGTAATCGCTGTAATGAAAGTCCAGCAGCAGCTTCATCCCCGCAGCCTTTACCCGCTTCGCCATTTGCAGCGTATGCGCCAGATCGCAGAAGCCCTTCCTGGGCGAATAGCCGCTATCCTGCGCCGGATCATTAAAGATCCGCAGACGCACATAATTGAATCCATGATCTTTCAAGATCTGGATAGCATCTTTCTGAACGCCATTGTCGGAGAACCTGATCCCTCTTTCTTCCAGCTGAGGAAGGAATGAAATATCCGCGCCCACCATCTTTGTCGCTTCTCTTGTCTTTGCAGCTTCACCTTTGAGGATATATTGCGGGTCGATCGTTATTTCAGCCAGACTCGCCGGCGTGACCGTTACAATATCTGTTGCGCCCTGCCACAAACCCGCGGCGCTTGCTTCGAATTTAATCATACCCGGTTGTTTCAATCCCTGTACGATCACCTGGCATTTCCCATTGAAAAGACTGCGCTGCCACATGCCATCTTCGCATTTATCCGGCTCATGACTGCTCGGATCGCCGTTGCCCACACCAATGATCCTGCCTGGTCCTTCAATGCGGAAACGGATCATATTATTTGCATCCGGCACTTCACGTCCTTCACGGTCAACTACGGTGATATTGATCACCGACACATCTTTACCATCCGCAAGCATGGTCGTTTTATAAGGCGTCACCACCACTTCAGCCGGAGCGCCGGTGGTCTCTACTTTCGCAGTGAGCTTACGTCCTTTTTTGAACGCGACGGCCTCCAGTCTGCCAGGTTCATAGTTTACCTTCCACTGCAGATGCCCATTGCGCGGCATATCCTGTTTGCCGAGGCTTTTACCATTCAGGAACAACTCAACGTTATCGGCATTGGAATTGACCCATACATCGATCAGCTGACCGCGTTTATTCGCATGATCAAAATTCCAGTGAGGAGAGATATGCAATACATCTTTATCCGTCCACCATGACTGATAATAGTAATAGATATTTTTGGGGAACCCGCAAACATCCATGATACCAAAATGAGAATTGATATTTGGCCATTCATACGGCGTAGGTTCACCGCGATAATCAAAACCCGTCCATACAAAACCTCCCATCCAGTAAGCATTATTTGCCGCCAATGGCCACCACTGTTCCGCACGGCTTGCCCACCAGGGAGCAAATACATCCTGGTCCTGCAGATAACCTCTTATTGAATCTCTTTCCCAAACTCCTCTTGTACTCACAGTGCTGCCCATTTCCGTTCCCACCAATGGCTGTGCCGGGTGATCTTTATGATAATCGCCCACGGCAAACTGACGGTAATTGAACCCGCGTACAGGTATCACTTCATTCACACCATTGAACACATTGGCGAGATCAGCGGCATAGGTACTGGTACGGGAAGGATCCAGTTCTTTTTGTTTGGCCAGCAAAGTCTGCGCAATCCGTTTCCCATGTGTAGTCGTCTGTATCCATCCTTCTTCATTACCGATTGACCATAAAAACACAGAAGGATGATTACGGTCTCGAAGGATCAATCGTTCCAACTGACTCAGATATTCCGGGCTGCTGTTGAGCAGGCGTTGTTCGTCCAGTACCAGCATTCCCAGACTGTCGCAGGCATCCAGTAATTCGATATTGGGTGCGTGATGACTGGTGCGATACGCATTCACGCCAAGTTCTTTTAATAAACTGATCCGGTAGTAATGCATATAATCCGGTAATGCGCTGCCAATCCCTGCATGATCCTGGTGATTATTTGTGCCCTGCAGCTTCACCGGTTTTCCATTCAGGAAAAACCCTTTTTCTCCGTCAAACGAAACCGTCCGGATCCCGTAGCGATGCTCGACATGATCGATCAGTTTGACACCCTGCGTGACAACAGAAACAACCCGGTAGAGATAGGGATCTTCGATTGACCACAGGTGCGCATTTCCAACGGATAGCTTTTGTTTAACAACAGACCTGCCATTCACATCAACCGTTACAACCTGTGGCTTTGAACGATTGACGATCTTTCCATCACGATCGGTTATATAAGAATAAACCTCCACACCAACCGAAGCGGGCGCGAGATTTTCAACAGTTGTCTCCACATTCACTGTTGCCGTACTGCCTTTCATATCGGTATAAGCAAACAAGCCCCCGTCAGCGATATGCGTATTATTATATTGGTTCAACCAAACATGGCGGTAGATACCTGCACCTTCATAAAACCAACCCTCGGACTGTGTTGCATCTACTCTTACCACCAATACGTTCTCACCTTTGAAACGGATATAATCTGTTACATCATAAGATGCACCAACATAACCGCTCTCATTATTTCCGACATAAAAACCATTCAGCCAGATCTTCGCGTCACGGAAGATCCCGTCAAATTGTATTTGAAATCGCTGACCGCTATCGGCCGCTTCCACGCTGAAGTGTTTGCGATACCAGCCGATACTTGTTTCCGGAAACAAGCCACCCACAGCTTTATAACCATGTGAGATCAGATCATCATTTTTTATATTAACAAACGGCGTTTCCACTGCCCAATCATGCGGCACATTCAGTTTGCGCCAGGAAGTATCGACAAAGCGCGGATCGATCGCCGTTTTTGAAGCAGCCCCTGACTTGGAAAAAATATTGGCGATACCAAAATTGAAATCTTTTTCCGCATTGGCCGCATGGCCAAAATGAAAGCGCCAGTCTTCATCAAGACTGATATGTTTCCTGGAAACATTTCTCTGTGCGAATGCGGATTGAAACAAAACCGTCGATATCACCGCGATCAAGAATAGTTTTCTCATAACCTCCTTTGAAGTAAAAAGTCAAAAGTAAAAATCCATGAATAACCGGACTTCCCCTAATAAAAAGGGCTTTTTTTAATTTTTTACTTTTGACTTTTTATTTATTTGAATGCGTCCAGTGCGGCTGTTGGCTTTCCTGAATTGTCAAATGCGCCGAGTGTATGTCCCTGCCAGTTGTTATAGGCTTGTGGTTCCCAATAGAGAACGCCAAGTCCTTTGTTGTCTGTCACTGCGTTTACTTTGCTGATAATGTCTTCCAGAAAAGCTTTGCAGGCAGCAGGCTGGTCCCAGCTCATCCCTACTTCCACCACCATCACTTCTTTGCCATACCGGCTGACCATATCGTTCATATTGGAGAGACATTGGGCTGTAAGCGTCGACCAGCCGGATGGCGAAGGATATAAAGACATGCCGATCACATCATACTTTGCGCCGTTATTTTTCAATCCATCATACATCCACCGGAAAAGATCATTATTGTATCCGTTAGATGTATGCACGATCACTTTTGCCTGTGGGAAAATCGCTTTAACAGCATCATGGCCTGCATTGATGAGTTGTGCAAAGTTGGCCATACTGACCGATGCTTTACCATCGGGCCAGAGCATACCATCGTTTGTTTCATTGCCAACGGCAACCCATTCGGGCGTTACTCCGTTTGTTTTGAGCGCATTCAACACAGTTTTTGTATGTTCACCTAATGCAGTTTTAAGTGAAGTAAAATCCATCGCGGACCAGGCTGCAGGTTTTGTTTGCTGCCCGGGATCTGCCCATGAATCGCTGTAATGAAAATCGATCATTACACGCATGCCCAGATTTTTTGCGCGGATCGCTTTGCCCACAACATCAGCCTGGTTATTCCAGCCGCCGGCAGGGTTTACCCATACACGAAGACGGATCGTGTTCATACCAAGGCTTTTTAATAATGCCATTGCCTCCGTCTGAACACCAGCACTATTATAAAACTTTCTTCCTTCCGCTTCCATCTGTGTGATCCAGCTTACATCTGCTCCTTTTGCAAAACCACTGGCCGGCGTTGGCAGCGGCTCAGGATCACTGTTCTTATTGCAGGAAAAACTCATGGCAATGACCACGAACATCGTTAATGGAAGATAGCGGATCATCTGGATCGAAAGTTTTTTCATAAGGGCAATCAAAATTACTGAGCAGACATTTGCTTATCCAGGAACAGGTATCGTCCCCTGTTCGTTTCTTTCTCCAGTTTTGTATTCACATTGATATTCATGAATGGAACAGTTTCTTTTGTAACAGCCGGCCATTTGGGCAAACCTTTTCCATCAGGAGAACCCGTCTTGATAAAATTCACAAAGTAGGCCTGCATGATCTTTGACACTGTGCGATCATCCTCCGTCCATGCAAAAATCTTGTTACCATCAAGATTTCCCATCGCGTATTCAATTTCTGCAGAATGCACTGCGCCTTTAGCTGCAGGCTTGGGGGGGCCGGCGTTTTTCACAACGCCTCCGGCGAGTCCGGGTTTCACATCTTTCGCACGCATAGCAGGCCGTGGATGGGAATAGAGATAACGATACACGGGTTTGCTACCTGTCTTTACCTGCATGTCCAGCCATTTCCATGTGCTGAAACTGATAAAACGGTCGCTGGCAAGATCCGTTGCTACCTGTTCTGCTTCCGAATCATTAGTGACCTTGTAAACTTTCAATACTTCATCCGCTTTGTCCCGGTAGATCTTTCTGACCGCAGCTTCAAAGCTTTTCAGTGTCGGCGGTGCTGCACCTGTTATACTGCGGTAATTTGATTCTTCGTTATTCCACCCCGCGAGCAAGGGCACATTGGCCTGCTTACCGGATGCATAAATAGCAAACGGGCTTTCGGGAAAGAAATAACCATCAATTGTGGGAGCAAAACGGAATGGACTGAATTTGGCAGCGGCTTCAAGTAGTTTCTCCGACGGCATTGCGCGCAGATCTGCAAGGGAGTTGGACCCGGTTGCTTTGGCGAATTCAAGTCCAACGGCTTCTCCTTTTTCAAGTGGAACCGCAGGCAACGCCCCAAGGATGGAACCGCTCTCTCCAATGGCTCCATTGATCAGATCTTTTGACAATGGAGAGGCCATCTGTGCACTTACAGAAATAGAACCGGCTGACTCGCCCGCAATGGTCACGCGCGAAGGATCACCGCCAAATGCCTTTATATTTTCATGAACCCATTTCAACGCCGCAGCCTGATCAAGCAGACCATAATTGCCTGATGCATGGAACGGCGATTCTTTCGTGAGTTCGGGGTGGGCCATAAAACCAAATACACCAAGACGGTAGTTCACCGTCAGCGCAATAATATCATGCGTTGCCATACTTTCTCCATTATAGCGATTCTCAGAGCCGTCACCGGCAACCAAACCACCTCCATAGAAATAAACCAGTACAGGAAGAAGCCCGGGCGATTTTTTTGAAGGAGCCCATACATTCAGGTAAAGGCAATCCTCTTTCATGCCGTCGGAGTTAAATCCCATATCACCAAACACAGCTGTTTGCATCGCGCGCGGCCCAAAATGATCCGCCTTAAGGACTCCGTTCCAATTCTTAACAGGTTGCGGTTCGCGCCATCTCAACTGGCCAACAGGTGGCGCAGCAAAAGGGATTCCTTTGAAAGAGATCACGCCACTTTTTTCCAGGACTCCTTCTACTATTCCGTTTGCAGTTTTTACCTGCAGAGAAGCGGGCGAAGTCGTACAGCTATTACGGAAAGAAAAACTGATCAAAAGAAAAAAAACAAAACAGGGAAGAAAGAATTTCTTCATGATGAGCCATTTTATTGAGCATTTAAATTAAACATTTTTTGCTTAGCCAACACTCAACTTAATACCGCTCAGTTAAGCCAGCAGTTCGTTTGCCTTATCCGTGATCACTTTTGAGATCGCACCTTTGAATAAGGAAACAGCAAAAGGCAGTTTGGCATTAATATCCACCGCCGAATCACTAACCCCGATAGTTCCGGCAAGATCAAACCCCTTTACGGAAAAACCGAATTTACCGTTACTCCCCTCCCACTCTTCACTCGCATGCTGAATAAGGTCTTTATGTTCTTCGCGAAGATTGGTCAGGAGTTTTTTGATGCGCGCAGTTGCCTCTTCCGAAGAAAGTTTGTGGGGTATATTGATTTTGAGATCTGACATGGCTGATGATTATATTGCAAAAATAAGCATTCAGCGTTGCAGGGCGTTAGGTTCTTGCAGATTTCGCGGATTTGTCTATTCCTTTCACTAACACACAAGATAATTTAGAAGTTTCATTCATGTGAGTCCGCAGATCACGCTGATCAGTTACCCATATAGGGAGATCATCTGCGCGATCTGCGTGGACGACAAAGCCCCCGATAAAAATCCAATGTCGTTTAGTTAAGGAGCGAAAAGTTTGTCATCCCGGCCGAGCGACCTAACGTTTGATGTAGACATAAAGCTGCCAGAGCCGGGAGCCCCTCAATTGCGGAGATCCCGGCTCTGGCACGCATTAAGTTCTACAGTGTTTGATAGTTGCCCGGCCGGGATGACAAGCCCTCGAAGCCTTAACTAAACGACATTGGATAAAATCATGGGCGTCAATGAAACTGATGCGCTTACACAGCTAGTTACTTAAAACAATATATTCATACGGAGCGAGTGAAACCTGTTGCTGTAACGATACAGCCGTTCCATCAAAAGCATTCTTCCAGCTACTGTTCACCATTGCCGCGGGTAATGAGTAATTACGTGTGCTATTACGAAGATTGATAATAATAAAGACCTTTTGTCCGTCACTTTCTCTTGTGAATGAAAATATATCGGCATCACTGTAGGAAGTAAAATTTCCCTGCCGGATCGCCCTATTACTATTACGCAGTGCGATGATCTTCTTATAGATCGCGGTCACATCTGCGTTCTGCGTCCAGTCAATGGTGGTGCTTGTGTTAAAGAAGTTCAGCCTGACCGGGCAGGCAACTTCCTGTCCGTTGTAGATCATCGGTGTGGATCTTGAATAGGCTGCAGCAACAAACGCAGCCACCGAACCATCTTTTCCACCTAGCAGGTCAAGTGGTGTACCATCGCTGCTGTTCACATCATGATTGCTCGTATATCTGACCACACGGCTGGAAGCTGCGGCAGCACTGTATTCCACAGTGTTGACTGAATCGATCTGTTGCGCCGGGCGGTGATCACGGTATACTTTATCAACCATATAATAGTAAAAACCCATCCCATATTTCAGCTGGAATCCCGCGATAAAATGATCCGGCCGGGTGCCTTCTGCAAGCAATAACAATTTATGTGTGCTGATCTTTTTCAGTGAATCGATCGCTTGTTTCCAGAAATCTGCAGGCACAAAATCAGCCGCATCACAACGGAATCCGTCCACATTTGCCGTATACACCCATTGCTTCATGGCTTTGATCATTTCCTTGCGCATATCGGCGTTATCGTAATTCAGATCAGCCACATCATTCCAGCCGGTATTGGCCGGACTGATGATATTACCGCTTGCATTTTGCGTATACCATGCCTTATTAGCGATCCATGCATTATCCCAGGAAGTGTGATTGGCCACCCAATCAAGTATCACCGCCATCTTGCGATCATGTGCGGCTGATACAAGTGAACGCAGATCTTCCATCGTTCCGAATTCGGAATTCACGGAATAAAAATCCTTCACACAATAAGGGGAATTAACGGACTTTTCTTTTCCTACAGGATACACCGGCATGAGATAGATCACATTCACGCCGAGCGATTTTATTGCATCAAGTCTTTCCTGCACGCCTTTGAAGTTATGCTGATTGCTGAATGCGCGGATATTTACCTGGTAAATCACGGCATCCTGTGCATCGGGTACTTCTGCATAAGGTGTTCCGTATTGTTCAGGAGTATTAACGGGGGGCGCAGGAGGATTGGGATTATCAGTAACGCTGTCCTTTTTACCACATGCCATCAGCAGCCAGGAGAATAAAATAATGAGCCTGTCCATATGTTTTGTTTTCAGGGGTTAGTTTTTATTGAGAGTGTATGTATATTTTCCCGCAACGTGCAGATCAAGTATGATGGTGTAATTGCCATCTGCGGATACGGATAGGTTATTCAGATTCGGAGTATAGCCCAGGAATGGATTATCTGCATATAATAAGACACCATTGTTATCTATTCCAAAATCCAATGCCCAGGCCCTGTTTGCCCTGAATTTGAAAGAACCATTCCTGATCATATTCGCTGTTACTTTCCAGACCTGTGCGGTTTCATCGTAGTTCATTTGGGTATCATTATCCCAACCTCCGGGTGTAGCATCACCGATAATCCCCCAGGTTGTTTTGGTAGCAGTCCAGGTATTGTTATTCAGATCCGCTGTAAGATAATAATAACCTCCATCAGGAACGGAAAGACCTGCGGCAAGTCCATCTGTGCTGAAGGTCCCGTTACCGCCATCTCCATAATTTGTATGATTCCAATCGGGCGCGTTGGTGTACTTGAAATAATGTGTACCGCCGCCGGACATGTAAACATATCCTTCATACAAGCCAGGCCTTCCGGCAACCGGTGCCAGCTGCGGCGCAGTGGCGGGGCTCCAGCCCTGGTAATCACCAGGCACATACAGGCTCAATCCGTATGGAGTGATCTGCAGCGCCACAACATTTGTATAAACAGGAACAATGATTGAAGCAGCGCCATTGTATTGATTTACGTCAGCCTTGATCCTTACTACAACAGCATTGGGTGCGCCGGGAGCAAGCCCCATTGTATTCAGCAGGTTGTTCAGGTCTTTTGTAAGATAGGAATAATTCAATGTACCTGCCGGAATGGTAAAGTTCTTTGCTGTAGTCCAATGATTGGCCGCTGTATCCGTTGGCGTATCAAGCTGGAGCGTATAGCTCACCACAGGCTGTTTACCAAAGTCGGCACTACCCCACTCAAATGTCACAGCAGTTTTATCATCATTTGCTGATTGCAAAACGATATTGCTGGAAGAAGCTGTCAAAGTATTAGCGCTGAAACTGCCAGGTTTCAGATTGTATTGTTCTCCATCTTTCTTACACGATCCAAGAACAGTCAGCGCGAGAATGATCATATACTGGAAGATTGTCCGCATAATATTTTATTTAAAAATGAAAGATCAATATCCCGTGTTTTGTGAAAGATTCGGATTGGCGATGGTTTCAGCAGCCGGGATCGGGAACAAATTATAGTGGGCATCCACAGCGCGGCCATTTTTTACGCCACCTTTCCATGGCCAGAGATAAGAACTGCCGGTGAACTGATCATACCGGATCAGGTCTGTTCTTCTGAAGCCCTCCCAGTAGAGCTCACGCTGGCGTTCGTTCAATACATCCTGCAGGGAGATGGAAGTCAGGTTGCCACTGGTATTTCCGTAGCCTCTTGTGCGGAGTGCGTTGAAATACTGAAGGGCAAGCGTATTGCTTCCTCCTGCTCCGCCCCGCAATACTGCTTCCGAGTATACGAGGTACATTTCCGCCAGCCTGAATAAAGGAAAATCAATACTGCAAAGCACTCCATTGGGCGATGGAGGGATCACTCCCGCAGAACTGATATTATTGAATTTATAAACACCTATTCCATCATTGAACGTGAGCACATCTTTTACATCCAGGTTACCGGGCCCGAATAAGGCTCGCTTGTCGGCATTACCACTATAATCGCCAAATACCATTGGAAGATTTTGTGTAGCGCGGTTGCCGAGCCACCCGCCGCCAGGGATACCGAATGCCTGGTTGTCCGGAGGATTGGTGCCGTGAGATGAACAAACAAGGAAAGTAGTGCCACCATAGTTCTGTGAGTTGGTCGCATCGTATGCTATAGGCAGGATCACTTCAGGATTATTCTGATCATTATCACTCATGAATAAAGTTTTGAAATTGCTCTTCAACGTGTATCCTGCTCCGATCACTTTTGATGCGTAGGTGATAGCATCTGTATTATGATCAGTGCCGGTGTACACTTTTGCATTCAGATACATTCTCGCCAGCAGTGACCATGCTGCAGCCTGATCCGCGCGGGCGTATTCATTCTGGCGTGGCGCTACCAGATCCGTTTCGATGGCTTTTAATTCCGACTCGATATACGCAAAAAGCGCCGGTCGCTCGATCTGTTTCGGGATGTATTTACCAATAGGATCGTCTTCGGTTACAAATGGAGGACGGCCAAACAGATCCATCAGGACCCAGTACTGAAAAGCGCGGAGAAAACGTGCTTCCGCGCGAAAATGACGGATCTCGCTTGCATCAGCATCTTTGAAACCCCGTGCAGCGATCTTCTCATCCGTTGATTCACGCACGAATTCATTGCAGACCGTGATCTGGAACAGTGATCTCGCATAAAGCGCCTGTATCAATACATTGGAAGATGCCCAGTTGAGATTATGAAAGCTCTGCAGGTTGGCATCATTCCAGGCACAAACTGCTTCATCGGTTGTAAGCTCCTGCAGGTTCCAGTAGGCGCGTACAAAATCAGTCGTCCCTGCATCCGTAATACCCGGAACGTTGATATCTGAATTACCCACCCCGGTGCTGCTCACCAGCGAATAACTACCGTACACCTTTGCAAGTACCTGCTTGTACCCGGCCATTGTACTGTATTGCTTCTCCGAAGTATTTGAATTCAGCGGTTGCAGATCAAGATCCTTGTGACAGGAGCTTAGCATCAATGCTGATGCAATAACGGTCAGCAGGTTTTTATAAAATGAATATTTTTTCATAAAGAAAGTTTTAATCGTTAGTTAGAATTGAAGACTTGCACCTAACACAAACGTGCGCGGTCTTGGGTAGATCGTATTATCGATACCACCAAATACCTCCGGATCCAGGCCCTTGTATTTTGTAATAGTGAATACATTCTGGCAATTGGCCATGATACGAAGGCCAACTTTCTCCCGCATGATCTTGCCGAAATTGTAGGAGAGACCAACATTGTCCATTTTCAGAAATGAAGCGTTCTGGATATAATAATCAGACTGTACGCCGCTGTTTGTAAAACCCGTTTTATATACATCATTCAAACTGTTGGCGAGATAACCCAGCGGGTTCAGGATATTGCTTTTAACAGAACCGGTTGCGATCCCATAATACATATAGTTGCCGATATTCGCTCTCAGCACAGTGCTCAGCCCCCATTTGCCATAAGTGAACTGTGATGAAAACCCAAGAATGAACTTGGGCGCGGGAGATTTGTAACGATAAAGATCCTGCTGATTGATGATGCCGTCCTTATTTGCGTCAGCATACACTCCCTCCACAGGTTTACCGTTTAGGTACTGCTGATGATATACATAAAAAGAATTTGGCTGATACCCCACAGTATTGATCTGTATCACCCCGTTACCTGTTAAAGTGCCGGGATAAGTTGAATCTTCTGTTGCGGTCAGCCTGGTGATCTTGCTTTCATTATACGCGATGTTAAAGCCCGCGTCCCAGGTGAATTTAGTTGTGCGAACAACACCCGCATTGATCGCCAGCTCCACACCCTTGTTTTCAACATTACCCACATTGGTGAGGATCGTGCTGCTGAAATTGGAACCTGCAGGGATCGGGATCGTATTCAGCAGATCTTTTGTTTTCTTAAAATAGAAATCAAGACTACCATTGATGCGGTTGTTCAGGAACCCATAATCGAGACCGGCATTGTATGTAGCCGTCTGTTCCCATTTAATGCCTGCGTCATAAGCTGCTGGTGTACCCATGCTGTAATAGGTATTGCCAAACAATACATTTGAACCATTACCGCTTAGCGAATAAATGGATTGGTAAGGATAATTGTAAATGCCATCCTGGTTACCGGTCACACCGTAACTGAGACGAAGTTTAAGATCGGACAGCGTGCGCGTGTCCTGCAAAAATGATTCGCGGTTGATGCGCCACGTGAATGCCACGGATGGGAAAGTACCCCAGCGCGTATCCGGTGCAAATCTTGAAGAACCATCCGTGCGTAATGAAGCAGCCAGAATGTATTTATTATCGTAAGTATAGATCAAACGGCCATAATAAGAGATCAATGTATTCTCCGGTTTATCCATCATGAACACGGGCTTTGATCCGGGAATAGTATCTCCGTTGGCGCGAAAAGCCGGGTAGTTGTCATTTGTTGAAAGATTATTGTAATAGCCATACCCTGCCGTCGCATTGATCGTACTCCTGACATCCTTCAGTTCTTTCGTATAGTTCAGGTAAAACTCTGCCACCTTATTATTGATCTCGTTTGAATATTTGTTGCGCTGACCGCCATCGAGGAAGTTCTGCGCAGCAAAAGCCGGCACGTCGATCTTTCCGTCACCCTTAGCAATATCATAACCGAGATTCAGGTTTGCGTGCAGCTCAGGAAGAAAATGGAATGAATAATCGAACTGAACATTACCATAGCTTCGTTTTACATTACTATTATTATGATATAAGTCCAGCAATGCAACCGGGTTTCTCGGCGCGAGTTTGTTCAGCGTAACGGATCCCGAGCCCGGATCAACCGAAGCCCATTCGTAATAATCTCCATATGGGCTTGTTGCGTGGACGGGTTGGGTCGGATCGAAATATACCGCGGAACTGATCGCAGCCTGGTTGGCAAATCGTGACTGATTGTAAGCGCCTTTCAGGTTCAGATCGATCTTCAGGTGGTTATTCAGCAAACGCGGACTGAGTGAAATGCCGGCAGAAATACGTTGCAGGTTATCTGTTCGCAGCAGACCATTTTGATTCAGGTAACCGGCGGATATGCGGTAAGGCATATTCTTCATACTGCCGGACACGCTCAGGTTATTGTCCGTGCTGATGGCTGTTTGAAAGATCTCATCCTGCCAGTCAGTATTTGAAGAACCCAATAAAGATTTGTATGTATGCACATTATCAAACGTACCGCCACCAAGCGAATCGACATACCGGCGGAAGTCTGCGGCTGATTGCACGTCCATCCTTTTCGCCAGCGTGGCAGCACTTACCTGTGTATTGAAATTAAATACGGGTTGACCGGATGCTCCCTTTTTTGTGGTGATCAGGATCACACCGTTTGAAGCGCGGGAACCATAGATGGCTGTAGCCGCCGCATCTTTTAGCACAGTAAAAGTTTCAATATCGTTTGGATTAACAAGACTAAGCGGATTGGACGCGCCATAGATATTGTTCCCGCTCAACGGCACGCCATCGATCACGATCAGCGGGTCATTGCTTGCATTCAGCGAAGCACCACCACGGATACGGATCACGCTGCCCGCACCGGGCGAACCGCCATTGGATGTCACAGATACGCCGGCCACTTTCCCCGCGATCAATTGCTCGGGCGTAGTAATAGCGCCCTGCTGAAAATCTTTTGATGTAACAGTGGCGACAGAGCCGGTAAGTTCCCGTTTGCGTTGCGTTCCATATCCGATCACCACCACATCCGTCATTGTGCCGGCAGTAGAGATCAGGATAAGATTCAAACTGGCCTGGGCTGATACTTCAAGACTATCATAACCCACATGAGAGATCAGCAGCCGTGCATTGGACGGTACGCTGATACTGAAAACACCTCTTGCATCGGTAACAGTGCCTTTATCTGTTCCCGTAATTCTTACTGAAGCCAGGTCGATCGGCTCGCCTTTTTCGTTTTTGACGGAACCTGTTACCTGTATATTATTTTGCGCAACGGATCGCATCAGCCCGCCGAAGAGCAAACAACAAAACAGTAACAGTTTTGGAAGGATGGATGAATTCATATATGACAAGTTAAAGTGAACAAAAAATGGTTGATGGTTTAAAAACTGATGGTTATTCTTTCAGCAGTATTCTTTATCACAAATGTCTTTACGGAAAACGATGGTAATGCTGTTGGTGGTGGTACCGATTCTATAAATGACCGCCGGATTGTTTCAGTACTTATTTTGTTTCCATCGATGCTGAACGCTGAAGTATCAAATCCGTGAAGGATAAAGCGGATGGATTTGAACTGGCTGCTGTACTGCCCGGAAACCTTATCCATTTCTATGGTTTTTGCATTACCATTAAAACGGATCGCACGCTTATAGAACTTTCCCTGTTCGTTGCTAAAACTGATCCCATCATCTTCATAATACTCAAATGATGATAGAACATTGCCATTATAAAGATGAATAGATAATGTATCTGATGGTTTTTCTGAAGTATGTTGAATAAGCGACTGCTCAGGAATGATACTGCCTGCTTTTACATACACCGGGAGCAAAGCCGGAGATAACTCGATCAGCTTTTCTGCGCTTCCCTTTTCCCGTGCATCGTTATACAGATCATACCAATCACCAGCGGGCAGGTATATTTTTGCAAATGCCTGAGTGCTCGCCTGCGGCATGACCAGCAATGACTGTCCAAACAGGTATTGATTCTGATAAACCGGGTTATACACTTTCTCATCATGCGTATAATCTATCGCAAGCGAACGCACAATGGGCAGACCTGTTTGTGACGCCTCATAAAAAGCAGCATACAGGTAAGGCAACAAACGATAACGGAGGTTGATATAATTGCGTGAGATCTCCAGTACATCTTCACCAAATGACCAGGGCTCCGCAGCTTTTGTATTCAGCGCGGTATGATTGCGGAAATATGGAACAAAAGCACCAAGCTGCATCCAGCGAGCATACAATGCAGGCGTCGGATTGCCGGTAAAGCCGCCGATATCCATGCCGGTGAATGCAACACCACTCATTCCAAGACTTGCCAATAAACGAACACCGGCAAGCATATGATCATCTTCCGCCCGGTTATCACCCGTCCATAATGCAGTGAAACGTTGCATACCGGCAAAACCTGACCGGGTAAGAATGAACGGTCTTTTTTGCAGGGCCTGACGCGTTGCTTCATAGCTGGAGCGTGCCATTTGCAAACCAAATACATTATGTCCTTTCAGGTGTGTGGTGGGATGACCATCATAGTTGAATAATACATTTGCAGGCATCCGTTGCCCCCATGTAGCGATCTCGTTCATATCATTCCAGATCCCGGCCACGCCAATATTGGTATAGGTTGTGATCTGCGATCTCCACCATTGTCTTCCTTTTTCACTGGTGAAATCCGGGAAATTGCACCAGCCCGGCCATACCTCACCTGTGTATGGTTTTCCATCGGGGTATTTCAGAAAAATATCTTCTTTGATTCCGCTTTCATACGCCGGATAACCCGGTTCCGCTTTGATACCGGGATCAACGATCAGTGTTGTTTTAAAACCCATTTTATCGAGGCTGTCGATCATTCCCTTCGGATCAGGAAACCGTTCTTTATTCCAGGTAAAAAGTTTATATGCATCCATATAATGGATATCAAGCGTGATACCATCTGCGGGGATCTTTTTCTCCCGCAGTGTTTTTGCGATACGCAGCACTTCTGTATCAGGATAGTAAGAGTATCGGTTTTGCTGATAACCCAGGCTCCACAGCGGAGGAAGATGCATTCTGCCGGTTAGTGATGTATAAGATTGAATGATCCCGGCTGTGCTGGAACGATAGATCAGGTAATAATTCATTTCACCGCCTTTTGCCCCAAAAGAAGAAAACCGGTTATTGCTTGCACCGAAGTTGAAATCTGATTGATAACTGTTATCAAGGAAAACGCCGTATTGTAAACCATGATGAGCGCCGATATAAAACGGGATGGTGGAATAAAGCGGATCGGCAGAGATGCTGTATCCATACACATCCGTATTCCAGTTGGTATAGGCAGAGCCGCGCCTGTCGAGATTTCCTGTTTTTTCACCTAACCCCAAAAACCGCTCACCCTCCTGCAAATGTTTATAGGCCGTTACTTCCGTTCCGATCCAGGAAGTGGAAAGACCGGGCTCATCTTCATTAATGATCTGCCCGGACGGGGTAAGCACACGGATGGAAAAAGGCGATTTCCTGATCACCAGTTTCAGCGAATCAGTGGTCAGCGTAAGTTCGCCATTGGCATCAACCGGCCGGGGTAACGAACCGGGCTCGGCAATAACGGCATAAGAAAAATCGTCGGTAAACGGCTGGCGGGAGATCCTTACTCTTGCGACTTCCGGCGCATAAAACTGAATTCTAATAAAAGCATTTGTCGCAGTAATATCCAATTGCTGCCCGGTTACAGAGAACCGGCGGATCTCACCAACCGGGATCACTGAATCCTGAGCACCGGCTACCAGCAGCCGGGTAAGCATGAGAAGAAGAAGCAGTATTTTTTGCATTGCTGTCCTTTGCAATCGTTAGTAAATGATCACTAAGGAACGATGACGCGCAGGGCAGGCAAAGTTTTATACTGAAAATGGAAAAAATAGAACCCAAAATGCTCAGTTCACGGGTAGATTAATGCTGACAATGAATTAGTTAAAAAACATTAAATAAAAAATATATAGAATGAAAACCGGATGATCCCCGACTGAAAAATGAGTAGTGTAACGCGGTTATATGACATTAACCGAAGTAAGTCAGCGTGCCGGGGAAGGATCAGCAGGATCCATTTATTCACAAGGTTTTTACCCGCATGATCCTTTCTTCGAATTCGTCTCCGGAAACGACCGCCTTATTCTTGATACGGGATTTATAGCTGTAGATCGTCTTGACCGAGTATTCGAGTATTTGCGCAATCTTTTCCGGGTCGGTCACGCCCATGCGCATGAGTGCGAAAATTCTCAGATCAGTGCTGAGCAACTCTCCTTCTTTCAGACGGATCTTTTCGTCCTCGCGCAACAGGCTGTTCACTTCTGCCAGGAAGTTGGGGAACAGCTTCAGGAAAATGATATCGAAACTGTGGAGCAGTTCTTCCTTCTCTTTTTTTGTATCGATCTTATTCAGGAAAAACCGGATATCATCATACCGCCGTTCCAGCAATTTTTTCTCGATATCCGTCTTCACTTTTTCCAGCTTTCCATAAAACTCTGAATCGGAGCGGAAGAAGAAGCCGATATATTCTTCCTTTATCTTATTGGAATCTTCAAGCTTTTCATTCAGGTCAGCCAGCCGGTGATTCGATTCTTCCAGTCGCAGGTTGAGTTCTTCCAGCCGCTGATTGGATTCTTCCAACTGGTGATTGATCTCCTGCTGACGCTGGTGAGCCTGTGTCAATGCCTCCTGTGCCTGTTTCAACTTTTTTACCTGGCGCCAGATGATCCAGGCCAGTACAAGCAAGGTGAAACCAAGTATGGTGACAATGATCGCATATTTGATCAGCAGGCTTTTCTGTGCTTCGATGCCATTGATGCGTTCGCCTTCAATCAATGGAAGGATGGAACTTGCCTGCACTTTCCGTTGCCTCGCGCCGTAGAACTCGGCATTTGTCACGGCGCTTTCAATACACATTACAGCGTGTTTGATATCGCCCTGTTTATACAGCAATTCAGCCAGGTGAAAGATCGCGCCATTTTCTTTGGTAGAAGACCGGATATCCGCGATCGTTGCCATGATCAGCAGATCGATCGCTTTATCCATATTTCCTTTCTGCAGATAAAAACCGCTTAAAGTGGAAGTGGTTAATGCTAACTGATGTTGCGTAAGCGATGAGTCAGTCATCAGCTTTTCAAGATAACCGGCCGCTTCCGTTGTTCGGTTTTCTTTAAATAACCTGAGGCCGCGATAGTAATTGTATTCGAAAGAACCGGGAGAATAATAAATGATCGCGGAATCAATGAATTTTCCTCCGGCAATATCATAATCCACGGAATGATAATGATCATTGGCATAACCTGCGAGATCATAATAATATCTTCCCCATAACGCATAATATTCACCTTTCAGAGCTTCCGGTACGGGATGCCGGGCGATCGAATTCAGTGAATCATACGTTTCCTTATAGAGTCCTGCGGATAAAAGGATAAAACTCAGTTTCAGCCTGGCTGCAACCCAGTAATCCTGTTCGGGAAGATTCCTGCTTGTATTTACAAGATTTCCTGCATAATGATAAGCCGAATCATAGTTAAACAACTTATACGCTTCATAGATCTTTTCCTGCAACCAGAAGATCTCCTGTGGAGATTTTGCTTTTTCTTTCAGTGAAGTCTTCAACTGATCAATTCGCCGGATATTTGCACTGTCATAACCGGCAGCCATGCGGATGGCATTGCCCAATTCCGTCAGCAGCCTGTCATCAGACGCATACGTATGACTGATCAAACCGAATAAAAACCAAAGGCTGAAGGCCCATCTTTTCATAAGCAATTATCCCGGTCATTGCGGGAGCTTACAAATCTATCTAAAAATCAGTAGCAGCTTTGATTTTTGTGTAAATGGGTTTAAAGACCTTGTTCTTTCATTTCCTTTTGCGGAATGATCACCAGCCTGTCTCCATCCCTGAACCAGATAGACATAAACGCTGCACCAATCATCATATACTGTTCGCAACACTTACATATCCGCTTATTTCAGGTGTAACACCGGCAGAAGGATTTTTTTCATAAATAGATTATATTTATGAACGCCTTTAAAGACCGGGCGCAGCAATAAAAACAAAAGCGCCGCCAAACTCCTGCCCTTTCTCGTTCCCGCCCCATGTAATAAAATTGACATCTGTACCACCGGTTTATGCATTGACCGCCCTTTGATGACCTGTTATTTTTGAGCATGCAATACCATCTCATCACGCACATAAATCAAGCACACTTATGTCAACCATCAAAACCAAAAACGTACTGTTTGTAACAGGCGCATTTGTCACCCATCACAGCTGGAATGAATGGGTGAGTTATTTTAACAGCAAAGGATATAATGCGGTGAATCCACCCTGGCCCTATAAAAACGGGACTGCCCGGGAGTTGAGAGAACGTCAGCCCAACGATACCGACCTGGCTTTGCTCACCCTTGGCGAACTCATCGATCACTACGCCAGTATCGCAAAAAACTATGCGGAAAAACCGATCATCATTGGTCATTCCCTCGGAGGAATGATCACGCAGGTACTGAACAACAGAGGGCTTGCAGCTGCTGCAGTGACCATACATTCCGTACCCACACTTGGCGTATTTCCCTATGAATTTTCATTCCTAAAGGCAGGATGGAAATCCCTTGGGCTGTTTACGTCTCTGAAGAAAACATACCTGATGTCCTTCAAAGACTGGCAATACGCCTTTGTAAATGGCCTGCCACTTGAACAGCAACAACAAGCTTATGAAGCAAGCACGATCCCCGAATCAAAAACCGTTGCCCGCGGTGGGCTTACCAAAGCTGCTGCCGTTGACTACAGTAAACCTCACGCCCCTATGCTGATGACAGCCGGCAGCAAGGACCATATCATTCCCGCACACCTCAACTATCGCAATTATAAAAAATACAAAAAGGATAATGGTTCCATACTCGAGTATAAAGAATTTCCCGGCCACAACCATTATGTCGTAAACCTTCCGGACTGGAAGCAGACGGCGGATTACATCATTGAATGGCTTGGGAGGGTGTAGGGTTTTGGGGAGGTTTGGGAGGTTTGATAGGTTTCAGGGGTTCCAGAGGTTCCAAAGGTTCCAGAGGTTCCAGCGCGCCGATGAAGGGTTTGTATAAACGGAAGAATAATGAATTCCAGACATCTGATAGACTTCCGCTATTGAGCCAACCTCTGGAACTTCTGGAACCTCTGGAACCCCTGAAACCTCCCAAACCCTCAAACCGCTAAAACCTTTTTCTTCCGCTTCAATATTGCCGCACTTATCAGCGCAACGACCAGGCCGATGGGTAGTACTTCTACAAAGGTCATCAATACGACGAATAGAGGGTTCTTGTACATTTCCTTAAAGTCTGCCATTTCCTTTGCCTTTTCTGCTAGTTCGGCCGGCGTGGCGCCAGCAGATCTGGCACGGAACAACATATGTTCCGAATACTTATCCATAAATTCAGGGATGAACAGATAATAATCGATCAGCCAGACTATCACATACATGGTGGATGCGATCAGCGTGATCAGTAACCCAACCTGGAAAGCCTTGCCAAAACTGATGATCCCGTCCTGGTATTTATCCCGGAAATGTTTGATCCCGATAAAAATAAAAGCTGCAGCCACCAGCATGGAAGCATAGCCAAGAACATCGTTGCCTTTTGTTTCCGGATTTTTACAGCAGGCAGCGGTGGAATAGATCATCATGGAGCAGATCAGGATCCCATTGATCAGTCCGAATACAAGCGCGGTTTTTTTCATGTGATTATTTTAACTGCCGTAAAAATGGGCTGTCTCACGCAAAAGACGTTCATACTTTCGGGTGAATTTGGAATGAACTGCTTGATTTTCATCCTTTGGTTGGATATTCAGGGGATAATGGACAGTTCCCGGCCTTTGGCGATCGCCTGTGTGCGGCGGGATACATCCATTTTTTCAAACAGGTTCATGGAATGTGTCTTGATCGTATTCAGGGAAACATAAAGCCGGCCGGCGATCTCCTGATTGGTCAGCCCCTGCGCCATCAGCTCAAGCACGTCCAGTTCACGGCGGCTAAGATTCAGCATCGCCAACGCCTGTTCATTGCGGATGAACACATCCCTTCTTTCAATATATACCGGTTTCTCCACGATGATCTTTTCCACTTTCGGACGGGCAAGCTTTAAGGCAACCCAGATCCCGAGACCGGTAAATAATAATGCGATGATCCCGATATAGATCTCCAGGGCATGATCAATAATGACAAGCCTGAACTGCAGCCATTTCAACAGGAACAGCAGCAGGGCAAGACTGATACCATATAATATGATGTGCCGGTATTTATGCATGATCGATCCGGTCAAAAATAATAAAAGATCGGGAGCCGCAGCTTTTCATCCATGGCATCCGGGTTGAAGCGGACAAAGAGCTTTCTGCTGTTTTATAAGGGTTTACCTAAATACCTTTATTGATTCAAAAAAATTACCTTTAATGTCACGCACGCATTTTCGTGGAGTGTATGAGATCAATGGGAAAAAAATACAATTTCAGCAGGATCCCTGTTCGTGGACTTTCCCTCCAGCAGCGTCTTCCTTTATTAATATGCATTCTTCTTTTATCTGTACTGCTTGTATTCAGTATCAGTTCTTACCTGACTGTAAAAAAATCTTATCTCGAAGCCGGGCGTGAACGGCTGCTGACGCTCAGCAATCAATTGAGTGGTTTATTCGGCCAAACATTTCAATCATATCTCCTTACTGCAAAACAGGCGGCGAATGATGAGAGCCTGCGCGCATACCTGATAACCGGCACCGCTGAAGACCGGCTCGCCGCATTAAAGCATATGCAGGAGTTCAAAAAGGACACTGCCAATGTTACCGCCACACTTTTTGATGCAAACAAAAAACCATTGCTGTATGTGATCAAAGATGGGACGAAAGAAAGAATTCCGCAGGATCCTTCTCTGCTCTCACAAAATATCCCTGACGGTGGCTATATCGGTAATTTATACCGTGAAGGTGATCGTCTTTATTTTCCGGTCCTGCACACAGTAAAAGAAGGAAAAGATATTGTCGGCTATTTATTAAGATGGAGAAAACTATCTACCACATCACAGGGCGTTCAGCAGTTTTCTCAACTGCTGGGTTCCGGCGCAAGGTTATATGTGGCCAATCAGAACGGTAAAGTGTGGACTGACCTTGTAACTCCTATTGATCCTCCGAAAGAATTGGTAAATAAAAGCAATGGTGTATTTGATTTCAATGCAAAGGACGGGGCGGCCATCGGCGCAATACAAAACATCCAGCATACACCGTGGATACTGACGGTTGTGTTTTCACGCGCAGATCTGTTAGCCGCACCAAACCGTTTTCTGCGATGGCTCGTCGTTGCAGGCATCCTGTTCACTGCGATCGGAAGTTTTATTGCGTGGATCATGAGCAGAAACCTTACAAGACCTTTAAAGGATCTGACTGCCGCATCCGCAGCACTGGCGGAAGGGGATTATGAAACCATTGTACCGGTTGAACGGAGAGATGAAATGGGAAAACTTGCCAGGGCATTCAATGCAATGTCAGGAAAGATCAGGCTTGCACACGATTCGTTGGGAAAACAGGTGACCGAAACCGGGCAGATGAATAAACAACTACGCGATCTTTCCGCTCACCTTCAAAATATCCGCGAAGAAGAACGGATGCATATTGCCCGGGAAATGCATGATGAACTTGGCCAGCTGCTCACCGGTTTTAAAATGGATGTGATCTCTGTAAAAAGAAAACTTGGAACAGAGACCGATGCAAACGTGTTGAAAAAACTGGATGCAATGGAATCAGCAAGTGATGAGGCGATCAAGTTTGTCCGAAAACTCTCCGCTGAGCTCCGCCCCAGCCTGCTTGATGACCTCGGGTTGATCGCAGCACTTGAATGGCATAGCCAGGAATTTGAGAACCGTTACAATATCCGCGTGATCTTTCACAGCGAGATGGCCGATATTTCCATCCCACCAACCATCGGCACCGGCATCTTCCGCATCTTCCAGGAATCACTGACCAATATCGCCCGTCACGCAAAAGCCCACCAGGTGAGGGCATCACTGCGCGTAACAGATGGCTTGCTCAAACTGGCAATCATCGATGACGGAAAAGGTTTTGACACCACCGAACAGCGAAAAACACTCGGCCTGCTTGGCATGAAAGAAAGAGCCATTATGATCGGAGGAACACTTCAACTCGCTTCATTTCCCGGAAAAGGAACAACGGTTACTATCACCGTTCCGGTACAACAATTTACCTGACCGGTGTTACAGATCGCAGCACCTCATTTATAATGATCCCCACGCCATTTTCTTCGTTTGAACGCGCTTCAAAACGGGCAGCTTCTTTTACAGCCGGATGAGCATTGCTCATGGCATAACTGAAATAAGCCTGTTGCATCATCTCCACATCATTCAGATAATCGCCAAAAGCCATTGTCTCCTCTTTGGAAATATTCAATTGCTGTTGCACTACCTGCATTGCACGGCCTTTATTAGCGAGCTGATGGGAAAGATCAAGCCAGATCTTTCCCGAGACTTTCACCTGTAATTCACCTTCAAGATGACGGAACACTGGATAACTGTTTGTCTCCGCCCCCTGCAGATCACAGATAGCGATCTTCAGAAACTCATCATCCTTCACCCGCAACAGGTCATCTACGAGCTGGCGGCGGTCATAATACATTTCAACATTGCGGATAAATTCAGGTTCAGTGCTCTCCATATAAGCCTGTTTTTTCCCGCAAAGAATGATGTTCACTCCTTTTACCCGGCGCGCCATTGTGATCAGCATTTGAATCTTATCAGCAGGAAGGGATTGGACCAGCAGATCGCGGCCTTTGTAAAAAACATGGCTGCCATTTTCCGCAATAAAAACCATCTCGTTCCCCAGCTCACCAAACTTATTCTGCAGGTTATATAACTGCCTGCCGCTGGCAGGTGCGAAGAGAATTCCTTGCTTTCGGAGTTGTGCATACATTTCGGGAAAACCCGGATCGTATTCGTGCCGGCTGTTCAACAAAGTTCCGTCCATATCCGCAGCGATCAACCGGATGCCTGTAAAATCTATCATTTTGCAAATCTAGCTCAAGGAAAGACAAGGGAAAAACGAAAAAAATCCTGTTTGGAATGGAACTTGAAACGAAAAAGCAAATAATTACGTTAATGCTATAACCATGACCCGGTTGGGCCATCGCATGATCGTAAAAGTACTAACGGTTGATAATAACAATTTTATCTTGTCTGTGAAATCTGATAAACAAATGAAACGTACATCCATTATCCTTTGCCTGCTGATTGCAGCGGGTTCATTATTTGCACAAACTGCGGAACAGGAAACGGGCGATACGAAGAAGAATCTGCTCAAACTGAACGTCACCGCTTTGCTGCTGAAAAATTACTCCGTACAATATGAACGGATCCTGAGCAAATCATCTGGTATTGCCTTATCATTCCGCACGATGCCAACTACATCTGTTCCGCTGAAAGGCATATTGCTTGATCTTTCCGATAACGATCAGGATACAAAAGACGTGCTGGATAGACTACGTCTGAGCAATTATGCGATCACTCCTGAATTCCGCTTCTATACTGGCTCACGCGGATATGGAAGAGGTTTTTATATCGCTCCATATTACCGCTATGCAAAGTTCAAATCGAATGATGTAGTGTATGATTTTAATAATAACACAGAATCCATTACGCTGCGCGGTAAATTCTCTTCCCATTCCGGCGGAGTGATGTTAGGTGCCCAATGGTTTTTAGGTAAAAGCCTTTCTCTCGACTGGTGGATCATCGGTGCACATTTTGGTGCCGGCAACGGAACATTTGACGGAGTAACTGACCACACGCTCACGCCACAGGAACAGGCCGATCTTCGTCAATCACTGGAAGATACAGACCTACCATTTGGCCAGAAACAGGTAAATGTCACAGCCAACGGCGCCAGTGTAAAACTCACCGGCGGATGGCCGGGGTTGAGAGCGGGCCTGTCGCTGGGATTCAGGTTTTAATGCTGAACTGAAGTTCGATGTTCGATGTTGGATGATCGATGTTCGATGATCGATGGCCGATGGCCGGCTTTTTTAATGTGCATTCTCTTTACGGCGGTACGGTATGGGATGACTAATACTTGATTTATCACGGGATAAAACAACTCAAGGACTCTTCTGATCCGATGTCGACCATCGACCATCGATCATCCAACATCGATCATCCAACATCGATCATCCAACATCGAACCATCTCCCTCAACCCGAAACACACAAAATACTCGTTCCGCTGAAATCGATCAGATGATCATTTGCGCTGTCAATATTTCCGGCAGTATCAGCGGCATTGGTGTTATCCGTACTCCATAGCAAACGGATCCTTGCTTCCATCAGCTTGCGGTATTTATCACTGAATGAAAATACACCATCCCTCAGCGTAACAGTGTGCCGGTCAAAAGAAATAATACGGTTCAATGCAACAAGTGTTGAGCGGTTGACACGGCAGAACTGATCTTCAGGCAGTATCTTTTCCAGCTGCTTGATCGTAAGGAACGGTATATAGATACCGCTATCCGTAACGATCTTCACATGATGATCCAACGACAGCACATACCTGATACCGGCCGTTTCTATACGGACATATTTCTTTTTTAAATGAATAAAAAAACTTGATTGCATATTAAATAATTTAGGATAAGTAAAAGATAAGCATGCTGATGAGGTATCAGCCAAAGACATCAGGCCTGGGTTCCGTTACAGGCCAATGCGAGCATCAGGCACACGTATCGGTTGCGTTGATCATTGAAACATTTGGTTGGATAGTCGGGGCGCATTGATAACGAAAAGATAAAAGAATGCCCCTGCATTTTCATCGCATTAAACAGTAATCCGGGGATTGGCGACGTGAATGGGCGATCCCGTGGCATGAGGGAATCGATGGTCGATGTTAGAGGATCGATGGTCGAATATCAGTTTCCGTACTCAACTGTAGGCAATGTCGCTTTCCCCGAACACACTTACCGCCCTTGCCTCCTTCCCGGTAAAAATTAAACCAGGCGGGACGAACGAAAAAAGCGGCTTAAGTAATCCAACTTGCCAGTTAAAGTATTATAGTAGTTCGATGGCCGATGACCGATGGTCGATGGCCGGTTTCCTACCTTTTGGCTGAAAATCCTTCATCTTGTCGACCATTTTATCGCTCTATTTCCGTTTGGCTAACCTCCGTCCGTCATGTATTGACATTTTTACACATTAACTGAAGACAAGGTTGCTTTCTTCAGACTTCCTTGCCGTCTTCCCGTCTTACCGGTTTAATTTTACCGGTAAGGCGGGAAGACGGCAAGAACGGCAATAACTAGCAAGTTGGGTTAACTAACCCAACTTGCTAGTTAAAAGAGAAGCAGAGCGAATAGCTAATTAATTTTGAGTTACCACACTTAAAATTC
>QFQQ01000217.1 GCA_003243445.1 Citrobacter freundii
ATCCTCCTTCTCCGGAGTCTGATTCGCGTAATTCGCGTTTCAACATCAGCGTATCGTGTTAACCTCCCGTTCAAGTTCCACATCAAATTGTTCTTTTACACTTCGCATGATCTCTTCGCTAAGATGATAAATTTCTTCCCCTGTTGCATTTCCATAATTAACCAGCACAAGCGCCTGCTTTGCATGAACGCCGGCATCTCCTTTTCTATACCCTTTCCATCCGCATTGTTCGATGAGCCAGCCTGCCGCCAGCTTCACAGTTCCGTCGGCGTTGGGATATCCTACGATGGCCGGGAACTGTTGTTTGAGCGCTTCATATTGCGATGATGGCACAGAAGGGTTTTTAAAAAAGCTACCCGCATTACCGATCTGGGCAGGATCGGGCAGTTTGGAAGAGCGGATGCGGATCACGGCATCGGAGATGTCCCGGATGCCTGGTTCCGTTATGCCCATTTTAGATAGTTCCTCTTCGATCGCTCCATAGCTGGTATTGAATACCGGCTTTTTCCGGAGGCGGTATGTTACATCCAGTATTACAAACTGACCTTTATATTTTCTTTTGAAAACGCTCTCGCGATAACCGAATTCACAGGCTGCAAGATCGAATGTATGCAGCGAATGTTCTTTTACATGAAAAGCAGTGAGTTCATGAAACACGTCTTTGATCTCCACTCCATAAGCCCCGATATTTTGCATGGGAGAAGCGCCAACATTGCCAGGGATCAGGGAAAGGTTCTCCAATCCTGCGCGGCCGTGATCAATACAATGAAGAACGAACCGGTGCCAGTTCTCTCCCGCTCCGGCTTTGATGTAAATGAAATCTTCATCTTCATTTGTCTTTTCAATACCTGCGATCTCATTTTTCAGTACCCATCCATCGATATCTTTTGTAAGCAGCATATTACTGCCTCCGCCGAGTATCATAAAAGGCAGACCACCGGTAAGTTGCAGCAGTTGTGCCAGTTCTTCTGCAGAATGAAAAGCAGCGAAGCGATGGGCAGTTGCATCGATCCCGAACGTGTTATATCGCTTTAAAGAGAAATTTTCCTGAACTTGCATATTTCGGCAATTATACAGCAAAAATATGAGTGGAAAAACCGCGGCAATAATCGGGGCTACCGGTATGATCGGTCAGAACATTCTTGAGCTTGGATTGAATGATCCTTATTTTGATTATGTAAGGGTGATCGTACGCCGGCCGTTTGACAGCCAGCATCCCAAACTGGAAGTGAAGCTGGTGGATTTTAAAGACCCTGAATCATATAAGCTGGCGCTGGAAGGTGTTGACGTGATCTTTTCGTGTATCGGCACAACGCAAAAGAATGTACGTGGTGATGAAGCATTATACAGGGAGATCGACTTTGATATTCCCGTGAATGCTGCCCGTTACGGAAAGGAAACGGGTGTACAGAAGTTTGTGCTGATATCTTCTGTTGGAGCCGATACGGATAGCCGCACTTTCTATTTGAGATTAAAGGGGGAAGTGGAAAAAGCGGTGGTCGCCCAGGCCATTCCTGCGACGCATATCATGCAGCCATCGCAATTGGTAGGTAAACGCAAGGAGTTCCGATTAGCCGAACGGATCATTATGCCGCTAATGAAAATATTATCGCCATTATTCACAGGAAGAACCAGGAAGTTCCGTGCTATTGACGGAATCGTATTAGCCAAAGCAATGATTGCTGCAGCGAAAACGGAAAAGACTGGTGTATTCCGGTATACCTATGATGGCATTAAAGAGTTGGCGGATCACTGACACAACGGGCAACTGTTCTCAGGTAGCGCGGCGTGAGTATTCCCGCAGATTACGCAGATTTTGTCTGTCTACGGGCAGGGGCATTCGTCTTTTAAGGCATATACCGATGATGGCTGCCGCAGATCAGGGACTGCTGGCGGTTGCTCATCTGCGTGATCTGCGCCAGCGTATGGCAGCGTGATCGGGGCCATAAGCATTGTATAATCAGCGGGATGACAGATCTGCGTGATCTGCGGGCTCCTACGCCATACCGGACGGGGATATTCTGTAAACGAAAAAAACCTCGTTCTTCCCGCCCTAAAACGAAAAAAGCCTCTCAGTTTCCTGAAAGGCTTTTTCAATAAATATGGCAGCTACCTACTCTCCCGCATTGTGGTGCAGTACCATCGGCCATGAGGGGCTTAACT
>QFQQ01000218.1 GCA_003243445.1 Citrobacter freundii
CAGAGGTTGCTACCGCGCTTTGAAAAGGAATTTATTAAAAGAACCTGGTTTATTTTCAAGAGTGATAATTGTCTTAAACTTTTAAAACTTTTCAACCATATTGGTCTACAAAACTTTGCCAGACTTTTCAAAGCGCGGTAGCAACCTATGGAACCTCTGGAACTTCTGAAACCTTTAACTTGCAACATGAAATCAGCCTCCATACACGAGCTAAAGCAGGAAATGTCTCAACTAAAAGCCGCTGAACTCAGTGCTTTATGTCTCCGTCTCGCACGTTTTAAGAAAGAGAATAAAGAACTGCTGACCTATCTTCTTTTTGAGGCACATGATGAGGATGGTTATATCCGGTCCGTAAAAAAAGAGATCGATGAACAGTTTGAAGGGATCAATCTCAGCCATCTTTATTTTGTCAAAAAGAGCCTCCGCAAGATCCTTCGCGGTATTAACAAACATATCCGCTACACCGGATCAAAACAGGCTGAAGTGGAATGGCTGACGCATTTCCTTACCACATTAAAAGAAACCGGCATCCCATTCGAAAAAAATACAATGATCAATAATATTTATAACAGCCAGTTGAAAAAACTCTTCGCTGCTATTCATACACTGCATGAAGATCTGCAGTATGATTATCTGCGCGCTGCAGAAAAACTGGGAAAATGATTGTATCCTATCTCTTCAAGCATATCATTACTGTATAATTGAAGAATGCACGGTAAGATCCAGCAGCCCTGGTATATTCCTTCAGGTTTTCTTAGTTTTATATGATCATCGATTTGCCCCAAACCCGTAATATTGCCCCGTGCCAACAACCCTTTTTAAAAATATCGAAACCTTAGCCGGGATCGGAAACCCTTCCCAGCCGCTCCGCGGTTCCGCACTCTCTGCTTTATCTACTATAAATAATGCTTATCTCCTTGTAGAAGATAACGAGATCGCTGCATTCGGCCCAATGCAGGATTTAAAGATCGAAGGCGCGGGTGATACGATTGACGCATCTGGACGTTTTCTTCTTCCTGCCTGGTGTGATTCACATACACATCTCGTATTCGCCGCTTCGCGCGAAGAAGAATTCGTAGACAAATTGAAAGGACTCACTTATGCTGAGATTGCAGCAAAAGGTGGCGGCATCCTTAATTCTGCACGCAAACTCCAGGCGACTTCTGAAGATGAATTATTCAACAGCGCATGGAAAAGGCTCGAAGAACTGGCACGATGGGGGACAGGTGCCGTTGAGATCAAAAGTGGTTATGGTCTTACCGTTGAAGCGGAATTAAAAATGCTTCGCGTGATAAAAAGATTGAAAGAAAGATCACCCCTGTCTATCAAAGCAACTTTTCTTGGTGCGCATACCTATCCGCCTGAATTCCGGGATGACCATGCAGGTTATATTCATTCGATCATTCATGAAATGCTTCCCGTGATCGCACGGGAAAAGCTGGCAGACTATATAGATGTTTTCTGCGAAAATGGTTTTTTTTCACCAGCGGAAACCGAAACTATTTGTCTTGCCGGCATGCAATATGGATTAAAGCCAAAGATCCATGCCAACCAGCTCAATTTATCCGGTGGAGTAGAAGTGGGTGTAAAACTGAATGCCGTTTCAGTCGATCATCTCGAAACAATGAATGAAGAAACCATCCGGTTGCTGGCATCTTCCAACACCATCGCCACCATGCTGCCAACTGCCGCATTCTTTTTGCGCATGCCTTACCAGCCTGCAAGACAAATGATCGATGCCGGTTGTGCCGTGGCTTTGGCCACCGATTTCAACCCCGGATCGTCACCTTCCGGCAATATGAACCTGTTACTGTCCATGAGCTGCATCCAGATGAAAATGCTCCCCGAGGAAGCAATCAACGCCGCTACTATCAACGGCGCATTTGCCATGGAACTGAATCAGCAACTTGGCAGCATCGCCACCGGCAAAAAAGCCAGCCTGATCCTCACCAAAGAAATCCCTTCCCTCGCTTACCTGCCTTACGCTTTCGGAAATACACTGGTTGAGCGGGTGATGGTGAATGGAGAGTGGAGGTGAAGGGAGGGGCAAGGTTCCAGAGGTTTCAGAAGTTCCAGAGGTTCCAGAGGTTGCTACCGCGCTTTGAAAAGGAATTTATTAAAAGAACCTGGTTTATTTTCAAGAGTGATAATTGTCTT
>QFQQ01000219.1 GCA_003243445.1 Citrobacter freundii
TGAGCACCTTGCGCGGCACGGCCGTCCAGCCTTCGGTGGCGGCCAGGAAGGCGGCCGTCAGCAGCATGGGCGCCTCCAGCCCCACGCGCATGGCCTGGGCAATGTCGGCGGGCTGCAGCTGCGACAGCGGCGCAATCTGCGGAATCACGCCCGCGTTGTTGATCAGGGTGACGCTGGCGTAGCGCGCGGCGTCCAGGCCGGCCAGCCAGTCGCCCAGCCTGCGGGCCGCAGCCTCGGGCTCGCCCAGGTCCACGCTCCACTGCTGCAGCGGCGCGCCCGCCGTGGCGGCCGCCTGGGCCAGGTCTTCGCTGGTGGAGCGCGACAGCGTGACCAGTTCATGGCCGGCATCCAGCAGTTGCCGGGCCATGGCCAGGCCCATGCCGCGCGAGGCGCCGGTAAGAATCGTCAGGGAAAGAAGAGGCGATGCATTGTTCATGCGGGCGATGGTATCGCTTGTGCCCGTGCTGCCGGCCCGGCCGCTGCCTGGCCGGCGACAGGGTCCGATGGCAGCAGCAGCTCGGCGCTGTGCGCCTGCCGGGTGCGCTCCAGCGCCTGCACGATGCGTTCGCAGGCACGCTCGGCCGCCTCGTGCAGGCTGGCGCCCTGCAGCCAGTGGCCGGTGAGCGCGGCACTGAACAGATCGCCCGTTCCCTTGGGCACCGCGTCCACCCGCGCGTGGGTGATCACGTGCACGTCATCGCGCGTGACCAGGGCCACGCGCATGTGCTGGGCAGGCTCGCCGTCCAGCTCGGGCGATGCGCTGGTCACGGCCACCCACTGCGTGCGGCCCTTGAGCAGGCTGCGCGCGGCCTGGACCACATCGTCCATGCCGCGCACAGGGCGCGCGGTCAGCCGCTCCAGCTCGAAATGGTTGGGTGTCAGCCCGTCGGCCAGCGGCAGCAGGTGGCGCTGGTAGGCCTCGACCATGGCGGGGTCCACATAGATGCCGCTGTCGTGGTCGCCGATCACCGGGTCCACCACCACGCGCAGGCCGGGCCGCTGCGCCAGCAGGCCGGCAACCCAGTCCGCCAGCAGCGTGGCCTGGGCCGGCCCGCCCAGGTAGCCGGCCAGCACGGCCTGCAACTGCCGCAACCCGCCGCGCGCGCCCAGGTCCTGCAGATAGCCCGCAAACCACTCGGCGGCAATCGCCCCGCCGTGGATGCTGGGATAGTGCGGCGTGTTGCTGAACACCACCGTGGGCACGGCCGCCGCCGCCAGCCCCAGCGCCTGCAGCGTGGGCATGGCCACGTTGTTGCCAACGCGGCCGTAGACGACCTGGGACTGCACGGACACCACGTCGATGGCCAGGGGGTGCAGCATGTCTTGGGGGGCGCAGGCGTTCATGGGCGTGGGGGAGCAATGAGAGGCAGGGACGTGTTTTATAACGCCTGCGCCCAGGCCGCAGACCCCACAATCGGCCGCGCATGACCAGACCACTGTGCGATCTGCGCGTGAAAAGAAAAAGGCCCGCCAAAGGGCGGGCCCGTGGAGCGCCAGGCGCCTGTGCGTTGTCAGGCGCCCAGGTAGGCGCGGCGCACGGCGTCGTTGGTCAGCAGGTTGGCGCCGGTGTCTTCCAGCACCACCTTGCCGGTTTCCAGCACATAGCCGCGGTCGGCGATCTGCAGGGCGCGGTTGGCGTTCTGCTCGACCAGGAAGACCGTGACGCCGGCCGTGCGGATGGTCTGGATGATCTCGAAGATCTGCGCAATGATCAGCGGCGCCAGGCCCAGCGTGGGCTCGTCCAGCAGCAGCAGGCGGGGCTTGCTCATCAGCGCGCGGCCGATGGCCAGCATCTGCTGCTCGCCGCCCGACATGGTGCCGGCGCGCTGGTGGGCGCGCTCACGCAGGCGCGGGAAGAGGCCGAACACGTGTTCGATGCCGGCCTCGATCTGCGGCTTGTCCAGGAAGAATCCGCCCATCTTCAGGTTGTCCGTGACCGTGAGGTCCGAGAAGATGCGCCGTCCCTCGGGCGAGACCGCGATGCCCTTGCGCATGATGTGGTGCGAGGGCAGCTGGGTGATGTCCTCGCCCTCGAACGAGATGCGGCCCGAGCTGGCGCGCGGGTTGCCGCACACCGTCATCAGCAGCGAGGTCTTGCCGGCGCCGTTGGAGCCGATCAGCGAGACGATTTCGCCCTGGTTGACGTGCAGG
>QFQQ01000220.1 GCA_003243445.1 Citrobacter freundii
GCATGGGGCTGCCGCCGATGCGGGTGTCGTTGATGCGGTCGCGCAGCAGGTGGGCGATCTTGAGCACCACGTCCTTTTCGCGCGTGCCGCTGGGGCCGGTGGCGCCGGGGTCCTCGCCGCCGTGGCCGGGGTCCAGCGCCACGATGATGATGCGGTCGGTCTGGCGCGAGGTGGCGATGTTGGGCGCTGCAATGGGGGCAGGGGCCGGAACGGGCGCAGGTGAAGGGCGGGGCGCCGGCGCCGGGGCGGCTGGGGAAGGGGCCTGTGCCACCACGGCGGGCGGCGCAGGCGTCTTGCCCCCGGAGCCGCTGCTGTGCTGGGCGATCAGGTCGCCCAGCGGGTCGGGGGCTGGCGCCGTGGGGCCTGAGGGGCGTGGCAGCGGGGGGGGCGGCGGTGCCGATGCGACGGCGGTCTCGTCGCCGGACGCATCGCGCAGGCGTTCGCTGATCAGCGCCTCCAGCGGGTCCACGGCCTTGGCGGGGTACAGGTCGAACACCAGCCTGTGCTTGTAGGCCGCCACGGGCTGCAGCGTGAAGACCTGGGGCTTGGCGGGCTGCTTGAGATCGATCACCAGGCGCACCACGCTGGGCGAGTTCTGGCCGACGCGGATGGAGGCGATGTTGGGATCGTCGGAGCGGACCTTGGCCACCAGTTCACGCAGCGCGGGATTGAGTTCGATGCCCTCGATGTCCACGGCCAGCCGCGGGGGCTGGTCCACGAAGAACTGCTTGGCAGCCAGCGGCCGGTCGGACTCTATGGTCACGCGCGTGTATTCGGGCGCAGGCCAGACGCGCACGGCCACGATGGTGGCGCCGTGCGCGATGTGCTGGCGTCCCAGCAGCAGCACGATGGAGCCCGCCTGCAAAAGATTGCGGCGCGACAGGCCGGACGGATAGGAGGAGGAGTTGGCGTCGCTCATGCCTTGAGTGCTTGGATCACGGCGCGTCCGACGGGCGTGCCGGCGAGCAGGGTCACCTGGCGCTGCGTCTCGTCGATTGCTTCGATATGAATAGCTATATCTGCCGCAGGCGTAAGCGCTGCAGCCTTTTCGGGCCATTCTGCCAGCTTGAGGCCGGGGCTGGCGAAAATATCGCGAAATCCTGCATCCTCCCACTCGCGCGGATCATCGAAGCGGTAGAAGTCGAAGTGCCAGATGGCCAGGTCCGGCGCCTCATGCGGCTCCACCACGGCATAGGTGGGGCTCTTGATGCGGCCCTGCACACCCAGTGCGCGCAGCCAGTGCCGCACCAGCGTGGTCTTGCCTGCGCCCAGGTCGCCGTGCAGCGTGACGTAGGCGTTGCGCAGCGCGGGATGGGCCGCGAGCTGCTGTGCAAACCGCTGCGTGTCTTCCTCGCTGCCCCATATCCAGCGATGGCCCGCAGTTTCCGCATCCTGCGGCTGGGCGCTTTCTACAATCGAGGGAGTATGTTGTGCAGCAGTCAATTGGTTCCTTTGATGCAAGGCTGGGCCCGCGAGCTGGGATTTTCCCAAATTGGCGTGGCCGGCGTGGATTTGTCTTCTGCGGAGCCGGGTTTGATGCAGTGGCTGGCCCAAGGGTTCCATGGCGGGATGGACTATATGCAGGCCCACGGCCTGCGCCGCGCGCGGCCTGCCGAGCTGGTGCCGGGCACGGTCAGCGTGATCACGGCGCGCATGGACTACCTGCCGCGCGACACGCCTGCCGATGCGCCGGGCGCCTGGCAGGCCGTGGAGCGGGCGAGGCTGCAGCGGCCCGGCGAGGGCATTGTCTCCGTCTATGCCCGAGGGCGCGACTACCACAAGGTGCTGCGCAACCGGCTGCAGAAGCTGGCCGAGCGCATTGCACAGGAAGTCGGCCCCTTCGGGCACCGCGCCTTCACCGATTCCGCGCCCGTGCTGGAGGCCGAGCTGGCCCGGCGCAGCGGCCAGGGCTGGCGCGGCAAGCACACGCTGGTGCTCAACCGCGAAGCGGGCTCCATGTTCTTCCTGGGCGAGATCTATGTGGACCTTGCGCTGGAGCCCACGGCGCCGGTGACCGCGCACTGCGGCAGCTGCGCAGCCTGCATCACGGCCTGCCCCACGGGCGCCATCGTGGCGCCGCACCGGGTGGATGCGCGGCGCTGCATCTCCTACCTGACCATCGAGCATGCGGGCGCCATTCCCG
>QFQQ01000017.1 GCA_003243445.1 Citrobacter freundii
AAAAAGTAAAAAGTAAAAAGTAAAAAGTAAAAAGTAAAAAGTAAAAAGTAAAAAGTAATTTATTTTAAAAATCTTCTTGTTTTTACCTTCTATAGACGGCCGGATTTTTTACTTTTTAATTTTGACTTTTGACTTAACCTATTATGACTGACGGAAAAAACCAATCACCTGTAGAGCGCATCAAAAAAGCCAGTGACGGCCTTCGTGGTACGCTAAAAGAAAGTCTGCAGGATAATATCACCGGTGCATTGCATGAGGATGATCAATCGCTGATCAAATTTCATGGTATGTATCAGCAGGATGATCGCGACAGAAGAAAGGAGCGAAGTGCGAAAAAGCTGGAGTGGTTGTATTCATATATGATCCGGCTTCGGTTGCCTGGTGGTTTGCTTACGCCGGAACAGTGGATCGGGTTGCATCATGTGGCGGGCGATTATTCAACGGGAACGATCAAGATCACGACGCGTCAGACAGTGCAATTACACGGTATTTTAAAGTCGTCGATCAAGCCGACGATCAAGGCATTTAACACGCTGGCGCTGGATTCAATCGCGGCATGTGGTGATGTGAACAGGAATGTGATGTGCAGTGCGCATCCTGCACAATCTGAATTGCACGAAGAGGTCTTTAAGTATGCTGACAAGATCAGCTTGCTTGCTTTGCCAAAGACAAGAGCTTATTATGAAGTGTGGCTGGATGAAGAACAGATCGCAGACAAAAGCGAGGAGGATCCTTTGTATCAGGATCGGTATTTACCAAGGAAATTCAAGATAGCGATTGCTATACCCCCTAATAACGATGTGGATGTATTCACTAATGATATTGGCCTGATCGCAGTGGTGGAAAATGGAAAATTGAAAGGATTTAATATTGCAGCAGGCGGTGGCCTTAGTGCAACACACGGCAATGCGCAAACATATCCGCGCCTGGGAAGCATGCTGGGATTTGTAGATACAGAGGAGAAAGTGTTGAAAGTGGTGTATGAGATCATGACCATTCAGCGTGATTTCGGTAATCGCGCCGATCGTAAACTGGCAAGATTGAAGTATACGATCGATCGCCTGACTGTCCCCGGCTTGATCGAAGAGCTGGAGAAACGTACCGGATTTAAGCTGGAGCCAGCAAGGCCGTATACATTTACAGAACGCAAAGATCATTATGGCTGGGAGCAGAATCACCAGGGTAAATGGTATTACACGGTTTTTGTTGAGAACGGAAGAGTGTTTGACAGTGAATCACTGCCTTTGAAGACTGCCTTATTGGAGATTGCAAAAACAGGTAAAGCTAATTTCCGGTTTACCGGGAATCAGAATGTAATACTGGCTGATATCAGCGAAGAAGATAAGACGAAGGTAGATGCATTACTTCAGCAATTTGGCTTGGCACAACATACGGAAAAGGCCGGCAATATCAGGAAGAACTCGATTGCCTGTGTGGCATTCAACACCTGTCCGTTGGCATTGGCGGAAGCTCAGCGTTATCTTCCTTCCCTTATCTCTAAGATCGAGCCGATCGTTGAAAAATATGGATTGCAGGAGGAGGAGATCACGCTGAGAATGACAGGTTGTCCAAACGGTTGCGGCAGATCACCAGCCGCAGAGATTGGATTTGTCGGCACAGCTTATGGTCAGTATAATCTGCATATCGGCGGCGACAGAGTAGGCGAGCGGCTGAATACCAAATATGGAGAAAGCCTGAACGAGGAAGAGATCCTGAAAAGCCTTGACGAATTATTTGCGGTATATAAATCGGAACGGGAGACAGGGGAAACTTTTGGTGATTTCTCTTACCGTAAATGGATCAGCAAGAACTAAATTAATTTATGGAGAAAAACACACCTGTCATCAACGTGGAAAAGAAAGAGGTCAATGAGCTGTTCCCGGTTTTTTTGAAACTTGAGCAGTTGACGGTATTGATCGTTGGCGGAGGAAAGGTCGGCCTCGAGAAACTCCATGCAGTGGTGCATAATTCTCCAGCAACAGCGATCTCGCTGGTTGCAACAGAAGTGAGTCATGCGATCAAGACCCTGGCGGAGGAACATCCGAATGTGCAATGGTATGAGCGGCCCTTTGATGTATCGGATATAAACGGCCAGGATATTGTGATCGTGGCAGTAAACAGCAAGGAAACAAGCCGTGAAATATATACAATTGCAAAGAGAAATGGTAAATTGGTGAATGTAGCTGATACACCCGAACTCTGCGATTTTTATCTGAGTTCAATTGTAAGAAAGGGAAACCTCAAGCTGGCTATCTCCACCAACGGAAAATCACCCACCGCTGCGAAGCGTATCAAAGAAGTATTGAATGAAGCATTGCCGGATGAGCTGGACGAAGTGATCAATAATCTGCACCAGGTCCGCAATAAACTGAATGGAGATTTTGAACACAAAGTAAAGAAGCTGAACGCGATCACGAAAGTGCTGGTGGAGAATGATACAACTGCAGGCGAGAAGCGCTGGAGAAAGATCGCGAGCTATTCTGTTGCCGCATTTGCATTGATGCTGATCGGGCATTTTATTTTTTCCTATATACCGCTTCAGTCGATTGCGGAAGAAACAGTAACCTGGTATAAGGGACTTGATAAGAACTTTCACTGGATGATACTGGCTGGTTTTCTTGCCCAGATGGTGGACGGGGCGACAAGCATGGGTTATGGGGTTACGAGTGCAATTGTGCTAATGTCTGCAAACGTAAGTCCGGCCGCGATCAGTGGAAGTATACATACAGCGGAAATGTTTGCGAGTGGAGCCTCCGGGTATAGTCACTATAAGTTTGGTAATGTAAATAAGAAATTGTTCAAAGCACTATTGATACCCGGTATCATAGGAGCGGTGCTTGGTGCGGTATTGCTGGTGAAGTTTGGCGAAACACATATTGCCTATATACGCCCGATCATGGCGGCTTATACGCTGATCCTGGGTGTACGGATCTTTATAAATGCATTCAGAAAGTCAAACGTAAAAAAGAAATTCAAACGATACGGCTGGCTTGCTGGTATAGGAGGATTCTTTGATTCATTTGGTGGTGGGGGATGGGGTCCTATCGTGACGGCAACGCTGATCACAAAAGGAAGAACGCCAAGATATGTGGTGGGCTCTGTAAGCCTGACCGAATTTTTTGTAACGCTTGCCAGTGCGTTTACCTTCTTTACACTGATCGGAGTACAACACTGGCAGGTGATCCTTGCCCTGATCGTTGGCGGTCTTATCGCCGCACCAATTGCTGCGAAGTTGAATGGAAAACTTCCGCGCAAGGCTTCGTTTATCTTGTTGGGTGTGGTGGTAATAACATGGAGTATCAGGATACTTGTGAAGGCGATCTAGCATATAAATCTTCTTTTCAATTTTTATAGAAAATAATTAGTCTACAATATTTGTAGACTAATTATTTAGCCTTAAGTTTGTACTCAGGACATCAGTCCTTTTTTTATCAACTACTAATCTACTAAAATTATAGACTAATACTCATGATCGTTTTCGGTTTCCATAATAGCAATAATGCTTTTTGCAAAACTGATCATGGGTATGAAATCAAAACTGTTTTGCTTATCGTTTTAAAGCAAACGTTAGAGTAGTAACGGCGTCCCGGTTCCCCGGGATGCCCTATATCAGCCGTGTGGCCGAGAGGTAAGGTAGAGGTTTGCAAAACCTAGCACGTCGGTTCGACTCCGACCGCGGCGTCAAAAAAATAAATGATTATGGCAAGAGTGCAGCCCGTTGCCAAAGAGGATCTTTCGCCGGCAATAAAAATCGCGTTCGAGCGGCATATTGAGAAGTATCGTTCCCGTGTGACGAATATGAAAAATGTACTTTCGCATTCGTTACTGGCATTTGAAACGTATATGCAATGGTATCCGCTTTATAATGAGGTGGAGAGGATCCTTGGCGAAAGGATGGCTAATTTGTATGCTTATACGATCTCGTATGCATCGGATTGCCCGTTGTGCTCTACGTTTTTCCGTAAGCAGATCATTGATTCGGGCGAAAGGCCGGAGCATCTTCAGCTGACGGTGAAGGAAAGGCAGATCCTTGATTTTGGCAGTAGTATTGCACGGTGCCAGGGAAATATTGCCGATCACATTTACGACCCGTTGGCAAATGTCTTCAGCAGGCAGGATATGGTGGTGCTTGTTGCCTTTGCCGGTCAGATGATCGCGGCTACTGTGTTCAATAATGTGATGGAAACGGATATGGATGATTTTTTGCAGGATTATCTTCCACCGGTCCGGTCCATCTGGCAATACGCGAAGTAAGATTTCAATTATACTACTCTAACCTAAAACGAAACAATGCAAAAGATCTATTTAAGTGATTCCGGCCCGAAAGTGTCGCCGGCGGTTTATGGCTTCTGGAGGTGGGAAGATACCAGCGCATCGGGAGCAGTCGCGATGGAAAAGGTGATCAACCTTTGTCTTGAACTTGGTATCAACACCTTTGATCATGCTGATATCTATGGCGGTTATCAATGTGAAGAATTGTTTGGCACAGTCATGAAACAGCGTTCTTTCAAACGCGAAGATGTGGTGCTGTTTACAAAATGTGGCGTGAATGTGCCGAATGAGACAAGACCCGATATCAGGGTGAAGTATTACGATACCTCTGCAACGCATATCCTGAAAAGTGTTGACAGTTCACTGCAAAAATTAAGAACCGATTACATCGATATTTTCCTGCTTGATCAGCTCGACCCTTTATCCAACCTGGAAGAGACCGCGCTGGCATTGGAGCGGCTGCGCACGTCGGGAAAGATCCGCAATATTGGTGTGGCTAACTTTTCCGTGTTCCAGCATCAGTTGCTGGCCTCCTATCTCCGTGTGCCGATCGTGACCAATCATATTGAATTGAACCTGCTTAATACAACTGCGCTGGATAACGGGCAGATCGATTATATCAAACAGAGGTATATGCGTCCATTGGCTGCAGCGCCGCTTGCCGGCGGACGGATCGAGAATGGTACAGACCCCGTTGCCCTGCGGGTCAACTACAAGCTGGATGAGATCGGCAAAAAATACGGTGCGAACCTGGAGTCTATTGCCGTGGCCTGGCTGATCAAGCTGGGGGCATTGCCATTGATCGGTACGTTGAAAGAGCAGCGTATACGGAATATTGTAAAGGCTTTTGATATCGACCTGGAGCGTCAGGACTGGTATGATCTTTATATCACTTCAAAAGGAGACGTTTCGGAAGGCCCCGGGATCGAATAACAGGTAAGATTTCTGATTGTATTTGATGGTCATAGCTAGTTTACCAGCAAGCTATGACCATTACCATTTTAATCCCATATTGCTTAGTGAAGACAATCATAGGAGTTGTCCTCCCGGCCAGGTAACCTAAGATCACTTTCTGCTATCGGAGTGCCAGAGCCGGACCTCAGAGCCCGCGGATTACGCAGATGACAGTCTGTTATCAGCAACTAATCTGCGAAATCTGCGTATCCAATAGAGATCCGGACCCGCAGTAAAAATATTTTTCATTAAAGGTACACGGTAGCGCAATTTGAGGAGATCCCGGCTCTGGCAGGCATTAAGTTCGATAGTGTTTGAAATTGCCAAGCCCGCACCGGGCTTGATCCGGTGGCCGGGACAAACTCCTAACAAATGCTTAACTAAACGGCATTGCATTTTTATCCGTAAAAAACCTCAAATCTTACTTCCCGCTCTTTCTTCATGACTTATCTTTGCAGTCTTATTAAAAATGGCTCTCTAATGTCACAACGTCCCGAAACCCAGGCTATCCGTTTGCAGACCGAGCGTACTCACGAAAAGGAACATGCGACACCTTTGTTCCTGACCAGCAGTTTTGTATACGATTCGGCGGAAGATATGGCAGCGGCATTTTCAGATGACAGCCTTGACGTAAATATTTATTCGCGTTTTTCCAATCCAACGGTAGATGAATTCATCAATAAGATCGTGGTGCTTGAAGGTGCCGAAGATGGCATTGCTACCGGCACTGGTATGGCCGCGGTGTTCTCCACATTTATGACCTTCCTGTCAAAGGGAGATCATATCGTATCTGCATCGGCGGTGTTCGGTTCAACACATACAATACTGACGAAGTATCTGCCGAAGTGGGGGATCGAGTATTCTTATTTTGATATGACAAAGCCGGAATCGATTGAAGCGTTGATCAAACCAACTACAAAGATGTTGTATGTGGAAACGCCGTCGAATCCCGGGCTGGATATTATCGATATTGAATATGTTGCTTCTATCTGTAAGAAGCACAATATCCTGTTTGTGGTTGATAACTGTTTTGCAACGCCTGCTGTTCAGCAACCGATCAAATATGGTGCTGATCTTGTGTTGCATTCAGCAACGAAATTTATTGATGGACAGGGAAGGGTACTTGGTGGAGTAGTAGTAGGAAGTAAAGATCTTATTTACCAGATGTATTTGTTTGTAAGAAATACCGGTCCTTCGATGAGTGCATTCAATGCTTGGGTGTTGACCAAGAGTCTTGAAACATTATTTATAAGAATGGACAAGCATGCGGAGAATGCATTGAAGGTTGCGCAGGGTTTACAAAGTCATGCGAAAGTTGGCCAGGTAAAATATCCATTCCTGGAGACACATCCGCAATATGAAGTGGCAAAAAAGCAGATGAAGAATGGTGGCGCGATAGTAACATTTGAGATCAAAGGTGGTATTGATGGCGGCCGCAAATTCCTGAATGCATTGAAGATGATCTCAATGACAAATAATCTGGGTGATAGCAGGACGATTGCTTCGCATCCGGCCTCTACGACGCATTCAAAATTGTCAGAGGAGGAAAGAAATGCGGTGGGCATTACACCCGGATTGATCAGGGTGTCTGTGGGATTGGAGCATGTGGATGATATCCTGGAGGATTTGAGGCAGGCATTGGATAAGAGTTGAGGAATGGAATGTTTATACGCTTTAAATAGTAATGATATAATGATAAAGCCTTTCAATTTTGAAAGGCTTTATTGTTTGTTGATTAGCGGGTTGACCGCCGGAAGTTCATGTTAATGAAAATCTTTGTTCTGGCGGATTCGAAGTATTATGGTAGGGGAGAGATTTCTTGGTGGAAAATTGGTGGGAGGACAATTGTATGGAGATGGGGATGAAGTTTCCAACTTTATGGGGAATTCCTAAGTTGAAGAGGGATGAGTTGAAGTGCCTGCCACTATTGGATCCTCGTCCCACCCGCAGCCCCCAATGGGCTCCCTCCCCCGCCACCACCACCGGGTTGATCCCAGGTAAGATTAGGCAATAAAAACTCAGACAGGTAAGCCGCCCTCGGACATACTTCCCGCCATCCTTTATTTCCCCTCCAACCATCTCATTTTTACAAACCTCCTTCCTGATCAACCAGATCTCAAATCTCCCTATTCCTCCAACTATCACCATGGGAAAAACACAAAAAATAACGGGAAAAAAGCGACAAGAATTCGATTACTTCCTCTTTCTCTTTTCCAACTGCTGCAAAGTCGCACGCATGTCCTTTGGTAACGGCGCTTCCAGTTCAATTTTCACGCCATCCATCCCCGTCAGTTTCAGCCGCAGCGCATGCAAGGCAAGACGCCCCAGGATAGGACGCTCTTCCAATTCATTCTTCGACAACTTGAACTTATTCTTAAATGATGATAACAACACCGGTTTACCATCACCATACAGTTCATCACACACGATCGGGTTACCCATTTCCTTCGCATGCACCCTGATCTGGTGAGTTCTTCCCGTATGGATCTGGAACTGCATCCATGAGTAAATCCCAAAATCTTCCAGCACCTTATAATCCGTCAGCGCTTCTTTTCCTTTTGAATGGATCGTCATCAGTCCCTTTTTGAACGGGTGCTCCGCAATCCTGGCATCAATGCTTCCCTCATTCTTCAACGGAGAACCGATCACCAATCCCTGGTAGATCTTCTCCGTCAGTCGCGCTTCGAACTGCTGTGAAAAATGCTTATGCGCCTCCTCTGTGAAGGCAAAAATGATCAACCCGCTTGTGTCCTTATCCAACCGGTGAACAGTATAGATCTGCCCAAACATTTCCTGCAACATCACCTTCAGTGAGATCTCCTGACCCATCCTGTCCGGAATGGACAGAAGGCCGGAAGGTTTATTCAATGCAATAAAATTATCGTCCTTGTAAATGATCCAATCTTTCATGTTAATCGATGTTCAACACAGTGGATAGATATGACACAAGCAGTCATGTGATTCAACGACCGCTTTTGGAAATTACTTTACCATTGTTTCCTGCTTTATGCAGAAGAACTGTTCAGTCTTGTTTTTTGATTTACCCGGATGAGCTGTCGCGCAAGCAGTTTATTTTCCTTTCTTGAAATGCTTCAGGTCTCTCACTTCCTTTTCCGAAAGAAAACGATATTTCCCACGCTCCACATTCTTCTTTGTCAGTCCCGCAAACATTACACGATCAAGATTCTTCACATCATAACCCAGCGATTCAAAGATCCTTCGAACAATCCGGTTACGGCCGCTATGGATCTCCACGCCAACCTGTGTTTTATCTTTCATGTCTGCATAAGCCAGCACGTCAACATTCGCCGGTCCGTCTTCCAGGGTTACCCCTTTCAGGATCTGATCGAAATCTTTTTTCTCTAAAGGCTTATCAAGTGTAACAGCGTAGATCTTTTTTATTTCATGACTTGGATGCGTCAGCTTTTGAGCAAGCTCTCCATCATTGGTGAGCAACAACACGCCGGATGTATTGCGGTCGAGACGGCCAACAGGATAGATCCGTTCTTTTGTTGCCTGTTTGATCAGGTCAAGAACAGTCTTTCTTTTTTGAGGATCATCCGTTGTAGTAATATAATCTTTCGGTTTATTAAGAAGGATATAAACCAGGTTTTTTGCAAGAAAGATCTTCTTGCCATTTACCACCACTTCATCCTGGGGATTCACTTTATGACCGGGCTCGGTCACCGTTTCTTTATTCACTTTTACTACGCCGCTTTTCACCAGCTCCGCAGCTTCTCTGCGGCCGCACACGCCTGCGTGCGCGATGAATTTATTCAACGGCATCACGCCGGATGATTCGGGACGATTGATCACCGGGGCAGGAGTGGGCTTATTACCAGCCTGTCTGCCCATTTGACTGCGCGTATCCACGCCAGCTTTACGTGCTTCCTCTTTTTTCTTTTCAAAGAATTCTTCCCGCTCTTTCCTGTACTTTCTCTTCTCTGCCTTAAATTCTTCTTTTACTGCGGCGTTACTTTTTTTCTTGGTGAACTTCGTGAATTGTTGTGGAGTCTTTTTCATGTTGATTGCTGTTTTACAACAGTAGTTTTTAAAGTCAAAATTAAAAATTAAAAAGTAAAAAAGAGCTTCCCGGTAGCAGAGGGTGTTTTTTACTTTTTAATTTTGACTTAGTTTTTGTTTGCAAGTTGTCCGCATGCTGCATCAATATCCTTCCCGCGGCTCCGGCGTAAGCGTGCATTCACCCGGTTCTTCTCCAGGTAAGCCATGAACGCTTCCACCTTTTCTTCTGTGGGCTTCGTGAATCTTGCAAAATCGATCGGATTGTATTCGATGATGTTTACAAGATCAGCCGGCACCTGGCGGTAGATCTTGATCAGCTCGTCTGCGTCCTGTAAACTATCGTTGAAGTTGTTGAACAGGATATATTCAAACGTGATCTCGTTCTTTGTTTGTTTATAAAAATAATTCAGGGCATCGATCAGCGTCTTGATATTATTTGTGTCATTGATCGGCATGATCTCATGACGTTTCTTGTCATTTGCCGCATGTAATGAAAGCGCAAGTTTGAATTTCACTTTATCATCTCCCAGTTGGCGGATCTGTTTTGCCACACCAGCGGTTGACACGGTGATCCTTCTTGGACTCATGCCCAGGCCATCGGGAGAAGTGATCCGGTCGATCGATTTCAATACGTTTTTATAGTTCAGCAGCGGTTCGCCCATGCCCATAAAAACGATATTCGTGAGTTTCTTTCCGTGAATACGTTCGCTTTGCTGATTGATCAGCACCACTTCATCATAGATCTCATCAAAACCAAGATTGCGTTTACGGTCGATATATCCGGTTGCGCAGAATTTGCAGCTGAGGGAACAGCCGATCTGTGAAGAAACGCAAGCAGTTACGCGTGTTTCGGTTGGGATCAGCACGCCTTCAACGAGGTGTCCGTCATGCGTTTTAAAGCGTGATTTGACTGTGCCGTCCGAGGAATATTGTGTTGCGTCAATAGTAAGAGCCGGTAAGGTAAAGTCTTCTTTCAGTTTGGCCCTGATCTCTTTGCTGAGATTGGTCATGGCGTCAATGTCCTGTGCCTGTTTCAGCCAGAGCCATTCATATACCTGCTTGGCTCTGAATTTCTTTTCTCCCATTTCTTCAAAATAAGCCTCAATATCCGGAAGCGTCAGGGTCCGGATATTTTGCTTTACTGCTTTTGCCATGGCGCAAAGATAGTGTATTGGGGAAGAAGATGACCACGGACCACGGACCGCGGACCGCCGACGGTCGCTTGTAATCCGTAAATCTTAGCTGTAATCAATAGGTTATCTTCCTGTTATAACCAGGACCGGCCGATAAACAAGACTAGTGCGATCTCCTTGGGGAAGAAGATGACCACGGACCACGGACCGCGGACCGCCGACGGTCGCTTATAATCCGTGAACCTTAGTCCTAATCAATAGGTTATCTGTCTGTTATAACCAGGACCGGCCGATAAACAAGACTAGTGCTCCAGTAAGGCGATCTCCCGTCCGCCGTCCGCCGTCGGTCGTCTGCGGTCTGTCGTCCGCGGTCTTCCTTCAAATGTCATAACGAAAATACCCTCCTGTTACAATGAAGAAAGTTCGGAAAGCATGACTGGTACGGCGGTCTGCGGTCCGTGGTCCGCGGTCTTCCTTCAAATCTCGTAACGAAAAATACCCTCCTGTTACAATGAAGACAGGCCGATAAACATGACTGGTACGGCGGTCTGCGGTCCGTCGTCCGCGGTCTTCCTTATATTTGCTTTTGCAAAACAATTAAAACCAAATTCTTAAGTGAATCCTGTATATATCATCGACGCAACGAGAACCCCGATAGGAAAATATGGTGGTGCGCTTTCAGCTTTCCGCCCGGATGATCTGCTGGCCCATGTGATCAGCGTGCTGATCGAACGTAATCCGTCGATAGATATCAATTCCATTGAAGATGTTATCGCCGGTGCGGCCAACCAGGCCGGTGAAGATAACAGGAATGTTGCCCGGATGGCTGCACTGCTGGCCGGTCTGCCGGTTTCAGTGGCGGGGAACACGGTGAATCGCCTTTGCGCTTCCGGTCTCCAGGCGATCTCAGATGCCGCGCGTCAGGTGATGTGTGGCGATGCCGAGCTGATCCTTGCCGGTGGTGTTGAGAGCATGACCCGTGCGCCGTTCGTTACCGCGAAAGCAACCGCGCCCTTTCAACGCAATGTTGAAACATTTGATACAACACTTGGCTGGAGATTTATCAATAAAAAACTGGCCTCCATGTATCACCCGTTCAGCATGGGCGAAACAGCGGAGAACGTAGCCAGGCAATGGAATATTTCCCGCGAAGAACAGGATGCCTTTGCGCTTTCATCGCAGGAAAAATATTTTGCCGCAAAAGCTGCCAATAAATGGGACGAAGAGATCACAGGCCTGGAACTCTTTCAAAATGGTCTTGTAAGCTGGATTGTAAATGATGAGCATCCCCGTCAGACATCAATGGAAAAACTGGCCGTGCTCAAACCCGCATTTGCAAAAGACGGAACAGTAACCGCCGGCAATGCTGCCGGTATTAATGATGGCGCTGCCGCAATGTTGCTGGCAAGTGAAGCAGCAGTAAAAAAATATGATCTCAAGCCATTGGCAAAGATCCGTTCACTCGCCGTCGCTGGTGTTGATCCTGCGATTATGGGCATTGGTCCGGTGCCTGCTACAAAAAAAGCTTTGCAGCGTGCAGGCTTGTCGATTGACCAGATAGGTTTGATTGAACTGAATGAAGCTTTCGCTTCACAAACGATTGCGTGCATACGCGAATTATCACTTGATATAAAAAAAGTAAATGTAAACGGCGGTGCCATCGCGTTGGGACATCCGCTGGGGTGTAGTGGTGTAAGAATATCAACAACTTTATTATATGAGATGCAGCGTTTGAATGTTAAATATGGACTGGCAACTATGTGTGTAGGTGTAGGGCAGGGAGCAGCCATAATTTTTGAATCCATGTAAAAAATTTTTCTTTTTTCTGATGAGTATTGTTTTTTTAAATATTTTAGCCCCTCTTTAAGCAAAGGTTAACTCTGATTAATTTCCAATCTATTCCTGGAATCCGCTTGCTGTAATGGATCCCGTTCACATGAAATTTTACCAAGACTGTACGTAAAGTGCCAGTCATAAGAATGTTGTTCGTTCTTATGCCTGGACATTTTTGAATAACTAAAACCAAACTGCACATGAAACGATTACTGTTCGTTTTGGCAGTGATGTTTTTTGCATGCCAAGCATGGGCGCAGAAAACGATCACTGGCAAGGTCACCGATGAAAAGGGTGATCCCATCTCCAATGTTTCCGTAACAGTTAAGGGAAGTTCGGTAGGTACTGTTACCAACGAACAAGGAAACTTCTCCCTTTCTGTGCCTGCAAACAGCAAGGCGCTTGTTTTTTCTTCCGTAGGTCGCGAAATCAAAGAGCAGGCTATCGGAACAGCTAATGTAATAGCTGTTTCGCTGGCTACAACTACACAAAACCTCGATGAGGTTGTAGTGGTAGCGTATGGTTCTGTGAAAAAGGCAGACTTTGTTGGATCTGCAGCAACCGTAAATGCGAAAGCTCTTGAGAACAGAACGCTGTCGAACCCGCTGAATGCGTTGGTCGGCGCGGCTCCTGGTATCCAGACAACCGTAGCGAGCGGTGCTCCTGGTTCCAGCCCTGGTGTTGTGATCAGAGGTTTTGGCTCACTGAGTATTGGTAACGGTCCGCTCTATGTAGTGGATGGTGTTATTTATGATGGTGGTTTCTCAAATCTGAACACCGATGATATCGAGAACCTGACTGTATTGAAAGACGCATCTTCCACTGCGTTATATGGTTCACGTGGTGCGAATGGTGTAGTGATGATCACTACCAAAAAAGGCCGTAAAGGCAAACAAAGCGTTCAGTTCAGTGTGAAAATGGGACGTTCAAATCCTGCAATTCCACGCTATGAAACTGTGAATGCTTTTGAATATTATCCGCTTGCTTGGGAATCTTACCGCAACGGCTTATATTTTAACACCCTGGTTCAGGGCGCACGTATTCCATTAGACAGTGCGAACATGATCGCCAGCGGTACATTACCCCGTTATACAAGCGGTGCGAACGTTGGCCGTCAGATCTTCCGTAACGGTAACTTCCAGGACATCTATCAGGTACTTGGTAACTACAATCCATTCAACGTTCCGAATACGCAGATCGTTGGCCTGGATGGTAAGATCAATCCAAGCGCCAACCTTATTTATGGAAACGATCTTGACTGGCTTGATCAGGCAACACGCACAGGAACACGTAATGAATATGGTGTTCTGTATACTTCAGGTACAGACAAGTCTGATATCAGCGCTTCTGTTAATTATCTGAAAGAAGGCGGCTGGGGTCTGCGTTCCGACTTTGAAAGATTCAGTGGCCGTGTGAACGCCAGCGTTAAACCAACAACCTGGTTTAAAACCGGTTTGAACCTTGCCGGTAACCGCAGCAGGTTCAATAACGCAGCTACAGGTGGTATCGTGAATGCATTTTACTTTGCACGTTATATCGCTCCAATCTATCCTGTCAACCTTCACGCCGCAGGAACCGGCGAACTGATCCTGGATGCATTGGGAAATCCTCAGTTTGACCTTGGCAATACAAATGGCTACGCCCGTCCTTATAACAGCGGTCGTCATACTATTGCTGAGCACCTCTGGAATAAAGATAATGACACGCGTGACGTGCTTTCTGCACGTTCTTTTGCAGAAGTTACATTCACTCCCTGGTTAAAGGCAACGACCAACATCAGTGTGGATATCACCAATAATACGAACGAAAGTTATGAGAACCCGATCGTTGGTGATGGTCTCGGATCTGGCCGTTACAGCCTGGGGTATTCTAAAACAACCAGCTACACGTTCAACCAGATCGTGAATGCAAATAAGAGCTTCGGTCGCCACAGTTTTGACGCCCTTGTAGGTCATGAGAATTACAGCTATAAAAATATCGGCACCAGCGGTATGAGGATCGGTCAAAGCTTTGATAACATTTATATGTATTCAAACTTCCTTACGATCAACTCCCTGTCTTCTTCATTCAGTGAAGCACGCACAGAAGGTTTCTTCTCACGTCTTAACTATGATTACGCAGGAAAATACCTGATCTCAGGTTCTATCCGCCGCGATGGTAACTCTAAATTCTCCAAAGATGTTCGCTGGTCAAACTTCTGGTCAGTTGGTCTCGGCTGGAGAATTGATCAGGAAGATTTCTTCCATACAAGTTTTGTTGACATGTTGAAGTTCCGTGCATCTTATGGTGCTGTTGGTAACTCTGATGGTCTGGGTAACTACCCGTACCAGTCTGGCTATTCTATCGGCTGGGATAACGCCACTTATACCGGTGTAACAGCAAGTGCTTTGGGTAGCCCGACACTGACATGGGAAACGCAGAAGCCTCTCGACTTTGGTGTTGACTTCTCCATGTTCAAAGGTCGCCTTAACGGTACCGTTGAGTATTTCATCAGGAACAGCTCCGGTCTGATCTTCGGTGTGCCTCAACCTTACCAGAACGGTGGTACTTCCAGCGGAAACTACACTGTTAGCCAGAACATCGGTTCTATGAAGAACCAGGGTATAGAGATTTCGCTGACAGGAAACCTTGTTCGTTCTAAAGACTGGAACTGGAGCATGACCGTAAATGCAACATCTTATAAGAATAAGATCACCAAAATGCCAGCCGTAACTCCAAGCGTATTGAGCGGTTCATTCCGTCGTGAAGTTGGTCATTCGATCTATGACTTCTGGACACGCGTGTGGTATGGTGTTGATCCGGCAGATGGGCAGGCTTTGTACAAAGGTCTTTCTGCAACTTCAGTATTTGATCCTGCTACCGATCGCGTGATCGCGAAAGCTGGTGGTGGAAATGATACAGTTACCATCGACCATAACCGTGCATTGCAGACCTTTACCGGCCATAGCGCACTGCCTGATGTATATGGAAGCATCGCAAATACCGTTTCTTACAAGAACTTCGACCTGTCTATCCTGTTGACTTATCAGCTTGGTGGTACAGTGAGCGATGGTGTATACGGAAGCCTGATGTCAACCGCAACTGCTGGCGGCACATATCATAAAGATATCTTCCAGCGTTGGCAAAATCCGGGTGACATAACAAACGTTCCAAGACTCGATAACCAGCGTACAGCGCAGTATGGCGCGGGCTCATCCCGTTTCTTCACAAGCGCTTCTTACCTGTCTCTTACAAATATCAGTCTTGCTTACCGTCTGCCAGCTGCATGGCTGGGCAAGGTTAAGGCCAGCAATGCAAGAATATTCATCACTGGTGAGAACCTGCATTTCTTTACAAAACGTAAGGGCATGAACGTGAACGGTAACTTCAGCGGTACAACTGGTGATAACTATGATGCTGCACGTATTATCAGTGGCGGTATCAGTGTAAACTTCTAAAAAAGATTTGTATGAAATTGTTTAATAAGAATCTAGTATGGGTAGCACTGATCGTGGCAGTGTTCACCGGCACAAGCTGCAGCAAGGATTACCTGCAGCTCAATCCTCCCACCGTTTTAACTCCGGAAAATATTTTCTCGAGTACAAAAAATGCGATGGCTGCCATTAATGGTATGCACAGGCTGAACTACGTACAGTGGTATGGATCGCAGGCTTATGGTGGTATCAGTGGAAACATGATCGATCTGGAAGTCCTCGGTGAAGATTTTGTTATGACAAACCAGGCAAATGGCTGGTTCGTCAGCGAGTACCGTTGGTTGTCTCACAGAAGCGAGACAAGCACAATGGTGCGCTTTCATTATGGATATTTCTATGTGTTCATCGGTAACGCAAATATGATCATTGCAAACATTGACAATGCAACTGGTTCCGATGCCGAAAAGAACTTCATCAAAGGGCAGGCTTATGCTTACAGGGCATGGGCGTACCATCAACTGGTTCAGACATTCGGTAAACGTTATGTAGCTGGTGGAGATAACACAGGCCTGGCTGTTCCGCTTGTGCTGGAACCCCGCTCCGGCTCCCTGCCACGCAGCACTGTAGAGGAAGTATATACACAGATCAATAAAGACATTGATCAGGCTATTACATTGCTGACTCCAATCACAACCCGCCCTGACAAATCACATATCAATGTGAATGTTGCGAAAGGCATCAAAGCGAGAATTGCACTCACTCAGCAGGCATGGGCTGTGGCTGCTCAAAATGCGGCTGAAGCCCGCGCAGGATTTACACTGATGAACAATACACAGTATATGCAAGGTTTTTCTGACCAGGCCAATCCTGAGTTCATCTGGGCATACAAGCACATTGACGCTCATCCTACATACTTCTATTCGTTCTATGCGTATCTTGGTAACTTCTCATCAACCAATACAAGAGGTAACCCCAAAGCTATCTTCTCTGTATTATATGATAAGATCACTGCTACAGATATCAGAAAGCAACTGTGGGATCCAACAGGCACCAATACCGCTTTCCCACGTGTAACAGATGGTACACGCAGGCCTTACATGACACGTAAGTTCATGCTCGCTAACCCTGGAAACAGTAACGGAGACCTTAACATGATGCGGGCAAGCGAAATGTATCTTATCGAGGCAGAAGCCCTGGCAAGAGCAGGCAACCGTGAAGCAGAGGCAAGAACTGCGCTGTTTACACTCGCGCGTCAGAGAGATGCGAGTTATGTTCTTTCAACAAATACCGGAGCAGCACTGATCGAAGAGATCCTGACTCAACGCCGCATAGAGTTGTGGGGAGAAGGATTCCGTTTCTATGATCTGAAAAGGCTTAACCTTCCGCTCGACCGTAATGGTGGCAATCATGATAACACACTTGCTCAGAAAATGGACGAACCGGCTGGTACCGCCAACTGGCAGTTCATGATCCCTCGTGTGGAGATCGATTACACTAACGGGGTGGTTACTCAAAACCCTTAAGCTGTCATCGGGTTGATATAAAAGAAAAGAGCCTTCACTACGAAGGCTCTTTTCTTTTATATCAACCCGATGACATTAATTTCCGGAAAGCCTGAAAAGCAGTGATCTTACCAGACGCTTATTGGTAAATGCAGAAAGAGCTATCAATAAAAATGCAACACAAAGAACCGACCAGTGAAGGAAGGAACTCAGCTCGGGCCTTCCATACATGACAAACTGGTGGAACGCCCATTGCATCAATTGAGTCACCAGCACTGCTGCAACAATGACGGTTATATACACAGGAATAAATAATGCAGTTACCCTCGTGCTCAACCAGGCTGGTGAATATCCAAGCGTCAGCAGTAGTTGAAGACTTTCTTTACTTCGGGCGATCACAAGCTGCAGGTAAAATGAAAACAACATCAGTGCAAGGATCACCACCAGCAAACCAAAAATACCGAGACCGCTGAAGATGCCCTGGATCACCATTTTATTTCTTCCAAGCAATGTTTTATCCTTATTCAGCTTATAGTTTTTACTGTCAGTAAATTTCAACAGATCAGTATTGTTGGCGTCTTTTGTTTTCACAAAAACACGGGAGGCCCGTACATTGCCGCCTTTTCCGAATTTCTGATTTGACCAGACAAGAAAATTCTTCGGCACAAGTACAGAATTGACCCGGTCACTGAACGCAACGATCTTCCCGATAAATGTTTCTGACAGGCCATTGCCTTCACAGGTGATCTGAACCGGAATGCCCATTGCTGTTTCTTTTGAGATCTGCGGCAGGCCCTGCCCCGGTGCAAATACGTTGTAGATCTCGAAGAAATCTGAAGATAGAATGATCGGAATATTCAGCTGACCTTCCTGCCAGGTGAAACTTGGAGGGAGTGTGTCGATGAAATCATTGTCCAGTGTCTCCAGGAACATATCTGTATTAAAGGCGAGCACACTGCCGGCACTCAGCTTCACACGGAAATCATTTGGCAGTAATGGAGAAACACCGTCAATAAAAGGCTGCGCTTTGAGCTCAGCTAATTCCTGGTCATTAAAAAGATTTTTTTCCGGCTGACCCATTGTTTCATTTGTCACAGATTTGGTAATGGAGATATAATCGAAACCATTCCTCCGGATGCTTCCTTCTTTCAGGAGCTGCTGGATGTTGATGAACATTTGTATCGAACACAGCAACAGCAACACGCCAATACCAAGACCAGCATACGAGAACCAGCGGGACGCTGCGTTCGTTCCGGTCTGCAGCAAAGGTTTAACAGGTTTAAATGATACAGCCACGATAAGAAATTATAAATGAAACAGACGGGTGAAAGGAAAGAATTCGATCCGCTCAAGGTCGGCAAATATGATGGATGCCTGCCGTGCCTTTGCCTCTTCAAGCATCAGCTCCATGGCCCGTAAAGAATTCTTATTGTCAAGATGACTGAATGGTTCATCAAGCAACAAAAAATCGAATGGCTGCATCAGTGCGCGGATGATCGCCACACGTTGTTGTTCGCCATAAGAACAGGTGCGTGCCAGTGAATCCAGTTTATTCCCAATCCCCAGACGTTCGGCCATCTCACCGATCTTCTCTGCCGGATGAAATGGATTCAATTGCCGTTTGATCTCCAGATTCTCCTGTACGGTCTGACCCGGAAACAAACGTAGATCCTGGAATACGATACTGATATGATCCTTACGCATCACAGCCATTTCTTCCTGATTTACCTGGCGGATATCCTGCTGATCATAACGGATCGTTCCATCGAAATCACGGCGCATGCCATACAGGAAATTCACCAGTGAAGATTTGCCGCTTCCGGAAGGCGCAACGATCTTGATCAGTTCTCCTTTTGTCCACGCAAGGTCCTTACCCCAGATCTCTGAAGTTTGCGTACGGCTTTTTTCAAAATATGTGGGAAGCAGATTGCTTATGGTCAGCTGCATGTGCCTGGGTTGGAAAGTCTGTATAAAAATTGACCGTTGTTCGTTGATCGTGGTCCGGTTACTGCTTTTATCGTGTTTGCGATGGGCGGTGAAGTGACAACGATCAACTGACAACGGTCAACGAATTGCCGGTAATTAATTAAACGCTTTTGGCGGAGCTTCAACTGAAACTGCTGAATCAACTGCTGCGTCCTGATAACGCGCAGCATTTTCTTTATGGATTGCAGCGATCTTGTCTGCATACTTATTCAGCTGTTTCAAACTGTTTGTTCCTTTATCCTGCAGGTTGATCTCCAAATGGAAAGTTGCACTGCCATTTTTATAATCTGCATTCGTCAGCGCCTCTTTCCAGACGTTTTTAGATTCATTCAGGATCCTGATGCCGGTGCTGTCTTTGATCTCTTTGTCAAGGATCGTGAACAGGCGTTGTGCATTAAAGTACAGTCCAAACTGGTGACCTGTCAGCTTATCGGAATAAGCGGGCTTGTTATTTCCTGCAAAGAATCCCTCATTCAGCGCGGGCGTATTGCTCGTAACAAGCCATCCTTTTTCCACCTTAACGGAAGCTACAGAAGCAGGCACTTTTTTGATTTCTTCCTGGAAGATATTATAGAGTTTATCGAATGATTTCTGATCATCGATGGAAACACCAAATACATAACTTGGTTCCGATTTGGTAGTGGTATAGCTGGCAGGTTTACCATCGTAACCTTCGTATCTTACTGTGTCCTGTCTTGTGCTGATATCTGAAATGGCAAAAGCCATATCACCTTTAAAGGCTTTGCTGATATCTTCCATGGAGATCCCTTTCTGGCCGAGGAACATATTGGCGATGCCGTCAGCGCCGATCAGTTTAATCATGTCCATCAATGCGCCCATTGGGTAGCTGTATGCACCTGCAAACAGTACATCGCCGCCCGGCAGACGGTTCACCAGGTCGCTGGTCACACCTTTGGAAGAGTATTTATCAAATACTTTGGCGAGTTCTTTACCATAGTATTGTTTACCATCCAGGTTGATCTGGCCATTATCAAAGCTCAGTGATACGGTGCTGAAGCTGCCTTCAGTCAGTGTGCTCAGTTTAAGCATGCTCATCATACCCATGCCCATGTTGTTGGTCATGGAACTTGCATTGAACCACATCTGGAGATCGCCTTTTGCTGCGATCAGGTCTGCAAATTTCGGATCTGAATCCAGCAGTTCCTTTCCTTCAAGCGTGTAAACGTTTTTTGCATAGGTTACAATGCTGTCCAGCGGCAGACTGGAAGAGGCATCGCCTTTTTCCATGCCTGACATCGGAGCATATACGTTTGCGCCCGGAGCATCTGATACAGCTACGAAGGTTGTGCTATTCCAGGTGAGAACGGATTTATCGTCCAGGTTCAACACATTCAGGTCACCTGATTTTGAAGGAGTGCCTGCTGTTTTCTTGTTTGACTTCAGCATTTCTTCAAATGCCTTCTGGTCTTTGATATGTCCCTGCACGGCAATGTAATTACCACGTCCGCGCGGAGCCATGAAAAGGCAAAAGCCTTTGTCCATATCAAGCCCGGAAGCAGCAGGATCATTTAATACTTTTTGAGTAAACGCATCTTCTTTGGCAGCTTCTGCCTGCACCTCTTTGAACCAGTCGCTCTGTTTGATCTCAGCCCAGCTCAGCTTGGAAGAAAGAGATCCTGTGTTGAAATAAACTACAAATGCAGCATCTTTCGGAACAAGCAAACCGGTCTTTCCGCCTTTCTTACAGGATACGGCAAAGAGGGCCACCGTCACTGCGAAAGCGAGTAATAGTGATTTAAACTTCATGGTATAGGTCTTGTTTTAGGAACCTAAAGAAAAGAAAAATTCACCAGTTCGTCTAATGGCAGGGTGATTTGTTTGCCACTGCGCAGATCCTTGATTATACAGTTGTTTTCAGCGAGTTCCTTGCTACCGATAATAATGATAAACGGTATATTTTTCTTTTCAGCGTACTTGAATTGCTTGTCAAACTTGCTGTTTTCATGGAACAGCTCGGCCCGTACACCGCTTGTTCTCAGTTGCTGAAGCAGTAAAAATGCCTTGCGGCTTTCTGCATCTCCCAGGTTAAAGAACAGTGCCTGGCTGCCCACCTGCACTTCTGCGGGAAACAATTTCAGCTCTTCCATGACGTCATAGATCCTGTCGACTCCAAAGGAAATGCCCACCCCCGGGATCCCCGGTACACCAAAAAGACCTGTAAGATCATCATACCTGCCGCCGCCGCCGATACTGCCCATCCGGGCATCCAGCGCTTTTACTTCAAATATGATCCCTGTATAATAATTAAGCCCGCGGGCAAGCGTGAAATCAACGGAGATATGTTGGGAACCGGCAGCTGATGATCGTTCCGGCTGCAGGTTCAGATAATCCAGCACAAACTTCAATTCGCTTATGCCGGCCTCGCCGATCGCAGTCTGACCGATCAGTTTGCTGATCTGGTCAAGCTTTTCCTCATTATTGCCATCGATCTGTAAATAGCTGGTGATCACGGAAACCTGTTCTTCGGTGATCCCTTTTTCACGAAGTTCAGCCTGCACTTTTTCCAGCCCGATCTTATCTAACTTATCAATGGCCACAGTGATATCGATCATCTTTTCCGGGCCACCGCATACTTCCGCAAGCGCAGCAAGGATCTTCCGGCTGTTGAGTTTGATCTCAACAGAGATCTGAAGACGTTCAAATACTTCTGCATAAAGAGTGGTGAGTTCTACTTCATTCACGAGTGAGGTACTTCCCACCACATCAGCGTCGCACTGGTAGAACTCACGGTAACGGCCCCGCTGCGGCTTGTCGGCCCGCCAGACGGGCTGGACCTGGTAACGTTTGAAAGGAAAGCTGAGAGTACCCTGGTTCATGGCCACATAGCGGGCAAAGGGAATGGTAAGATCATAACGGAGTGCGCGTTCGGTGATGTCTTTTGTGTTCTTGCCCTGTAATATTTTTTCAAAACCATCTCTTGCAGCCTGTTCTTTCTCTTTTCTGTCGAGGCCATTATTGAGTATTTTGAAAATAAGTTTATCGCCCTCGTCGCCGTATTTGCCCATCAGGGTCTCAAGATTTTCCATAGCCGGTGTTTCCAGCGGCTGGAAGCCATAGAGTTCAAATACACTGCGGATGGTATTGAAAATATATTGACGTTTGCGTACAGTATCAGGCCCGAAGTCGCGGGTGCCTTGTGGTAAACTGACAGTTGGTTTTGCCATTCTTTATTCTGGAATTACTCCGCCTTGACGGAAGTGTTTGCATATTTTTCGATGATTGCGTCGCAGGCTGCTGCGATCATTTTGTAAACATCATGGTAACCGGGTTCCGGTCCGTACCATGGATCGGGAACGTCCATATCTCTTCCGGGATGGAGTTCGTTCATCAGCAGTTCCACTTTTGCCGGATCGTATTTGTTCTTGCCGATCCGTTTGATCTCAGCTTTCACATCTCCTGCCAGTGCGTAGATCCTATCATAGATCTCAAAATCTTCCGCCACCAGTTTACGCGAGCGCTGGTTACATATATCGATCCCGTTCATCTTTGCCACTTTCTGTGAAAGGTGATGTGGCGCTTCGCCATTGTGATAGCCATTTGTGCCGGCACTTTCCACGCTCCAGTTGAGCCCCGCCTCAAACGCTTTCTGCTGCAGAATGCCCTCTGCGAGCGGACTGCGGCAGATGTTGCCGAGGCAAACCATAAGGATTTTCATGGCGCAAAGATAAGGATCGATGTTCGATGATCGATGTTGGATGGTCGATGGCCTGCATCCGGATGGCGATATTCGATATTCGACCAACGAATGCTTCCCGATCAAAAGTCCCGGCGGACATGGCTCTTTATTGTCAGGACATCGATTTTGTTCGCTGCATTCCGTTAAGACTTTTTAAATTTAAACCCGACCATCGGTCATCGAACATCGATCATCGAACCGTGAGCTAACAACTGTATGGAATTTCCACTCGCTCAGCATCTATATTTTAATCGGGAAAAATTCAAAAAATCAATAATTTGCCCGTTCCGAAAACAACATACATGATTGAAGAATATGAACAGAAGAGGAAAAAACAGGTGGCGCTCATGCGTTCGGTGTTTGATTATGGCACCGGCTCGGTGATTTTGCTTTTTGGTGTATTCCTTTTCTTCAGGGAAAAATTTGACATTGCGTTCAATGAGCGGTTCAAACCGGACATCTGGGATAAATTGATCGGTGTAGTGTTCTTTTTATATGGAAGCTGGCGGATATACCGGGGTTACAAGAAAAATTATTTTAAATGAAAGGGTATAAAGGCCACTATTTGATGATCGTTGTTGCCTTGTGCTGTATGCTGTTCGCCGGTTGCGAATCGTACCAGGATAAAAGAGCAAAATTGTCTGATACAGAGAAAAGGGGAAGGATCGTCATCAGTGCAGATGAATCATTTAAACCGATCATAGACGCACAGGTTGAAGTATATGAATCCAATTTTCCGGGTACGCATATCGCCGTTCAGTACAAGCCTGAGGCAGAATGCCTGAAAGATCTGTTGAAAGATAGTGTCAGGATGATCATTGCCACGAGAAAAGCCAGTCCTGCCGAAGACAAATTTCTGGTCGATTCGCTTCGTATCGGGCCTTCGCAAGCTGTTGTTGCAAGAGATGCGATTGCTGTGATCGTACATCCGCAGGCACAGGATTCTATATTTACAATGGATGAATTAAGGGAGATCCTGACAGGGAAATTTAAGAAAAATTTAATCCCGGTATTTGATGGTATTCAGGCAACCAGCACCGTACGGTTTATCGTCGATTCTGTATTGCATAATGATGCGCTGACTCCCAGGGCAATGGCTGCTCCGACGAGTCAGGAAGTGATCGAATACGTTGCAAATCATCCGGACGCAGTAGGATTGATCGGTGTAAGCTGGATCGGCAACAAGGATGATGCAAATCAACTGAGCTTTCTTAAAAAGGTCAAAATAGCGCAGTTAGAAAGCACAGATGTTCCAGGCAGCTATGTATTACCAGTGCAATTAAATATTTACACAAAACGGTACCCTATGGTACGTGATTTGGTATATATACTGAAAGAGAAACACCGGGGTCTTGGAAACGGATTTGCAGATTTTATGAGAGGTCAGATCGGTCAGCTTATTTTCCGGAGAGCTTACCTGGTGCCGACTCAGAAAAAATTTACCCTCCGGCCTGTGCAACTCAAGGATGAATGAACAAAGTAGTTATATTTACAACTCTTAAAAAAAAGCGAAAAGTAACATGAAGAAATTTTCCATCGCATTTTTGGTGACGGCATTGCTGGCATTCAGTGGTGTGAGTATGGCTCAGTCACTTCAGGATGGCATCAATGATCTTTACGCACAACGTTTCAAAGGTGCTCAAGCCACTTTTGAAAAGCTGGTAGCGGCTAATCCCAATAATATTGATGCGGTTTACTGGCTCGGTCAGACCTTCATTGAAGCAGACAATGTTCAAGCCGCCAAAGATGTATACGACAAAGCGCTTCTGGCAAGTGCAAACGCGCCATTGGTGATCGTGGGCAGAGGACAGGTTGATCTGATTGAAAACAAAATCAGCGAAGCCCGTCAGCGTTTCGAAGCAGCTATTACAATGACACGTGGAAAAAAAGGAGATGATCCTACTATCCTCAATGCTGTTGGCCGCGCGATCGTGGATACCTACAACGACAAAGACAAAAAAGGCGATATCAATTATGCTATCGAAAAACTCGAAGCAGCAGCCCTCCGCGATCCAAAGAATGCGGAGATCTTCCTGAACCTTGGTAATGCTTACCGTAAAGCACGCCCGGGCGAAGGTGGTGGTAAAGCTTTTGAAAATTATAAAAAAGCAAACGAGGTTGCTCCAAACTTTGCAGCACCTTATTATCGCCTGGCTCAACTGTTTTATTCGCAGCGTAACTGGGAATTGTATGAGCAATACCTTAACGACGCGGTTGCCAAAGACGCCCGTTTTGCGCCGGCTTATTATGATCTCTATTACTACAAAGTAGGCCGTCAGGACTTTCCGGCAGCTGAGGCTTTTGCGAAAAAATATGTTGAAACATCTGACCCTGATCCGCAAAACGATTATCTGCGTATCCAGATCCTTTGGGCTCAGAAGAAATTTGATGAGGCTATCGCAGGTGCAAAAAATTTGATGGCTCAGGCCGGTCCTAAAACAAACGCAAGAGTTTACAGATTGCTGGCTGACTCATACGTTCAGAAGAAAGATACGGCAGCTGCCAAACCTTTCATTGATGACCTTTTTGCGAAAGCAAAACCTGAAGACATCAATGCGAATGACTATAAGCTGAAAGCTGATATCTATTCAACCATTCCCGGAATGGAAGATTCTCTGCTGGCTTATTACAAACAGGGTGTTGCAGCAGATACTGTTCTTGAAAATAAAATCGAGCTGCTGAAAAAAGGTGTGGAGTACTTCCGTGCTAAAGCAACAGCTGATAAAAGCAAGGCTTATCTCCGCGAAAGTGAAGGCGATCTTGCTCAGATGCTGGTGGATCTGAAGCCAAAACCAACGATCAATGAAATGTTTGACGTAGGTCGTGCTTATTATTTCGGAGGTGCTTATCAGAAATCTTATGCATCTTTCATCAGGTTCTCGGAAAAATATCCCGATGAAGTATATGGCTGGGAATGGAAACTGAATAATGCGAAGATCCTGGATTCAACCAAGAAAGACAGTATCGCTGTTCCTGACGCGATGAAACTGGTTGAGTTCTCTGAAAAAGATACTGCGAAATATAAAAAGCAGATCATCTCAGGTGCATCATTCCTGGTGGACTATTATGCTAACACCGCGAAAGATGGTGTGAAGGCAATGGAATATGTGAAAAAGATCCGCGCACTGGATCCTAACAATGAAAACTGGAAAAGGGTAGAAGAGCAGCTGCAGAAATCAGCGAGCCAGCCTCAACCCAAAGGCGGAACCAACCAGCCAAAAACCGGTTCTTCCGGAAAGAATGAAAGCGGTCGGAAGGAAAGCACCAATGTTTAATTCAATAAGTTAACATAGACTTCAAAGCCCCTCGAAAAGAGGGGCTTTTTCTTTATGTCGGCTATCGTCGATGCTCAGATCAAATCACAACCTGAAATCTCCCTCTACCATCGGCCATCTAACATCGAACATCCCCGCATCCCGTCTCATTTAGAATTAATATAGGATTATTGATGTTGCTACCTTATTTTTGCCCGAGGTTTAAATTATGATCCATCTCCTCCAGATTAATCCATCCGCAGCTGATGCCGGTTCTTATTTGCCGGTAGCTATACAGGTTATTGTTGCCGTAGGGCTGATTGCCATCCTCATGGTGGCCACACACCTGCTCGGGCCAAAGCGGAAGACAAGCGACAAATTGCAGAATTTTGCCAGTGGTATCGAATCTCATGGCGACGCCCGCCAGCCAATGGCCATCAAATACTTTCTCACAGCTATTTTATTTGTTCTTTTTGATGTAGAAGTGATCTTCTTCTACCCTTATGCCGTCAATTTCAAGGAATTAGGTTGGAACGGCTTCTGGGCAGTACTGATGTTTGTAGGGTTCTTCCTCTGCGGATTCACTTATATTATCAAAAAAGGTGCTTTGAAGTGGGAAGACTAATAGGTTAAGGGATCAAATCAGGAAGAAATTACCGAACAGCCGGCGAGGCAGGATTGTTGTACGGATTGAGTGTAAACCCGCGGTTGTGCAGATTCTCCGGATCGGGTAGTTGCTTCAGGTTATCCGCACAAATCGCGTAATTCGTAACCCGCGCAGTTCGCTAATTCGCGAAATCGGTGCAGCGAAATTCGCGTAATAAAATCAGTGTAGTATGTCACGTCCAGTATCATTTAACGTAAACGGCAAAGCAAACGGAAAGGATCTCGTCAAGGATATCAGCATGGCTGAAATGCCTGAAGGTCACCAGGGTGAAGGTTTCTTTGCGACCACGCTCAACAATGTGATCGGCCTCGCCCGTAAGAACTCTATCTGGCCCCTGCCTTTCGCTACTTCCTGCTGCGGTATTGAATTCATGGCCACCATGGGTGCCCATTATGATCTCGCCCGCTTTGGAAGCGAGCGCGTGGGCTTCTCTCCCCGTCAGTGCGACCTGCTAATGGTCATGGGAACAATTGCAAAAAAGATGGGACCGGTTGTAAAACAGGTGTACCTGCAAATGGCTGAACCCCGCTGGGTAATGGCCGTTGGCGCCTGCGCATCAAGCGGTGGAGTATTCGATACTTATAGTGTATTGCAGGGTATCGACCAGGTTGTGCCGGTTGACGTTTACGTTCCCGGGTGCCCTCCCCGCCCGGAGGCGATCATCGACGGTGTAATGCGTATCCAGGACCTGGTAGGCAAAGAAAGCCTGCGGAGAAGAAACAGCAATCAATACAAAGCTTTATTGGAAAGTTACGGTATACAATAGCATTGAAAGGTCAAAAGCGTTCTGCTTTTGGCTTTAATTTTTTGAGTTTATGGCATTGACCAACGAGCATATCAAACAACGGTTAATAGAAAAATTTGACACACAGGTTAGCGGATTCGAAGAGCCCTACGGAATGCTCACATTCGAAGCACCGAAAGAAATGAACCTGAAAGTGATGCAGTTCCTTTATGATGATGCAGAATTGAAATTCCGCTTCATGAATGATCTGACCGGCGTTCACTTCCCTGATCAGAAAGGACGTGAACTCGCCGTCGTTTATCACCTTCATAACCTGGAAGATAATATCCGCATCCGCTTCAAGGTATTTGCTGATATCAGCAAACCTGATGTGTATACTGCCACAGCTTTGTTCTCTGCCGCCAACTGGATGGAAAGAGAGACCTATGATTTCTATGGTATCAACTTCGTCGGCCATCCCAATCTTAAACGCATATTGAATGTGGATGAAATGGACTATTTCCCTATGAGAAAGGAATATCCATTGGAGGATCAGACGCGCATCGATAAAGATGACGAGATGTTTGGCCGCGGCGGCTCACTCGGCTATGGCGATGAAAAAACTGAGCATGGAACTATTGCAGAAGAATTTAAAGGTAAAGTAGGAGACGAGATAATATAAAGTAAAAAGTAAAAATTCAAAAGTAAAAAATAGCGTCATAAGATCAACCGCCGCTTTTATACTTTTGGTTTTTATCCGGATGAATTGAAATAAGTAAAAATATCAAATCGAAACGCGTTTGCTGGTAGCACGCATCTTTTTGACTTTTGACTTTTTAATTTTTAATTTTCCCTGATGTCAGAACAACATATAAAATTACCGGAAGGAAGCATAGAGAAAACCACCACCACGCTCAACCTGGGACCTACACACCCGGCCACGCATGGCGTGATGCAGAATATCCTGGAGCTCGATGGTGAGCGTATTGTGTCGGCAGAACAGACCATCGGATACATTCACCGCGCCTTCGAAAAGATTGCCGAACGCCGAAACCTTTACCAGATCACGCCACTGACCGACAGGCTGAACTATTGCTCTTCCCCCATCAACAACATGGGATGGCATCTCACCTGCGAAAAGCTTTTAGGTGTGAAAACACCAAAGCGCGTGGACTATCTCCGCATTATTATCATGGAACTGGCGCGGATCTCCGACCACCTGATCTGTAACTCGATCGTGGGTGTGGATAGCGGCGCATACACCGGCTTCCTCTATGTAATGCAGTACCGTGAATTGATCTATGAGATCTACGAAGAGGTTTGCGGATCACGGCTTACTACCAACATCGGTCGTATCGGTGGTTTTGAAAGAAACTTCAATGATATCGCTTTCACCAAGATCCAGAAATTTCTGGATGAGTATCCAAGAGTGTTGACTGAATTTGAAAACCTGTTCACCCGCAACAGGATCTTCATGGAACGTACCATCGGCGCCGGCGCTATCAGTGCAGAACGCGCATTGAACTATGGGTTCACCGGTCCAAACCTGCGCGCTGCAGGTGTTGACTATGACGTTCGCATTCATACTCCATACAGCAGCTACGAAGATTTTCAATTTGAAATACCTGTTGGTACAACAGGCGATTGTTATGATCGCTTTCTGGTACGCAACCAGGAAATGTGGCAATCATTAAGCATCATCAAACAGGCTTTCCAGAAAGTACAGGAATTCAAAGGCGCGGAAGCAGACGTGTATCATGCTGATGTTCCTGAATACTATCTTCCTGAAAAGAAGGATGTATATACAAAGATGGAAGCACTGATCTGGCACTTCAAGATCATCATGGGTGAGATCGATATGCCGGCAGGTGAGGTATACAATTGCGTTGAAGGCGGCAATGGTGAGTTAGGTTTCTATCTTATCAGCGATGGTGGAAGAACGCCGTATCGCCTCCACTTCCGCAGGCCATGCTTTATCTATTACCAGGCATATGAAGAATTGACCAAAGGCGCGATGCTGAGTGATGCGATCATTGTGATGAGCAGCCTGAACCTGATCGCAGGTGAAATGGACGCTTAGGTAAAGTAAAAAGTCAAAAGTAAAAAGTAAAAAAAGCTGTCATTATAGATGGATATACTTTTTACCGATGAACAACAAGAAGTAAAAAGTCAAAAGTAAAAATTAAAAAGGATGTCATCAGATATTGATTTTATTTTTTACCGATGAAAAAAAATAAACAAAAGAAAGTAAGAAGGGAAAATGACCTTCGTTTATAAAAAAGGCGTTTTTTACTTTTTACTTTTGAATTTTGACTTTGCATTATGATTCAGTTTTCAGAAAATAAATTGAAAGAAGTAGAAAAGATCATCGCACGCTATCCCGAAGGAAGGCAGAAAAGTGCGTTGATCCCGGTGCTTCATTTGGCACAGCAGGAGTTCGGTGGTTGGCTGGATGTACCAGTGATGGATTATGTAGCGACTTTATTAAAGCTCGCTCCGATCGAAGTGTATGAAGTGGCTACATTCTACAGTATGTTCAACCTGAAACCGGTTGGCCGTTATATGTTTGAAGTTTGCCAGACAGGCCCCTGTATGGTCAGAGGGGCAGATGATATTGTTGATTATATCGGAAAAAAACTCGGCATTAAACCGGGACAGACTACGGAAGATGGAATGTTCACACTGAAAACAGTGGAATGTCTCGGAGCCTGTGGTTATGCACCAATGATGCAGATGGGTAAACATTATAAAGAGCACCTTACCCCGCAGCGCGTGGATGAGATCATTGATGAGTGCAGAAGAACGGCGGCGACGAATAATTAGTTCGAAGTAAAAAGTCAAAAGTAAAAATTAAAAAACGCCTTCTGCGGATTTGATTTTTCTTTTGAGATTAGTAAATGAATATTATAAAGTAAAGTATGTAAGAAAATTTCATCCGAGAGATTTTTTACTTTTTACTTTTGAATTTTGACTTTTCAACCGATGGGAAGAAAATTATTACTGGAAAAAGCACACGTAGAAAACATCAGGTATTTTGATGTGTATCGTCGTGAAGGTGGATATCGTTCTGTAGAGAAGGCGTTAAAAACGATGAATCCTGATGCGGTAACGGAAGAGGTGAAGAAGAGCGGTCTTCGGGGCCGTGGTGGTGCGGGTTTTCCTGCCGGCATGAAATGGAGCTTTCTGGCAAAGCCTGAAGGAGTACCCCGTCACCTGGTGGTGAATGCTGATGAATCGGAGCCCGGCACATTCAAAGACCGTTACCTGATGGAATTCCTGCCGCATATCCTGATCGAAGGAATGATCGTGGCTTCTTTTGCATTGGGAAGCAACAATTCATATATCTATATCCGTGGTGAATACTGGTGGATCGTAGACATTCTTGAACAGGCGATCGAAGAAGCCCGCAACAATGGCTTTCTTGGTAAGAATATCCTCGGTTCCGGTTTTGATTGCGACATCTTCGTTCATCGTGGTGCAGGTGCGTATATCTGTGGTGAAGAAACTGCGTTGATCGAATCACTGGAAGGAAAAAGAGGAAACCCGCGTATCAAGCCTCCGTTCCCGGCGATCAAAGGTGTATGGGATCGTCCGACGGTAGTGAACAATGTGGAAACCATCTGTGCTGTGGTGCCTATCATCAATGAAGGCGGTGAAGAGTATACAAAGATCGGTGTGGGTAAATCAACCGGTACAAAGTTGATCTCTGCCTGTGGCAATATCAATAAGCCGGGGGTATACGAGATCGATATGACCATCAGCGTTGAGGAATTTATTTTCAGTGATGAATATTGCGGCGGTATCCCGAACGGAAAGAGATTGAAAGCCTGTATCCCGGGAGGTTCATCTGTTCCGATCCTTCCCGCCAATCTTTTGCTCAAAACCGCAAAAGGTGAAACACGTATGATGAACTACGAAAGCTTGAGTGATGGCGGTTTTGCAACCGGCACCATGATGGGCTCCGGCGGTTTTATTGTACTTGACGAAGACCAGTGCGTGGTAAGAAATACCTACACGCTTGCACGCTTTTATCGTCATGAAAGCTGCGGGCAATGTTCACCCTGCCGTGAAGGAACCGGCTGGATGGAAAAATTATTACTGCGTCTCGAAAGAGGTCAGGGCAAGATGAGCGATATCGATCTGCTCTGGGATATCCAGCGTAAGATCGAAGGAAATACGATCTGCCCATTGGGAGACGCCGCTGCATGGCCTGTGGCCGCGGCGATCAGGCACTTCAGAGACGAATTTGAATGGCATGTGCTGAATCCGGAAGAAGCGGTGAAAAGGAATTATGGATTGGCGCATTATGCGGATCCATTGGAGGTTGTGCCTGCGTAATAAGTCAAAAGGCAAAAGTAAAAAGTAAAAAATGGCGTGGATATGGAAGAGAAAATCGATAAAGCGCAGAATGGTAAACCGTTTAAAATAAGCCATCGTTGTTTTCTTTTTTCGAAAGAAGTGATCTTGTTCGTAAAGGATTGTCAGTACAAACAGATATTTAGTTCTTTATTTGATTAGCTGGTAAGGAGCACAACTTCAATCGGTGCAAATGTTATTGAAGGAAGAGCTGGTAGCTCAAAGCGTGACTGGAAAAAATTTCAAGTCATTGCGCTTAAATCTGCCAATGAAACCAAGTATTGGTTGTGCCTTATCAGAGATACCATGGACGGGGTTGATAGAGAAAGGCTGAATTAGCTCATAAAAGAAGCCGATGAGATCTCGAAGATCATTGCGCGGATAATTATCAATTCTTCCAACGAGTAGGGTTATATTTTGACTTTTGATTTTTGACTTGAGGCCGAAAGGCCGGGTTTTTAATTTTTAATTTTGACTTTTTACTTTAATAATGGCTGATCAACAATTATTCAAGGTTACGATAGACAACATCACCGTCGAAGTGGAGCCGGGAACAACCATCCTGATGGCTGCACGCAAGATCGGTGGAGATGTTACGCCTCCTGCTATGTGCTTCTACAGCAAATTGCAGGGTAGCGGTGGTAAATGCCGTACCTGCCTTGTAGAAGTGAGCAAAGGTTCAGAGAAAGATCCGCGCCCGATGCCAAAGCTTGTTGCAAGCTGCCGCACAACGGTAATGGATGGAATGGAAGTGAAGAATATCACCAGCAGTAAAGTGCCCGATGCACGTGCTGGTGTAGTGGAGTTCCTGTTACTGAACCACCCGCTCGATTGCCCTATCTGTGATCAGGCTGGTGAATGTCATCTGCAGGATCTCGGGTACGAACATGGTAAAGAAGGCACACGCTACGAATTCTCCCGCCGCACATTTGATAAAGAAGATATCGGGCCTTATATCCAGTTGCATATGACGCGTTGCATTCTTTGCTATCGTTGTACATATGTGGCGGGGCAGCTGACCGACAACCGCATGCATGGCGTGCTTGACCGCGGAGATCACGCAGAGATCTCGACTTATATTTCCAAAGCGATCACAAATGATTTCAGTGGAAACATGATCGATGTTTGTCCTGTTGGTGCATTAACGGATAAGACTTTCCGTTTCAAGAACAGGGTTTGGTTCACCAAACCTGTACAGGCACACCGGAATTGCGATAAGTGCTGCGGTAAAGTGACCTTGTGGAACCGTGGTGATGAAGTATTGCGCGTTACAGCAAGAAAAGATGAGTGGGGCGAAGTGGAAAGCTATGATGGCAAACCGGGCTGGATCTGCAATACATGCCGTTTTGAGAAAAAGAATATGAGCGATTGGACGATCGAAGGTCCTGCAAAGATCAACCGCCACTCAGTTATCTCAACCAATCATTATGTGGAGGCTAAGAAACCGGCAGAGTTCTTACCTGAATTAATGGGTGGACGTGAGCCGAAAATGCTCATGGATATTCATGATGTAAGTGATGTGAATGATCCGAAGGTTGACCTGAGTTTATTACCGGGCCCTGCAACCGGCGCAACTTTTACAAATAAAAAAGAACAATAAGCGGACATGGAGTTATTTTATCTGATTCTAGAAAAATTTTTGCTGATCGGTTTGATCGTGTCCCTTTCCATGGTGGTCGCAATGTATGCAACCTATGGAGAGCGCAAGGTAGCGGCCTGGTTACAGGACCGTATTGGTCCAAACCGTGCCGGTCCTTTCGGTTTGTTGCAGCCGCTCGCCGATGGTGGTAAACTGTTCTTTAAAGAAGAGATCATTCCATTGGTTTCTTCCAAATTCCTATTCATCCTCGGGCCTGCTCTGGCGATGGTTACTGCATTGCTCACAAGTGCCGTCATCCCCTGGAGTACGCCATTGCATTTATTTGACCGCGAAATACCGCTGCAGGTTGCTGATGTGAATATCGGGATACTTTACATCTTTGGCGTGGTCAGTTTGGGTGTATATGGTATCATGATCGGTGGTTGGGCATCAAATAATAAGTTCTCGCTGCTGGCGGCTATCCGTGGTGCATCCCAGATGGTTTCTTATGAGTTGCCGATGGGTCTTGCACTGATCGCTGTATTGATGCTGGTGGGTGATCTGCGCATGAGTCAGATCGTAGGCAATCAGCTGGAGCATGGCTGGCATATTATTTATCAGCCGATCGGCTTCATCATCTTCTTTGTGTGTGCGCTGGCAGAATGTAACCGTACACCATTCGATCTTCCGGAAGCGGAGAATGAGTTGAACTTCGGTTATCACCAGGAATATTCATCCATGAAACTCGGTTTCTATCTTTTTGCCGAGTATATCAATATGTTCATCAGCGGGGTGGTAATGTCCTGCCTCTATTTTGGTGGATATGATATTCCATTTGTAAATGAAGCAAATTGGGGATGGAATCAGAACCTGATGGCAGTGATCGGATTTGTTGTATTGCTCGCAAAAGCATTCACTTTCGTATTCATATTTATGTGGATACGCTGGACGATCCCAAGATTCCGTTATGATCAGCTGATGAAACTCGGCTGGAGAACACTGATACCGTTGGCATTGCTGAATATGTTACTGACAGCAGCGATTGTCCTATGGTTAAAAAAGTAAAAATTATTTTAAGTAAAAAGTAAAAAGTCAAAAGTAAAAAAGCTCAACCCGGAGGTTATTAATTGAGTAAAGCATTTCGCATAGCACGAGATTTTTTACTTTTTAATTTTGACTTTTTACTTAGAACTTTGCGAAAATTATGCAACTAACACAAAGAGCAAAACAGGTAGACCGCAAGCCAATGACATTCCTGGAGAAGATGTATCTCTGGAATATCCTCAAAGGCATGATGATCACGATCAGTCACCTGTTCAAGCGTAAGGCAACAATAAAATATCCTGAAGAGAAAAGAACATTCTCCAAGGTATTTCGTGGCGTTCAGATCCTGAACCGTGATGAGGAAGGTCGTGAGAAATGTACAGCCTGCGGCCTCTGTGCGGTGGCCTGCCCCGCGGAAGCGATCACGATGGAAGCGGCAGAACGTCAGCCTGGTGAAGAGAATCTTTACAAAGAAGAAAAGTACGCAGCGAAGTATGAGATCAATATGCTGCGTTGCATCTTCTGTGGTTATTGTGAAGAGGCCTGTCCGAAAGATGCCATTTATTTGTCAGAAACATTTGCGCCTGCCAACTATGGACGTCAGGGTTTTATTTATAAAAAAGAAGACCTGCTGATCCCGCATCCAAAGGAAAATCCTGAAGCGTATAAAAAAGCGCTGGGTGAGAAAAGCAGTAATAAAGCATAAGACGCATCTGTTAAACAGATTAAATAAACGAACGGCTTGAGTTTCGCACCTGGCCAACAGCTTAGAGAAGATGATTACAAAAATACTTTTTGGATTTCTTGCAGTAGTGGCATTGTTTGGGGCAATGATGGTGATCACCAGGAAAAACCCCGTACACAGTGTATTATGGCTTATCGTCACTTTTTTTGCCATTTCAGGCCACTATATCCTGCTCAATGCTCAATTCCTCGCAATCGTCAATATAATTGTTTACGCAGGCGCGATCATGGTCCTGTTCCTTTTTGTCATCATGCTGATGAACCTTAGCAAGGATACCGAACAGAAAAAGAACCGATGGATCAGCCTGGTCGGCATCCTAGCAGGTGGATGCCTGTTGCTGGTTCTTATTGCAGCTTTAAGGGCAACTGAGATCAATAACAGGGCAACTGAGGTGAACAGTGGAGACATTGGCCTGATCAAAAACCTCGGGAAAGAGTTGTTCACCAATTACGTAGTTCCCTTTGAAATAAGCAGTATTCTATTCCTGAGTGCAATGGTGGGAGCCGTATTGATCGGAAAAAAAGACTAAGCGAATCAAGAATATAAATACGACCATTACTAATGACAATGGCCAGTAAAACCTGAAGAGACCATGCTTACTAATCTGTCAATTGAATATTACATTTTTTTATCGATCGCATTATTCTGCATCGGTATTGTGGGAGTGCTTACGCGCCGCAATGCGATCATCATCTTCATGTGCATTGAGCTTATGCTGAATGCCGTGAACCTGCTGCTTGTGGCATTTTCAAAAATGCACCACCTGGCAGGAAAAGCTGCATTACCAACAGCCGGCATCGATGGTCAGCTGTTCGTATTCTTTATCATGGTCGTTGCCGCCGCTGAAGTAAGCGTGGGTCTCGCTATCATTGTAATGATGTACAGGAATATTCACTCAGTGGACGTGAACTTCCTGAACAGGTTGAAACATTAAGGATATAACACTTTCCGTGTCATCCCGGACCTTGATCCGGGACGGGATAATCCCTGATCAAAGTCAGGGAATAATTAGGGAATTATGAAGAACGTTTTACAAATGGCTTATTTAGTGCCGCTGTTTCCTTTGCTTGGTTTCCTGATCAACGGATTAGGAAGGAAGTCCATGTCAAAGTCAATGATCGGCATGGTAGGCAGCGGTACAGTGCTTGCCTCTTTCGCTGTCAGCATCTGGATCTTTCTCCAGGTAAAAGGAGGCAATACCTACGTGGCGGATTATTTTAATTTCATTTCCGCAGGTAAACTGTCGATCCCATTTGCATTCAAAATCGATCAGCTTTCTTCTTTGTTCCTGCTGATCATTACCGGTGTCGGCTTTCTTATCCATGTTTACTCAACATCGTACATGCATGAAGAAAAAAGCGAGCACTTCGGACGGTATTTCGCTTATCTCAATCTCTTTGTATTCTCCATGTTGCTGCTCGTAATGGGCGCTAACTATGTGGTGATGTTCATCGGCTGGGAAGGTGTGGGTCTTTGTTCTTATTTACTGATCGGGTTCTGGTTCAAAAACCCTGAATACAATAAGGCGGCCAACAAAGCCTTTATCATGAACCGTATCGGTGACCTCGCTTTCCTGATCGCCATCTTCTGGATGATCTGGAAGACGGACTCAGTATCTTACGATACAGTATTTGCCGCAGTGCAGGGAAATGCACCGGTGCTGAATAACACTGACATACTAATCATCACTTTGTTGCTCTTCGTAGGTGCTACGGGCAAAAGCGCACAGATCCCGCTGTATACATGGTTGCCTGATGCGATGGCAGGCCCCACGCCTGTATCAGCCCTGATCCACGCTGCAACGATGGTGACGGCCGGCATCTACATGATCGTCCGAAGCAATATCCTGTATTCCCTCGCGCCGGTTACCCTGAATGTGGTTGCGATCATCGGTATTGCCACCGCATTGTTTGCAGCAACAATAGCGCTGAAACAGAATGATATTAAAAAAGTACTTGCATATTCAACCGTATCACAGCTCGGTTATATGTTCCTTGCATTGGGAACCGGTTCTTATGTAGCGGCTGTATTCCACGTAATGACGCACGCATTCTTCAAAGCGCTGTTATTCCTCGGCAGCGGTAGTGTGATCCACGCGATGGGCGGTGAGCAGGATATCCGCAAAATGGGTGGTCTTTCAAAATATATGAAGATCACGAACATTACTTTCCTGATCGGCTGCCTGGCCATTGCCGGTATCCCGGGTTTTTCAGGTTTCTTTTCCAAAGATGAGATCCTCGCAGGAGCCTATCTGAAATCACCAATATTGTATGGTATCGGTCTGTTCACTGCATTGCTTACGGCGTTTTATATGTTCCGTTTATATGCCACTACTTTCAAAGGAAGTTTCAGGGGTACGCACGACCAGGAACATCACCTGCACGAAAGCCCTGCCGCGATCACTATCCCGTTGATCGTACTGGCCATCCTGTCTGTGATCGGAGGTTATGTAGGTATTCCCGAATTCATCATGCATGGAGCACATGCGCTGAATGATTTCCTTTCCCCGGTGATCGTGCCGGTTAGCCATGGTGAAGGCCATGCGGCAAAGCATTTATCTCATTCAGAAGAGTGGGCGCTGACAGGTCTATCAACCGTACTGATCATCGGTGTGGTAGTGTTTGCATGGAATAAATTCAGCAGAAAGCCGGACACAGAAGAAGCAACAGGATTTGGAAAGGTGCTGGCCAACAAATGGTATGTGGATGAATTTTATGATGCCATTGTGGTAAGACCGTTGAATAAACTGGGAGACTTCCTTGATAACATGCTGGAAAGACCAGTGATCGATGGATTGGTGAATGGTGTGGGCAAACTGGTGAACTATGGAAGCCGTCAGCTTCGCCTGATCCAGAGCGGACAGGTTGGAAGCTATGTACTGCTGATGGTATTGAGCATGCTGGTGATTTTCGCTGTGCAGTTTTTCCTGCGGAAATAAGAGACGAATAACTGAATGCCGGAATTGATCCGGTAGCGATATAACTAATTATTTAAAACAGAATCCGCCGCAGGCGGAACAGGAATTATGATTGCAGTTTTATTGATATTGATTCCGCTGTTGACAGGATTGGCGGCGTTCTTTTTCAGAAATGAAAAAGCCGTTCGTTCATGGGCCCTGTTCTCTTCGTTGCTGACGCTGGCGGTATCTATCCTGGGATTGACCATTTTCAAAGACGCAAAATATCTGTCGTATCAATGTGAATGGATGCAGGGACTTGGCAGTAGTTTCGCCGTAGGCCTCGATGGAATGGGCCAGGTGCTTTGCCTGCTCACAGCCGTTGCTTACCCGATCATCTTTTTGGCAACCTGGAATTCATCCTATAAAAAGGCAAACAACTTTTTTGCGCTGATGCTTCTTGCGCAAACAGGTTTGATGGGCGTATTCCTGGCAATGGATGCACTGCTGTTCTACTTCTTCTGGGAGCTTGCACTGATCCCTGTTTACTTCCTCTGTTCTCAATGGGGTGGAGAAAGAAGAATACAGGTTACCTTCAAATTCTTTATTTACACATTCGTTGGTTCGGTGCTGATGCTGATCGGTATCCTGTATGTATACTCACATACTACTGACCAGTCATTCGCTATCAAATCTTTCTATAACGCAGCATTGCCTTATGGTTCGCAGAACTGGTTGTTCTGGCTGTTCTTTATCGCCTTTGCGATCAAGATGCCGATCTTCCCGCTGCATACCTGGCAGCCGGACGCCTACGAGCAATCACCAACAGCCACCACAATGGTGCTGAGCGGTATCATGGTGAAAATGGGTGTACTTGGTCTGCTCCGCTGGTTACTGCCGGTACTACCGCTGGCTTCTTATTCTTACGGTGATACGGTTTCACGCCTGGCCATTATCGGTATGATCTACGCTTCGATCATTGCGATCAGGCAGGATGATATCAAACGGCTGATCGCGTATTCGTCTATTGCACACATCGGTTTGATGTGTTTAACGATCTTCTCTGAGAACAAGATCGGGTTCCAGGGTGTGATGATCCAGATGTTCAACCACGGGGTGAATATCATTGGCCTGTGGGTAATGGTGGAGCTGATCGAGCGGCAGTTTGGTACACGAAAGATGTCCGAGCTTGGTGGCCTTGCGCAGAAAGCACCGGCCATGGTGATCTTCTTTGTGATCATTGCGCTGGCGAACATTGCACTGCCCCTGACAAACGCATTCGTTGGTGAGTTCCTGATGTTCACAGGTGTCTTCACTTCAACTGTTACGAAGTATAATGTATTGTTCACCGTACTGGCCGGCCTCTGCATCATCCTCGCGGCAGTGTATACGCTGAACATGATCCGTAAGATATTTTTTGGTGAATCAGTGGCACTCACTGCAAACGCAAAAGACCTCAACCTGAATGAGAAACTGGCGCTGACAGCGATTGTAGCACTGATCATCTGGATGGGTGTTTATCCAAAACCCATGCTTGAACTGACTAACGACATTAGCGATTCGATTTTAAAAATATCAGATGTAACTCATCTGTTAAAGAAGTAAGAGAAAGGTATGAACGCATTAATATTATCGGCGGTTTTAGGGGTAATCATGATGTTCAGCGGAATCCTGCTGAAACATAAAAGCGCTGTTCGCGGCGTTGCTATTACCGGCCTGGCTGTATTGCTCCTTGTTAACATTCTTGAATCACGCGGCATTTCTTTCTTTAAGATCGATGTATCCGGTATGATGTATTTCGACCGGTTTGCGCTGCTGTTCGTTTCCATTGCATTGTTCTCTACACTCGTTTACTTTATCCTGTCTGCAAAAGACATGGAGAAAGTGGGTGTTGATTATGCAGAATACTTCGCGCTTATTTTCTTTATTCTTTGCGGTGTGGTGTTGGTTGCTTCCTTCAAATCATTGCTGATCCTGTTCCTTGGTATCGAGATCATTTCTATTCCGCTTTATATTCTTACCGGCAGTGATAAACGCAACCTGAAGAGTAATGAAGGTTCGCTTAAATACTTCCTGATGGGTTCATTCTCCACCGGGCTTATGCTAATGGGTATTGCGCTGATCTATGGAGCGTCTGGCACATTCGATGTGGAGAGAATGAAATTCGCGATCGAAACGCCGGCGGTATTACCTGTAACCGGTATGCTGTTGCTGATGTTCTCCATGGCCTTCAAAGTGTCCGCGGCGCCTTTCCATTTCTGGACGCCGGATGTATATGATGGTGCACCAACGGTATTCACATCTTTTATGGCTACGATCGTAAAAGCGGCCATATTCATTGGCTTCATCCGTTTGTTCGATGAAACGTTTGGAGGACTGATGGTGAAATGGCAGATGTGGATCGCGATACTTGCCGCGGTAACATTATTCATTGGAAACATCACCGCCGTTTTCCAGCAAAGCGTAAAACGTATGCTGGCTTACTCAAGTATTGCGCAGGCCGGCTTTATGTTATTATCGATCTATTCGATGAACACATCGGCGAAAGAAGGTTTGCTGTTATATGCAGCCGCTTACAGCCTGTCAACGATCGGCATCTTCGCTGTGTTGAATAAACTGAATGACTATACGTTCGAAGGCTTCAACGGACTTGCCAAACAACAACCTGTTGCAGCAGCAACCCTGACGATCTTTTTATTATCCCTTGCAGGCATTCCATTGACAGCAGGCTTCCTGGCGAAATTTTACATGCTGAAAGCGGTGATCTCTACCAACTCCGGCCTGTGGCTGGTGATCTTCGCCGTACTGATGGCTGCAGTGAGCGTTTATTATTATTTCCGTGTGATCCAGGCAATGTATTTTAAGGAAGGAAAGTCTGACATTGCAGCCTCTGCTCCGTTCAAATGGTCCCTGGTGGTGCTGGCTGCCCTCGTAATCATATTGGGAACCTTCCCTAACGTATTGATTTACTGGCTCTACTTTTAACTAAGAGAAGAAAAAGATAAAGAGAAAACGGGGTGTTTACTGAACATCCCGTTTTCTTTATAGCACATTTGTATCGCGGTAAAGATGCTTCGGGGTCAACCAGATACTCCCGCTTATTTCGTTTTTCTCTTTTTCCCCTTTCAATCTCTTAGCTTAATTTGCAGGGATAGCCTCCAACCCCAAAACATGAGCTTTCTCGATATTTTTTCCCTTGCATACAGGACTGTCCGCAACAACAAATTGAGGACTGGTCTTACCGTTGCCATTATCGCATTTGGTATTATGGCATTGGTCGGTATCATTACGGCTATTGAAGCAATGAACCAGAAATTCTCGGAGAGTTTTTCAACAATGGGAGCAACGGCATTTTCCATCAGGTTCAAGGAAAGAAATATCCGTTTTGGGAATGACAACGGGGATGTGAAGCTGTCCAAAAAAACAAACCGCAGGGAAAAGAAATCAAACCTTGGCCGTAAGATAGATAAGAGGGAGGCGGAACTTTTTGTAAAGAGCTATCACTATCCGTCTATGGTGAGCATTTCTGTATTCGGCAACAGGAATGCGATCGCCTCTTATGGTGAGAAAAAGACCAGTCCCAATCTTACGCTGATGGGAGGTGATGAGAATTATCTTCCGCTGAATAGTTTTAAACTGGCGGCAGGCAGAAATATCAACCGGATGGAAGTACAGTCCGGTACGTATGTGTGCATGCTGGGTTATGATGTGGCGAAGAAGCTGTTCGGGGAGGATAAGATCCCGGTAGCGGCGAATACGATGATCCGTGTGAATAATATTCCCTTTCGCGTCATAGGCATTATGGCGAGCCGTGGCTCCTCGTTCGGGTTCAGCAGGGATAACCTGATCATTACGAGTTATACCTGTATGGATCGTGTATTTCCTTCCAGCAATTCATATACTATAGGTGTGATGACCAATGATATCAAGCTTGTGCCTGTGGCAATGGGAGAGGCGGAGTCTGTTTTCCGGCCGATCAGGCGGCTGGCCACTACGGAGGCTAACAATTTTGCGCTGGAAAGAAGTGACAGCGTTGCTGAAAAGATGATGAACAGTATGGGGTTCCTGACGACGGCGGCAACGGTGATCGGTCTCATTACGCTGATAGGCGCAGCGATCGGTCTGATGAATATCATGCTGGTGTCTGTATCTGAAAGAACAAAGGAAGTGGGATTGATCAAAGCGATCGGAGGGAAGAAGACGATGGTGCAACGTCAGTTCCTGCTGGAAGCGATCATTATAAGTATCATGGGTGCTCTTTTCGGTATTATACTGGGCGTGATAGTGGGTAATTTATTTTCGCTTGTATTGAACACCGGGTTTGTTGTTCCATGGAACTGGGTGAGCTATGGCATCATTATCTGTAGTGCGGTGGGGCTGCTGGCTGGTTTATATCCGGCATTGAAGGCAGGAAAGCTGAATCCGATAGAGGCATTGCGATACGAATAACAAATGAAATTTCTGTATTATAAGAATGTTACGCCGTTATTTTCTTCAGGGGAACGGGTTGTTCAGTTAAAAAAATCCTTACCTTGACCCCCCTTCGTTGAAAAAATCATCGTTGGGAGATTTTTGTATAAACTTTTTCAGTAGAATTGTAGCCTTAAATAAGGCTCATTTAAATTTTAAAAAACACTAAAAATTAAGATCATGGCTGAGACTAAACCAACTGCCACCGCATCGGTTAAGGCTACTTCTGTTCAACCTAAAAAAAGCGGCAATGCTATTTCCTGGATTGCTCCTCTCGTGTGCGTTATTGCCGGTTTTTTGATCTGGCGTTTTATTCTCGGTGACGCGGGTGGATTCAAAAACCCTGACCTTAACGGTGGTTTCTGGCCTGAGCACAAGAATCCTAAAGATGGTCTGCATGGTATCTACGAAGGTGGTATCATCGTTCCTTTGCTGATCGGTATGCTGTTGATGGTAATTGTTTTCTCTATTGAAAGATTCATGACAATCAGCAAAGCGCTGGGTAAAGGTTCTATCTCTGATTTCGTACGTAAAGTACAATATCATCTCGCTAACCGTAACGTTGACGCTGCGTTGGCTGAGTGTGACAAACAACGCGGTTCTGTAGCTAACGTTATGAAAGCTGGTCTGCGTCGTTACAAAGAAATGATCAACGAAACTGGCCTGGATACAGAACAAAAAGTATTGTCCATCCAAAAAGAAGTAGAAGAAGCAACTGCACTGGAACTGCCTATGCTGCAGAAAAACCTGGTGTTCCTGTCTACGATCACGTCAGTAGGTACACTCGTTGCCCTTCTGGGTACGGTAATCGGTATGATCCGTTCATTCTCTGCACTGGGTGATTCTGGCGGCAGTGACTCAAGCGGTCTGGCAAAAGGTATCTCTGAGGCCCTGTACAATACAGCACTCGGTATCGGTACTTCAGCTATCGCCCTGATCATGTATAACGTATTTACTACTAAGATCGATTCTATCACATACGGTATTGATGAATCTGGTTTCACACTGACTCAAAGCTTTGCTTCCCTGTACAAATAATCTCAGGGCTTTGTGGAATTTTCCCAATCATTCATCTAATACTAAACTGAAGTAGAAATGCCAAGTATTAAAATACCGAAAAAAAGTACGGATACGGACATGACGCCCTTTGTGGACATCGCGTTCCTGATCCTGTCCTTTTTCATCATGGCAACAAAGTTCAAGCCCGAGGAGCCTGTTAAGGTTGAAACACCTAATTCCGTTTCTTCAGATATCCTGAAAGAAAACAATGCATTGCTCATCACGATTGATGAAGACAGCAAAGTTTATATCAATATCTCTGCGGTAAAAGAACCGGACGAAAAGCTTGGAGCAGTCATCAATGGTATTGCTGCTTCAAGAGGCCTGGCCCTGACTGATGCTGAAAAAGCAAATTTCAAACGTGCGCCAATTATCGGTGTACCGTTCGCCAGTCTGAAAGGCTATCTTGATGTCCCTAACGCTGACCAGGGAAAAATGAAGCAACCAGGTATACCTGTACTGGACTCACTGAATAATGAGCTGGTGTGGTGGATTGCTGAAACCAAGAAAGTGTTCGCAGGTGACAAGCTCCTTTACCTGATCAAAGGTGATAACAAGTCTAAATATCCAACCTTTGAGGCGGTGATCAACGCCCTTCGTCGTAATGAGGAGTTCAAATACAACCTCATCACTTCTCAGGAAGGCGCTCCGGCAGGAACTGAGTTGTTCATAGAAAGACTTAAACAACAAACAAAGTAGTAAATAACCATCAGTAAATTAATTCATTATGGCAAGTATAGAAGGCGGCGGTGATAGTGGCCACAAGAAAGGCCCGGGGGTGAAAAAAGCCAAAAAACTATCTACCCGAGTAGACATGACCCCAATGGTGGATCTTGGATTCTTGCTGATCACCTTCTTTATCTTTACGGCAACTATGAGTTCTCCGACAACAATGGACCTCAACATGCCTAAAGACACTGATGACAAGGATAAAGATACCAAGGTTAAGCAATCTGGTGCCCTCACTATTCTGCTTGGCAAAGACAACGCTGTTTATTATTATGAAGGCGAGTTGGAACCAACAGGAGCGAATTTCAAGGCAACTGATTTCGTAGGTATCCGTAACGAGATCATCCGCAAAAAGAAGGACGTGATCGCTAATTACACAGGGGATGCTGCCTGCGAGCAGAAAGCACGCGACAAAGGAAAGGATCCAAAGGCAGAATGTCAGGACCAGGACTTTGTGGTAGTGATCAAAGCAATGGAAGATGCCACTTACAAAAATACAGTGGATATTCTTGACGAGATGACTATCAACGCAGTAAAACGTTTTGCTATGGTTAAAATCTCTGATACGGAGAAGGACCTGGTAAGAGCTACTGAAGGTAGCGCGCCTGCTGCAAAATAAACCCGGTCAATCCTTATGGAATGGTTCAGGACACGCATCTAATTTTAAACTAAACTCAGAAATGGAAGCTAACAAAATATTATCCTCCGACCTCCTGGACCTCGTTTTTGAGGGCAGGAACAAGGATTATGGCGCTTATGAGCTTCGTAAGCGTTATAACAAGCGGATTACGATGGCTTTGATCATCACAGGCTCCATTGCCCTGCTGGCCCTTATTGGCTCTATTGTAGCCAGTGAGCTGAAGCCAAAGGACGATGGTAAACTGGACATCAAAGAAGTAACGCTTGCTGAAGTGAAGCAGGAAGAACCTCCAAAAGAGCTACCTCCGCCTCCTCCACCCAAGCCACCAGATCCGCCAAAGATCGAAATGAAACAGTTCACACCTCCCAAGATCGTAAAAGATGAGGAAGTACAGGAACCACCACCCGCTCAGGAAGAGCTGAAAGAAGCTAAGATCGACGTGGTGAACCAGGAAGGTATCAAAGATGAAGGTATCGTTGCCCCTGCCGTTATCGATGACGGTAAAGGTGTAGTGGAAGAGAAAAAAGTAGAAGATGAAAACAAGATCTTCGAAAAAGTGGAGATCGAAGCATCCTTTAAAGGTGGTGAAGGTGCCTGGAGAAAATTCCTCGAAAGAAACCTGAACGGTAATACGCCTGTAGACAATGGCGCACCAGAAGGAACCTATACTGTGTATATCCAGTTCGTTGTAAGTAAAGACGGTAGTATCTCAGATATCAAACCTCTTACTAACCACGGATACGGAATGGAACAGGAAGCAATGCGTGTAATTAAAAAAGCACCATCCTGGACTCCAGCGGTACAAAACGGTCGTAGCGTAAACGCTTACCGTAAACAACCGATCACATTCCAGGTAACTGGTGAGTAATTACGCGGATTTCCAGGCGCTGATTACACGAATTGGTTAATAATTGATTGAATCCCTCTCCGAACTACGGAGAGGGATTTTTGTTTTTGATTGTCGAGCGATGCGGCGTTCTATGCAGATTCGCAGCTTTTGCTTTTTACTTTTTATTTTTGACTTTTGAATTCAACGAATGATAAATTCTATTTCCGGTTGGGACGATACGATCATTGCCCTGGCGACACCGCCCGGCATTGGCGCTATAGGTGTGATACGATTGAGTGGCAAACTGAGCTTTCCCATCGTAAATGAATTATTCCCTTCAAAAAACCTGCTTGAAGCGCCGTCACATACAATACAAGTGGGCTATCTGCAGGAAAATGGAGTGGCGATTGACGAAGTGGTACTTTCTCTCTTTCGCGGTCCAAGATCTTATACAGGCGAAGACGTAATCGAGATCAGTTGCCACGGTTCGCCCTATATCCATCAGCAGGTGATAGATGCCTGTATACGCAAAGGTGCGAGGCTCGCAAAACCAGGGGAGTTCACACAACGGGCATTCCTGGCCGGAAAAATGGATCTCGCACAAGCCGAATCTGTCGCAGATATTATTGCGAGTAATACGGCTGCTTCACACAAAACAGCATTGCACGCCATGCGCGGCGGCTTCTCCGCCAAACTGCGTGATCTCCGCGAACAACTGATCCGCTTTTCAGCACTGATAGAACTGGAGCTTGATTTCTCACAGGAAGACGTGGAGTTCGCTGATCGCGGTGCTTTCTATACCCTCGTGAATGAACTGAGTGTATCAACCCGTCAGCTGATCGAATCATTCCGCCTGGGAAACGTGATCCGCAACGGCGTTAGCGTAGCCATCATCGGTAAACCCAATGCGGGCAAATCGACCCTGCTCAATACACTGCTGAATGAAAACCGCGCCATCGTCAGCGATATACCCGGTACCACCCGCGATACAATTGAAGAAGTGATCAACATCGGCGGCATACTCTTCCGCCTGATCGACACCGCCGGCATTCGTCAGCATACCAGCGACGTGATTGAAAGCGCCGGCGTAGAACGCAGTCTCGAAAAAATGAAACAGGCCGATCTTGTTCTCTATCTCTTTGATGCATCAGACGAGATCACCGAGATCGAACAACGTGTGAGCGATCTGCAAAAAGAACAGATCAAATATCTCCTCGTTGCCAACAAGATCGATCAGGCCCCTTCCTACCTCGAAAAGTTCGCGGGCTGGAAAGACATCATCTTTATCTCCGCCCGTCAGCATCAGTATATAGACAAATTAAAACAACGAATGACCGATACAGTGATCGACGGCGATGTGCAATCAGAGAATAACATCGTCACCAACGCACGCCACTATCATGCATTGCAGGAAGCCCTGCGATCATTGGAAGACATTCAGGCGGGTCTTGATAATTTATTACCCGGAGATCTGCTTGCTCCGGATATCAGGAGAGCGTTGCATTATCTGGGAGAGATCACGGGACAGGTGAGTAATGAGGATATGCTGGATTATATTTTTAGTAAGTTTTGTATCGGGAAGTAGAGCGGCAAAACAAACATAAATAAAACAAAGAAACTTCAATTAAAGCCCTGAAAGCCACAAGCTTTCGGGGTTTTGTGTGTTTGGATGTTTGTGTTTGTTTGGCGATGTTTATATCCAAGTTTGTTCCTTATTTGTCTCTTTTAAGGAAGTCGAAAAGTGAATAACGCATGACGTGTCAGATGTCAGATGTTATGTCGCTTAAATACTCTTAAATACCACTAATGGACACTAAATACTCTTATTTGGGCGAAATTAAGCGAAATGAGTACTATGATAAACGTCATAAGAATATGCGAATTCTGCGGTGAGCAGTTCTCTGCAAAGACGACTACGACTAAATATTGTAGCCTTAGTTGTAACAGACGGGCGTATAAAAAGAATCAACGTGACAAGAAGATAGAGATCAGCGAGCTCCGTACACAGTATGTAAAAAGGGAAAAGGTAACCCATACAGATGCGGAGATACTGACGATCGCCCAAGCTGCAACGCTGCTCGGCTCAACCAATAGAAGATGTATCGAAAGATTGATCGCTGCCGGCAAATTAAAGGCGACCAGGATCACACCACGAAAGATAAGGATACTAAGGATTGATGTTCTTGCATTGTTCGACAACAATATCCAGTTGGATAGAGAAGCTTTCAAAAACGAAGATGATGATGTCTTGACGGCCGAGCATACCAAGGCAATGGTCGATAAGCTATATACCATAGATGAACTAAAAGTTCTGTTTAGTAAGAAAAGGGACGCACTTTATTGCTATCTTAGAAGGAACCAATACCGTATGTGTCAAGAGCGGAAAGAATGTGCTCTTTCGCAAGGTCGATATAGACAGGCTTTATAAAAAGTTTGTTCGATCGGATACTTCCCAACATGATAAGGACAGGAAGTACAACGAGTCAATATCAAAGAAGATATTGAAGGTCGGGGAATGCTACACGATGGATGAATGTGTAGCCATGTTCAAGAAGAAGTGGGGGCTGTTGTACGGAATCTTCAGTAGACGGTTTGTGCCCATGCTTCGGGATGGTCACTTCAGATATTACAGCAAAGCGGCTGTAGATAGGATCTATAAGAATGGCAAAGTAGTGCAGAAGGGAAAGGAGGTGAAGGATGAGTGTTGTTAAACTGAGATCGAGGCCAACCAAGAATGGCTCCAAAAAATTATTGTTCCTGGATATCTATCCACCGGTAAGAAATCCGGACACAGGCAAGCTACAGCGAAAGGACTACCTTAAAATCTTCCTGTTCACCAATCCAACCGATAAGATAGAGTGGGAGCACAACAAGGAAACATTAGAACTGGCGCGCTGCGTTTGTGCAGCGCGGCAATTGGAGGTGCAGAATAATCGATTTGACTTTCTTTCCCAAAGAATGCGCAATGGCAGCTTTCTTGAATTTTTCATGTCTCAGCTGCGCCCAAAGAAGAAGTCGAACTATGAGGGATGGCGTATGGCCATCGAATATTTCAGGTCGTTTGCAAAAGGTGACGTTAAGTTTCCCGAGATCAATGAAACATTTAGTGAAGAATATGCGGACTATCTTTTGAGCGGGCAAGGTATCGGCAGGACAGGTAGGCGGATCACCATGAATACCGCCGTAAGCTATTTCGCAAAATATAGGGGCACGCTGAAAATTGCATTCAGGAAACGGCTGTTGTCCATTAATCTATATGAGCTGGTGCAGCCCGTTTCGAAAATGTTGGGCCACAAAAGAATCGAGACGACGATGATCTATGTGAAGATTGTCGACAAGCTCAAGCGTGATGCTTCCCACAGAATTGCGTTAAAGTTGGATGGCAGTTGGATAGGAGAGCAGGAGCAACAGTTGACAACGCATCACGAGATGGAAGGCAGTGAACAAAAATGTTCTGCCGTCCCCTACGCGGGCCTGCGATTGTTCGCAGGGAGGGGCATGAGCATGGGCTCTGTCCGTTTCGTAGCGACATGGACAAACTGTTTCCTTGTATCGAAGCAGTTGATCCTTTTTCCCTTAGCAGCTGAGCGTATTGCACCTCTTCCGCTGGGAAGAGGACTACTGCCATTAAAGTTCCTTTCCATCAAGGTCGTTGTTCTCGATCCTGAGACCTGGTTTTTTCAATGGCTGCTTCAACTTCCCGAAATTATAGTTGAACCTGAGGTCGATTTTACGGATGGGCATGAAGGTGTTGGATTGCCGGTAGAATACCGTATTATCGATAATACCTTTCATGTTCCTGTACCCTTGAAATGGATTATAGACTACCAGCAGGATATTGCCCTTGTTCTTGAACATCCGCTTTGATGCACCGACAGAATTGTCAATCCACCAAAAGCCCTTTTCCTGCAAACGGATTTTCGGGCTGATAAACTTCATGTCCGAATAGAGGTTCCACCCTTTCTTCATAAGAAAGCTGATAGATGAGTTAAAACCAAACTGGAAACCATCGTTTTTTATAAGGGACATATTGCTTCCCGCGCCTTCCTTTATCGCGTAGTTTATATAACTGTTAAGATTGATGTTGAGCTTTTTTGTTGCCCTCAAACTGCCATTGAACCTGAATGTCGCCAGCTGATCCTTGCCGATATTTTGAAATGTTGTGTTCACGGTGTCCGGCCCGTTGCTCATAGAGACCGCTTCAATGCTGTTGTTGATCGTACTATAGCTGAGGTCAAACTTAAAATAATGCCTTTTGCCAGTCCCATAGGTCAGCACAAAGGCGTGATTGCTGGCCGGTATCAAATTAGGATTGCCAATGGTCACGAGATTAGGATTGCTGAAATCAAGAAAGTTGTTAAGCTCCTGGATAGAGGGTCGGCTAATACTCTGTTCATATTTAAAGTTGAACCGGCCCTTCTTGGTTTTAAGCTGCAGGTCGACCAAGGGCAGAAGGTTATTGAAAACGGCTTCTTGCAGCACCGTCGAACTGGATTTCATTTCTGTTCTTTCATAGTTCAGCAGCAACTTTGCACCAAAGTTTTTATATTGGTAATAATAGCTATTGTAAACTGCCAGAACATTCTGGCTGTAATCAAGATGTGAATTGTATTCGTCATCCCTGACATACAAACCTGTTTGGGGATCGTACCGATTTAGTTCTCCATTACTGTATTTATCCCTGAAAACAGCTCTGGCACCTGCCTCTACAGTAATTTTTTTAACGGGGAGGGAGTAATTTATATTGACCTGATGTTCTAAATGTCCCAGGCCATTAAGGAACAGGTTCCCTTCAAATCCGCTACCGTTTTGCCCGCTTATCAGGGAGGATGTAATTTCGTTGACTGTTGGCTTTTCCAATCTATAGCCCATCGTAAAGACCTTATCCCTGTTTTTTTTCCCTTCGTTCTGGAAGTAGAATTCACCGATAAACTTCTGGCTTTTCTTGTCGAGGGAGCTTTTCAGTAGCTGTTCTGCGGTAGTCGATCCATTACCCTGTACGATGTTCGTGGAAAGAACATTATTATAGGGGTTACGCGTATAAGATGCGCTTACCAGCAACAGGTTTACACTGTCGATCGAATAACTGATTTCCTGCAGGGCCATCAGGACAGAATAATCCACATCATTAAAGCCGCTCTGACTTATTTTTTCGTTAAGGCCCGTGCCGGAAAGAACAGTAGTATTGGTTTCGTATTTTTTAAGGTCATCGTAAACACCGTTCAGTAAAGTAGTGAGGCCAATTTTGCTCCACTGCTTATTGATCACGGCGCTTCCTTCATAATGATTGAGTGTGCTTGCGTTAAAGTTTACGCTTCCCTGAAATCCTTCCAGTTTCTTTGAAAGGGTAATAATATTGATAACATCTGTATAGCCCTGCGTGATATATCTTGAGGGCGGGGTGGTAACAACCTGTATTTCCTTTACCAGATTGGCCTTTAAGCTTCTCAAGGCTTCGGTAGGGTTGTTTTTATAAAGGGCATAGGGCTTGCCGTTCAGCAGGACCAGATACGTTTTTTTCCCGTTCACGCTTATCTCTCCATTCATTTCCACCTGTACCAAGGGGACTTTCCTCATTATTTCAAGCGTTGAGGCCGCTTTGCTTTCAACATCGTTCTGCACATCATAGGTAAGCCTATCAAGTTGCTGCTTCACCAGCGGTTGAACGCCGGTAATGACCACCTCTTTTAAATCTTTTACCTGTCTCTTTAGTCCGATCTTACCGAGGTCCCATTCACTGGATCCGATCCCGGGGGCTGCAGGTGCGGCTATCGTTTTAGGTTCATAGCCGCTTGAACTGAGTACTACTTTCTTCAGGGTTATCGTTGATCTGTCGAACACCACATTAATTGCCCCATCGGCACCGGAAAGTTTCTGTACCGTAAACTTGTCACCGGCAAAGGTCAGGGTAACATAAGGTATGGGAACAAGGGAGACACTATCCACTATCTGTCCCTTTATTTTAACCTCGTAAGATTGACCGCATACGGCGAACGGGATGAACAGGCATAAAAACGGAAGGACCGGAAAATAAAAACAAGAAAACTTCATAAGTTCTTTATATAAGTTTCTACATGATTTTGGTATTGATAATCGGGGAAGAACAGGTTTGCAATTTCATCGTCTTTTTTTAGTTCAAAAATATATGGCCGTGTGAAGGGTATCCTATCCAGGGATACCGGATGCTGATTGTCCACAATGACATTGGGGAAATCCGAAATGCTCTTTATGTCGGATCGCAAAGCATAATCGCTAGTATACTTGGCAAGTATAATCAAATTTATTCCTTCATTCTTCCCGTATCTTGAAAAAGCTTTTAAAAGACCTTCAACACATTGGTTGCATCCTCCCTGCTGTACCCTTAGAATGAGATTTCTTTTTACCGGACTTATTTTTGTGTCAAGAATTTGTTTTGCATTGGCCAGTTTATGCGGGTGCGAGGAAATCACCAGCCGCAGGGAGTCGTTCTGCTCCAGTTTCCTATACTTATATTGGAGTTCAGCAAGCAGTTTTGTGCGGTGTTCCGTGAGAAATTTCAATTCTGCTACATGCGCTTTTTGTTTTCTGAAAAAAAGTAGTTTCCCCAGGGAAGTAGAGCGGCAAAACAAACATAAATAAAACAAAGAAACTTCAATTAAAACCCTGAAAGCAAAAGCTTTCGGGGTTTTGTGTGTTTGGATGTTTGTGTTTGTTTGGCGATGTTTATATCGAAGTTTGTCTTCTATTTGTCTCATTTAAGAAAGTCGCAAAGTGAATAACGCATGTATATGCGCAGGTGGTACGGTGAGCTGTACGATGTGACGTAGAAACATATATTGGTTCTACAGGTTCTGCTGCCGGGATTGAACTCTAGTACACGATCACCGCATCGGCGATCTGTAAGGGATTTCCGATTGGTGGCGAGTGGGATGCCACCTCCAACCAGGTTTGGCTAGCAAATGAATAGTTATATTTACATTATGGTGCTATCGAAATTGTTAACGGCAAGAATGGTCCAAGTGATCACTCTTGCTTACTCTCTCCTAAGTTGCAACAGTTCAAAAATCAAACATGTCGATGGCGAACAGCTCGGTACCACGGTTATGTACAAGTTCCAGTTACAGATGTATTCTCCTGAGGAAAAAAGGATGTTCCAGTTCTTGGACAGCGCAATTGTATTTTCCAACGGATCCAGATTGGTGTTCAAGTTATCGCATGCCGTTGGAAAGCCTAAAGTCGTAGGTTTCAAACAGACCGAATTTGTAGATTCTTTGGGAGGAGATGTCGGCTACAGTTACTTTGCCACGGATCTATCAAGTGATATGGGCTATCAATATTGGCCATCCCGTCCAAAGAAAAACAGATTTGTTAGCGCGAAATCATTCTTCGCCCAAAAAATGTCCCTGAACGAAGCTATGTTCTCCAGCGAAGACGAATTGTTGTTCAAAAAGATTGATACGGTTCCAGGTTTTCTGGCCGAAATTTATGTGCCGAAGAACAAGCTCGACGAGTCCTATCCCGATACTTCTTACTATGAGTACCGTGATAGTTTTGCGGCCACAGGCTTCTCGATGTCGCGAAGGCTCGATAGCATAAAGGAAAAAAAACTTGTCAAGGCGGTCTTTGCCTATTCCGCAAAAGAAGATCCAGCAAATGGAAAGGTGCCCAGGAGAGAGTTTGTGTTTGAACTGAGAGCTATTACAACGGAAAAGGATACGGTTGCGCAGCGACTTCTGACTGATCCCTCCATTTTGAAAAGCCATGATCACTAGGCATGCCCAACAGTTTTCACGTTTTCGAGACAAGGTTTTAGGATCATTGATGGGTTTTTCTACCGCTATATATTTCAACGTGTATGACTTCCACTTATACGTGGAAATAGTTGAGTTGGGGTTAAAATGTATGCTGTTAACCATTTTGGGTTTTGAGTCTTTAAGCGTAAAACCAAGAGAGCGTCCAGGATTGAATTCCTGTTAGCCTGCTTTTGGGTCTATCTGTTTTTCAGAACGATCCTGGCACCTCATCCTTTTCCCTTGTCCTTTAATTTGGTTTTTGCTGCAATTTGTTTTATAGGTCTGCAAGCTATAGTTGCCGATGGCTTGCAAAGAATTGTAAGAATTCTACTGTATGCCGCAGTGTCGTCTCAAATTTTCATTTTCTCCATCTGTGCCTATCATATATTTGACCTGTCTCCGTTTATCCAAAGTCGTTATACGCTCAACGCAAGTGTTTTCGGCATCGTATTGTCTGTTAATTTTTCAATCCTGCCTCATCTCTTTCGAGGCGCTTACGCAAGGAACGAAAGCTGTCAGCCGCCAGTATCGCGGCAATAGTGATAAGCGTGGTCACCCTGACACTAATTTATTTCAGTCATAGCCGCACCGCTTGGCTAACGATATTGTTGCTGGCTTTTATAGAACTTTACAGTTTTCTAAGAACGACACAGACAAAAAAAGTCTTTAGAAAAGTGTTCCCAATCTGCCTGTCGGTAATACTTGCTGTATCAACATCAGTTCGTCATTTCGGCTTAGCATATCCCCACTTAGATTAATTTTCAGCTCCTGCTAATGTTCAACTTTGCATAGAACAAATAAAATAACAATATGCAAAAGACGATTTTCATTACCGGTGCCTCATCCGGACTAGGCAAGGCTACCGCTAAATTATTTCAGGAAAAGGGCTGGAAAGTGATCGCATCCATGCGGAGACCTGAAGAGGAAAAAGAATTAAACGGTCTTCCAAACATAACCGTGATTGAGCTGGATGTTACCGACACAGCGAAAAGCCAGGAAACGATATCTGAAATTTTGAAAGCCGGGTCAGTTGATGTTGTCCTGAACAATGCGGGTTACGGTCTTATTGGTCCATTGGAATCCTTCACAACCGAACAGATTCAGTTGCAGATCCAGACCAATTTAATGGGCGTTATCCATATCACGCAAGCATTCATTCCCCATTTTAGGGAAAGAAGAAATGGAACGTTCATTAACGTCACCAGTACGTTTGGCCTTTTGGGATACCCAACATGTTCCATTTACAACGCGAGCAAATTTGCCGTAGACGGATTTTCGGAAGGCCTGGCTTATGAGCTGGCTCAGTTTGGCATCAATGTCAAAGTGGTTGCTCCCGGAGGTATGCAGACTGACTTCGCGGGAAGATCTCTGCAGGGAGGAATGCACCAAGCATACGGTCAACTTGTAGCAAAGGTTAGTGAAGGTTATAGTAAGGAGCAGATTGCCAATTACACAAAGGCGGAAGATGTGGCCCAGATAATCTATGGCGCAGCTACCGATGGCAAATCCAAGCTCAGGTATGTTGCAGGCAATGATGCCATTGCCCTGTATAATGAACGTCTGGAATTGACACCTGAAGGCCAATTCGAAAAGATTCGCGCCCAGTTTATATTTTAATTCTATCGTAATTCCTGGTTGGCGGATTTTGGCAGTCAGGAATTGCTTCTTATGAATTATTAAATTTGTATCATGAAAAAACAACCGGTCATCTTTAATTCCCTATCCCAATTGCATAAAGCAATGGGACAGCCGGCCCCTTTTCATCCGCTAATAAGTATCATCAATTACGGAGAGGCCCAGTTCGACCCCAAAGATTTCGAACAGGGTATTATTCTGAACTTTTATAAGATTTCTTTCAAGACAAGCTTTTCCGGCAAACTGAGATATGGTCAGGGATATTATGATTTTGAGGAAGGTGGAATGTCGTTCATCGCCCCCGGCCAACTGATCAGGATGCAGGACGAAGAAGCCGATTATGATGGCATGACCCTACACATCCATCCTGATTTTCTAAGGCCGTATCCTTTGAGTGCTGCCATCAGGCATTACGGCTATTTCAGCTATTCGGCAGCAGAGGCACTGTATCTTTCCGAAAAGGAGAAAGTAACTATTCTCAGTATTTACCGGTTCATTCAGGAAGAGCTAAGCCAGCGCATTGATAAATTCAGTCAGGATGTGATCATTTCGCAGATCGAGGTGCTGCTTAATTATGCCAACCGCTTTTATGACCGCCAGTTCCTGACCAGAAAAACAGTGAATAACGATCTTCTTGCCAGGCTGGAACAGCTGCTGGAAGACTACTTTAACGAAGAGAGATTACTGGTTAACGGACTACCTACCGTTAATGCTTTGGCGGAGAAGCTTAATGTAACGCCACGCTACCTGAGTGATCTTTTGCGGAATCTTGTCGGGTTGAACTCGCAACAGTTCATCCATGAAAAGGTCATAGAAAAGGCAAAGGGGTATCTTGCAAAAGATGAACTGACCATCGCGGAAATTGCCTATCACCTGGGATTTGAACATCCACAGTCTTTTAATAAATTGTTTAAAAGTAAGACCTCCTTCTCTCCGTCTGACTATAAGAAATCCCTGTTGAACTAGCTCCTGTCCCTGTTTCCTGTATTTGGTTACATTATTCGGTAATTGGGCAACAGTTACCGGTAATGGCTACTTTAATTTTGTTCATCATTCATCAAATAAATCTTAATGATATGGACATCATACTTACAGGTTCCCTGGGAAATATAGGCAGGCCATTGGCGGAGCAGTTGATCAGCGAAGGGCATCATCTGACTATTATAAGCAGCAATCCGCTTAAAGCGTAAGCCATTGAACAACTCGGAGCAAAAGCGGCGATCGGAGAGCTGTCGGACGTTGGGTTTCTTATGCAGACCTTTAAAGGCGCCGACGCTGTTTTTGCCATGGTGCCCACAGATATGACGAGCGTAGATATGAACTTGGATATATTGAAGATTGGCGAGGCATATGATGCCGCCATACGTGTAGCCAAGGTTAAACGCGTGGTGATGCTCTAGGCTAATATTATGATTTGCCCACAAGAGAATTGATAGGGCATACATCAGCATTCAGTATTTAAAATCAAAAGTCAGATGAAAACAAGAAAATTAGGAACGCAGGGATTGGAAATCCCGTTGATAGGCCTGGGCTGCATGGGCATGAGTCCATCGGTTGGCTTTAATACCTATGGAAAGGCAGATGAAAGGGAATCGATAGCGACGATACACCGCTCGCTTGAACTGGGAGGTAATTTCCTCGATACTGCCGACCTGTACGGGCCCCTGGTCAATGAACGGCTGGTAGGAAATGCAATTAAGGGAAACAGGGATAAATACATCATTGCCACAAAATTCGGGTTCGAAATTGACGATAACGAAGAGGTAACCTGGCGCATCAACGGTAGACCGGATTATGTAAAAAGAGCGGTGGAACGGTCCCTGAAGAATTTACAGACGGACATGATCGACCTCTATTACTTGCATCGTCCCGATCCGGAAGTTCCCATCGAAGATACCGTCGGGGCAATGGCCGAACTGGTAAGGGAAGGCAAGATCAAATATATCGGTATTTCGGAAGTAACCGGGGAACTGATACGAAAGGCAAATAATACCTTTCCCATCACCGCTGTTCAAAATGAATATTCCCTCTTTGAACGAAGTGCCGAAGAAGATGGTGTATACCAGGTTACCAAGGAGCTCGGGATAGGACTGGTGGCCTATTCACCTCTTGGAAGGGGATTTCTGACCGGGCAGATCAAGACGCCCGATGATTTCGATGCGGACGATTTCAGAAGGTCCATACCCCGCTTCCAGGGTGAACAGTTTTACAGGAATATAAAATTGGTTGGGGAACTGCAAAAAATGGCTGCCGAAAAATCGATCACCGAAACGCAGTTGTCGATTGCTTGGGTGATTGCTAAAGGAGTAACACCGATACCAGGTACAAAAAGGGTGAAATATATCGAGCAGAATATTGCTGCAACAGAGGTTTCACTCAGCAGAGAGGATATGGAACGTGTCGAGCGTATCATTCCACTTGGTACCCACACCGGGGACAGGAATATTCTACAGTCCTTCTGAGTGCACCGGAATAATAGCTTGTCATAAAATCAAGCGGGAGAACGGTAGCGACCGCTTGATTTCCCTATCAATGTTAACTAGTCAGGTTTAAAATCATAATCGAACCACAATGTCAAATCATACTTTTACGGTAATCAATTCCGTCACAGATTACCACCGGCTCCTTGAACTGGATAAGCCGCTGCACCCGTTGGTGAGCATTATTGATTTTTCAGCGGTGAGCTATGTAAATCCCGCCGCAAACATTTCTATTGTGATGGATCTGTACTCCATTTCCATCAAGCAGAATCCCGATTGCGTGTTACGGTATGGACCAAAGCACTATGACTTCACAGAAGGGGTAATGTCATTTATCAAGCCCGGCCAGGTGTTGACGGTAGAGCCATCCAGCAGTCCGGTAACCGAGGGATTCTCATTAGTCTTCCATCCGGATTTTATCCGCTCGTTTCCCATGGCTTCAAAATTAAAGAACTACGCATTTTTTGATTACGAGGTAAATGAAGCATTGTTCTTGTCCGAAAGGGAAAAGATGCATATCCGGACGCTGATGACTGGGATCATGCAGGAATACAGCAACAGAATTGACGGGTTCAGCCAAGAGGCCATTGTAGCTTTTATCGACCTCCTGCTGGTATATGGCAACCGGTACTACAACCGTCAGTTCATCACCAGAAAGTCCAACAACGAGCACTATGTTGTCAAATTTGAAAAGATGCTGGAATCCTATTTTTCTTCCGGAAAACTCCTGGAGTCCGGGTTGCCGAATGTGAAATATTTTGCCGAGCAACTGCACATGTCGCCCAATTACCTGAGCGACCTGTTGCGCCTATCCACGGGACAAAGTGCACAGGGCCATATCCAGGACCGTCTCCTTGAAGAAGCCAAAACATTGCTTACCACATCGAATCTTAGCGTTGCGGAGATCTCCTATATACTGGGTTTTGAGCAGCCCCAGTCACTTAACAGGCTTTTCAAAAAAAAGACGAATATGTCACCGGTTCAGTTCAGGCAGTCGTTCAATTGATCTGCTTGGGAAAAACGGCTAAGCATAAGGTGGATCCAGCTAAGTTTTCCACTACAATAACAGCCACCTTTATGGCATGAAAAGTATGCGTATGTTAAGAGATAACCAGGGTATGGTCTTTATAGTGGATATTAGCGGATATTCACAGTTTATCAGAAACGTCGATCCAACTGACGGGCTAACCATCATACGCCGCCTGCTCAGTGGGATCATTGCCTGCAACCATCTTTCTTTCAGAGTCTCTGAAATAGGAGGTGATGCGATCTTATTTTATCGGATGCGTACCCCTCCATCGATAGAAGAAATCCTGCGGCAGTTCGTACAGATGCGCAATGCATTTAAACGGATCCTCCGACTCTACCAGCTTAAACTCCCTGAAGCCGGCCAATTGGAACTGAAAGCGGTCGCACACTATGGGCATATGGAACAATTCAAAATAGACCGCTTCAACAAACTCTATGGTAACATCCTGGTGGATGCACACCGGTTATTGAAGAACAGCATTCCTTCTAACGCTTATGTTCTATTATCTATGGACTATCTGGAACAGATGGGTGGGTTTCCATTGGATTATAATACGACCTGTGGCACCTATCAATGTGACATATATGATGTCGGCTCCCTTTGTTACAGATATTTTCCTTTTGATGAAAAAGGAATGCCCCAAGATCTATCTCATCATACTCAGATAAAGTATGCTAGAGCTAACTTAAGGGAAAACATGTCCGTGTGATCCTATTAATTATTCAAATACCAGAGAAATGAAAGCAAAAGAAATCGTTACTGCCTATTATCAGGCAGTAACAGAGGGACGTTTCGCAGATGTGCCAAAGTATAAATCTCCAGAGGCTACTTATTGGATCAGTGGCGAGGGCTCCTGGCCGCTTGGCGGATGGCGGACACCAGAAGATATGATGACCATATTTTCTTTATTGCGCGAGCGGTTTCCAAGTGGACTTAAGATTACCGTGCGGTCAATAGTTGCCCAAGGGAACGATGTGGTCGTCCATCTGAACAATCATGCTGTACGTGTTGATGGCAAGATCTATAATAACGAGATCGTGGTACTGATGAAACTTGAAAACGGTCTGATCATAGAGGAAAGGGAATTCCTGGATACCATCCATGTGAACGATCTTTTCTGCGGTGAACTGGAAAAATAACTACATCGTCAAAACGGCGAGGGAATAATCCTTTTCGGCGAATTTCATCAGGCCGCTTTCTTTCAACTTTGTATCATAATAAACCAGTAAAGGATGAGTTATTGCAGCTATATACCATTAATGAAGGAGCCCGGCCGAAGTCTCCACCAAAACTACCACGACAACCATTACGGATTTCCAATTCACGATGACAATGAACTGTTCGGCAGGTTGATCTTAGAGATCAATCAGGCAGGCCTGAGCTGGGAAACGATTTTGAAAAAAGAGTTTTCGTTTCGAAAAGCCTATAGCAATTTCAATATCAAAAAAGTAGCAGGCTATACCGAAGCCGATCGGGAAAGGCTTTTGGCCGACGCCGGAATCATAAGGAACAAGCTCAAAGTAAATGCAGCCATAGAAAACGCAAAAACAATTCTTGCGTTACAAAAAGAGTTTGGCTCTTTTGAAAAATGGCTGGAACACCACCATTTCAATACAAAAGACCAGTGGGTAAAGCTGTTCAAAAAAACATTCCGCTTTACGGGCGGGGAGATCGTAAACGAATTTTTAATGAGCATTGGCTATCTGCGCGGGGCACATTCGGAGCATTGCCCGGTGCATCAACAGATTCTGAAGTTAAAACCAATGTGGACAAAATAAGATAATATGGATATCAACCTCTTTATACAGGAATTTATTGCCGTAAGTAATGCCTACGATACAAAAAGCTATCTACAAAAATGGCACACTGACGCTATACTTGATGACCCCTCGGTCGGACAGGTCTTCAAGGGGCATTCGGGTATCAGGAAGTATTATGAAAGTTATTTTATTGGCTACAGAACCCAGACACGGCTTGTAAAGTTGGTTGTCACCAGCGATAATGAGGCACACATTAAAGTGGAATTTACAGGCGACTTTCCCGAAGGGAAAATAGGCGGGATATTCGACTTTACTTTCAGAGACGGAAAGATCGCAGCCGCAAAAGCCGACTTAATATAATACTGAGATGAAACTTTCAGGAGCATTTGTTCCAGAATGTTTTTATCTTTGCACCCGATTATGGCAAGAAATGTAGAATTTGATGAAGCGCTAGCAATTTCAAAAGCAATGGATGTCTTTTGGAAAAAGGGCTATAATGGCGCATCCACCCGTGACCTCACCGAAGCAATGGGCATCAGCAACAGCAGCCTGTATAATACCATCGGTGATAAGCATCAGCTTTTCATCAAGGCAATCAAGCTCTATACCGAATCCCGGATGGATGCCGCCAGGAAAATGTTGCAGCCTATTAAATCACCGTTGAAAGCAATAGAGAAATTTATCAACTCTTCCGTGTATGCCATTACCAGTGAGCCCAACAGCTGCCTGACCATTAAAACTACTTTTGAAGTGGCTACAAGTGATGAATCGGTACAACAGATCATCAAGGCTGATAACGACTTTACGTACAATCTACTGATCGACCTGATCAGCAAGGCCATTAAGCTGAAGGAGATCAGGATAAGTAAAGATGCAGAGATGCTAACGGACTATATTATCAACCAGTTCACCGGATGGCACGAATCTTTTATCATTCACAGGGACAAAATGAGGATCAAGAAAATGGCGGAGTTTCTGATTAAGCAGATCAGCCAATAAAATTTTTTTAGCCAAATCTGGAACGATCGCTCCTAAATTATAGATAGATGAATATATCCCAGCAATACAAAGATTACTTCTCGGCAAGCAGTCAGCCGGAAATTGTAGAAATATCAAGAGCAAGCTATATCTCCATTTCAGGGAGCGGCAGTCCTGGAACCGATGCTTTTTATGCAAAGAAAAAAGCTATCGCAGCATTTGCAGAAGCCCTGCATAGCAGCGTTGCACATATAGATCAAGCTTTTGCCAGCGATATTGTCGAAATATTCTATTGGTTTGATGAAGACAAGGTGGGTTATGTAGATATCGGGAATTTCTACACGACGGTGGATCTGGCCCTGCTACAGTACAGGATTGCCATACGTATCCCTGATCTTATTACCGATGTGCACATCAGGCAGGTGGCCATACAAAGAAAGGATATTCCATTTGCCACCGCCTTTGAACGTTTTGAATATACCGCTGGAAAATCTGTACAGATCTTGCACAGCGGACCTTTTGCGGGAGAACTGGAAACACTGCCCATCCTGCAACAGTTTGCAACGGCAAACGGACTGAAAAAATCAGGGATGCACCACGAGATCCACCTGGTCAATTTCGAAAAAGGACAAAGCCAGGCCCATCTCCAAACCATCTTGCGCGATCCAGTATCAGAAGTATAATTTTTTTAACTAAATATGGAGCGATCGCTCCAAAAATAAAAATCAATAATGGAAACAACAAAAAGGCTAAAAGGTAAAATAGCGCTCGTAACGGGAGCGTCCAAAGGCATTGGGGCATCCATAGCAGCACATTTTGGCGCAGAGGGCGCTAAAGTGGTGGTGAACTACGCCTCCAGTAAAGCAGGTGCAGATAAGGTCGTAAAGGAAATAACCGAAGCGGGCGGCACGGCCATTGCGGTGCAGGGCGATGTTTCAAAAGAAGCTGATGTAAACAGGATCTTTGAAGAAACCGGGAAAGCTTTTGGCGGGCTGGATATATTGGTGAACAACGCCGGTGTTTTTGAATACCTGCCCATCGAACAGGTAACAGCCGATTCCTTTCACCGCCAGTTTAATGTAAATGTGCTGGGGTCTATACTCTCCATACAGGGGGCTTTAAAGCTATTTGGTGAAAAGGGCGGCAACATCATCAACATCAGCTCGGGTTCCAGCAGGACACCTATAGCCACTGGCTCTGTCTATTCTGCAACAAACGCAGCCCTGGACGCCATCACCGTTGCCCTGTACAAAGAATTTTCAGGCAGGAATATCCGCATCAATTCGCTCTTGCCGGGCGCTATCGAAACAGAGGGTACCCACAGCAATGGCTTTATCGGTAGCGAATTCGAGGCGAAAGTTATTGCCAATACATCGCTTGGCCGCATCGGGCAGCCCGCAGATATCGCCAAAGTGGCTGTGTTCTTAGCTTCAGATGAGGCCGGGTTTGTGACCGGCGAACAGATCTTCGTTTCGGGAGGGATATTCGGCCTTTAAACCTATCAATAATGGAAAGAACAATACAAGAACTAACAGGAAGGACCGCACTGGTTACAGGCGGGACCAAAGGAATAGGCAAAGCGATAGCGGACGAACTCGCTTCATTAGGTGCAACGGTAATCGTATCGGCAAGGCACCAACCTGCGGAAAAGTTACCGTATCATTTTATTGCAGCAGATCTGACCGACAGCCAAAGCCTTAACAAACTTGCAGCGCAGCTGTTGAAGCAGTACGGTAGCCTGGATATCCTGATCAATAATGTCGGCGGCACATCGGCCCCGGCTGGCGGGTTTAGAGTCTTGTCCGACCAGGACTGGGAAAACGACCTTCAGCTGAATTTACTGGCGGCCATAAAATTGGATAAGGCCATCGTTCCCTCGATGATTGCACGAAACCTGGGCGTGGTTATTCATATCTCTTCGCTTAACGGTAAATTGCCACTGTATGCTTCCAATCTGTCCTACGGCGTTTCCAAAGCGGCACTGAATAATTACAGCAAGGCATTGGCCAACGAAGTGGCCTCAAAGGGCATCCGTGTGATCACTGTTTCCCCGGGAATGGTAAAGACCACTGCAATGGAGGCCTTTCTCCATAGTTACGCTTCCTCTATCAGAAAAAGCTTTGACGAAACGCAGCAATTGGTAATGGACAGTCTGGGAGGTGTTCCGATGAACAGACTGGCACAGCCAGAGGAAATTGCGCATCTGGTAGGCTTTCTTGCCTCTCCTAAAGCTTCCTATATCACGGGTGCAAATTATGTAATAGACGGAGGCACTATTCCTACTATTTTTTAAGCCATACATTTTTAACAACGTTACAAAAGATGGAAAATAAAATGCTCATTTACGGAGCAGCGGGATATACCGGGAAAATTATCGCGGAAAGGGCCAAAGAAATACAACTTGATTTTGAAATAGCCGGAAGGGAACACGACAAGATACGGGATTTAGCTTCGGAGTTACAAGTTCCCTATCACGTGTTTACCGTAGAAGATGAAACCGCCTGGAAAAAAGCTTTGGCGGACAAAAAGCTACTGATCAATACGGCAGGGCCATTTAAGTTTACAGCAAACCAGGCAATGCATGCGTGCCTGGTAGCAGGTGTGCACTATATTGACATCAGTGCCGAACTGGAAACCTATCAACTGGCCGAAGCATTGGACGTAAAAGCCAGGGAAGCAGGTATCCAATTGATATCTGGGGCGGGACTGTTCGTGAGTTATGATGCGTTGGCAGTTTATGTGGCAGCCAAAGTGAAAAATCCACAGAAGCTTTCGGTAGGATTTCGGCACTATGGCGGATTCTCAAGAGGTTCGGTCATCAGCAGCAAGCACATAGCCGATCTGGGAATATTGGTGCGGAAGGACAATGAGATCATTGCCAATCCCCATGCCAAGCCTAAAATATTCCATTTTGCTGATCGCAAAGAAGAATGCCTGCCCACGCCATTAGGTGGCATCGTCCTTTCCCATAAATCAACGAAGATCCCGAACATCGAAGAGTTTTTCTCACTGCAATTACCTGCTGCCGGATTGCCTGATCTCACTCCGGAAAATCTGCCCGAGGGTCCAACCGCAGAAGAACGCGCTGCCGGACGAAATGGGCTTGCTGCCGAAGTGATCGGAGAGCACGGCGAAATATTCCGTGCTGCCGTGGATGCACCATCGGGTTACACACTTACCCCCTTATCGGTTGTGGCGGTAGCCAGCCGTATACTGAACGACGATTTTAAGATCGGATACCAATCGCCGGGTTCGGCTTATGGCGTATCGATTCTCTCTGATATTCCGGATACCCGTCTGATTGACATTACAAAATAAGAATAACATAATTAGTCATTAATAAAACAGCGTTTTATGAGCAACGAACAACAAATTCTCAATCTGATCGGACGATATACCCACTATCTTGACCAGGGAAACTTTGAAAAGGTAGGCGAACTATTTGCGGATGGGAAAATCATCGCACCCGGCAATGTTATGGAAGGTAAGGAAACCATAGCCCGGCAATTGGCGCAAAATCTTCAGGTGTATGCAGAAGGTACGCCAAGAACCGCGCACGTAACAACCAACACAGTCCTGGACATCCAGGAAGATGAAGCAACCGCCGTGTCCTATATGACTATTTTCCAGCAGGACGCCGAGCGTGACTTTCCATTACAGCCAATTGCCATCGGTCGTTATCACGACGTATTCAAAAAAGCGGATGGCAAATGGCATTTTTCTGTCCGTGAACTGGTGATCACCTTAGTAGGGGATCTGTCCCATCACGCGGCACCCAATACCATTGATCCGAAAACAATAGAAAGCAATGGATAACAAAAAGGTAGTTTTCATAACCGGTGCCAATAAGGGCATCGGTTATGCTACGGCAAAACTATTGGCGGAGAAAGGTTTTCAGGTATGGATGGGGGTGCGGGACATGCAGAAAGGGAAAGAAGCACATGATAGTTTGAAAGCACGAAACCTCGATGTTCGGCTGTTACAGATGGACGTCTCCAATGACGATAGTGTCGCATCCGCCGCGCAATATCTGATGCAGAACCTGAGTAAACTCGATATTCTTGTCAATAATGCAGGCTTTGCCGAAGATCTATCAGTGGCTCCGAGTGAAGAAGCTATTTCCTCAATTAGAAAGCAGTATGAGGCTAATACGTTCGGCCCAGTTCGTGTAACCCAGCAATTGCTTCCATTACTGAAAGCTGCACCGAATGCAAGTATCATCATGGTGAGCAGTATTGTGGGTTCGCTTACACTTTCAGGTGATGAAAGTACCGTCTACGGACAGGTCAATTTTGCAGGCTATTCAAGTTCCAAAACGGCATTGAACGCGTTTGTCGTCGCATTCGCAAAAGAACTGAAATCATTGGGCATTTCTGTGGTTGCTATAGAACCCGGACATATCAAAACGGATCTAAACGGGAATACCGGGACCGCAACACCAGAAAGTGCTGCCGAGCTGATTGCTGAATATGCCTTGACGAAGGACATCTCAGTCAGTGGTGGATTTTTCGGGCCCAATGGAGCTTTGCCCTGGTAGAAACATAATTATCAAATAAAGAAAATGGATATTAAAGAAATCATCGAACGCTCAAAAAACATAAGGGATGCCTATCATCAATTAGAGAAACAGCATCATGGGAGTGAATGGACTGTTGAAGAAGATGCCCTGGCATTTTTGACAGATGCAGGTCTTGTCGGACGACACACGATGTCACAGCAAGAACGCTGGCCGGCAAAGAATACGGATACCGAATTGGAACACAAATTGGGCGAATGTATCTGGTGGTTGGCAGTTCTGGCCGACCGGATGAACATAGACCTTGAGGATGCTGTTGAAAGATTTTTGACGAAAACTGAAAAATTATTAAGGTAAAAGGGGAGTGGAAGAACAGGTAAAGACTGTTCAACACCCTCACCTCACAACCACCCATACTGCTCTATCAGTTTATCTTTTTGCAGTCGCGAAACAGGCAACACATCGTTCGTACTCATCGTGAGCAGGCTTTCATTCCTGTTAAAATGTTTTACTTCGTTCAGGTTGATGATATACTGACGGTGGATACGAAGGAACTGCTGTTGCTCCAGCACGAACTGAATATCTTTCAGGGTCTTTGAGATCAGGATCTTCCTTTTATCTTGCAATACAAGATCGGCATAGTTACTCTTGGCTTCAACGAATACTATGTCCTTGAGATCGATAAAAGTTACGCCGGTCTGACTGGGAATGGCTATTTTGGTAATAGCGCCTTTTTTAAACTGTTGCTGCAACACCTGCAGCTGGTCTGCCTGGATGTGCTGATGCTTTTCAACCTTTGCTACCACGTCCTTCAGTTCTTCGATGCTGACAGGCTTTACTAAATAATCCAGCGCATTGAACCGGAAAGCCTTGATCGCAAAATCATTATAGGCTGTTACAAATACTACCGCAAATTCAACAGGCATTAGTTTCTCCAGCAGATCAAAACCGTTGATGACAGGCATTTCGATATCCAGCAGAAGCAGGTCGGGTTGAAGGGACGGAATTTCCTGCAATGCTTTTTGCGGGCTGGTGAAGACGCCAACAATTTCCAGTTGCGGAAAATGCTGTTCGATATTTAACCGCATCAGCCGAACGCTGTCCGGTTCATCGTCAAGAAGTATCGTTCTGATAGTATTGTTCATAGTGTTTTAATCAATGGGTATATCGATGATTACTTCCGTGCCCGTTGCATTACCCTGTTCATCATGCAGATCATTTATAACGACCGACATACTGGTGTTATACATCTGGTTGATCAGCTCCATTCGCTCATGTGTAATACTCATACCGAAAGATCTGTGTGCTGTTGCCGATCTGCTTTTCAGTTCAGCGGCCCTTGCCCTGCCTACTCCGTTATCCCTTATTATTATCTGCAGGTTATTGTCCTCACACCGGAAACTCACCAGAAGTGTACCGCCGTTTTCTTTTGGCATCAGACCATGCCATATCGCATTTTCTACGTACGGCTGGATCAGCATGGGTGGGATGTCAATATAGTCCATATCCATGTTTTCTGCAATGTCAATCTGGTAATGCAGTTTATCTTTAAAACGCATTGCTTCCATTTCGATATACAGTTTCAGGGTTTCCACTTCCTGCTGCAATGTAATGCGATCGCTTTTGGAATTTTCCAGCACCAGCCGCATAAGGCGGGAGAACTTTCCCAGGTAGCTGGTGGCAGCCTCCTGGTTATTTTCTACGGCGTATAGCTTTATGGAATTAAGGCAATTGAAAATAAAATGCGGATTCATCTGTGATCGCAGTGAGTGCAGCGCAGCATCGCTGACTTTCCGTTCAAATTCTGATTCGCGTTGTTTTTGTTCGGCACGTGCTTTCTCCAGTTGCAAAACAAGCTTCACCTGTTTATTCCGGTTACGGTAATATAAGAATCCACCCAGACCCAGTAACAGTATCAATGCGCCGCCACTGTATAGCCATTGCTGCCGCAACTGCAGTTTGTTGAGCGTATTTGTCTGGCTTAACAAGGCATTCTGAAAATGCAGGGAGTCTTCCTTTTTGGAGAAGTTGTACTGCATTTCGTTTTCAATCAGGATCCTTTCTTTTTCATCATTGAGCAGGCTGTCATTCAGTACGGAATATTGTTTAAGATAGGCAAAGGCGCTGTCATAACGACCAGTGGCCGCATACACTTCCGACATTACCGTGATGGCATCAGCTTCCATAGCTACAAAGCCACCTGCCTGCGCGATCTGTTTCGCTATGATAGCATTCTGCAATGCAAGCGGATATTTCTTCTGGGCGAGATAGATCGATCCAAGTCTCCTGTAATTGGCTGTTCTTCCATCTTCACTTCCAAGTTCAGTAAATACAGTGAGCGCCTTTTGCACATAATGCACGGCCGAATCGTATTTCTGACCGGTAAATCCAACGGCCCTGAGTTTGTCTTGCGAGAACTCTATATACGCATCTCCAAGGCCACCGTAGATACGAGCTTCCAGTTGTTTATTACCCGGCATATACTGCTGGAACAGGCCAAGAGCTTCATTAAAATGCCGAAGGGCCGGACCTACACTGTCCATCCGCTTATAAAGAAGGGCTTTGTTGAGTATGGAATTTGGAAGATATTGTTTGTCTCCCTCTGCTTTGAAAATAACGATCGCCTTATCCAGATAAGCCAGCGCATCTGTATAGTGTTCGTTATGGGGGAGATAGGCTGCTCCGATCGTATTGTAGACACGGCCCAGGTCAAGCTGCTTATGCTGTGCCTCATACATTTTCGCTGATTTCTGGAGATACTCCACGGCTTTGGACACCTGATCGGACCGCAGGTAGTCCACACCCATTACATAATGAGCGCGTGCAAGACCTGACGCGTCATTGATTTTGGTAGCGAGTGCGATCGCTTTTTCAGCGTAGGGTAATCCTTTGACCGGATCCACGTACTGTTGAAAAAACGCGATATCATTGAGCAGTTTCACTTTGATAGTGTCTTCTTTTACATATTGACCTTCGGCTTTTATCAGGGAATCCAATGGTGGGCCCTGTGCGTGCGTGGAGTGTATCCATAAATATAAAAAGAAGAAGGTGGCTGTAAAACGTGGAATCATGAGTTCGTTGTTATCGATGCAGATAGAATATTATTAAGTTATATCACGCAGGGGATTTTTTACCGGTTGCCTGGCCTGATTACACCGATACAAATCTATTTCAAAGCCCCAACCATCACGCTCCAACCTTGCGGGTGGTGAATTTTTGAGGTTGAACAGGTCCTGATTTTGTGTGAACGATGATTTTTTCGTCAGTCAGCATTTCCTTTACACAACAAAACCTTCACTCATCCTCCCTGTCATGTCGCCCGCTCAGTCACTGGAAGGGGTCGTTTCTGCCTCCGCTACCTTGGCCTGCATCTCTAAATTATCACAAATTGTTGTCATGAAAAGAATTCTACTCCTGAGTCTGCTGATTGCCGCGTTTGCCACTGTACATGCCCAGTGGAGCAATACCACGAACCAGTTTTATGATTCGCTGGACATGCCGGTGGTGCAAATGGTGCGCGACCAGAAAAACCCGCTGGTATTCAAAAGCGAGCCGGATGGCGGTTATGTGGTGATATGGGAGGATGCCCGTGCAGGTAACATCGATATCTATGCCCAGAAATACGATAAGAACGGCAATCGTCTCTGGGCGGAAAATGGCATACCGGTGGCTACCGGAACAGATCAACAACAGTACTCAACCATTACAAACAGCCAGGTCAACTCCTACAGCTACCGTAATGTTGGTCATGCCGCAACAGATGGATCCGGTGGTTTTTACATTGCATTTACCACGGCTAATCACAATGATGTTTATGTGCAGCATATAAAAAGTGATGGCAGCCGGGTGTTTGCCAGCGAAGGGTATCCTCTTGCTGTTCATACCACAGCCAATCAGCCGTACTATTCACATCCGCAACTCATCGCGGACGGCAGGGGCGGTTTTTTTATCGGGTATTATGTAAAGAACCCATACAATGATGTGCACGTGTATTGCTACAAAGACGAAGGAGGCAATCTTAAAAGATACGGGGGCGGCATCATGAATCAATACGCCACCCAGGAGTCCAGCGATGCTGCATGCGGAAAGCGGTATACTATTAACTATGTCAATTCCGGCACCGCAAAATCCTTTATTATTTTCCCTGACCTGCAGGACGGTTGTGGCGTCATTATGGCCGAATCGATTGGTTCAGAAAAAGTCTTTCCCGCCTTTAACAGGCTGGCCCGGGTAAAAAAGGACTCACATGTAATAAAGGATATATGGGGACAATTACCGAGTGCCATCATTTATCCTGATGGTACTACCGGAGATGTATCTCCGGAAAGACATGAATATTTTTATAAACAGGATACAGTTGTGAGAACCTATTCTTTCAGTACGCGATTTGAACAGGTGAGCTGCAATATCATCCGCAATTACCCGGTTCCACCCGGACAGGAGCCCGACATAGTCCTGGTAGAATACACGAACTATTATGTAACCAGTAATGGCTTTGCTGCGCTGAAAACGCCTGTTTATGATATTGACAGGATACTTGCCACCGTGCTGCCTACCGATGGAAATATCGATGCGATGGTGGTGGCCTGGAATGAACGTAATTATATCAATAATAAGGTCACAGACTTTGTCACAAAAGGCTATTCATTAGCATTAGAGAAATACGACAGTTTACCCTATCAATTGGCAACAGACACTCTTTACCCCAATTTAGTCTATAACCCGTTTCCGCCCACCGCATTGAATAAACTCAATCAGGGACCCGGGGAAATTGACACGTTGATAGCTGTGCCTGGTGTCAACTATTTTTATGATATTGCTTTTACCGGTTCAGGTAACCGGGCTTTCCTGGCTACCGCGCCGTTGCCTATTCTGGGACATAATACACAGAGTAACGATTCAATTTTTTACCAGGAAATAAAGCTGAGCCGCATGTCGTCCGATTCTTTTGCTATAAAGATCAATACCGGCAAGCCCAAAGGGGTACTGATAGGTACCGGTCAGTCTACCAGCAACAGCACTTATATACCCACTCCTGGTATTGCCGGTGATGGCGCAGGCAACGCCGTGTTTTATTACGGCAAAGTTCAAAAGAATATACAGGCAACCCCTATAGGCGATGGTGGAAAGTTCTGGTGGGGTGCTTTCGGTACGCCGCTGAATACGGGAAGGTGGGAGCGTGGTTGGACAGATCCATCAGCACCTGTCATAGATATGGACAAAGATGGTACCGGCGTGGCAGTTTGGTATGACGCCAGGAAAACCCCTGATGGCTATACAGGCTATAATGTCTATATGCGGCATTTGGACAAACTGCTGGATCCGGCTTACCAGCCTCCCGCGCTTTCTTTGCGCTCTATCAGACAGGGTATATCTGGAAGTTCCATTGCGGATCCGCAGCTCATGGCGGGTTCCAGCCAGGCATGGACCGGTTTCCGGGGGCTTTCCTATGACGGATCTTATTATACCCCCCTTGTTTCCGTTAAAGACGATTACCCTCTGGGAACGGTTAGTGCCAGCGCATTTGATTATGTTGGCCCAATACGAACCACCTCAGCTGGCAAGCCTTACCTTGATCGCAACTATACCATTAGTGTAACCAACCATCCACCCAATGCGGCTATCTCTGTGCGACTGCTCTTTACAAAGGCCCAGTTCGATGCGCTGAAAGCGCAGGATGCGTCTATCCAGGATCCGGGCAGCTTAATGGTGGTCAAGCAACCTTCCAATGGTACCGCGCCCGCATCGTATACGATTTCTGCAAACGATCAGCATATACGACCTATCGCGTGGGGAACCATTGAAAACGTTGTTGACAATGCGACCGTGATCGAGGGTTACTACATTGAAATCGTCATCAGTGATTTCAGCAACTTCTTTATCATGAAATCGGATGTCGTTCTTCCGGTTACCCTGCAATCATTTACCGTAAAAGCGGTGGACAATACTGCACTGTTGCAATGGGTAACCGTATCTGAGTTGAATAACGATCACTTCGATATAGAGCGCTCGGCTGATGGCAGAACCTTCACCAAGATCGGTCGTGTACAGGGAAATGGCACGACCAGCATTCGTCAGAATTATCAGTTCACTGACCTCAATCCACTTACCGGCAATAACTACTATCGCCTGGCGCAGGTGGATATCGATGGCCACAAGACCTATTCACCCGTACGGGTGCTGACATTTAATCTGACTGCCCGTGCGATGCAGCTATCGCCCAATCCCGTAAAAACCATCCTCCACATCCTGCTGCCACAGGCAGCGTCCGGACAGGATGCGATCGAGTTGTATAATCTTTCCGGAAGAAAAGTATTGGTGCAGTCAGTGCCGGCTGGAACAACGCAGTTGGATGCGGATATCAGTACCCTTGCTCCAGGGATGTATATTGTGCGGTACGGGGAGGATAGAATGAAAGTGCTGAAGCAATAGCACCCAACATCAGCCCTGCTATTAAGTATTGGCAATGATGGTGATTCAATATATGTCTGAAAGGTGCCTTCTACACGGAAGGCACCTTTTAGTTTTGTGATTTCCCGTTCATACGGTAGTAAAATATCCGCGCTTCTTTAAATATTCTTAAGTTTAATGCCGGGAAATGCTTTCACCTAAAAATCGGTTCATGAAAAAAATCATACTTATTTCAGGAATGATCGTCTTCTCTTTACCAGGGATTACGCAAACAGTGACCCGCATACCTGTAAAGAAAATACCCGCTGTGGTGGATTCAACCCGTCTGACCAAAGAAAGGCAGCAATCTTTATCTGCTTATCGCATCGCCGCACTCAAAGAAAAAAAGAATATTCTTGTATTGCCCGCGGCTGCCATAAATACACGTCAGCGGGACGCAGATTTTGTTGCCAGGCTGGAAAAGAAGGAGGTCTATAAAGTTGATCTTTCTTCTGTCGTTTCGAAATATATCGGTGAAACAGAAAAGAATCTTTCAAGGCTTTTTGAAAAAGCCGCCAGTAACAACCTGGTGCTTTTCTTTGATGAAGCAGACGCTTTATTCAGTAAATCCGGTGACCCCGGTGCTGTTGCGGATCATATTCAGTTGCTTGCAAAAGAAAAGAATATTCTTACGATCTTCTGGTGTGAAAAAGATTGCCTGGAGTCATTGAAGAAAACCAGGCATGTGGTGATGGAATAAAAAACCGGAAAATAAGATCCTTAAACCGAAAACATCAACTCTTAAAAACGGGTAAGCCATCAATAATAAGGATAGCTTATCCGTTTTAATACTCGACTGTCAGCCGGAGATAAAGTCGAAAAACCTGCGAAATCCCAACGCTGTCAGCCGTTACAATGACTAATAGCGGGAAAAACATCAACAGTTTTAGATAAGCGGGGAATTATTTTTTGTCTTCTTCTTTTTTCTTTTCCGCATCTTTTTCGGCGTTTTCTTCTGCTTCTTCTTTTATGTTCTGCATAATAGAAGAGATCGGCCCCTCCATATTCTCCTGTGGATCCGTTTTGTGCAGGGTTTCTGGATCGGGTTTGCTGATAGGGTTATCCTGCTTTTTCTTTTTATCGTCGTTTGCCATGGGTTGTTTTAAACAAATAAAACAAACACCAGACCATAAACAGGGAAAGGTTCCAGGAGTTTCAGAGGTTTCAGGGGTTCCAGAGGTTTCGTAACGTAATGACGTTTCGTTCAACTTCTGGAACCTCTGAAACTCCTGGAACCCCTGGAACCTCTCATCGCCACTGCTATTATAGATCAAGACCAATCTCTTTCAGAAAAGCCTCCTTGTAATTACTGCCGATAGGAATTTCTTTTTCACCAATAAATACCCTGTTACCTTCGATATGACTGATCTTTGATTTGTTGATAATGAACGAGCGGTGGATACGCAGAAAAATTCCATTTGGCAATAATTCTTCCACGCTGGAGAAAGTCATCGATGGAGTAAATGTCTGTGAACCTGTAACGATCTTCGTGAAGTTGCCGCTTGCTTCCGCATATAACAGGTCTGCAAACTGGATCTTGAATATTTTTCGATCTGTTTTGATGAAAATAAAATCCTCGGTGGGCTTTCCTGTTGCCGGTTGAACAACAACTGTTCCTGTATTTGTTGCTGACTGCAACCTGTCAACTGCTTTGTCAACAGCCATCATAAAACGGTCAAGCGAGAAAGGTTTTAATAAATAGTCAACGACCGAGAGATCAAACGCGTCCAGAGCATATTCTTTATATGCGGTCGTCAGGATCACCTGTGGTTGGTTCTTCAGGCTTTTCAGGAAAGTGATACCGTCCATCACCGGCATATTGATATCAAGGAAAAGAATATCAACATTGTTCTTTTGCAATGCGGTCTTGGCTTCAAGGGCATTGCCACAGGTAGCAACCACTTCGAGGTAAGGAAGATGTTTGCAATATGCCTGTATGATATCACGGGCAATTGGTTCATCGTCTGCAATCACACACTTATAGGTCATTTCCTCAGTTTTAATTGAAGCGTTATTGTATATCTGTCCGGCTGCTGGTCAATATCAAGAATATGTTCGGCCGGATAAAGTAACTCAAGTCGTTTGTAAACATTTGCCAATCCCATTCCGCTATTCTTGCCTGGTAATTTACGAAGATCTTTTTCCTGGCTGTATGAATTGCTGACACGGAATAACAGCAGCTTTCCTTCTATCGCCATCCTGATCTCAATGAATGATTGGGTGGAGGATGTATTGCCTGCAAATTTGAACGCATTTTCCACAAAGACGATCAGCAACATTGGCGCGATCAGTAATTCCTGGTTTGTTACTTCCTGTATATCCGTGGTGAGTTGTAATCTGCTGCCCATCCGGATCTTTTCGAACTCGATGTAATTATTGATATAATCCATCTCCATTTTCAATGGCACGTATGTTTCACCGGCTTCATATACACTGTAACGGAGCAGTTCGGATAAGCGCAGCAGTAATGGCGGGATCTTTTCATGCTGTGTGATAGATAAACCGTAGAGGTTGTTCAGGGTATTAAAAAGAAAATGAGGACTGAGTTGTGATTGCAATAATTGCAATTCGCCCTTGCTCTGCGCCGCTACTTTCTGTGCTTCCGCCAATTGCCTTTGTGTATTGAACCGGAAAAGCTTGATGATAACCCCGGAACAAAATCCGATAATAAAGAATGGCAGCAGGAACAGTAACATATTCAATGACGCGCGGTGTTTGATCGGAAATTCAGCGTGAATGAACAGCCATGATAGCAATCCGATCGTTAACAATGACAGCGCGGTCATAAAAAAATAAGGAGGCTTCTTCAACTTTGCTGCACGCAAGCCGGCGACGTATCTGCCCGTGAACACGGCGAGAAAAAAACATGCAGTTATACTGGTGGCCACCGTCTCCGGGTCGGCCACATCCAGCGAATTGATATATGATAGTGTCGCGATCCAGACAGGGATAGCGAGCACGCCGGAGAACAGAAAATATGTTCTGCTGCCAAAAAAGTCTTTAAATCGGATTACACTCATGCGTCATGTTTAATACGGAAAAGGGTCACCATACCTCAGATTTCAATCCTATGTCTTTAGTTATCACCCTCATGCCGTCTTCCCGGTAAAAATTAAACCGGTAAGGCGGGAAGACGGTAAGGAAGCCTGAGAAAAAAGCAGTTTGCCTGTTGGTAGTCAACTGCCATCCGTCATCAGTCATCGAACGACTGTAGGGTGTTACTGGCAAGTTGGTTTACCTAAACGACCTGGATTTTAACCTCTGGAACTTTTGAAACCTCTGAAACCTCTGGAATCTTCCCAGTAAATATCACCTCTCTCCGGTTCCCGTATAAGTTTTGCTGACGAAAACCCGCATTCCCGGGCCGGAAAGGCCTGAAGCCATGACGAATTCGTTCAACCTCTTTAAACAGACTTCCGTCAGCGAAAGACCAAGGTACAACACTATAATTTTCCAGGCGGTTAGGGCCGGGCAATATTTGTGGAACAAACGACAATTATGAAAAATTTGACCCTCTGCTTCATCCTTTTACTGAGTTCAACACTGCTGTTTTCCCAATCCATTTCCGGCTTTGTAAAAAATGACCGCAAAGAACCTGTAGCCGGTGCTACCGTCCGTTTGAGAAATGATAAAGATTCTTTGATCGGCGCTGTTGCAACAAATGCAAACGGCCAGTTCAATATCAGCAACACCCAAAAAGGCCTAGTGGTGTTGTCCGTGGAAGTAGTTGGTCAATTGCCATTCCGGGTCAATATAAATTCGGGTAATGATACGATCATCCCGGCCATCATTCTTCCATCGGCGGCAGCGAAAGAACTTGGAAATGTTGTAGTGAGATCGAAAAAGCCTTTGCTTGAACATTCCATTGACAAAACAACGGTCAACGTGGATGCGATGATCAGCAGTTCAGCGAGCAATGCGCTTGAAGTGCTTTCCCGCACACCCGGAGTAACTGTTGATAATAGCGGTAGCATCAGCCTGAATGGAAAATCCGGAGTGCTCGTACTCATCGATGGACGTCAAACCTATATGTCTGCCACCGATCTTGCCGCTTATCTCAGATCATTGCCGGGTGCAACGCTTGACAAAATAGAACTGATCGATAATCCTTCTGCGAGGTATGATGCAGCAGGAAATGCAGTTATCAATCTTCAGTTGAAAAAGAATCGTGCGTCTGGCTGGACCGGAAGTTTATCGGCAGGTTACACACAGGGAGTATATGGAAGACAGAACTATTCCGGCAACATCAATTATCACTATAAGAAATTGAATCTTTTTGCAAACCTTGGGCATAATCACGATAAAACTTTCTCCAATGATGTCTTCCATCGCAATTATTACAACGCAAATGGTAGTCTTTCATCTTCTGTCGATCTGGAGAATAACCAGTTCTATCATGGAAGAGCGGTCATCGGTATGGTTGGAATGGATTACCAGCTGACATCAAAAACGATCATTGGGATGATGGCAAATTTCAATGGAGGTAAACGTACCGGAAAATTTGATTATAACAGTACAACGCTGATAAAACAAGATCAACCGTCGACTGATGGTTATGGTAATACAATGACAACCGATAAAAGAAATAACCTTGGTTTCAACCTGAATATGCTTCACAAATTCGAACGGAAGGGAACAGAACTTTCTGCCGATGCGAACTACATGCGTTATCGCACAGATATCAGCCAGGATCTTTCCAACTATGAAGAAGCGGATGATAACAGTATGAAACTTGTGTCCAGATTTGCATACCTCGTTCCTTCCTATATCAATATTTACACAGCTAAATCTGATTATGTACAAAATCTCGGAAAGGGAAAATTGGAAGCGGGTATTAAAACGAGCTTTGTAGATAATGATAACACATCAGATCGTTTTGATAACGATAATGGTATGCCTGTCCGCAATGATGCTATGTCCAATCATTTCATTTATGAAGAAAATGTAAATGCAGCCTACCTGAATACGCAACAGCGCTGGGGACGTTTCTCCCTGCAGGCCGGCATTCGTGCGGAGCAGACAAATATCAAAGGCCATCAGCTGGCGAATTCAGTTGCTGCGGATACAAGTTTTACCAGGCATTATATAAATTGGTTCCCTTCTACGGCGATCGGCTATAAACTTGACAGCAATGGCAAAAATCAATTGATCTTTATGTATGGGCAAAGGATCAATCGCCCGAATTATCAATCACTCAATCCTTATTTGTTTTACCGGGATAACTATTCTTACAGCGGCGGTAACCCTATGCTGAAGCCACAGATCCAGACACGTTATGAATTGAAATACCAGCATGGGCAAACCTGGTGGGCCGGCCTGAGTTATAATGATTTTACCGGTGTGATCCTTCCGGTAACAAAAGTGGAGGACAGCTTGTATATCACCCGTCAGGAAAATTATGCCCGTGGTATTATGGTATTGCTGAATATTGGTGCCACAGTATCTCCGGCAAAATGGTGGAATATCAATTCAACTGTACGCTTATCAAGGATCGGTCTCCGCGGGACGTTTGAAGATGTGAAACTCGCGCCAAACACGAATGTGCTCAGATGGGAATTCAATAACTATTTTACGATCAGTAAAAAAATATCTGCAGAGCTGAACAGCTATTACGCAAGTGCAGATATGAATGGTCAGAATATCACCAATAGCATGTACCGCGTGAATGCGGGTATTCAGTACAAGATAGGGGAGAAGGGTAGTGTACGGCTGATCATGGATGATATCTTCCATTCCTGGAATTATCACAACAGATCGATCGGGCTGAAACAGGCGGATTATACGCAGATCAGTACATCTGACACGCAACGGTTTGGCCTGGCCTTCAACTACCGCTTTGGTAAAAAAAGCACCAAAGGAAAAAGAAGTGTCGATGAAGAAGAAATGGGAAGAGCGCAATGATCATCCTGTGCGGAAAGCTTTCCCGTCCGGGAAGGCTTTTCTTCTCCCATGCATCGTCTGCGGTCCGCGGTCTGTCGTCCGTCGTCCATCCCTTCACACATTCATCTCAATATGAACCGATGTCCCCTTATCCGCCGTTGATTGTATATCCGTTTTTCCTTTCAGGTATTCAACCCTTGTCTGGATATTTCCCCAGCCAATACCTCTTGTACCTCCAAGAATGGCTGTATCGAACCCTTTTCCATCGTCTTCAACGGTCAGGCTCAGCAGTCCGTTTGTTTTACTTAACTGAACGATCGCATTTTTTGCGGCGGCGTGTTTCATGATATTGTTTAGCAATTCCTGTACAATACGGTAGACCGTGATAGCAGTTGTCTGATCGATGCTGACATTTTCCATACCGATCGATTGATAGGTCACTTTCAATGCTCCTGACTGATTGATATCGTTGCAAAAATCTTTAACGGCGGTATCCAGTCCAAACTTCACCAGTGCTTCCGGCATCATGTTGTGTGCTACCCGGCGCATTTCCTTGATCGAACTGTCCAGCATATCCATGCTGCGTTCAAATGCCTGTGCATTTTCAGGCGTCATAATCAGATTTCCTTTCATAGTTGAAAACGAATATTTGATGCCGGACAACATTCCTCCCAATCCGTCATGAAGGTCTTTTGCCAGGCGGGTTCGCTCCTGTTCTTCTCCTTTCAATACCGCTTCTGTGGCGGCAAGTTTCTTTTCGGTTTCAAGCTCGATGATCCGTTGCTCCTGCAGTTTTTGTTTCTGCCGGTAGTTGCGGTATGCCAGCAACGAAATAATGATCACCGCTACAGCCGCCGCGATCAGGATCTTATTCAGGAGATTTTTTCTTTCAAGCGATAATTGCTGCACTTTTTGTTGCGCAGTCAGCGCTTTTATCTGCGTCTCTTTTTTTTCTGCCTCGTACTTCTTTTCAATGTCGAGCGTATTCTTCTGTACGGTCTCGTTCAACAGGCTATCTCCGATCACAGTTGATTGGCGCAGGTATTCTTCACCTTTGTGCAGATCCTGCATGGCAAAATAGATGCTTGAAAGAGTTTCAAGGCATTTTCTTTTTTCCAGCGGCAGGTTCAGTTCGTTGGTCATAGCGAGAGCCTGTTCTCCAAACTTTATAGCGCTCGAATAATTCTTCTGAAAGAAATAGTAGATCGCCATGCCACGATGAGCGATCACAAGCGTCTCCTGTGCATCAATGGCTTTGGAAAGTTCAATGACTTTTTCGAAATACTGTTTCAATGCACCATAGTTGCTTTGCTGCATTTCAATGTCGCCAAGATTAAGCATGGCGGAAGCCTGTATGTTCAGGTTGCCCGTCGCAACACCGATCTGATAGGCCTCTTTTAAAAGAGCCGAAGCCTTTTTGAAATTAAGTTTCTTGTTATAGCTCAATGATAGATTACTTAGCGAAACCGCGAGAGCCTGTGGTTCATCTGCTTTGCGCAGATAAGCAACCGATTTTTCACCGTATTCGATAGCACGGTCATATTGGCCAAGGCCATGATAAAGAAGTTGAAGGATGTCGTTGGCAAGAGCATCGGTCTGTTCGTTTCCATAACGCTGAAAGATTTTTTTCCCCTGCTCATAATAGGTTATCGCATGTTCAAAATCTCCCATTTCCCTGTAAGAAGTTCCGGTATTGAACAGGCTTTTCGCCAGACTCAATGAATCACCTGCCTTTCGGGAGATCTCTACCGACTCAAGGTTGAGTGCAAGCGAAGAATCAAATCTTGCCTGCATATTCAATATAAATGTATAGTTGGCGATATACTTGATGATGCCAAGCGGGTAATTGATCTTTCTGCTTAGCTCACCCGCTTCGCGGTAATACTGTTTGGCAAGTTCCGGCTGATTCGATTCATATTGCTGTCCGATGTTGATAAACAACAAGACCTTATTTGAATCTTCTTTCGCCTGGGATTTCAATCTCAGCAGGCTGTCAAGATTCATCAATGTCTGTGTATTACCTGCCACTACCAGGGCCAGGAATATTATGGAGATAAAAACTCGTTGCATTATAAAAATATACCCAGTATACAAATAAACTCAAATTTCCGAACCGGCAAATCCTGCTTTTAGGTGATTTTCAGGACGAAGATTCATAAGTAATGTCGCCTGGTCAAGCCGCGGCTTTTGTGCGTTCTTACCGTCTTCCCGCCTTACCGGTTCAATTTTTACCGGTAAGGCGGGAAGACGGTAAGGCAGCCTGGGGAAAATCAATCTGTGACGGAGTTCAGCCAAGCGGCATTCATTTCAATCGTCCGAGACCTTACTATCTGAGTCCGCTAATTCGTGAAATCCGCGAATAAAAATCCGCGTCATATGATCTGCATCTGCGCCGCCTTCCGTATCAGCGATGCCGTATTCTTCGTCCCGAATTTTGCCAGCAGGTTTTTCCTGTGTGTATCCACGGTTGCCGGGCTGATAAAAAGTTGTTGCGCGACCTCATTATTGGTCATTCCCTCTGCGATCAGCGAGAGCACTTCTTTTTCCCGCCGGGTGAGAACAGGTGTATTGGATGTTTCATCAGGTTTTCTGAAGGCGAGTGCGGCGTCAAAGCTCAGGTATTGTTTTCCTTTAATAACCGCATTGATCGCTTCGAGCAGTTCCTGTTGTGTGGCATTTTTCAGCACATATCCCGATGCGCCGTTTCCCAGCATTTTTTCGATAAAGCTTTGTTGATTGAAGGTGCTGAGTCCAAGGATGAACACAGATGGATATTTCTGTTTTACTTCCTTACAAAGATCAATTCCGCTCTGATCTGGAAGGTTGATATCCATCAGGACCACATCCGGCTGCTCCTTGCTCAGAAAGGCGAGGCAGGAAGCGGCGCTGGTGGCATGTCCCATCCATTCTATCCCTTTCTCATTCTGCAAAAGAGACCGGATCCCTTCGATCACCATATAATGGTCGTCTGTTATAAATACTTTGATCGCCATGTCGTTTTGGTGGATTTAGGGTTTAAAATAACCCTTTTTATTAAACTGCAAATAAATCGATTGGCGGGGGAAGGGGAGTACCGGTTTTCCATGAATTTGCCGGGCCGCTGATACACTCACTTATTATATTGATCGTAAAAGTGTAAACTCGCGCTTCGATGCCTTGTTCCTGTAAGGCCTAACACCTATTGACGAAGGCTTTGTAATGTTATATTTTTAACGATATTATCTGATGTCCGCATCCATATTCTGAAGGATGCATAACTCCAACTCTGAGATCCTGTTCCGGTCAGCCGGAAGCCCCGTTTCCCGCATTTCTAAACCTAAACCATACAACATGAATCGAAACATTCTATGTCTATTCCTGTGCTGTGCCCTTGTGTGCACACTTATTTCCTGTCAGAAACAGGATGCATCGCTGATCCCTGCAAATGTTGAAGCAGAACAGGGTCAAAAGGTACTGGCATGGCTTGACCGACAGAGCGGAAATTTTACGAGAGTAGTTGATCAGAACTCGATCAGTGCCTTGAAAAAAAGCCTGCTATTTTCACGAATGCGGATAGAGAATATCAACAATGATCAACAGTTGGTCATTATCCCTATCGCTGACTCCTTTCGTACCTTCAACGCAAAAAAAGCACCCCAACCTGCCGGACAAAAACTGCTTGTGATCCGTCAAACCGGCGATCAGACGTTTTCATTGGGGCATATTGTTGAACTAACAGCACAAGGCAGTCAATCAACAGAGATACCGCAGGGACTGATACACAAGTTGCAGGATGATCTGACGCACAATTACAGCGGTACATTTCGTCTGCTGACAATAAACAATTATTTGCTCGTGGAAAAAGAATTCGCCAAGGGCAAACTGATATCCCTGAAGAATATTGATTTCAGGAAACAGGATGAGACAACACAGGCAGCAAAGAATTATCAAACGCTTAATGATTGTCCGTGTAATTGTATAGATTGGTATGAAGTCACTTACTATATTGACGAGTGGAATAATATGGTTATAGTTGATGAAGTGTATCTTATGACCACTTGTGACTGGAATCTGCCCGGCGGTGGCGGAGGCGGAGAAAGCGGAGATGGTAGTACCGGTGCACCCACGGGTACCGTTGATACCAATGTAACCGAGATTTTAACAGAGCAGGACATGAATGGGGGCATTCACATACCCGATGGAGTTCCTTCCTCCGCACCAGAGATAATATACTATTTAAGTTGTAAAGTTCAAAGACAAAACGATCAGGTAGTGAACGTTATTCGTCATGGTGTGCAGATTTACCCCGTCACCACCACATATACTGATGGCGGATGGACTATTACGCGAACTATGTCAGCCAGTTCAACGGTAACGGGTTACTCATTGGTTGGCCTGAACCATGGATACGCAACCTGGTCATGGACAAGCAATGCAAATTATACCTATGAGGGAACATCCGGCACGCATTCGGCCAGTTATCCGAAAAGCGGCATCGTAGGATTCTGATAAAAGGAAAGTATATAACCGTTTAATGCTCCGATTCTGTGATAAATACAGAAAAAAACCGTTAAGACAAACAATAGGCGTTTATCTGAAAACGGTCGACCTAAATATTGTATTAATAAAGCCCTCCCTTTTGGAGGGCTTTGCGTTTAGACCAGGCGCCGGCCCGTTACAGCATATTTACTGATCCCGTAAAAGGGAATTTGCTTGTGCAAGTAATTTAGAACGATCACTTTAAAGGCAAATTGGGACATTGTTTACTTTTCTTTGTTAAAAAGATTAGTAAAAAGCAAAAATAAGCAAAACGATTAAAACCGTTGCTATACAAGGCTTTATAAAAATTGTAGTCTAAGTTCGGAAGTCGGTGTCTGATAGGTTTTGGGCTTAAAATGACAAGGTTAGGTTACTAATTCGTTACCGATTAACAAAGGTAACTGCATAGCTTAACCGATTATATTTCAGCCTTTTGCACCCCTTTCTACGTTTCCTTGTAACTCAATGTAATTTAATTTTAAACGTTAAACATTTGAGTTATGGAACAGACAAAAAAGTCCACGTTCAAACTACTTTTCTACCTGAAAAAGAACGAACTGAAAAAGAACGGTAATGCACCAATTATGGCACGTATTACCATTGATGGAACGCCTAAAACTTTCGGAACAAAGTTAGAAATAAACCCGAATTACTGGGATTTAAAGTACGGAAGAGTTGAGGGCAAGAGTGCCCAGGCATTGAGCATTAATAAAAAACTGGATAACATTCGTGGGCGTATCGACAAGATTTACGAAGATATGCTGAAGCACGAGGGCTTTGCCACCGCCCAAAAAGTAAAGCTGTCGTTTTTGGGTGTAGGAGTAATGGATGATGCAATCCTAAAAGTCTTTAACGACCAAAATGAGGATTTTAAAAAATTGGTTGAAAAGGAAGAACGCTCACAAAGCACCTACAACAAGTATATCACAGTTTACAATCATCTTACCACGTTTATAAAGGAACGTTATCATCGTGATGATATGGCTTTTCGGGAATTAACTTCCGACTTTATTCGTGAGTTTGATTTTTACCTCCGGTACGATTTACAATCAACACATAATACGGTTTGGGTTTATACGATGCCTGTATTAGCCCTTGCAGAACTGGCTATTAAAAAAGGCTTGATACGTGATAATCCTTTTCAGGACTACGAAATCAATATGGAAGAAACCGACCGGGGTTATATTCTAAAAGAGGATGTAGAAAATTTGATGATGTGCCTACCACCGCACCCACGCTATGAACTTGTAAAAGACCTTTTTATTTTCAGTTGCTTTACCGGACTTGCTTACGCTGATATTAAAAAGCTGACAAGGAACAATATTCAATCATTCTTTGACGGTCATCAATGGATTATCAGCAGGAGAAAGAAATCGGATATTGCTTCCAATGTTCGGTTATTGGAAATCCCAAAACGTATCATTGAGAAATATCAGGGTACTACAGGGAATGAATTTATTTTTCCGGTTCCGACCAATGCAACCTGCAATACGCACGTAGGCAAATTGGTTGAAAAAGCCGAAATTATTACGGAGCAAAAAGTAACGTTTCATACGGCAAGGCATACTTTCGGAACAATGTTTTTGACCGAGGGCGTACCCCTCGAAAGTCTTAGCAAAATGATGGGGCATAAAAATATCTCGACCACACAGATTTATGCTAAAATCACAAGCCAAAAAATCAGTAAGGATATGGATTTGGTTACGCCAAAATTCAAGGCAATGGAAGAAGCGTTTTTAGCAGCTATATAATTAGCCTTTATTTAATCACAGAGCAGAACTTAACGGTTCTGCTTTTTTTATGCCCTTACTTTTCCTTTACTCCAATTTCTGTTACAGGCTATCACAGCCTGCCCAATAATGCCATAAAAATTAGAACAGAATATTTCCACAATCAACCGGTAAAAAGGCAGCTAAGTTATAGCGGGCAGCCACCCCACACGCCCACCAATAAAAAAAGTGAATGAACGGTTTCCCCCTAAAGGAACCCCCATTAAATCATTTTTTTCTTGGTTTTCGCTGTTGCCCGCTTGGATTATCTGCTTTCTTTTTTCCGGTTTTTCTTTTGGAAAAAATTATGCGAAGCGAAGCGGAGCAAACCACAACGGGAAGCGGGAAACGAGAAAAGCGAGTGAGTATTAAACATTTTTTTCAAACATCAAAATTTTAGCATTATGGCACACAACATCAATTTCAACGAGCAAACAGGACGTCATTCATTCTTTAGCGTTCAACAAAAAGCGTGGCACGGTTTGGGGCAAATCGTAGAGCAGTACCCAACAAGCGAAGAAGCAATAGTACACGCAGGTTTAGATTATGAGGTAATCAAATCGCCACTGTTTACACAGGGCAGAACAATGAGCATCGGCGACAGTGGAGAGCTGATTGAAGCCAACGACATTTTAGTCCCTAACAGTTTCGCCACACTTCGCACCGATACCAATACACCATTGGGCGTAGTAGGTAAAGACTACCATATCGTACAAAACCGTGAGGCGTTTAACTTCTTTGATGCTATTGTAGGCGGAGGCGACGGAATATTGTATGAAACCGCAGGGGCATTGGGCAATGGGGAACGCATTTTTATTACTGCCAAGCTGCCCGACTATATCCGAGTTGGCAACGGCGACGATGTTACTGAAAAGTACATTTTCCTGACAACAAGCCACGACGGTAGCGGAAGTATTACCGCAGCGTTTACCCCTATCCGTATCGTATGCCAAAACACCCTTAACGCTTCATTGCGAAGTATGACCAATGTAGTGCGTATCAAACACACATCAGGGGCAAAACAACGCCTTGAAAACGCTCACAAGGTTATGGGGCTTGCCAACACCCTAAGCACCCAGTTAGAGAACATTTTTAACGATTGGGCTAAAGTAAGGGTAACAGACCGAGAAGTAAGAAAGCTAATACAATTGGCACTTTGCCCGAATAAGGAAACGCTTAACCTGCTTAAAAAAGGTGCTGAAGATGAAGTTTCCACCGTGTTCAAAAATACCGTAGATGATGCCTTTGAATACGCTATGATAAGCGACACCCAACAAATGGAAACCACTAAAGGCACATTGTTCGGGGCTTACAATGCTGTTACGGGATATTTTCAGAATGTACGCAATTACAGGGATGGCGAAGCAAAACTACAATCTATTGTAATGGGCGGTACAGCACAGCTAAAGACCCAAAAAGCCTTTGAACTGTGTACCGACTTTGCCTATTCAGGAGCAGAGATTTTCAACTTCAATTAAATCATCAAAGGCGACTGCCTGCAAAGGTGGTCGCCTACTAAAAGCAAAAGATATGAAAGCATTAAATAAAATGGATAATCTGGACAAAGCGGGCTTACTGTGCAAACTGTTTCCCGAAGAACTGGAGAACCTGCAAAACGCAATAGAAAAGCAATGCGGGTACTTCCTTAAAAATGAAACTGCCTTCCGTGAGGGATGGTATCAAAAAGGATTTTTTACCGCTGAATTTTGGTACAGGCTTGTGCAGAATGCACAAAACGGGATAAACAAAAATGAACCGCTTTGGAAACGCCCGCACTGGTTTACAGACCATTTTTTCGACGGACATCACTCAATATTCGCTATTCACTGCCTTGTAGAGTACGCAGGCGAAGAACAATGCAACCCACAACTAAAACAGGCTATACACCTGCTATTCGGGAGCGACAAATTTTTACAAATAACCTTAAACGATAAATAATTATGGCTAATTGGTGCAACAATACGGTTGTTTTCGAGGGAACAAACGAAGCAATCGAACAGATAACACAGCTATTCAAATTAATGGCTGAAAAAGAGCAGAAAGAAGATTGCGGGCAACTGCCCGATTTCGTACAAGACACGCACGGAGATTATTTCTACAATATCAGTCAAGACAATGAAAGTGCGGGCGTATTCCAGTATGAAACAAAATGGTCGCCTAATACGGAAGCCGTTAAGCAGATAGCAGAACATTTTAAAGTTGCTTTTACACACGAGTATGAAGAATTGGGCTGCTTAGTATATGGTAAGGCAACATTTGAGAACGGTACACTAACGGAAACCTGCTTAGATAGTCAGGATTTTGACAGCTATGAATTAGACGAGGAAACAGACACCTATCATTTTGAGGGCAAGGAGTATGACAGCGAGTGGGAAATACTCGAAACCTTGTTAGAGCGTAAAATCGAAAATCAGTTAAACAGCATTAAAATTTAAGACAATGAAACTATCAGATAAAACAACAGCACATATTTTGGTTAAAGCCAACACCAACAGCGAGTGGGATAATTGCGAGTTTGCAATTATCCACCTATCCGAAGAATGGAAAAGAGAACAGGCAAAACGGCTTGCACTGGTTAAGCCGTTAGAGGGCAATCACTATTTCTGCTCAATGAACTACTATGATACGGCAGTAGATTTTTATAGAACAGGCGAAGATGATAACCCGAACATTGAAGAACTGCTTAACGGCAAAGAATGGGTATATGTGGAGCTTACCGAGCAAGAGCAGGAAACGTTTACCGTACCTGATAACCGACTGGACTGTTACAGGCTTGTATTGCGGGCAAACGGTACAGGCTACTATACAGCCTACGGTAAGCACACGAGTGAGGAATTTTGGACGGAAGAATTTTTACTAACCCAGTTAATTGCTTAATTAATCAAATTTTAAAACTATGATACGTTCAAATCTTCATATCAAATTGAGCAACGGCAAATCCCTGATATGTGTTGCAGACAGCAGCAGCGCACCCGAACAGGGCTATATCGTTGAAAGGCTTTTTTTGCCCTTGTTATCCCTTAATAACAGCGAGCAGGAACTCTTAATGCTTAAAGAGCATTGCACAATGGACGAAAGGCGGATAAATGCAGATTACCGCTATACAATAGACCTTACCACCAAAGAAGTGAGATTTTTTGAAGAGCATTACAGCTATACAAAAGACACCTTTAGGAAAGGCAAGGATATAACGGAACGTTACGACGAGTATTTAAAAACGATGAACTAATAACAGCCGCCTGACCTCAAAAGTTGGGCGGCAAAAAGACAGATCCTCCCGATGGTCGGGCAGTCTTTTTGCATCAAAGCGGAGCAATCCCCTTGCCAAAATGTATCCAGTGCCAAATTTCATTGCTAACATTTTATCAAACAGGTTGCGGCATTATTGCGTGGGATATTCGTTATCCCAGTGTTAGTTTTGGTAATGACTTCTTTTCCCTCATAAAAACTCCCAAAGAAAAGAAGCAAAGAACCTTTATAGCTTGCTACTCCAATTACGATAGCCCTCGAATAGCTCTTCAATATGCTCAAATTCGATAAACGCTTTGAGTTCCTTTTTACAAACTATTTTGAACCCCCTAAAATTTTGATATTCCTGTAATGGTATCGTGGCTAAATCCCCGATGGTATGAATATCTAATGCTGCCAACATATTCCATAGCCTTTTGCTAAAAGGGAAAGCACTTTCTATCAATTTCTTTTTCAATACCTCTGCTTTGGCAGCTTCATCCAACATTCGCAATTCGCTGTACTCATTACGGTAGTCTGCTCTTAATTTATCCCTACGCTGTTTATAATAATCAATCTCCTGAAAGAGTTCGGTAATAGACTTTACTTTGTTATAGGCATCCCTGTATATCTGCCTAATCCTTTCACGGGTCAGGTTATAATCGTTTGCCAGTTCAATTATCGTTTTTTTGTTAACCAACATTTGATATACGATTTCGTACTCCTTTTCCGTGAGTACCTTTCTTGACATATCTATGTAAAATATATTGGTTCGGTCAATGAGGTTTTTTACTTCTTCCATTTTCCATAGGCGTATTATAGTTAAATGCGTATCTAAATACTATTGCGGAAACTGCCGATAATATTCTTTTGCTATTTCACATACACCTGCACTGAAATAACGACCACCGCCGTGCATTACCTTTATGGCTTCTTTGAGTTCTTCGGGGTCTGCGCCTTTCAGCATATATCCTTTTGCCCCGCAACTAAGCATTTTCACTACATCCTGCACTTCATCGTTTACGCTGAACGCCAAGATGTTTGTCTGCGGGTATTTTTCGACCAATGCTTTCGTAGTATCAAATCCATTCATTACGGGCATATTTACATCAACAATCATTACATCGGGAACAACTTCGCTTTGCTCCATTTTTTCCATTGCCGCTTTGCCGTTTTCTGCATCAAATACAATTTCAAAACTATTATCATCCCGTATAAAATCACAGATGCCCTTTCTTAGTAGGTCGTGGTCATCAATAAATGCTATTTTAATTATTTGCTCTTTACTCATTTCCTCTTTTTGATAAGGTTAAAAAATCCGTTTGCAGGTTTAGATGAATTAACCGTTCTATTTGTGTGAGATATGCCCTCGTTAACCGCAATATCCCTGACATTAAAACGGCTAAGCCATTCTTTAAAGTGTGCTATTTCGTTAGGTTGAAAACGTACTATTTCCCCGTTTTTTAGAGATATGATAAAAACATCAATGCACAGAGAGAATGCTGATAGCTGCGATGCCGGGTAGTCAAATTCGGGGTAAAATATATCATTGCTTTCCATAGCCTTAATGTTTTAGGTTGTGGAAGCCTGCGCAAAAAAAAGAGCGTAGGCTAACTACACTTACCGCACATTGAGGCACTGGTATGCCCGACAACGAATAAGCGAGCGCCCACGCCTTTTGACGTGAGCGTTCTTACTTATTATGTCCCGTTGTCTAAAAATTACCAGTTTTCAATGTGGGACTTAAAGCAAAAACACTTTAAGTATTTTCTATATTTTCTGCAACAAAGATAGTAAACTCATTCCTTTTTGATGGCATTTATCACAAAAAAGGTTACGGTCAAACTGGTTTTTGTGAAATATAATTTTGCTCTAGTATGATCAGAATATCGCTTTCCTTGTAAATAATCTTTCCGCCTATTTGGATATACGGCAAAATATTATCATCACGGTATTGTTGCAAAGTCCGTTTGCTGATATGGAGCATCTTGCACACATCTTCGCCCGACATATATATTTCTCCGTTCATTACAGGGCGGTAGTTTTTCAATATGCTTTCAATGCGGCTGCGTAGCTGTATAATCATTTCCCTATGGGCAATGATTTCCTCATTGTCATTCGTAAATAAATCCATTTTGGGCAGTATTGTACGGCTGTCCGGCTTCGAGCAAAGCCTGTACATCCGAGCGTTTATAATAATTCTTGCGGTTCAGTTTGGAATAAGGCAGCAAGCCTTTGTCCTTATAGGTCTGCAAAGTCCGTTTGGTAATGTTCATCATCAGGCACACTTCCTGGTTATCGAGCCATTGCTCTTCCTTAAAAATGGGCGTGTATTTCTGCGTGGCATTTTCGGTCAGTTCCAAAAGTGCCTTTAGCTCATTTTTCATTCCGTCCAAAGCGGATTTTTGTATTGCGATAACTTCCATCGTTTGCTCAATTTTGCTGTGGAAGTCGAATTTATAAAGGCTTAATGCAGCGTTGGGGAATGTTGCAGGGTTTGGCTTTGAGAGGCAGTGTTTGGCGGGTTACTATCTCTGTAAAACAAAAAAATCGGATAACCTTTTGGACTATCTGATTGCTTTAAATCTGTATTATAATTACCTGCGTTGGGCAGGTTGTTCGGTATTTACCGTTGGCTTATCCTTTTTCTCACGGGAATAGACCCATAGCGATAGCAGCCCAAAAAATAATCAGCGCATAAGCTACCCATTTACCAACCCTTTCAATCAATTTAATGAAGACCGAACTTTCATAAGATGAAAAGCCCTCTGCTCCCATAGGGCTGCGTCTGTAAAACTTTCTTCTGTTAATCCAGTAACGAAGTGCCAAGCCTGCAACCAAAAATATTATCCCTATAACCAATGATGAAACCATATCCTCACATTTTTAATTTCACAAGTATAAATTTAAGAAATATTGATGAACCAGTAAAATGTACGCAAGCCAATACGCCGTAAATAGAAAACGGCTTACCATTGAGATAAGCCGCTTTCATCGTTTATGGAAATAATAAGTTATTCAGCGTTTGTTGCAATGTATAAAATATTGCTTAATCAGCGTTGTTGAACTGAAAACTTATTTGCTTTTCATTCCCGAAGCTGTCCGAAATCCAAACGTCAAAGGACTGCGATACGGCAGACGTTGATGTGTAGTATAGCCTGAACTGCTCCGTAGGCAACTGGTACAGGTCATTGGGCAGGTACGGCGGTTCGTCATAGTACCGCAATGTGCCTTGCCCGTCAAACTGAAAGTAGCGCAGGAAATACTGCGTATTGCTGTAATTGCCTGTACGCTGTATGGTAATGCGTATTTCTACGGTCTGCCCGTTGGCAACGTCTTTAGGCACAGGCATTACATTGACCTCGAAAGGAAAATCATTCTGTATTTCGAGTTCATCATCTTTGCTGCAAGATACCAACGTAACCGAAGCTGTGAGGATTGTCAGGAATACATATAATGGCAGTAATCCCGTTCTGAATTTATTGAATATTGCTATCATCGTTTTTACGTTTTAAAAGTTAAACCTTAATCCCAAACCTGCCGACGGTCGGAACTGCTGTAAGTCTGTACCCCAAAGGACTTTTGTACGCCCTTGCAGGACGAGTACAAAACGGTCGGACAGATACGTTTCAAAAGTGAGGCGACCACCTGCACCGTAAATGAAATTATCCTCGCTCAGTATCTTCGCTCCGTCATACAACATTGCTTCGCCCCGGTTGATGGTTTCGTAACCGACTACACCAGTTATCCCAAAATTCAGCGTGATATTTTTTCGGGCATCGCCCAACAGGAAGAAGCTGTAACCGCCCTCTGCGGTATAGGTTTCCTGCGGTATGCGGAGGTCTTTATAATCGTGGTATTGGTGCGTATATTCCAATGCCCAAAGCTGATAATTGCCATTTTTACCGTTTACGGTCATTGCTGCGCTGATGTAATAATCGTTACCGATTTTATCATCGGATAATACACCCGCACTTATTTCCAGTCCTTTCTGCTTTGGCAGCATTCGTTGTGCCTGTGCAGCCGTAATGCCTATTAAAACAAGCATCACGGTATAGATATACTTTTTCATATTATTGCTTTAAAAGGTTACTAAAATTTCAGGTGCATATCGTCAATCAAACGGGCTTTGATTAAATCGGAATTTTCCACCTGAAGTGTTTGGTGTCTGCCGCCGTTCTTCTCGAAAATCTCAATCAGCAGTACCTTATCATCGGCAATGGTAAACTGGTCTAATAGGAACACATTTTGTTCGGTCGATTTTCCGGCAATACCGTCCAGTGGCTTGTAAGTGCGCAGCGGCGTTAGCGGTCTTTCCTGTATTACGGTACGTCTGGCTACCTTTTTATCCACCACTTTGAAGTTGATAAAATCAATCTCAAACGGCACATTGGTACGGTTCCTCAATTCTGTATGGAAATAGTATTTTCCATTGTGTATGTAAATTCCTTTCAGGATAAACTGAATACCGAAACTCTTAGCCCCGATATGCTTTACAATACGCTTATCTTTCTTGTAAATGGTTTCCAATAGCAAACCTGCCAATGAGGGCGAATTATTACCCAATTCCTCAAAAAGCACATCGTTACCCTTAGCTTTATCTACTGCCTTTTCCATTGTGAGCAGGTTGTAGCTCATTGCTTCCGGGTAGGAACTGTAATACACGTTAAAGCTGTAAAAACGCCCGTCGTTGGTAATCACAGAAAAATTGGTTTCCGGTTCAAAATCCCTTACTGATGCTTTTACACGTAATACATTTTCAGCATCTTCCGCTTTTCCTGCAATCAGGTATTCGCTGCCCAAATCCACATAACGTATGGCGGTCGGAAAAATCAGGTGCGAAGTTTTATCGTAGGTTACTTCCATACGGTACGGTTCTATCTTGCCCAATGCAAGCGGAGTTCTGATACTATCCTGTGCATAAGATTGTACGGCAAAGCCGAGTATCAGGGCAATAGCCCAAAAGGTTTTTAAATGATTTTTCATTGTTTTATTTATTTGAGTTCAACATTATTTTTTAGACACCAGGAAGACCTGATACCCTGCTTTCAGGGTAACTTTTGGGGTTCTTACCTTTTTTGCGAAATAGCCCGAAATACCCTGTACCACGCCACGGCTTAAATCAGCAGCAACCTGTTGTCCGGCATTCTGCGTGAGCATTACGCTTGTGCCTCCGGTCTGGCTCATATTGCCCGCCATTTCGGTAAGGGCATTCATTTCGGGCGAATACGGAACGTACAAGCCTTGTTGCCCGTCCAAATCATAAATGGTAATATCTACCGGGATGATGTTGCCCTCCAGTTCTACGGAAGTAACTTTTAATTGCAGCCTGCCATTCTGAAATTTTGCATTAGCCGTTACAATCGTTCCTTTTGGAATGGTACGTTGCGGGGTTTTAGCAGGCTCTAACAGCCGTAAACGTACACCCGTTTCGCCAACTACCGTTTGGGCTTCGTGTACACAGGCTTTAATACTGTTTTTAGGCTGTACTGCTTGCTCAATAGAACCTGCTGTATAAAAGCCCCTGTTTTTTGTTTGGCTCCAATCGGCTGCAAAGGCACTGTCCGACGGTTCACGGTACAAGGCTGATACAATGTTCTTTCTTGTTGGTGTGAACGAAACAAATTGCTCTTTTTGGTTAGCACCCGCAGCAGCCGTAGTTGTACCATTGGCAGGAGCAGCATTTCCGGCATTGGCATTTTGCGGCAGATACTTTGCTGCCATTTCATAGGATTTTTCCATTAGCTTTAGCTGGTCGTCAACCGTGGCCACAGGTGGCACATCTTTTTCCGCCAACTTCGCTTTCATTTCGTCCACTTGCCTGCGGAGTTCCATTGTTTCGGCATCGTTATTATTATAAAATGAACCCAGTGTGCTTTGTGCATTACGGTAGCTGTTTATTGCAGTGTTTCCGTTTCTTCCTGAATTTCTGCCACCGCCGCCATTGGCGTTGCTTTCTTCATCTTCAGGTAAACCCTCTTCATTGTCAGCAGATGCACTGTCTTCAGTATTCCAATAGTCAGAAAGGGTGGTCAGGGCATTGCGCTTTTCCTGCTCTTTACGTTCAAGCATTTCCTGCTCATACGCCTTGCTTTTATCATCAGGCATTCCTGCTCCGGTAGCCTGTGGCACGGCATCGTTCAGCCCGATGTTCTCCACTGTCTTTTTATCTTTAGACGGTTTAAATATCAGGTACATACAGCCGAGAAATACCACACCCATTAAAAGGAATATGAGTGGCTTTTTGAGCTTTTCCTTATTGCCCTTTTTATTATCCGGCAGATTTGATACTCCGTTTTGGTCTTCGCCCTCAACGAGAAAGCTGACCCTTTTTTCATTTTCTTTCATAAATCTGATTTTTTAGAATTGTTGATACACTATCCTGCAATCTTGCAGGGCTTTCACTTTTGAGGACAGGGTTTTCGATATGCTCAATGACCATATCGTTACCGGACTTTGAGGTATCGTACATTACTTTGCCGATGACTGCTACGGTAAGCAGCAGGTAACCCACAAAGAAGTACAGCGTATATTGGTGCTGCTTCCGCAGGGGCAATGCCCGCCAGCGTTCATCCAGCTTGTCAAAGTACCTGTCCATATTTGCCCTTAGTTTTTTCATAACCTTACTATTTCTGTTTTTAGAGCTTGAAACGCTTAGGGCTTTTTCCTGCCTTTTGCTTCTGTTCATCATTGACCAAAGCAACTGCCTCTACCGCTTTAGGTGCGGATATTACAGATAGGTTTGCCAGTTCCGATTTTTTCAGCAGTTGCCCGAATTGGTCTTTTCTTGAAACTTCCATTCTGTTGAGCGAGAATTTACCGTTCAGGTATTTTACCCACATACTGCATTCTACACTTGGCTTGTCTTCTCCCGACCATTGCAGGTAGCCTGTCACGAGCAAGTCCTGTTTGGGTAAACTGTCTGTACCTTTTTGGCAGCTTTCGAGGTATTCGCTGATACTGTCTTTCAGCTTTCCGGCATACGCACCCTGCGTATGGAAATACCCGTTATATCCTTTTTCGGTAAGGATTTTTGCGAACGTGTTTAAATCTGATAATGCTTCCATAAAATGTTTTTTTAGCGTTCGATGACTTCTATATCCCTGTTTTCAATCACTGCAAACTTTTCGATGTTGAAGCCTTGCGGGTTGTTATCGGAACGCACAGAGTTCACGAGATAACAGGAAGTAATCAGGTTACGCCTGGTTAAATTGCTCGAACGGATGATGAATTGTTTGGCATAGGTTCGTACCGCATACGGGTAGGTGTCGAAATTGCACACGACGCTATCCACCTCGACACGTTGCTGTACGTTTCCTGATATGATACGGCTGTAATAGCCCTTTTCCGACAAGTCTTTGTAATAGTCGAAAGCACTTTTGTCCGCAAGGTTGAATGCCCTGCTCATATTGCTTTCAATAGCATTTTTGTCGGGGGCAAGCGTAAAAAACAGTTCGTGAAATCTTCTGACGTGTTCCCTTGCTTCCACAGGTCGGTTGATGCTCGCATCCTGCGACAAGGCAAGCATCAAAGATTTGCCATTATCCAGTACATAGATTTTTTGGCGTTGTTCTTCTGCAAAGCGGTAGGAACGCCATACGGCATATCCTACCACGCCAATGCAGAGAACCGCAAACACAATGGCATATAATCTTATTTGCCTAAAGCTGTTTTCGATATTTCTTAGCGTTTTAAATTCCATTTTTTAGAATGATTAATTGTTTATTTATTCATCAGTTTACCGCCGATGTTGCCCACTGTTGAACCTGCGCCAGCTCCGGCGATGTTTCCGGCTTTCATTGCAGTTTGGTTTACATTGCGGGTAAAGTTTCCTGCACCTCCTGCTTGGATTACCCAGCCTGTTACTGTCGGTATTGTGAAGTACCCGATGATGCCGATAATCATAAAGATGATATACACGGTATTGCTGGTATCAGGTATATAGGTCGGGTCGGCAAGCATTGCTATATCCCTTTCGAGTATGAGGGATTGTATTCTTGCCAACATTGAGCTGAACAAATCCGAAACGGGAAGCCATAGATATACGCTGACGTACCTTGTGAGCCATTGCGTGAGCGTGGACTGAAAGCCGTCCCATACGGAAATAGCAAAAGCTATTGGTCCGAGTATGGAGAGGACTATCAGGAAAAACGTTCGTATGGTGTCAATGACCAAAGCCGCTGCCTGAAAGAGTATTTCCAATAGATTGCGAAACCAATCCTTTATGGCTTTCTCTATTTTGTAGGCTTGCCTGTCCATATACATACCTGCCATTGTACCAATGTCGGAGGGCGACCAACCCAGTTCGTCCAGTTTCTTATCAAACTCTTCATCTGATACCATATAGGCAGTTTCAGGATTTCTGACCATTGCCTCGTATTCCAACTGGTCTTTCTGCTGTTGCAGCTTGTTCAGGTCAAGCACCTGGTCTTCGAGTATTTGGTGGGTTCCTACAACCACCGGGCTTAATACCGCATTGATGGTTCCCAGTACGATAGTCGGGAAGAACATAATACAAAGCCCTAAAGCGAACGGACGCAGCAAAGGGAACATATCAATAGGTTCGGCACGGCTTAAAGCCTGCCAAACCTTTAATGCCACATAGAACAATGCTCCCAATCCTGCCAAACCCTTTGCTACTGCTGCCATATCGCCTGCAAGCGGCATCATATCATCATAAAGCGACCGCAGGAGTTCGTGAAGATTATCCCATTCCATAGTTTACCAGTATTTTTGGTTAGCAGTTCCGTAGAGTTCAAGCACTCTCTGGGCATCATTTTTCTTTTTCGCTCTTAGGTAGCTTACAGAAATGTTCTTATTGGTATAGTAGCGTACAAGGCTATGGTAGTCCTTAACCTCTTTGTACACACGGTCAATAACATCCATACGCTCTTTGTCATTTAGCGAAAGGCTTGTAGAGGTTACAATCTGCTTTAGTTCTTTCAGCAGTTCGGTACTTTCATTGAGCAGTGCCGAATAACCGTTGCCGATAGCGACCAATTCCTGCGGTGTGAAATTGGGGTCGTTCATCATTTTCCCAAAGTTTTGCACGTACATTTCGGATACATCGCCTACCAACAATACCGTTTGCTGCACCTTACGGGCATCTTTCACAAGGTTGTTGATGGCTTTCAGCTTGTCGTAATACTCCTTGCCCTGTTCGTACACTTTCTTCACTTCGTTGAAGTTTTTTACTACATTGCTCACCGTTGAAGAAGTCTGCACGATTTCGTTTGCAGAGTTGATAATTCCTGAAGCCAGGTTTGCAGGGTCGGTTACAACCCATTGGGCTTTTGCTGACGGTGCTACGGCGAGCATTAGTGCCGTACACACCAGATACAATACTTTTTTCATTGTCTTGAAATTTTAAATTGTTAATGATTACTGATTTGATTTATCACGCCTTTGCATTGCGATATGCTTAATGGCGAGTTCTACATTGCCGTCCAGTGCAGCAGCAAGCTGCATCACTTCCATTTTTTCGGTTTCTTCGGTGGTGTATGCGAGATATTCCTCCAAACTAACTTCGGTGGCATAGACTGCCGAGTGCGTACCACCTAAGCCAATCCAAACCTCTTTGTAGAGGCGGCTTGCATCATTGTTCATATTGATAGAAAGTACCTGTCCTTTCTCTTTGTCCGTAAGTCCCAACATCGCCTGTATGTCATCAAACTTGTTCATATACTTGCGTTGGTCTAAGAGAATTTTACAGTCGGAGTTATTGATGATACTTTCTTTCACAATGGGCGACTGGATAATGTCATCGACCTCTTGCGTTACGACTATGGCTTCTCCGAAAAATTTGCGGACGGTCTTAAACAGGTACTTGATATACTCTGCCATTCCTTCTTTGGCAATCGCTTTCCAAGCCTCTTCAATCAGGATGAGCTTGCGAATACCTTTCAGTCGGCGCATTTTGTTGATGAACACCTCCATAATGATAATCGTGACTATGGGAAAGAGGATTTTGTGGTCTTTTATCGCATCAATTTCAAACACGATAAAACGTTTGGAAAGCAGGTCTAACTGCTTATTGGAATTGAGCAGGTAATCGTATTCGCCGCCTTTGTAATAGGGTTCGAGAACATTCAGGAAATTGGCAATGTCAAAGTCCTTTTCCCTTACTTGCTTTTCTTCCAGTACCTTGCGGTAGTCGCCTTTCACATATTCGTAGAAGCCGTTGAATGACGGGTAAACATCTTCCTGTTTGATGCGTTCGATATAACCGCTTACGGCATTCGATAATGCCACTTCTTCCGAACGGGTTGGCGGCTCATCATCACGTTTCCATAAGGTCAGTATCAAAGTTTTGATACTTTCCCGCTTCTCAATGTCGAACACCCCATCATCGGTATAGAAAGGGTTAAAGGCAATGGGGTTGTCTTCGGTATAAGTAAAATAAACCCCGTCTTCGCCTTTGGTCTTTCCTTTGATGAGTTCGCATAGTCCCTGATAGGAGTTACCCGTATCTACCAACAATACGTGTGCGTTTTGCTCATAATATTGGCGCACCATATGGTTAGTGAAAAATGATTTACCACTTCCCGATGGACCAAGTATAAACTTGTTCCGGTTCGTGATGATACCCCGCTTCATAGGCAGGTCGGAAATATCCAAATGGATAGGTTTTCCTGTAAGCCTGTCAGCCATCTTGATACCGAACGGCGAGGGCGAATTGTGGTAGTTGGTTTCTTCCGTGAAGAAGCACAAGGCAGGCTCGATAAAAGTGTAAAAACTTTCCTCACTCGGAAAATCGCCTGCATTGCCCGGCATTCCAGCCCAATACAATGTGGCTACGTCCGTAGTGTTGTGGCGAGGTTTACATTCCATCAATGCCAACGCACTACCGCAATCGTTCTTCAACTGTTTCAGTTCCGCAGGGTCTTCCGACCACGCCATAATGTTGAAGTGCGCCCTGATAGAAGACAGCCCGAAGCTGTGGGCTTCGTTCAGGTACTTTTCTATCCACTCCTTATTTATTTGGTTGGCACGGCTGTACCGAGCCAAAGAGTGCATATTGCGGGCAGATTTTTCAAACTTTTGCAGGTTGTCTTCGCTGTTATCTATAAACAGGTATTGATTATAGATATGGTTACAGCTAAGGAGCAAACCCACAGGTGCAGCGAACGACAGACGGCAGTCGCTCCGGTCAGTGGATAGTTTTTCAAAACGGGTATCAGCCGATACCGTTCCGGGCAAATCGTCTGTATCTGAAAGTGTGTGCAGGCTTAACCTTTTATTGCCTATGCGCACTTCTTCCGTACCGAGTGCGATGTCCTGCATCGGCGTTCCGGCTCCCCTCGATAGCGTGAGGTACTGCTCCAGTAACCCCTGCGTGTCTTCGGTTCCGATAATTTCATCTTCGGTCAGGCGTTTCAGGCTTACAAAACCGCTATCGTTCACGATACGCTCAAACTGCGCCACCGCTTCCATAAAACGATGTATCGTTTCCTTGTTCCTGATTTCCTTTGGTATCAGCGAACCTTTGCAAAGCGAACTGAAGTTGCTTTGCATACGCATACGCTCTTTGGATGTCTTCGTTAAGAACAGGTAACAGTAATGATTTAAAAACGGTCGCTCGTTAAAATGGCGTTGGTACGACTTTGATAAAAAGCTCTGGTCTTCTATTGCCAAATCGGGCGCATAGTTCTCCTTAATGTACCAGTCCTGTTTGTGAATGACCGTAAAATCAGGCAGGGTTTTGATAGCCTTATGCCAGGCGGAGTGTATGGCTTCGTATTCGGCTGAAGCTACCGTGAACAGTTCCGGCAAACGCACTTCAAAACAGGCGGTAATGTCCGCATCTTTGGAAAGTATGCAGTTGTTCTCTATTGCCAACAAAGGAAATTTGTTTTCCAGTGTGGTGGTCTTTGCAACATTTCTCATAGGGCATTCGGTTTAGAAGTGAATTTTAAATAGCGGTGTACAGGCTTGCGGCAGATGATGTAGCGGGGATGCCTTTTACTGGCGGCTATTTTCATTAGTCCGTGTTCGCCATATTTCCTGTTGAGGGAAAAGGTTTGCCATATAATGAGCGAAGCACCGCCTGCTCCGAGGAACAGGCAGATGTAAGAGTTTACGCCTGCCATATACAGTATCATCACGAAGATGAGCGTACCGAGCAGTCCGCCAGCGAAAATGAAAAGGTATTGCGCTTTCAACCCTTTAAATTCCACCGTTCTTCCGATGCCTTTGTTGATATTGTAATTCATAAGGCAAGGGTTTAAAGGAAGAATGAACGCAGGATGGTAGCAGCAACAATCAAGAAGATACACGCACCAAACCAGCTTGCCGCAGTTTTCGATGTATCGGGGTCGCCGGAACTGAATTTGTTGTACACCTTAACGCCTCCGATTAGCCCAACGACCGCACCGATGGCGTAAATTAATTGGGTTGCGGGGTCGAAATAACTTGTTACCATTTGGGTAGCCTCGTTGATACCTGCCGAGCCATTTCCCTGTGCGAACGCACCAATTCCTGACAGCATTGCCACTACTGCCAGCAAAACTTTTTTTCTTTGTTTTTCCATAATTGAAACACATTAATTTGTTATTGTTATCCCGCACCTTGCGGACTTTCGGGACAAAGGTGTTATGGAAATTGAGGCGTTACCTTAAAGTGGCAGTCAGAGGAAGTGTTTGGCTGTGAGTGGCTTTTTGGGTGGAAATCTTCAAGGAAGAAGCACTAATAACCAGATGCTTTTATGCAATTTACAGTTGGTTCAATGCAACTTTTAAATTACATTTGTACATTCATAATAAAGTCAATTTTAATCATTTTTGAGATGAAGATATCAGGCAGACATATTGGAGAAATGCTGAAGGAAGCCAGAGAACAAAGGCAATTAACTCAAGAACAATTAGCCCAAAAAGTAGGTAAGAAAAGGAGTTATATTTCTAAGGTCGAAACTGATTATGGAAATAATATCAAACTTCAAACCCTTAAAGAGATAGTAGAAAAAGGATTTGACGGTACGGTTAAAATTAATTTGGAACTCTGATTTGTATATGGATAAATTATTAAAGAATGCTTTTAAAATGCAAATTCAATCCAAAGAAGGATTTGAGTTCGAAGAATTTATTGATGAAATGTTTCTTTTGAAATATGGCGTCGATAATTATACTCCTATCAGAAGGAATAAGGATAAAGGCAATGACGGTACTATTTTACCTGAACAAAAAATATTGGCTTGTTACGCACCAAGAAAATATAGCAAAACTGATTTTGAAACGAAAGTTTTAGGGGCAACAA
>QFQQ01000102.1 GCA_003243445.1 Citrobacter freundii
TTTCGCAGATTAGTTGCTGATAACAGACTGTCATCTGCGTAATCCGCGCATACTGACACGGAAATTTTCCCTTTATAAAATGGTATTTCGATAGCAGGAATGACAAATCTGCGAAATCTGCGGGAGCCTTACGCCATTCGAATTAGTTAAAAGATGTGGGTATACGGAAGTCCGCTGCAGCGGAGAGATTCAGGGCCCCTGCGCCATATATTTTAAATTATTTTCCCTTACCTCCAAACCTCTTTCCGGGCATTCTTTTCCCTCAAAATGAAATACTTCCCATCTAAATCAGCCTGATTCCCAACCATCAGCAGAAAAAAAATTTGGTTAATGGTTAATTAAACGTTTGTTTAAGATTAAACAAGTGTTTAATTTGCGTCCGATTTCAATTACTAATTATGTCAGCATATAACGAAAAGCAGGTTCAGATCATGGAGGCGGCCGAAAAGCTGTTCGCTGATAAAGGTTTTGAAGGAACTTCTGTCAGGGATATCGCCGAAGGTGCTGGTGTCAACCTTGCGATGATCTCTTATTATTTCGGTTCCAAGGAGAAATTGATGGAAGCGATGTTTGACAATCGAGCCAGCTCATCCATTTTACAGTTGCAGGAAATGGTGCAGGATAAAAATCTTTCACCATTGCAGAAAGTGGAGAAGCTGATCGACCGGTATATAGATAAATTGTTGAGCCAGCAATGTTTTCACCGCATCATGGTGCGGGAACAGATGGTGAACAACCACGGGTTGATCGCGGATCGTATCCAGGATATCAAGAGAAAAAACCAGGCACTGATCAAGGAACTGATCGCACAGGGACAACGCAGCGGTGAATTCAGAAAGAACATAGACGTTTCATTGCTGATGATCACACTTGTGGGAACGATCAGCCAGATGGTTACGACTCAACATATATATAAGGAGATGAACAATCTTCAATCCATGGCGGAAGAAGACTTTCAAAAGTATATCCGCAAAAAACTGAGTCATCATTTAAAGGGAATATTTAAAGCAACATTGATGTATGAACAATAAACTAACACTCCTGCTGGGAGCCGCGATGTTGATTGCCTTCTCAGGGCTGCACGCGCAGGAGACAAGATCTCTTGCCTTACCTGAAGCGATCGAGCTGAGCATCAAGAACAGCCATCAGCTCAAGAACAGCGAGGCTAAGATCGAAGAAGCAACCGCCGCATTAAAGGAAGCCGTAGACAAAAAGTTGCCCAACGCCAGCATTTCAGGTTCTTACCTGTGGCTGAACAGTCCGAATATTGACATGAAAACAAAACAGGACAACAGCGGTGGCGGCAGCACTGAGGAAACACCCAAGGTACACCAGGTCATGTATGGTTTGGCTAACGTGTCAATGCCTGTTTACCAGGGTGGCAGGATCCGTTATGGCATCGAATCATCCAAGCTGCTGGCTGAAGCCGCAAAACTGGATGCGGATGTACAGAAAGATGAGGTGATACAGAATACTGTCGAAGCGTATTTCAATTTATATAAAGCAAGCGAACAGGTGAAGCTGGTGAAAGAAAGCCTTGCACAGTCGCAACAGCGTGTGAAAGAATTTTCAGACCTGGAGAAGAATGGACTGCTTGCACGCAACGACCTGTTGAAAGCGCAATTGCAGGCTTCCAATAAAGAACTGGCATTGGTTGATGCACAGAACAATTATCAACTGGCAACGGTGAATATGGATCTGCTGCTTGGATTGCCGGAGTCAACACAATTGCAATTGGATACTGCGATCGTTGACCAGCCTGCACAACTCGATGCACTGGATACTTATGTTCAGTCTGCATTGACCAACCGCAAAGAGATCTCTTCACTTGATCTGAAAAAGAAATCTGCTGATTTCAATGTGAAATCAAGCAAAGCGGAGCAGTACCCAAGCCTGAATCTTACCGGTGGCTATGTTGCCGCAAATATTCCGAATCTTCTCACAGTGACGAACGCGGTGAATCTGGGTGTTGGTGTTTCGTATGATATCGGTTCACTGTGGAAGAACAAAGCTAAAGTTCAGCAAAGTGAAGCGCGCGTAAAACAACTCGTGGCGAATGAGGGATTGCTGAATGACCAGGTCCGCCTGGAAGTAAATAAGAATTACCTGGACGTGCTCAGTAATCAAAAGAAGATCCAGGTGTATCAGAAAGCGATCGAACAGGCTGAAGAGAACTACCGCATTACGAAGAACAAATATGATAACAGTCTTGCCACAACAACGGATCTGCTGGATGCCGATGTAGCGCAACTGGAAGCAAAAGTGAACTATGTGTATGCAAAAGCGGATGCCATAGTGAAGTATAACGATCTCTTAAAAGCAGCGGGCATGCTTCAGAATGCTACAAAAAAATAATTAAAGAAAGAATCAATTCATTGATATGGAAACAACAGCTCAACACTCAACTCCAAAAAAACGGAACCTCGTATTCCCGATCGTACTTGCAGTACTGGTGATCGGTGGTGGATGGTTCGGTATTTCAAAATACCAGCATGGTCTTCACCATGAAGATACAGAAGACGCACAGGTAAGCGGCGACATCAGCCCGGTGATCCCGCGTGTGGCAGGATATGTAGCAGAGGTACGTGTGAAAGATAACCAGCAGGTGAAGAAAGGTGATACCTTACTGATACTTGACAACCGTGATTATGCACTGAAAGTAGATCAGGCGGAAGCGGCATTGCAGATCGCAAGATCAAACCGTGGTTCTGCGCAAACAACCACAAATGCAGCTGAAGCAGGCATTGCCACAGCGAAAGCTTCAGTAGGTACGATCGATGCACAAATCGAAGCAGCAAAAATAAATCTCTGGAGAGCAACACAGGATTTTGATCGCTATGCAAACCTGATCAAAGATCATTCTATTACGCAACAACAATACGAGCAGGCTTCTGCCGCCAAGCAAAGCGCCGAGCGTCAGTTGGATATCTTGCAGGAACAACGCAAGCAAGCGGTTCAGCAGACAAATGCTGTGGCCGTGCAAAGCGTGGCAACAGCATCGCAGATCAATATCGCTGAGGCAACTATTCACCAGCGCGAAGTAGATGTGGATGCTGCAAAACTGAATTTATCTTATACAGTGATCACTGCTCCGCAGGATGGGCTGGTTTCAAAAGTGAACGTACAGCCGGGACAGTTCGTACAGGCTGGCCAGGCATTATTCAGCATCGTTCATGGCGATGCAATATGGGTGGTGGCGAACTTCAAGGAAACGCAGCTTGATAAAATGAAGATCGGTCAGAAAGTGATCGTGGAGGCGGATGCTTATCCCGGTCATAAGTTTGAAGCAACACTGACTTCATTTTCACCTGCGACAGGTGCAACATTTGCGCTGCTGCCTCCGGACAATGCGAGCGGCAACTTTGTAAAAGTGGTACAACGTCTGCCGGTGAAGATCGAGTTCTCGGATAAAGGAGATTCATTGGTGAAGAAATTGCGTCCGGGGATGAATGTGTTGGTGGATGTGCATCTCGATTAAGAAGGTTTAAGCGTTTGAAGTTTAAAGGTTTAAGGTTCTTACAGCAAAGGATTTATATCAAACAGGAACAGCTAAAACTACCAACCAAAGAACGTTTATTGTCTGGAAGAACCTTAAACTTTTAAACCTTTAAACTTTGGAACAACATTATAGAAGCATTTCAAATTTTGAAGAATGCAACAGGAATCATTAATTGAATACGGTTCGAGGCGGGTGATCATAACGTTGACCGCAATCGTGTGTGCCTTACTTGAGATAGTGGACACCACCATTGTGAATGTGGCGATCAATGACATGAAGGGAAACCTTGGTGCTACCACCAGCGAAGTGGGATGGGTGGTAACGGCATACGCGATCGGTAACGTGATCATTATTCCTTTGACAAGCTGGCTCGCTCAGCAGTTTGGCAGGAGGAATTATTTCGCAGCGTCTATCATATTGTTTACGATCTGTTCATTCCTCTGTGGTAATGCAACCACGATCGAAGAGCTGATCATTTTCCGCTTCCTGCAAGGTGTAGGTGGTGGTGCATTGCTTGTTACTTCCCAGACGATCATTACGGAAAGTTATCCTCCTGAAAAGAGAAGTATGGCGCAAGCCATCTACGGTCTTGGTGTGATCGTTGGACCAACTTTGGGTCCGCCACTCGGTGGTTATATCGTCGATAATTTTAGCTGGCCGTATATCTTTTATATCAATATTCCGCTTGGAGTGATTGCAACATTGCTGACGTTGCAGTTTGTAAGAAGCCCACGGTACGGCTCAAAAAGTAAGGCCAGTGAAGTGGATTGGGCTGGTATTGGTCTTCTTGCGGTGTTTGTCGGATCGTTGCAATATGTTTTGGAAAAAGGACAGGATGATGATTGGTTCAATAGCAGTACGATCACGTTCTTTACAGTTCTGGCAGCACTTGGTGGTTTCTTTTTTATCTGGAGGGAATGGACAGCGAAAAACCCGGTGGTGCAGTTGAGAGTATTGAAGAATGGTAATCTTCGTGTGGGGACCGTGCTTTCATTCATTATGGGTTTTGGCCTGTATGGATCAACCTTTGTTATACCCCTGTATACGCAGGCTACACTTGGATGGACGGCGACCCAGGCGGGTATGCTGATGGTGCCCGCAGCATTGATGACGGCATTCATGATGCCGGTGATCGCGCAGCTTTTGCAGCGCGGTATTCCGCAGCAATTCCTTGTTTCGTTGGGAATGCTCACGTTTTTCTTCTTCTGCTATTGGGGATTTAAGATCATTACACCGGACACAGCAAAATCAGATTTCTTCTGGATGCTGATGATGCGGGGTATTGGAATGGGATTGTTATTTATCCCGATCACATCACTATCGCTTAGTAGCTTGAAAGGAAAGCAGATCGGTGAGGGTGCGGCATTCACGGGGATGATGCGCCAGTTGGGAGGTTCGTTCGGCATTGCTGCTATCACTACTTTTATGTCAAGACAGGTAATGCTGCATAGAAGTGATCTTTTGCCGAACTATGACGTGACCGATCCTGTATTTCAGTCAAGGGTTGATGCAATGCAACAAAATTTTGCGGCTCATGGCATACCATTCAATCTCGCCCGGCAGTTTGCCTATAAAGCGCTGGATGGTGGTGTGACCAGGCAGGCCATGGTATTATCCTACATGGATGTGTTTCTATATATCGGTGTGCTCTTCCTGCTTTGTATCCCATTCGTATTAATGGTAAAAGGCAATAGAAAGAAAAAAGGCGAGAAGCTCGATCTGAGCAACGCGCATTAATATATAAGCTCTTTCATAAACGCTCACGCGTTCAGTCCGGGTGGACAGGATCACTAACCTATGGGAACAATGGTTGATCGGCAAAATCTTAGGTGGTCCTGCCGCCCGGACTTTCATTATCACCTACTTCTAACAAGATATCAACGGCATTTAGTTCAGCCGCTGCTTTTCAAGTTCTTCCCGTCTTCCCGCCTTACCGGTTTAATTTTACCGGTAAGGCGGGAAGACGGGAAGAAGCCTGAGAAAACGACCTTGCCTTTCGGCCTGAGGCCGATGGTGGAAATCTGGGATTTGCGCGTACTCCACTTGCGGGAAAACCATTTTTTTCAGATCTTACCGGCCGGATCAAAACAATGTTTTATCCGGCTTAACGTTTAAACTCCGTTATCAATCCACCACCTATGCGAAAGTTTTTACTCCTCGTTGCTTTTTCGGGTATTCTCCAATCGGCCATGGCGCAAAACTCCTGGCTGAATACACAGACTATTTTTCCTTTTGAAGATAATCAGAAGATAGGCTTCACGGATGCGAACGGCAAGCTGCTTGTTATGCCCCGGTATGAAGACGTGCAGGAATCTTCTGAAGGGCTGGTTGCTGTGAAGCTCAATGGTAAATGGGGATACATAAATGAAACGGGTAAAGAAGTTGTCGCTCCTCAATATGATGAAGCGGGTTTGTTTCATGAAGAAAAGGCTGCAGTAAAAAAAGGCGGCAAGTATGGCTTCATCAATATGGAAGGACGCGAGGTGATCTCCTTTTCTTACGAATATGCCTATGAATTCAGCGAGGGCCTCGCCGCTGTACAGTATAAAGGAAAGTATGGTTTTATTGACCGCAACGGCAAAAAGGTTATTCCGTTTGATTTCGATGAGGCAAGCAGTTTTTCTGAAGGTCTGGCTAAGGTGCTGAAGGGTACCTCGATTTATGATAAGCAGGGCTTTATTGATAAGACAGGAAAGCTGGTCGTGCCTTATGAGTATGATCATAACTTTTATACATACGCCGGCAACTGGAATGGTCCGCGCGGGTTTCAGGATGGATTGCTGTATGTTTCGAAAGGACTTAAAGCAGGCTATATCGACAAGCGGGGCAAGGAAGTTATTTCTGCAAAATATGGAAAGCTTACGCCATTTCATAAAGGTTGGGCTGCGTTTTATAGTACTGAAGAGCAGAAATGGGGATTGCTATATAAAAACGGGAAAGAATATACACCGGCAATTTTTGATGATGTTAACTTCGATCTGTTGGATCTTGGATATAACCTGATCATCACTGCAAAAAATACAAAAGAGGCAAAGAATTACTCAGGGAAACTCTACGGCCTGTTTTCAACAGCTTCTGAACAGATCCTTACCTTGCCTTACTACGAAGGCATCAAAGAGATCTCTGATGGTATGATCTCTATAGAGGTGAATCATAAATTTGGTTATATCGATTCAACCGGCCGCCGCGTTGTTGAGCCAAAATATGATCTCGCTGATCAGTTCTCCAATGGAACAGCCGTGGTTCAGTTAAATAAAAAATATGGCATCATCAGTAAAACGGGAAAGGAGATCGTTCCCGTAAAATATGATGGCGTTGAAAACTTTTCTGATGGTGTGGCTGTGGTTGAGTTGAATGGAAAGGTTGGTTATGTTGATATGAATGGCCGTGAAGTGATCCAGCCTCAATATGCAGACGCGTTTCCTTTCATGGAGGGCTTCGGTATAATAAAAAATGTGAAGTATGGATTTATCGATAAAACCGGCAAGGCCATTACGGAGCAGAAATATGATAAGGTTACGTATTTCCGGAATGGCGTAGCTGTAGTGGTGGTGGGTGCAAAAAGTGGCGTGGTGAATAATACAGGAAAGGAGATCGTTCCTCCTGCGTACAGCCAGATCAGCAGTAGTGGCGAGCATCTTTTCTTTGAGAGCAATGGTCAATGGGGTGTGATGGACAATACCGGTAAGATCATTATTCCTGCAAAATTTGATGGCTTCATTCAACAGTTCATCGGCGAAACAGCCGTGGCGGTAAAAAATGGCCGGGCGATATATGTCGATAGAACCGGGAAGGAAACAGGAGCGCCGAACCAGTGATTGAAGCTCAAGGCCAGGGAGATTTGCTGGTATGGCGGATGACTGATGACCGATGGCTGATGGCCGACTTAGCGCCTGAAAGAACCCATGATCCGGTAATACGGCGTTAAAATGGTCATTCTATGGTGTTAAGTCGGCCATCGGTCATCGGACTACTATAACACTTTAACAGGCAAGTTGGGTTAACTGAACCAAAAGCGGGTTGAATCATAAAGATTTAATCGATAATCGCTCCCAATCCTCAAATTAAATTTGCATTTTTATCTCCTGAAATAGTGAAAAGCCTGAAACTTTTCCTATCTTCTTTATCTGTCAAGCCCCACCAGGCCTTACCAACCGCTTATGAGGATTTATTTCTTTTTGGCTGCAATGCTTTCCGGCATCTGCAGTTTTGCACAAAATATTACTGCATCAGGACCTACTGATCTCTGTCAGGGAGAGAGTGTTACGCTTACCGCGCCGGCTGGTGCGCCATGGCAATGGTTCAATAATAATGCTCCGATCCCCGGGGCAACCAACCAGACATTGACAGTTTCCGCAAGTGGATCTTATTCGGTGAGCTATGTCACGGGTGGCGTTACAAACACGGCTAACCCTGTTGTGGTGAATGTACGGCCGAAGCCTGTAGTTTCCTTTACCTCTCCCGCAAATGTGTGTTCGGGCAGCAGCGCCAATTTTGCAAGTACCGTTACCGGCGGCACTGCTCCTTATACGTATAGCTGGCAGTTTGGTGATGGCGGTACATCCGGTGGTGCGAATCCAGGCCATGTTTATACTTCTTTGGGTTGCGGCACGCAGAACTTCCCGGTCAGTTTAACGGTAACAGATGCGAAGGGGTGCTCGGCTACAGCGACGGGTTCAGTTACCATCAAACAGGCGCCTGCTGTTGAGTTGCAGGATGATGATCTGTTCTCACCATTCAGCAATTGTGATAACGCTCCTACACCGGGCAATTCCACCTTTACGTTAAAGGTGAACAATGTTTCTCCCAATAGCGGCTGCATTACAGGCTATACGTTGGACTGGGGAGATGGAACCGTTGAAACAGGCTTAAGCGCGGGAAGTTTTCCGCGCAGCCATACCTATACCCAACTTGGTGCGTTTGATCTCTCGATCACTGCAACGGGGACAAACGGATGTGTGTCAAAGAAAACTTATCCGGTCGCAAATCAGATTGAACCAAGTGCCAGTCTTGGTACTTCCAGTCAGCTGTCAGGTTGCGAATCTGTTGAAGTGAAATTGGAAATCGGGCTTTGGATGCAAAATTCCCCGGGTACCAAATACAGATTGGATTTTGGTGATGGCCAGTTCCAGGAATTCACACATCCGATCAACTCGACTAATACAAGTGAAGTTATTACCCATATTTATACTGCTTCTTCCTGTGTGAATGGTCCCATCAAACCTGTTCTGACCACCCAAAACTATTGTAAGTCCACACAGTTCATTGGTCCGGAAATACAGGTTTATAAAAAACCTCAACCGGGTTTTTCAACATCTCCTGCGCCCGGTTGTGTTGGACAACCGGTTTCATTCATCAATGAAACAAAAGCGGGTTCTTATCTGAACTGCTCTACCGCAACCGTATACAGCTGGAATTTCGGCGATCCCGCAAGTGGAGCTGCCAACACGTCTACATCGGCAAATCCTCCTGCTCACACGTATACAACCGCAGGAAACTATACAGTTACGCTGGTTGTATCCAATGGATGCGGTAGCAATACGATCTCGAAACAGGTGTGTATCACTGAAAAGCCCACCGCAAATTTCACTCTTGATAATCTTACAACCTGTGTCGGCGGAACAGTAAATGCCACTAATACGTCCATAACTTCCACCTGCGGAGCGACCAATTACAACTGGACGGTGAGTTATTCGGCAGGATTCTGTGGAACCAGTTCCGCCTGGGCATTTGCAAATGGCACCGATGCCAGTTCAGCAAATCCCTCTTTCACTTTCAACAACCCTGGTACGTACACCATCACCCTTACGATCAACAGCCCTTGTGGTAATACAGTATTGCAGCGCGTTGTAAAAGTGAAACAAAAGCCCAACGTTACCTTAGCCAATATCCCCGATGCGTGTGATGTGGTCAATTATAACCCTCAGCCCGTTATTGTCAGCTGCGGCGAATCATCGCTTACTTATGCATGGTTGTTTGATGGTGCGCCGGCCGGCAATGCGACCAGTGCTAACCCCGGTAATATTTCATTTACCACTCCCGGTGTACATACCGTAAGCCTTGCTGTTACGAATGAATGCGGCACAACAACCGTCAACAGGCAATTCACCATCAGTTCCAGCGCGAATCTTTCCGTGCCTTCTTCTTCTGCATTCTGTAACGGAGAAAATACCGGTAACCTGAATATCGCCAGCACAACACCGGGTGCAGTAGTCACCTGGACCAATAACAATACTGCGATCGGATTACCATCAAGCGGATCCGGCAGTATCAATTCATTTGTGGCAACAAACAACGGTACTACACCGCTTGTGGCGACGATCACCGTTACGGCGCTTTCCAACAGTTGCTCTGCGCAATCAGTCTTTACCATAACGGTGAACCCTACTCCGCAGGCTCCCGGCGTTGCAACAGTGAACTATTGCCAGGGTGATCCTGCAACAGCACTTACAGCAACAGCCGCACCTGGTCATACATTGAACTGGTACAGTACATCCACAGGAGGAACAGGTTCGACTACCGCTCCGACCCCGTCAACGATCAATATTGGTGCTGTGAACTATTATGTCAGTCAATCCAACAATACGACCGGTTGTGAAGGCCCCCGCTCAATGATCACGGTGAACGTGCATGCTATACCCGTTATCAGCGGAAGCAGTTCTACCATGCCATTGAATTGCGCAAGCGCAACAGGTACCATCACGTTGAATGGTCTGACTGCATCTGCCAGTTACACTGTATTGTATTCGTTCAATAACACACCTGTAACAAAGACCATCACATCAAACGCTTCAGGCGAACTGGTGATCGGCGGACTGACAGCGGGTCTTTATGAAAACATACGTGTTTCATCGAATGGTTGCGTATCCAACGCGGTTGGACCATATACACTCACAGACCCCAACCCACCGGCAACCCCAACTACCAGCAGCAACGCGCCATTCTGCGAAGGCGGATCATTGAACATGAGTGCCAGTTCCACCACACCCGGTGTAAGCTATGTATGGACAGGGCCAAATGGTTTTACAAGTGCTCAGCAAAATCCTGTGATCAACTCCGCTACAGCGAGCCTGAGCGGCATTTATCATGTGACCGCGGTGCTCAATAATTGTCAGTCAGCACCGGCAGCGCTGGATGTATTGATCTATCCAAGACCTGCGGCCCCTGCCGTAACAAGCCCGATCACGATCTGCGCGGGTGAGACGATCAATCTTAATGCATCTACATCATTCCCCGGACAGGTCAGTTATAGCTGGACCGGTCCGAATGCTTATACAAGTACTGATCAGAACCCAATTATACCCAATACCACTACATCTATGAGTGGTTTGTATAACGTTATCATTACTTCAGTTACGGGAAGTTGTGCATCAGCACAGGCCGCAGTGCAGGTAACCGTAAACCCTGTGCCGGTTATTTCAGGCAATACTTTTAAGGATCCTGCTTCATGCGGTTCATCAACGGGATCGATCACGCTGAATGGATTGACTTCATCAACATCTTATAATGTATATTATACGAAGAATGGCGGAACGCCTGTATCCTTATCGATCATTTCCGATGCGAGTGGTAATGTGATAATTCCAACTCTTACTGCAGGGGTGTATACAAATATTTACGTTGTACTGAAGGGCTGTACCTCCAATGCGATCGGACCTGTTACACTCACAGATCCCAATCCTCCGCCGGCACCGACGGTGAGCACTACCGCACCTGTTTGCCAGGGAGAAAACTTCCAGTTGAATGCCGCTTCATCGGCAGGTTCGGTTTATGCATGGACAGGGCCCAATTCATTTACAAGTACGCAGCAAAATCCCGTGATCAATGCTGCGCCACTTGCTGCGGGTGGCGCATATAGCGTGATCGCTACGCTGAATAATTGTCCTTCACTTCCGGCATCGGTGAATGTAGTGATCCATTCAAGACCGCTTGCTCCGACATTACCCAATACAGTTACGACCTGTTTGAATGAAACGATACAGCTTAGTTCTTCTTCTTCGTTCCCCGGGGCGATCTCTTATGCATGGACTGGTCCGAATGGCTTCACCAGCAATGAACAAAATCCTGCGATCACAGGCGCAACAACTGCAATGGCCGGAACGTATTCGCTGAGTGTTACTTCTGTTACGGGTAGTTGTGTTTCGCCATCTGCATCGCTCAATGTTGTGATCCTGCCGCTGCCCACGATCACCAGCAGTTCCCATATCAACCCGATCGGTTGCGGCACCGCCACAGGTTCTATCATTTTGAACGGCTTAATCGCAAACCAGGTTTATACGGTGTATTACCGCAAGAATGCGGGACCAATCGTTACTGAAACACTTACCGCAAACAATGCCGGCAGCGTGATCATCAGTGGAATGACAGCCGGCGTATACACCAATGTAATGGTGAGCCGCAACGGATGTAACTCCAACATTGCTGGTCCGTTCCTGCTGATCGATACAGCTCCTTTCTCTGTAATGGCGGAAACGAATTCACCGCTATGCCAGGGAGAAACGATCCTGTTAAACGCTGACGTGACTGCAACTGGTGGTACAACCTATGAGTGGAATGGGCCGAATGGGTTCAAGAGCATCATCAAATCACCGGTTATTCCAAATGGAAATATCACGCATAACGGTATCTATTATGTAGCTGTTACCATTGATGGATGCACGGCGAATGACAGCATTACTGTTACTGTTTCGGAACCTACGGTTGCGGGCGTTACCGCACCGGATGCTACTGTTTGCCGCGGAAGAAATGACGGGACAGTTTATTTGACCGGCCAGCTCGGTCAGGTTGTTCGCTGGGAGGCATCTATCAATAATGGTGCAAGCTGGATGCCATTGGATAATAAAGAACTCTTCTTTAAGTATAAAGATCTTGCTGTAACAACATGGTATCGCGCATTGGTACAGAATGGTGCATGCCAGGCTGTGTATTCAGGCATCACAAAGATCAATGTATTGAACACGGTTGAAAATGTAAGTTTCCTGCCGGCCGACTTTGGCACCTGTACACATGATACAACCATCAAACTGAATGCGGCATACAATTATACCGGCACTGATCCTGTGTCTGTTTACTGGTATGTAAATGGACAGATCCGCAGCTTTACCAATCCGTTCAACCTGGATATTCATGTTCCGCTTAACAGTACATCGAATGATGTAACAGCCGTACGTGTGCTGGTTGAAAACTCTTTTGGTTGTGGTGATACTTCCGCGATAGGTAATATCACGGTGTATCCGATACCGCAACTGGTGAAAACAAAAGACAACGATATCAATTGTAAACTGGCGATCTCCCATCTCAGTGTATCGGGAGCGAGCACGTATCTGTGGAAATCGACAGATCCGGCGATAACGGGAGCAACCACGCCGTCAATCACGGTAACGCCTGCGAGCAGTACCACCTATCATGTATTAGCCACTTCTGCTGACGGTTGCCAGGTACAGGATAGCATTCGTGTGATCGTTGATCGCAGCATTGGCGATGGCAGTTTTGAATTACCAAATGCCTTTACACCAAATGGCGATGGTAAGAATGATTGCTTTGGTGCGAAGGCCTGGGGAAATGTTTCGAATTTCAGGTTATCGGTATTTAATAGGAAAGGCCAGGTGATGTTCACCACAACAAACCCTAATGATTGCTGGGATGGAACTTATAATGGCAAGCAGCAACCACCGGATGCGTATGTGTATTGGATCGAAGCGAAAACGATTTGTGAGGATAAGGCATTCAGGAAGGGGACGGTGGTGTTGATAAGATAAGAATGTGCGAGGGGCTTGACTTATTATTTGTCTCTTAAAAATTTCGGGATCGAAGACTTTTACAGTTGGAATAATGAGCAGTTATTTTGCGGTGCAACCAGCCTACAGTTAAAATTCAATCTCGTTTAGTTAACCCACCTTGCCAGTTATATTACTACAGTCATCGGCCATCGAACGGTCATAAAGCTATAACTGGCAAGTTGGGTTAGTTAAACATTTTCTTTTGTACTTTCTTACCGCCGCCTCGTCTCACCGGTAAAAAATAAACCGGAAAGACGGGAAGACGGTAAGAACGCCTAAACGACCATCCTGAATTCTGGATTTATTTGAAGAGTGTTATGATGGAAATAATGATCCGTTATTTTGAAGTGCAACCAGCCCGCAATTTTAATTCAATGTCGTTTAGATAAGGCTTCAACGCTTTGTCATCCCGGCCGGGCGACCTAATGTTTGATGCAAATTTGAAGCTGCCAGAGCCGGGAGCCTCTCAATTGTGGAGATCCCGGCTCTCGCAGCCCGACAGTAGAAAGTAATCTTAGGTCGCCCGGCCGGGATGACAAAGCGTTGAAGCCTTATCTAAACGACATTGAATTTCAATTGTGGGTAAGGAATGCGCGATTCGTTGGCAGTTGAATGAGTTCTTCCGAATAGCTAATTTAATTTATGGAATGCTTCATAAAATGAAACTTTTTGCAGGAACTCCCGTCTGTAGATAACGGTAAAGATATATATCTTAAAACCATGTCAACCAAAAACATCACATAAAAAATCCCATCCAAACCGGATGGGATTTTATCAATAAATATAATCTTTCTATTACTTCGTCCAGGTATTGTTTGCACTGTTTGCATCCGGTAATACTTTATCCGGATCGATCACCACTTTTGTAACTTCTTCTTCCGTTGGCAACAATGCTTTCCAGCTGATATTATTCTGCCAGATCTCAACCGGTAATTTCTTACGGGCTGTTTTGCCGCTTGCTGTAGTGTATTCGATCGTTACAGGCATCGCCATTTTTTCAAGGTTGTCGATCGTTACGAGCGCACCTTTTTTAGCGTCGCCGTCTACGTATTCTACTTTGCTTACAGCCTGGTCAAGCGAGTAGGTTTCAATGAACACCGCTTTCCAGAACCATGCGAGATCTTCACCAGCAGAGTTTTCAATGCTGCGGAAGAAATCCCATGGCGTCGGGTGTTTGTATGACCAGTCGCGGATGTATTTGCGGAATGCATAATCAAAACGCTCAGGTCCGAGCACTTCATCACGCAATAAGCCCAATGCAAAGCCAGGTTTGCTGTAAAGGAGATTGCCGATGTTTCTTTCAAGCATACCATCCGGTGTATTTAATATAGACTCGATATTGCTGCTGAACAAACGGCTGCCATGCGCACTTCTTTTGGGTGATGCATATTCGCCTTTGTTGAAATCATCTTCAGCAATACCATTGATGAATGTGTTGAACCCTTCATCCATCCATCCATATCTTCTTTCATTGCTTCCTACGATCATCGGGAACCATGTATGGCCAAACTCGTGATCGGTTACACCCCAGAGGCCAGCCGTTTTTGCACGATAGCTACAGAAAACGATACCGGGATATTCCATACCCCCGATATTGGTCGCCACATTCACCGCACAAGGGTAAGGGAAAGGAAACCAGCGTTTGGAGTAATTCTCGATAGAGCCTTTGGTATATTCAGTTGCGCGGCCCCATGCATTCTTACCGTTTGATTCGATCGGATAAGCAGAGATCGCCAATCCTTTCTTACCGTCAGGAAGATTCATTTTTGCTGCATCAAGAATAAATGATTTGGAAGATGCCCATGCAAAATCGCGTGAGTTGGTGATCTTGTATTTCCAGGTCAGTGTAGGCTTTGAAGGTCTTGACGAAGGATCAGTTACTTCAGTGCTGTCACGGATCATCACTGTTTCGTCGCTGAGTTTTGCTTTGTTGTATTGCTGCAATTGTTTTGCAGTGAATACATCCTGAGGGTTCAGCAGTTCGCCGGAAGCCACCACGATATGGCTTGCAGGTGCGGTGATGTTCACATCAAAATCTCCGTATTCGAGATAGAACTCGCTGGCGCCGAGATAAGGATCCGTATTCCATCCGCGTACATCATCAAATACGCAGAGGCGTGGATACCATTGTGCGATCGCATAGATATCGCCATTCTTTGTTGGCTGAATACCGGTACGGTCGGCACCATATTGAGGAACGGTGTAAGAATATTCGATCTTCAGCTTCAGTGTACCACCTTTTGCTGCGATCGCGTTGGCCAGTTTCACCTGCATTCTTGTATCAGTTACGAGATAGTCGGCCTTTGCAGCAGTAGTACCATTGATCACTTCAACAGATTTGATCTTATAGCCACCATCGAAAGAGCTTTTTGCATCACCATAGCGGCTGCGTCCGGTCGCCGGCATTTTTGCCTGGCCGCGGGAGTCTTTGGTGTAAAGGTTCTCGTCGAGCTGCAGCCAGATATAAGGAAGTTTCAGCGGGCTGTTATTCTTATAAGAAATGGTCACGGTAGCAGTCACCTGGCTTTTTGTATCATCCAGGCTGGCATTGATCTGATAGTCTGCTTTGTTCTGCCAGTAAGCAGGGCCGGGTTCGCCGGTAGCGGCGCGGTATTCGTTGCCATTCTGCGTGTAGAAGAGGGGAGAGAATAAGGCATGGGGATCATACTTGGATTGGGTAGAGGTCGCGGGTTGCTGTGCGTTCAGCGAACCAACCGCCAGCAATGTTCCCATGGCCCATGCGAGCCTTGTTTTGATCATGTTGATTGAGTTGTTTTTAAACGTGGAAGCTACTTTCCACGGGTGAATAAGAGGGGTTGAAAATAAATAAAAACGGCGATCCGGACGGGGATTTATTGGATTTTTTGGATTAACGGAAAGGGCCGTTAACGTTTGATTAATCGTTGTTTGACGGAGAAGACCAGTTTTCTTTTGTTGGAAATTCTCAGGCTTACGGGATTTTCATTAGATGGTGTGTATGGATTTTTGGGAGAATAGGCAGTGAAGAGTATTGTCATGAGTCGATCAAATACGCGCTAAAATTGGTTTAATCCAACAAATTCTATAAATCCACTTCGTATATTGTCAGTCTAAACCAAACGACTATGTTATCTAAAGCCATTCAGGATGCGTTAAACAAGCAAGTACAGATGGAAGCCGAGTCTTCACAGGCCTACCTGGCCATGGCTTCCTGGGCCGAGATACAACCGGGCCTTGAAGGGGTGACAGAGTTTTTCTATAAACAATCAGATGAGGAGCGTGTGCATGAATTGAAGCTGATCCGTTTTATCAATGAAAGAGGCGGATTTGCGGCAATACCGCCGTTGCCGCAACCGATGATCACATTTCAATCGCTGCGCAGGGTGTTTGAAGAGTTTTTAAAGCATGAACTGCAGGTAAGCAATAGCATTAATGATCTTGTGCATTTATCACTGCAGGAAAAAGATTATGCCACGCATAATTTTTTACAATGGTATGTGAATGAGCAGATCGAAGAAGAAAGAACGGCAAGGGTATTGAATGATAAACTGGAGCTGATCGGTGATGATAAGAGTGGTCTGTATTTGTTTGACAGGGATATTTTGAATTACCGCGGACCTGCTGGTGGTGGTAAAGGGAAACATTGAGGGCCCCCTCTAAATCTTTCCCCAAGGGCTAGTAGTTACCCAAATTTTAGGACTTGCGTAAGGTTCCCGCTGATTTCGCAGATTTTACGCTTACTGCTGTTGAAGCGTCCTGAAGGAATTGAATATTT
>QFQQ01000221.1 GCA_003243445.1 Citrobacter freundii
ACTGATGGCGCACACGTATTCCCATCTGTACGGATTGCCTACAACCGGGCTGCGTTTCTTTACCGTGTACGGCCCCTGGGGGCGTCCGGATATGGCGCTGTTCAAGTTCACCAAAGCAATGCTGGAAGGGAAAAGTATTGACGTCTATAACTACGGTAAAATGAAGCGTGACTTTACCTATATTGATGATATCGCCGAAGCAATCATTCGCCCGCAGGATGTCATTCCACAAGGAGATAGCCAGTGGACCGTTGAAACAGGTACACCAGCAGCCAGCATAGCCCCCTGGCGGGTTTACAATATCGGCAATAGCTCACCGGTTGAGCTAATGGATTACATCAAAGCTCTGGAAGAAGCCGTTGGCATTGAAGCCACAAAAAATATGCTACCGCTTCAGCCTGGCGATGTACTGGAAACCAGCGCAGATACTAAAGCACTGTATGATGTTATTGGTTTTAAACCTGAAACAACAGTTCAGGCCGGAGTGAGGAAGTTTGTCGACTGGTACCGTGACTTCTACAAAGTTTAATTACGGACCAATTTAGAATAAAAAGGCCTTTAATAAGGCCTTTTATATGAAGAGGACGATTAATCGCTACCGAATAGATCGCGTGTATACACTTTTTCGGCAACATCAGACAACTCTGAGGTCATGCGGTTAGAAATAATAATATCTGCTTCGTTTTTAAACGCATTAAGATCGCGAACGACCCGAGAGTGGAAAAATTCAGCTTCCTCCATCACGGGTTCGTAAATAATAACGGGTACACCCCTGGCTTTAATACGCTTCATGATTCCCTGAATCGATGATGCCCGAAAGTTATCAGAGCCACTTTTCATGATCAAACGATACACGCCAACTACTTTAGGTTTACGCGCAAGAATAGAATCTGCGATAAAGTCTTTGCGCGTGCGGTTAGCATCAACGATCGCGCCAATAATATTGTTCGGCACAGAGGCGTAGTTTGCCAGCAACTGCTTCGTATCTTTCGGCAGGCAGTAGCCACCATAGCCGAATGACGGGTTGTTGTAATGATTACCAATTCGCGGATCCAGGCACACACCTTCAATGATCTGTCGGGAGTTCAGACCAAGACTTTCAGCGTAGCTATCCAGCTCGTTAAAGTAGGCCACGCGTAACGCCAGGTAAGTATTAGCGAAAAGCTTAATGGCTTCGGCTTCGGTCGAGTCGGTAAATAATGTCGGGATATCTTTCTTAACCGCCCCTTCCTGCAGCAACCCCGCAAAACGCTCCGCGCGTTCGGAACGTTCACCAATAACGATACGAGACGGGTGCAAATTGTCATACAATGCACGACCTTCACGCAAAAACTCCGGCGAGAAGAAGATATTGTCGATGCCCAGTTGTTCTTTAATCGAATTTGTAAAACCAACCGGGATAGTAGATTTGATGACCATCACCGCATTTGGGTTGATTTCGACCACATCACGGATAACAGACTCAACGCTTGAGGTATTGAAGTAGTTAGTCTTCGGATCGTAATCGGTAGGCGTCGCGATAATCACGTAGTCCGCATCGCGGTAGGCATCATACTTATCCGTCGTTGCACGGAAATTCAGTTGCTTCGTCGCCAGATATTCTTCAATCTCTTTGTCAACAATCGGTGATTTCTTCTGATTCAGCATCTCTACTTTCGCCGGAACGATATCCAGGGCGACCACTTCGTGGTGCTGGGCAATCAGAATACCGTTCGACAGACCTACGTAACCTGTTCCTGAGATAGTTATCTTCATTCGCTCTGTAACTTCTTTCGGTTAAACATTTGAGGGTAAACAGACCGCCAGCATTGTGGCGAATCGGCTCAGCATGACGTCAGTATATCGTGATTTGCTACAACACCGGATATCAGACCTGACTGAATCCCATTTTTTGGCAATAAAAAAGCCCGGAGGAGCGCCCCGGGCCTGGATTTACAGCAGGGTTAAATCAGATTAATCCAGCCATTCGGTGTGGAACACACCTTCTTTATCGGTGCGTTTATATGTGTGCGCACCAAAGTAGTCACGCTGCGCCTGGATCAGGTTAGCCGGCAGTACCGCAGAACGGTAGCTATCGTAGTAGGCTACTGCTGCAGAGAAGGTCGGTACCG